>NZ_PSYW01000001.1:0-600000 GCF_003383095.1 Haloferax sp. Atlit-12N
CTCGTAGAGGAGACGGTCATCGAGGACGGTTACATCGAGATTCCGGAGAAGCCGGGCCTCGGCGTGACGCTGGACATGGACACCGTCGAAGAGCACATGGTCGACGGCGAGACGCTGTTCGACGAGGCGTAAGCCGAAGTCGAATCAGTCGAGCTTCGCTCGACAGTATTCGACGAGGAGTGAAACGACTCGTCGAGCCAGCAGCACGGAGTGCTGCGCTGTTCGACGAGGCGTAAGCCAAAGTCAAACTCACGGACCCGCGTTCCGATTTTTCCGAGACTCCACGCGGAGCCGTCGGCTCGCGCTTACTCCTCGCCGACCAGCCGAACGCCGGCGGAGGGGCGACAGGCGAACACGTCGGCGTCGGGGCCGACGCGCTCGGGGGCTGCGTCTCGAATCTCACGCGTCGCCCGGTCGAGTGCGTCGTCATCGACCAGCGCAACCGCGCTCCCGCCGAAGCCGCCGCCGGTCATCCGCGCGCCGTAGACGCCGGGCGTCTCGGCGGCGAGTTCGACCGCCGCGTCGAGTTCCGAACAGCTCACCTCGTAGTCGTCGCGCAGGCTCTCGTGCGCCGCGAGCATCGCGTCGCCGACGCGGTCGAGGTGGCCCGCGGCGAGCGCGTCGCGGGCGCGACGGACGCGCTCGTTTTCGGTCACGACATGTCGAATCCGGCGGCGGTGCATCGGGTCCAGCGAGCCGGCGTGGGCGTCGAGGAGGTCGCGGTCCACGTCGCGCAGGGAGTCGAGGTCGCGGTCGGCGACCTCACGGAGGGAATCGAGCGCCGCCGCGCACTCGCGGACGCGGTCGTTGTAGCCCGACTCGGTCAGTTCGTGGGAGACGCCGGTGTCGATGACGAGGACGCCGACACCGTCGCCGAGTGGAACCGGCTCGAACTCGCGGCTCCGGCAGTCGAGAAAGAGCGCCGAGTCGGCTTCGCACAGCGCCGCGGAGAACTGGTCGAGGATGCCGCACTCGACGCCGACGCCCTCGCGTTCGGCCCGCCAGCACGCCAGTGCGAGGTCGGCGGTGGGGAGGTCGCGCCCGGAGACCGCGAGGAGCGCACGGCCGACAGAAAGTTCGAGCGCGGCCGACGAGGAGAGCCCCGCGCCCGTGGGCACGTCCGAGGTGATGGCGAGGTCCGCGCCGCCGATCGGGAGGTCCTCGCGGAGGACGCGAGCGACCGCGGCGACGTAGGCCGCCCAGCCGTCAGGGTCGTCGCCGGGGGCGAGCTCGGCCGTCTCGTCGAAGTCGGCGGCGCGGACGCGGAGTCGGTCGTCGCTTCTCGGGCGGGCCGCGACCGCGACGTGGCGGTCCACGGCCATCGGGAGGCAGAGGCCGTCGTTGTAGTCCGTGTGGCCACCGACGAGGTTCACTCGGCCGGGAGCGACGGCGACCGTCGAGGTCGCGCTCACGGGCGAGTCTGCGTCCGACGCCGAGGTGTCGCCTTCGTTCCGGAGCGACGCGAGTGCGGCCTTCGCGCGTTCCACCGGTGTCGAGGCCGTCGCGCCCACGGCGTCGGTATCGTCGTCACCAGTCATTCGTGGTCGTCTCCGCGTTCCTCGTGGCTCGTCGCGGCTTCGTCGTCGTCCGCGACTCGCACACCGCCGAGTCGCTGGGCTATCTGGCGGCCCAGTTCGCGCGGGTTCGCCTCGGTCACGCGGAGATCGTCACCGACCGCGACCCGGCCGGGAGCGAGCACGTCCGCGCAGATACCCCCGCGAGACTCGCGGAGGGCATCGCCCACGTCGTCGTCGCCGACGAGGTCCGCGAGGTACGCGCAGGGCGGCCTGAGCTTCGTCCCGCGGAGTTCCGCTCCGCCGAGTTCGAACGTCGCGTCGAGCAGGGCGTCGAGGTCGACGCCGCGGACGACGACGTTCCGGCGGTGTTGGCCGTCAGCGAGGTCGAGATCGTACTCGCGCGCCGCGTCGTCCAGCACCGCGGCGTCGACGAGCGTTACCTGACAGCCGTCGGTCGCCGAGTAGAAGCCGTCGCCGTCGGCGTAGCGGTCGCCCTCGATGCCGCCCGCCGCGACCGCGACGGTCTCGTGGGAGACCATCGGCTCCCCCTTCGACGGCGCGGTGTACAGCGCTTCGACGCGCCCGCGAACCTCGGAAGTCATACCTCCGGCTACCACTCGGGGACACGAATAGGTTGGGTCGACGACGCGGGGCGGTTCCGGGCGTCCTCGACTCGACTCAGCAGAGTGGCTTCGGGTCGACGCCGAGTTCGGCGAGGCCGTCGGCGTAGTCGTCGTACGCCAGTTGGACGACGTACTCGGCGACCATCCGGGCGCGCTCCCAGTCCTCGTCGCTCTCGCAGCGCTCGGCCAAGAGGTCGAGACCGGTCGCAAGCGTCTCCTCTGTCTCGGCTTTCAGGTCGCGAAAGAGGTCGGCGCGGGGCTCGTCCGCCTCGTTGACGAAGAAGCTGATGACCTGCGTGTGGGTCCGAATCGAGACGAGGCCGCGGCCGACCATCCCGGCGGCGGCCCGCTCGATAGCGTCCTCGCGCCCGCGGAGATACGCGTGCATCACGCCGGGTTCATCCGGGAGGTCGACCTCCTCGCCGAGCGCGTCGAGGACGCGGTCGAGGTGTTCGGCCTCTTGGGTCGCGGTGGCCTCGAAGGCGGCGCTCGCTTCCTCGTCGGACTCGTCGTCGGCCCACGCCTCGAACGTCCCACGGGCCGCGTGCTCGGAGTACGCGGCGGCGCGGAGCACCGCCGGCTCGGAGAGGTCCGCATCGGTCAGCGCCAACAGGAGCTTCGACGAGCCGAGTCGGTCGAGTTGCGTTCGCTTCGCCGTCTCGACTGACTCGCGGAAGGAATCGGCGTCCATACCGTTCATCGGTCCGCCAGTCACCTGAACATTCGGTCCGGTCCACGACTGTGGGGTTCTCATGGCAATCCGTTCCGGTATCATTCGTGATATCGAGCGGAGAGGGTTGAAATACTGGTGTCTGTTGAGAACGGTATATGACAGACTCCTCGGGGCAAGTCGACGCGAGCGCGCGAGCGGGCGTCGATGGAGACGCGCTGCTCTCGCAGTTGGATATCGACGCGGCGGAAATCGACCGACGGAAATCGTTCGTTCGTCTCTCGGAGGGAGACGAACGTCGCCTGCACGACCTCGAACCGCTCTTGGACGAGTTTGCGGACGAGTTCGCGGCGGAGTTCTACGACCACCTCGGCGAGCACGCGACGACGAAGTTCTTCGGTCGCTCGACGAAGAATATGGAGATGCTGCAGGCCGACCAGGCGGCGTACCTCCGCGAACTCGGCCGCGGCGAGTACGGTGAGGACTACTTCGCGAAGCGGGCTCGAATCGGGAAATTACACGATATGATAGACCTCGGGCCGAAGTTCTACCTCGGGGCGTACTCGGTCTACTACGAGGGCATTCTGGGTGCCGTTGCGGACGAGGTGAAAGCGGAGTTCATCGGCGGCGACACGGCCGGGAACGACGCCGATGTCGGTGCTGACGACGACGCCGACGCTGACGGCCTCCTTTCGGGACTACTCGGTGGCGCGGCCGGCGTCTCCAGCGGTCTCCGCGGTGGCGACGACCGGGTCGAAGACGCCGTCGACGAGGTCGTCGCGCGCATCCTCCCCGTGTTGAAGCTCCTATCCCTTGACCAGCAGGTGGCGATGGAGACGTACATCCACTCGTACAGCCGGGCCGCGCGGGAGGCCGCCGAGCGTCGGCGCGCCCTCGCAAACGAGGTCGAAGCCGACGTGAGCGAGCCGGTCGAGTCGCTCCTGCGGACCTCCGAGGAAGTCACCGAGCGGACCGACGACATCGAGACCACGGCGCAGGCGCAGGCCGACGACATGGCGACGGTCGCCGCCGAGGTGTCGGACATGAGCGCGACCGTCGAGGAAATCGCGGCGACCGCGGAGGAGGTCGAGCGGACCAGCGCCGACGCCGCCATGCGCGCCGCCGAGGGGGAGGACGCCGCCGACGAGGCTATCGACGTGATGCGCGACGTGAGCGAGGCCGCGGAGACCGCCTCCGAGGACGTCCAGCAACTGCACGACCAAATCGCGGAGATAGACGAGGTGCTCGACGCCATCAACGACATCGCGGAGCAGACGAACCTGCTCGCGCTCAACGCCTCCATCGAGGCCGCCCGCGCCGGCGACGCGGGCGAGGGGTTCGCCGTCGTCGCCAGCGAGGTCAAGAACCTCGCGGAGGAGTCGCAGGCCCGCGCCGCCGAGGTCGAGGGCACGGTTGACCAAATCCAGACCGAGGCGAAGGAGACCATCGAGAGCCTCTCGCAGACGACCGGCCGACTCTACGACGGCATCGACCGCGGCGAGGACGTGATGGGGAGCCTCTCGGACATCTCGGCGGCGGTCGAACAGGCTACCGTCGGCGTCGGCGAAGTCGCCTCGGCGACCGACGACCAAGCCGAGAGCGCCGAGCAAATCGCCCGCATGGTCGACGACGCGACCGCCCGCGCGACCACCGTGTCGGACCAAATCGGCGACATCGCCGACGCCAACCGCTCGCAGACCGAACAGGTGCTCTCGATTCGTCACGCCGCCGAACGTCTCGGTGGTGGCGAGACGGGCGTCGCTGGCGGGGCGGGCACGCCACTCGGAACGGGCTCCGACACCCCGACAACCGGTGGTGTCGACGGCCCACCAGCCGGCGTCCTCGACGAGTCCGGCTTCGACCAACCGCTCTCGAACCGCCTGAGCAACGACGGCGGAACGACCGAGTAGCGCGGGCCACTGCTCTTTCTTCGGTCCGCGTAGCGTTCTTCCGCCCGGCGCGCGTATCGTGTGCGTATGACTCCCGAGGAACTGGCGGCCCGACTCGCCCGCGGCGACCCCACGACGGTGCTCGACGTGCGCAACCGCGACGAGTTCGAGGCGTGGCGCGTCGACGGCGCGGGCGTGACCGCGACGCAGATTCCGGCGATTCGTTTCACGCAGGCCGAGGTTCGCGGGACGGTCGACGAACTCGCGGCCGAGTTCCGAGATGCCCCCTCGCCCGTGGTCGTCGTCTGCGCGGAGGGCCGGTCGAGCGCCCACGTCGCCGACCTGCTCTCCGAAGCCGGCGTCCCCGCGGAGAATCTCGAAACCGGCATGGACGGCTGGGCGCGCGTCTACCGCGCCCGCGAACTCCCGGTCAGAATCGCGGACGGGGACTCGAACGCGGACGCGACGGTCCTCCAGTACGACCGCCCCTCCAGCGGCTGTCTCGCCTATCTGGTCGTCGCCGGCGACGAGGCGGTCGTCGTCGACCCGCTTCGGGCGTTCGCGGACCGATACGTCGAAGACGCCCGCGAGCGCGGTGCGGAAGTCGTCGCCGCCGTCGACACCCACGTCCACGCCGACCACATCAGCGGCGTCAGCGCGGTCGCGGAGCGAACCGAGGCGACCGCCGTCTTCCCGGCAGGCGCGACCGACCGCGGCCTCGACTTCGACGCGCGACTCGTCGCTGACGGCGAGACCATCGGCATCGGCGACGCGGAACTCGTCGCCGTCCACGCGCCGGGGCACACGACCGAGATGACTGCGTTCCGCCTCGGCGACCTGCTCTTTGCGAGCGACAGCCTCTTTTTAGAGAGCGTCGCTCGCCCGGACCTCGAAGACGGCGACGAGGGCGCGCCCGCCGCCGCGAGGCGGCTTCACGCGACGCTCACGGAACGCTACGGGGAGTTCGCCGACGACACGCTGGTCGCGCCCACCCACTACGGCCCGCGGACGGTCCCGGACGAAACCGGCGCGTACGTCGCGGAACTCGGGACGCTCCGGGACCGACTCGGGGCGCTCTCGATGGACGAGGCGGCGTTCGTCTCGTTCGTCTGTTCCGACATGCCGCCGCGGCCGGCCAACTACGAGCGCATCATCGAGACGAACCTCGGGCGCGACTCGCTGTCGGACGAAGAGGCGTTCGAGGTCGAGTTGGGGCCGAACAACTGCGCGGCGACGAGCGAGGCGTGAGACGCGGTCCGCGGGCCGAGCGCGTGTGCCGGGCCGGCGCGTCGGCTCAGCGGCGCGATGCGGAACTGAGAACGTGGGTCGGCGGCCGCAGGGCCGCCCCCGGAGAGTACCCGTCGTCAGTCGTCGTCTGCGGCGGTGCCGGCGGCCGCGGCGTCGCCCTCGATGCTCGGGGGGTAGACGCCGCGGTCGAGTTTGAGGTCGCTCTGCGGGCGGGCCATGCAGGTGAGCGCGAAGCGCTCGGCCTCCTCTTCAGTCAGCCCGCGAGCGGCGGGCTGGGTGACGTCGCCTTCGAGAATCTCGGCGGAGCAAGCGAGGCACATCCCGACGCGGCAGGAGTACTCCTGTGCGATGCCCTCCTCGATGCAGGCCTTGAGGATAGTCTGCTTGTCGGAGACGGTGATGGTCTCGCCCGTGCCGACGAACTCGACGGTGTACTCGGTCATACCGCGGCCTATGAGCGACCGCACCAAAACTGTTTATCAAAGCCGCGGCCCCCGTCGCCGACCGCGCCGGCCGAGATGAACGGACGGTGCGGCGAACGCTCGCCTCGCGCCCGCGTTCGGACTACTCCTCGGTTTCGGCGTCCGCGTCCGTCTCTTCGTTCGCGGCGTCCGTCTCTTCGTTCGCGGCGTCCGTCTCGTCTTCTTCGTCGTCCAGTCGGATGGTGAGCACCGGGACCGGCGAGGTGCGGACGACGCGCTCGGTGACGCTTCCGAGAAGATAGTGGCTCAGCCCCGTGCGACCATGCGTGCCCATGACGACGAGGTCTATCGCGTGGTCGTCGATGTACTCCCGGATGGAGCGGTAGGCGGTCCCGGTAACGACCTCCGCCTGTACCTCGATGCCGGCTTCCTCGGCGGCCTTGCTGACGTGTCGGGTCGCGGCGTCGCCCTCCCGTTCGAGGGCGTCGATGACCACGTCCGCGCCGGCGTCGAGCGAGGTGTAGATGCTGGTGTCGACGACGTACAGCGCGTGAATCCGCGCGTCGTAGGTCTTCGCGAGGTCGAGCGCGTGGTCGATAGCGCGTTCGGCGGCCTTGCTGCCGTCGGTCGGGACGAGGATTTCGCTGTACATGACGAATTATACTTAGTTCGGAACGCGGTTAATACTACTCCTCATTCCCGTCGTCTTGGAACGACAGGACGGCCTCCTCGCAGGCCTGCAGTCCGTCGATTCGCTCGGTCTCGTCGTCGAGTTCGACCGTCTCGACGACCGACCAGCCGGCGTCGTCCTCGTAGGCGACGCCCTTGACCCACGCCTCGGTGGCGAAAAGCAGGCTTCGGGCGGGACCGTCGTCCTCGACGGCGACGACCAGTTCGAACGCGTCGGCGCGGTTCAAAGACGTCAACTCCTGCGGTTCGAGGGGGCGAGCGGGTAGCGACTCGATGAGCGACATATCCGACTGCTACCGGTCGGTGGGGATGACGCTTTCGAAGGGGCGGGCCGCCGGCCTTCCAAGTCGTAACCTTTCTGCCGTCCGGCGCGCCACGTCATCCCATGATTCCCTCCCGCGTCGGGCGGCGGCCCGACCGAACGACGCTCGCCGTCGTCGCGCTCGCCGCCGCGGCACTCGTCGTCCGCCTCGCCGGCCTCGGCGACCGGCCGCTTCACTGGGATGAGGCCCGCGTCGGCTACTGGAGCCTCCGGTCGCTCGAAACCGGCTTCTTCTCGTATCGTCCCGTCGCCGGCGGCCCGCTCGTCTACCACCTTTCGCGGCCGTCGCTCGCGCTGTTCGGCGCGACCGACTTCGCGCTCCGCCTCCCGTTCGCGCTGTTCGGCGCGGCCCTCCCGCTCGCGGCGCTCCTCTTCCGCGGCCGCCTCGCCGCCGACGAAACCGTCGGGTTCGCGGCCGTCCTCGCGGCGAACCCGATTCTCGTCTACTACGGCCGGTTCGCCCGCGGCGACGTCCTCGCGGTCGGCTTCGCGCTCGTCGCCTTCGGGTTCGCGCTCCGCCTCGTCGACGGCGCGGGGCGGCGCAACGCCTACGGACTCGCCGCGGCCGTCGCGCTCGCCGTCGCCTCCTCGGGCCTCGGCGTCGTCGCGCTCGTCTGTCTCGCCGTCGCCGGCCTCCTGGTGTTCGACCACGCGGCGCTCCTCACGTCGGCGCGCCCGGCCGCGATGCGCCTCGGCGAGTACGCCGCCCGACTCCGCGGCGCGGCGACGCCGGCGGCCCGCGCGCTCCTCGTCTTCGTCGCGCTCTACGTCTTCGCGTTCGCCCCGCGGGCGGGCGACACCGACGGCGCGGGCCTCTACACGCCGGGGACGGTTCTCGGCGCAATCGACGCGGCGCTGTTCGGCTCGGTTCGCCGCTTCGTCGGCGTCCGCGTCGTCGACCGCTACCCGGAGGGGACCCACGAGTATCTCCCGTACTTCGGCGACCTCCTCGGCGCGCTCGCGCTCGCGGCGCTTCCGGTCGTCCTCCTCGGTGCGGCGGTCTTCCTCGTCGACCGCTACACGGCCGGCGGGCCGCGTCCGGAGGTGTCGGCGGCGGTCTACTGGGCCGGCGCGTCGCTGGTGTTCGTCCCCATGTTGACCGAGGTGTCCGCGCCGTGGCTCGGCGTCTACGTCGTCGTCCCGCTCGCGCTCCCGGCGGGTATCGGTCTCGCGGCGCTCGTCCGCTGGGGCCGCAGCGCGTTCGACTCGCGGGACGTGCCCCGCGTCGCGGCCGCGGTCATCGTTCTGCTCGCGCTCGTCGCCCAGACCGGTGCGGTGGCGACGACCGAGGTGTACGGTCCGAGCGACCGCAACACCGAACTCGCGCACTTCGCCCAGCCGTCCAGCGAGTTCTCGTCGTTCCGCGACAACCTCTCCGCGTGGGTCGGGCCGACCGACGACGAGGGGCCGGAGGTGCTCTACTACGGGAGCTCGATGTACATCGCCGACGGCGCGGCCGACTACCCGCCGGTCCCCGACGCGTGGGGCGAACAGCTCCCGATGGCGTGGTACGTCGAGCGAATCGGCGCCGACTCGACGTCGGCGGCGACGCCTGAGGCGCTCGAATCCCGGTCGTCGGTGCCGCCGGTGGTCATCGCGCCCGCCGACAAGCGCGGGACGGTCGCGCCGCTCCTCGACGGTTACGTCGCACACCAGTACGACACCGGCCTCTGGGGACGGTCGGTCGTGGTGTTCGTGAAAAACTGAAACTGAGCCTCGTCGACGGACGTCAGTCGGTGACGGTGAGCCGGGTCGCGGGTCTGGTCGACGGGCCGACGCTCAGCGGAAGCCCATCGCTTCGATCTGTTCTTGGTAGCGGTTCCGGATGGTGACCTCCGTCACCTGCGCCACGTCCGCGACCTCGCGCTGGGTCTTCTTCTCGTTGCAGAGAAGCGACGCGGCGTAGATTGCGGCGGCGGCGAAGCCGGTCGGCGACTTGCCCGACAGCAGGCCCTGCTCGGCGGACACGTCGATGATTTCGGTCGCCTTCGCCTGTACCTCTTCGGAGAGGTCGAGCGCGGAGGCGAACCGCGGGACGAACTGCTTGGGGTCGACGGGCTTGAGTTCGAGACCGAGTTCCTGCGAGATGTAGCGGTACGTACGACCGATTTCCTTCTGCGGGACGCGCGACACTTCCGCGACCTCGTCGAGCGAGCGCGGGATGCCTTCCTGACGGCAGGCGGCGTACAGCGCGGATGTGGCGACGCCTTCGATGGAGCGGCCACGAATCAGGTCCTCGTTGAGCGCGCGGCGATAGATGACGGACGCGACTTCCCGAACCGACCGCGGGACGCCGAGCGCCGACGCCATGCGGTCGATTTCGCTGAGCGCGAACTGGAGGTTGCGCTCGCCGGCGTCCTTCGTCCGGATGCGCTCTTGCCACTTGCGCAGGCGGTGCATCTGCGAGCGTTTCTCGGACGAAAGCGAGCGACCGTAGGCGTCTTTGTCCTTCCAGTCGATGGTCGTCGTCAGCCCCCGGTCGTGCATCGTCTCCGTGATGGGCGCACCCACGCGCGACTTCGACTGCCGCTCGGAGTGGTTGAACGCCCGCCACTCCGGGCCGCGGTCGATTTGTCGCTCATCGAGGACGAGACCACAGTCGTCACACACCAGTTCCCCCTGGTCTGCGTCCGTGACGATCTGGTCAGAGCCGCACTCCGGACAGTTGACTTGCTCGTCCTCTTGTGCCGTTGCCTCCTCCTCTCGCTGACGCTGCCGGCTCGGACGTTCCATTAAAAGGTTTCTGGTGGAGCGTGAATTTAAACCTTTGTAACAGAAATATGATACAGGCCGCTGTCTGGCGATTCGGAGACTCCGGATTCGGGCGACTGGGATGCACCTACTTATACAGTTCCCTGACTAACGGTGAATCGAATGGTCAGACGTGCTACCACGACACTCGTTGTCGTCGTTCTCGCGGTCCTCGCGGGCTGTCTCGGCGGGGGTGGCGCGGGCGCGCCGACGACAGTCGAATCGACCGCGACGGAGACGGCATCGCCGACGGCGCAGTCGGAGTCGCCGACGACCGCGGCCGCCGAAGGCGACGTGACAGTCGAGGTGGTCGAGGTGGTCGACGGCGACACCATCAAGGTCGTCATGCCGGACGGCGCGCGCGAGACGGTTCGGCTTCTCGGCGTCGACACCCCGGAAGTCCACGCCGAGAACACGCCCGACGAGTTCGAGGGCGTCCCCGAGACCGAGGCCGGCCGGACCTGCCTCCGCGCGGCCGGCGAGAACGCGAGCGCCTACGCGAAGTCACGACTCGCCGACCGAACCGTCGAACTCCGCTACGACGAGAAGGCCGGGGAGCGCGGCTACTACGGCCGGCTCCTCGCGTACGTCGTCGTCGACGGCGCGGAGTTCAACCACGACCTCATCGCCGAGGGCCACGCCCGGGTCTACGAGAGTTCGTTCGAGGAGCGCGAGCGCTACGAGCGCGCCGAACGCGACGCCAGAGAGCGCGGGGTCGGCCTCTGGTCCTGCGCGACCGAGGGGTCGGCCGCGGGCGGCCCGGACGCGACCACCGACGACGGCCTCTCGGTCTCGGTCGTCGCCGACGCGCCCGGCAACGACAACGACAACCTGAACGAGGAGTACGTCACGCTCCGGAACGACGGCGACGCCGCCATCGACCTCTCGGGGTGGACCGTCTCCGACGCGGCGGGCGCGACCTACACGTTCGCCGAGGGGACCGAACTCGACCCCGGCGCGTCGCTGACGCTCCACACGGGGTCGGGAACCGACACCGACGAGGACGTCTACTGGGGTCGCGGCGGCGCGGTGTGGAACAACGGCGGCGACACGGTCACGATTCGCGACGCCGCGGGGACTGAGGTACTCTCGTACACGTACGAGTAGCGAAATTAGCGTCGGAATGAACCTCGGCGTCCGAGTGGACCGCCCGCGCGGTCAGGGGGAATGGGGGTGGAGCGTGTGCCCCCGTCGGCAGTACGGTTACCATGGCTATCAGCCCCTAGGCTGTCACGGCGGAACGGCGAACCCCCGTGCTATCAGCGGATTCCACGCACAGAAATTACCACTAGGCATTTACAAAGATATATACATAACCAAAGGAAATGTGTGTGCAACATGAGCACGCTCGAATCCTCGTCCGCCGAAGCCGCACTCGTCGCTGGCCGTCCCGCCGACCTGACGCCCGTCGTCCTCGACGCGTCGGGGCTGGAGTCGACTGCTCCCGCGCACCTCCGCGACCTGAAGACCGAACTCGCCGAGGAGGGCTACCTCCCCGCCGAACTCACCGTGGAAGCCCGCTTCTGCGAGGACGACCCGCTCGCGGTGCAGTCGGAGTCCGACCGCCTCCGCGAGTACGTCCGCGCCGCCGCGTTCCTCGGCGTCGGGCGCGTCGCCGTCGACGTCGCGGAGTGCTGTCGCCCCGACGACGCCAAGTCGGCGCTCGCGGCGCTCGGCGAACGCGCCCGGCGCGAGGGTGTCGCTTTTGAGCTTCGAGGTTCCATCGACGGCTGATGGCAACCAAGGCCGCGCTGGAGGCGCAGTTGGCGGTGGTCGCCGGCTTCGAGAACCCGAAGGTCTCGCTCGAACAGTACCCGACGCCGCCGGACCTCGCCGCGCACCTCGTCCACCTCGCGGACCTCCGCGGCGACATCGAGGACGCGACGGTCCTCGATTTGGGCTCCGGAACCGGCATGCTCGGACTCGGCGCGGCGCTCCGCTCGCCCGCCCGCGTCGTCGGCGTCGAACTCGACGACGACGCGCTCGAAACCGCGACGGACAACGCCCGCCGGGTCGGCGCGAGCGCACCCATCGACTGGATTCGCGCCGACGCGACCCGCCTGCCGCTCTGTCTCCCCGACGACCGGCAGGTCACGGTGCTCATGAACCCGCCGTTCGGCGCGCAGCGGGGCAACGAACACGCCGACCGCGCATTCCTCGAATCGGTCGCGTCGGTCGCCGACGTGTCCTACTCGGTCCACAACGAGGGAAGCAAGGAGTTCGTCGAGTCGTTCGTCGCCGACGCCGGCGGCGACCTCACGGACGCGTTCCGGGCGACGTTCGACCTCGACCGCCAGTTCGACTTCCACGACGAGGACCGCCGACAGCTCGACGCCGAAGTGTTCCGCATCGAGTGGTGAGGCGGCGGCGGTCGCACCGCCGGCCCATCACCGCTCGAACCGTCCGTAGACACCGCACGAATCGTCCGCCGACCGCGCCCTAATTGTACGTCTCTTGTCGCGCGATGCGGACTTTCGTCCCCCGCGACTCGGCGAAGACGAACGACTTCTCGCGGACGAACCGAATGCCGTCGAGCGTCGTGCTCGCGTTCTTCGTCGGCATCGGCCCCCTGACGGTCCCGCTGTCCGACGACACTTGGATGTCGTAGCCCGTCGCGGTCGGCACGACGGAGATGTTCCGGCGGGAGACGACCGGTTCGGCCCGGACCGGGCCGGTCTCGTAGGTCAGTCGCGCCTCGCCGTCGGCGACGAGGAACACCCGGTAGGCGGTTCCCGCGCCCATAACGACGTAGCCGTCGCGGACCGCCGTCACCCGGTCGCGCCAGCCGAGGCCGCCGAGCCTGACCGTCGACTCGCCGTCGAACGCTAGCCGACTCGTGGAGACGGCGGTGGTCCAGATGCCGCGCCGCTCGCTTCTGACGATGACCCCGGAGGTGTTGGTCGTCGTCGACTCGCCGAACAGTTCGATGTCGAAGACGGCGGTCAGCCCGTTCGGCACGTCCTCGGCGTAGGTCACGTCGTAGTCCCTGACCGAGACGCTCTCGCCCGGCAGGTCGTCGCCGCTCGCGGTGAACGTGTTGTACAGCATCGCCGGCCCCGACAGGGCCGCGACGACGACGAGGAGAACGGCGAGGCCGGCCTGCCAGCGGCGGGCCGAAAACAGCGAGTTGTCGGGCGCGTACTCGCGGAGCGGCCTGTCTGAGGCCGCGACCGTCAGTGCGACGATGGTCGCGAGCGCGACGACGAGCGCGAAGCCGACGGCGCGAAACAGCACGTAGGTCTCGCCGCCGCGGTACCAGTACACCGCCCACAGCGACTCGCTCACGGAAAACAGGAGGACGCCGGCGAAGCTCCGGAGGGCGGGCGGGTTCGACCCCTCGCGGCGGTGGCTGAGCCACACGCCGAGGAGGACGCCGAACAGGAAGCCGATTGCGTGACCCTGAATGGCGATTTGGGACCACCACGGCGTCGAGAAGACGGGACGGGCCGACGAGACGACTTCGGGCGAGAGCATCGCGTTGTAAAACAGGCTGACGACGCGCCCCGAGACGAACGCCAAGATGGTCGTCAGCGGCCGGAAGACGAGCGCGAAGCCGGCGAACGCGAACACGACGCCGGAGAAGCCGACGACCGGGCCGAGCGCGAAGACGGAGGTCAGAAGCCCCACGCCGACGACGACCGCGGGGAAGACGACGAGCGACCGGACGTAGGGGTTCTCGCGGGCCGACCCGAACGACGTGGACCCGCGGCGCGTTGGGTAGTGTCCCCACGCGTACTCCGCGACCGGCGCGAGCGTGAGCGTGCCGACGAGGTTGCCGACGAGGTGGCCGGCGCTGGAGTGGGCGAACGCGGCGGTCAGCATCCCGGTCGGGTAGAAGTACGACCACGCCCGGAACGGGATGACGATGGGCCGGTACCACGACGACCAGCCGTCCTGAACCACGAGGTAGACGAGGAGGACGCCGCCGGCGCTGACGAGCGTTCCGAGCGGGAGGCCGAACAGGAAGCGCCGCCGGAGCGCCGCCGAGAGCCGACTCGGTCTGTCGACGACGGCGAGCGCGACGGCCGCGGCGAGGAGCGCGAGGAGCGCGGCGAGCCGCTGGAACGGTATCCAGCCCGGTATCTCTAGCATTAGCTACCTGTGTCGTGCGAACGGGTGATAAAGAAACCCGCGGAGAACTGCTTGAGAAGAGCTAGCGTGCGACACGAACCCGACGGCGGACGACGACTCAGCGTCGGGCGGTCGGTCGCGGGGCGCGCTGCGGCGGATGGCCGCTCAGATTTTTCCTTCGGCGTCGTCGGCCAGTTCCTCCATGCGCTTGCCGACGCGGCCCGCGCTGGAGAACTCGTCGTCGCTCATCGCGGTCGCGAGGGCGTTTCCGAGCACGAACACGGCGTGTTTGTGCTCGCTTTTCGATTTGTGGACGTGGGAGGGCTCGACCGCAAGCTCGTCGTAGGGGTCGAACAGGCTCGAATCGACGTGATCGCGGGCCGAGAAGTGGTCCTTGATGATAACCATCTGTTCGTGCAGCTCCAGCAGTTCGTCCTTGTGCATGAGCGTTGGTTAGGCGCGAGGGCGGTTTAAGCGTTATTGGGGGATACTGTCACTCGGCTCAGAAGACGTACTCGTCTTCGTGACCCATCATCCCGTCGTCTTCGTACGCGCGGTCCTCGTCGGACATCGGACCGCTGGTCTTGTACGCGCGGATACCGGTCGACAGCAGGTCCTCGATGGCCTCGTCGCGGTTGACGAACTCGCCCTGTTCGACGAGTTGGACGATCTGCATCTCCAGGTGTTCCGGCACGGTAATCTCTACTTTGGGCATCTGAACGTCCGTCGCTTTGGAAGGGCCGTATATAACTCTACCGGGGGAATAATCGGGTTTTCCGAAGGTCGTCCGGGCGAACTCGAATCTCCCCTTACGTTCGGTTAGTGCGGTCGTCGGCCCGGTCGCCGACGGGTGTCCGGAGTCGTTAGTGATAGGTGCGTCGGGCCGAAGATTCGACCATGGCCAACGACGTGACCCACCTCTACGAGGAGTTCGGCGACGACCGACTCCCGCCGGGCCAACGCGAGACCCAGCGGTTCCCCGTGCTCTCCAAGAGCGGCACGCCCTCGTGGGACTCCGAGACGTGGTCGTTCGAGGCGTGGGGCGCGGTCGAGACCGAACTCGACCTCTCGTTCGACGAGTTCCGCGACTTCCCCTCCGAGACGCAGGTACAGGACTTCCACTGCGTCACCGGCTGGAGCAAGTTCGACTGCGAGTTCGAGGGCGTCACGTTCCCGACGCTCGCCGACGCGGTCGGCGTCGACGACGACGCGGTCCACGTGATGTTCCACGCGATGGACGGCTACACGACGAACCTGCCCCTCGACCAGTGCATGCGCGACGAGGTCATGTTCGTCTGGGGCTACGACGGCGAGGACCTGCCCGCCGACCACGGCGGCCCCCTTCGGGTCGTCACCCCGCACAAGTACGCCTACAAGGGCGCGAAGTGGGTCTCGGGCGTCGAGTTCCTCACCGAACCCGAACGCGGCTACTGGGAGAAACGCGGGTACTCGAACACGGCGAACCCGTGGAACGAAGAGCGGTACAGCTAACCTAAGTTTTTGGTCCAGATTTTTGCGTGGTGAGCGTAGCGAACCACGGAAAAAGGTGGGCGAACCCGTGGAACGAAGAGCGGTACAGCTGAGCTGATTTTTCAGCGTTTTCGGCGGTCGCTTCGCGTCCGAGCCCCCAGCGTTGTCGTTCGGTGGACAGATGTGCGCGTCCCACTGTCTCCCTCCGGGGCGGCGGGCGGAACAGAAGGGAGAGTTTCAAGCGTCCCCGGTCCTGACCCACGGTCGATGGAACCGTTGCGGACAGACGAGGTGGGGGACCATCTCGTCAGCAGGTCGGTTCGACTGTCTGCGCCGCCCGTCTCGGCGTCGCTCGCGACGATGCGTCGCCCGCGGGCGCTGTGGACCGCCCCCGACGAGCCGACAGTCGTCGGCGGCGGCGTCGCCGTGGCCGTCGAGGCAGACGGCCCTGAGCGACTCGCGCGCATCCGCGAGTCGGCCACGGCGCTGTTCGACGGCGCGGACGTTGACGCCCCCGACGCCGCCCGCCCGCGATTCTTCGGCGGCCTCGCCTTCCACGAGGAGGCGACCGGCCGCGACCCGTGGGCCGACTTCCCGGCCGCGCGCTTCGTCGTCCCCGAGGTGCAAGTCGCCTTCGACGGCGACGACGCGTGGCTCACGGTCACCGCCGTCGGCGCTGACGCCGACCCGGAGGTCGTCGGCGACCGGCTCGACGAGGTCCGCGAGACGCTCGAATCGCTCGACGACGAACCCTCCGAGGGACCGCCGGGTGTCGCGGACCGTCACCGAACGACCTCGGTGGAGGCGTGGCACGAGAGCGTCGATGCCGCGGTCTCTCGCATCCGCGCCGGCGACCTCCAGAAGGTCGTCCTCGCGCAGGCGCTCGAAGTCGAACTCGACCGCCCCGCCGCCGCGCCCGACCTGCTCGCCCGCCTCGGCCGGACGTACCCCGACTGCCACCGCTTCCTCGTCGAGCCGAACGGCGGGGCGAGTTTCCTCGGCGCGACGCCCGAGCGGCTCGTCTCGCTCCGCGGCCGCGAGGTCGAGACCGGCGCGCTCGCCGGAACGACCGGCCGCGGCGACACCGACGACGAAGACGAGTGGCTGGCGAACGAACTGCTCGGAAGCGAGAAGGACAACCACGAACACGAACTCGTCGCGGAGACGATTCGGGAACAGCTCGCGCCCCTGTCGGCCGACATTCGCGTCGGCGACCGCGGGATCCGGAAGCTCGCGACCGTCCAGCACCTCTGGACGCCCATCGACGCGACGCTCGAACGCGACGAGCACGTCCTCTCGCTCGTGGACGCGCTTCACCCGACGCCCGCGGTCGGCGGCCTCCCGCCCGAGGCCGCCCTCGACGTGATTCGCGACACCGAGCCGTTCGACCGCGGCTGGTACGCCGCGCCCGTCGGCTGGTTCGACGCCGACGGCGACGGCAGTTTCGCGGTCGCGCTTCGCTCGGCAATCGTCGAGGAGACGCTGGCGACGCTCTTTGCGGGCGTCGGCCTCGTCGCCGACTCGGACCCCGACGCCGAGTGGGACGAGGTGCAACTGAAGTACCGCCCCGTCCTCGACGAACTCGAACGCGACGACTGAGTTCGGGACCGACGACCGGCACCGGAGCCGACGACAGATCTTGATTCGATTCAATCCGACTTGACGACATAGACGAGATGACAGCACCGAACCGAAACGCCCTCTGGGCACGGACCTTCTCCGATGAACTGGCACGCACCGGTATCGACGCGGTGTGCATCGCACCCGGTAGTCGCTCGACGCCCCTCACGGAGGCGTTCGACCGCCACGACGACATCGAGACGTTCTCGCACCTCGACGAGCGCTCGGCGGCCTACTTCGCGCTCGGCCGCGCCCGGCGCACGGGCGAGGTGACGCCCATCGTCTGCACCTCGGGCACCGCCGCGGCCAACTTCCACCCCGCGGTCATCGAGGCGTCGCAGGCCCGCGTGCCGATGCTCGTCCTCACGGCCGACCGCCCGCCGGAACTCCGCGACAGCGGGGCCAACCAGACCGTCGACCAGGAGAAGCTCTACGGCGACGCCGTCCGTTGGTACAAGGACATGCCCGAACCGGAGGCCACAGACAGGAAACTCCGGAGCCTCCGGACGACCGCCGCCCGCGCCGTCTCCGAGGCGACCGGCGTTGACGCCGGCCCTGTCCACCTCAACTTCCCCTTCAGGAAGCCGCTCGAACCGACGTACGTCGAGGGCGACGTGCCAGCCGACCTCGACCCCGAGGCGCTCGACGGCCGGAGCGGGAGCCGCCCCTACGTCAAGACGACCGCGGGCGCGCCGGAACTCTCCGAGGACCACCTCCGAAAGCTGGCCGACGACCTCGCGGTCGACCGTGGACTCATCGTCGCCGGTCCCGCCGACACGCCGGGATTCAACGCCGAGGCCGTCGCCGCGTTCGCCCACGCGACCGGCTTCCCCGTCGTCGCCGACCCGCTTTCGGGGCTCCGATTCGGCGGTCACACCCGAACGACGACCGTTCTCGGCGGCTACGACGCCTACCTCGACGAGCGCGTCACCGCCGACTGGCCCGACCCGGAGGTCGTCGTCCGCATCGGCGCGTCGCCGACCTCGAAGGCGCTCCGAAAGTATCTCGCGCGCACCGACGCCAGACAGTTCCTCGTCGACCCGACGGGCCGCTGGCGCGAGGCCGAGTTCGGCGCGACCGACCTCGTGGAGGCCGAGCCGTCGGTGCTCGCGTGGCGGCTCTCGCAACTCATCCGCAACCGCCCGGACGAGTCGTGGAACGCGCTGTGGACCGACGCGGAAGAGGCCTACTGGGGGCTCGTCGACGACGAGACTGACACGTTCGAGGGCCGACTCGCGGCCGACGTGGCCGACCTCGCGCCCGAGCCGTCGACGCTGTTCGTCTCGAACTCCATGCCCGTCCGCGACCTCGACCGCTTCGCGCGCCCCTCGACGAAGTCCCGGACAGTCCTCGGTAACCGCGGCGCGTCCGGCATCGACGGCGTCGTCTCCTCGGCGCTCGGAGCCGGCTCCGCGGCGACCGACCACCTGACGCTCCTGACCGGCGACCTCGCGTACTACCACGACATGAACGGTCTGCTCGCGCTCGGTCGCCTCGGCGTGGACGCGACCATCGTCCTCGTCAACAACGACGGCGGCGGCATCTTCCACATGCTCCCCATCGAGGAGTACGAACCGCCCTTCACGGACCAGTTCAAGACGCCCCACGGCCTCGACTTCGAAGCCACCGAGGACCTCTACGACCTCTCGTTCGCGTCGGTCGACCCGGACGACTTCCGTGACGCCTACGCCGAGTCGGTCGCCACCGACGGCACCGATGTCATCGAGGTCCGCACCGACGCCGAGTCCTCGCACCGGGTGCGCGAGCGCATCGCCGAGCGCGCCGTCGAGCGTCTGTCCGATTGACCGATTGACTGACTGACCGAACCAGTCGACCGACTGACTTTTCTCCCGCGCTCCGAATCGTGGCGACATGTCCTCCACGCTCTTCCGCCAGTACCGCGGCAGCGTCTACGCCGTCGCCGGGTTCCTCGGCGTCCTCGTGTTCGCCTACGCGGCCGTCGTCACACGCGAACCGCTCGCCGGGGTCTTCGCCGGTGGCACCGTCGTCTTCGGCGTGGTACTTCTCTCGGACCTCGCCGAGCGCGGCTATCCCTCGGCGCTCGGCCGCCGCGGAACACTCGCGCTCGTTGCAGTCGTGGTCGCCTTTCCAGTCTTCTGGTTCGTCGTTCAGCGCCCCCTCATGGGCCTCGGCCTCGCGCCGCTCGTCGCCGTGGTCGCGTGGGGGCTCGCGCGGTTCAAGGCCGTCGGCTACCCCGAGTCGATGGGTCGCCGCCGGTCGCTCGCCACCGCCTTCGTCGGGACCGGACTCGTCGCGTACGGGTCGTTTGCCGGGGCGACCGCCTTTCTCGTCGGCATCGCGGGCGCGGTACTCGTCGGCTTGGCGTCGTGGCTGACGAGTCCGCGCGGCCCGATTCGGGGCTGACTGGCTGACTGACTAACTGGCTGACTCACTCACTTACCCACTGACTCCACGTCGGGGGCTCGCCCCGAGGTGTCCGACTCCGTCCACCGCCCGACGAGCCGACCGGCCGCCCAGTAACAGCCGGCGTCGAGGACGACCGACAGGCCACCGATGACGCCCCCGACGACGCTCGCGGCCGCGACGCCGATGAGCGCGATGAACGCCAGCGACACGAGTGTCGCGCCGTTCAGAATCGCGCCGACGAGGAGCACCCCGAGGAGAAACGCGCCCCCGATGAGCGCGCCCGCCGCGAACCCGCGGAGGACGAGTCGCCACAGTCCGTGGAGTCCGGTTCGTAGGTCTGCCAGCCCGCCGTCCGCCAGTGCCCACCGAGTTGCAACCGCGGTGAGGAGCCACAGATAGGCGAAAACGGCAACGCCCGGAAGCGTCCCGAAGCCGGCGAGTTCGCCTTCGAGCGCGCCGCTCGCGTGCGCCGCGAGGAGCCCGACGAGGCTCAGGGCGACGAGGTTGAACGACGAGACGACCCACGCCTCGAAGCGGCCGGCGGCGGCCTCAGCCATGGGCCAACACCTCCGCGAGCGCGACGAGGACGAGGAGCGCGCCGGCGGTCGCGCCGTAGCTCTTCGCGAGGAGCGAGCGCCCGGCACCCACCGGGTGGTCTCGTCGGAGCCGGAGCACGATGAGCGTGCGGACGAACGACCCGAGGACGAACGCGGTCACCGCGAGGAGTTTCGCGGTCAGGAGCGTCCCCCAGCGCCCGGACGGTCCGGGCGGGCCGAGCGCGCCGAGGTTGCCGACGCCGGTGACGACCATCGCACCCATCGCCGCCCAGAAGACCCACTCGTAGGTGGTCGCGAGCGGGGTCGAGTCGCCGAGAGAGGCGGTCGAGCCGTCGGCGTCCGCGCCTCCGGACTCGCCGGTTCTGAGCGTGGCCCACGCGAACGCCGCGCCGCCGAAGACGAGCGCCATCCCGACGACGTGGACGAACCTGACGAGGAGGCTGGTCGCGGCCGACATACGCGAGAGTCGTTTGCGCACTGACAAATAGTTCCGGGCCGGGGGAGCGGTCAGGTGGCGGCCTGTCTTCCGAACCGCGGCCGCAAGCGAATCTTTTTGCGCCGCCCGCGCCGCCTCTCGGTATGGTCTCGGAGATTTTCGACCCCGACCGCTGGGAGCCCGTCCCGGGGTCCGACGAGTTCGACGACATCACCTACCACCGCGCCGTCGACGTGCCGGCGGTCCGCATCGCGTTCGACCGCCCCGAGGTCCGAAACGCCTTCCGACCGGGAACCGTGGACGAACTCTACGCCGCGCTCGACGACGCCAGAAAGCGCGCGAACGTGGGGTGCGTCCTCCTGACTGGCAACGGCCCCTCCGAGAAGGACGGCGGCTGGGCGTTCTGCTCCGGCGGCGACCAGTCGGTCCGCGGCGGCTCCGGCTACGAGTACCGCGACGACGACGAGGCCGACGCCTCCGACGACCCGCTCGTCCGCGAGGCGAAGGCCGGTCGCCTGCACATCCTCGAAGTCCAGCGGCTCATCCGCTTCATGCCCAAACCCGTCGTCGCCGTCGTGCCGGGGTGGGCCGTCGGCGGCGGTCACTCCCTGCACGTCGTCTGCGACATGACGCTCGCGTCCGACGAGCACGCGAAGTTCCTCCAGACCGACCCCGACGTGGCCTCCTTCGACGGCGGCTTCGGCTCCGCGTACCTCGCCAAACAGGTCGGCCAGAAGAAGGCCCGCGAAGTGTTCTTCATGGGGAAGACCTACTCCGCCGAGGAGGCCGTGGACATGGGGATGGCGAACGAGGCGATTCCCCACGAGGACCTCGAAGACGTGGCGCTGGAGTGGGCCGACGAGATGACGAAGAAGTCGCCGACGGCCATGCGCATGCTCAAGTACGCCTTCAACATGACCGACGACGGCATGATCGGCCAGCAGGTGTTCGCCGGCGAGGCGACCCGACTCGCCTACATGACCGAGGAGGCACAGGAGGGCCGCGACGCCTTCCTCGAAAAGCGCGAACCGCGGTTCCGCGACTATCCGTGGCACTACTGAGTCCCTGACGGGGCCGACGCTGTCGCGCCACAGCCCCGGTACCGGGCCGGAACTCGTTGGACTGTCAAGGTTTAGGCACGCCGAAAAATAGGAACGCTCTTATGCATTTAGGTTAGCCTAAATTCCATGGACGAGAAATCCACCGGGCAGGAGGGACTCACGCGACGCAACTACATTCGGTACGGCGGCACGGCTCTCGGGGCCGGGATGCTGGCCGGCTGTACGTCGGACTCGTCGGGGAGCGACGAGACGACCGCTGCGCCCGAGACGACGACCGAGGAAGCGACCGAAACGGCGACCGCGACCCAGACCACCGAGGCCGACACTTCGTACTCGGTGACGATGGAGCCGATGGGGGAGGTCACGTTCGACTCGGTCCCCGAGTCGTGGGCCGCCTACGACGGCGGCTACGCCGACATGGCGGTCGCGCTCGGCGTCGGCGACGGGTTGACCGGTGTCGGCGGCGCGGGGCGGTACTACACCTACGTCTACGACGAACTCCCCGGCGTGAGCGTCGACCGCGAGCAGGTCGAGGCGTACCCCGAGGTCAGGACGAAAGAGGAGTTCTACGAACTCGACAACGACGTCCACCTCTACGACCCGAACATGCTCATCAACTGGTTCGACTGGGACCAAGCCGACGTGGACGAAATCGCGGAGAACGTCGCCCCGTTCGTCGGCAACCTCGTTTTCCGCCGCTCGGACGGCTGGCACGACTACCGCTACTACACGCTCTACGAGGCGTTCGAGAAGGTCGCGCAGGTGTTCCAGCGCGAGGACCGCTACGAGGCGTTCGAGGCGCTCCACGACGAGTTCATCGCGGAGATACAGGCGGAACTGCCGCCGGCGGACGAGCGCCCGAACGTCTTTCTCACCTACGAGGGGACGACCGAGCCCGAGACGTTCTCGCCGTACCGCCTCAACGACAAGGGCACGAGCAAAAAGCAGTGGAACGACCTCGGTGTCACCGACGCGCTCTCGGGGACCGACATCGAGAACCTCAGCACGACCAACCGCGGCGAACTCGACTACGAGAACCTCCTCGAAATCGACCCCGACGTGATTCTCGTTCGCGGCCACGAGCGCAAGACGCCCGAGGAGTTCCGCGACACCGTCCTCGCGTACATGGAAGACCACCCCGTCGGCGGCGAACTGGCGGCCGTCCAGAACGGCCGGGTCTACCGCGGCGGCTACCTGTTCCAGGGGCCGATTCACAACCTGTTCCTGACCGAGCGCGCCGCGAAGCAGATGTACCCCGACGTGTTCGGCGACGTGACGGACGACGCCGAACTGTTCGACCGCCAGCGCGTCGCGGACATCGTCAACGGGGAGTTCTGAGATGGCAGACGCCGGGAACTCCGAGGAGGCGAACACGACGACGGAGACGGCGACAGGCCCGGAGGCCGCGGCGTTCGACTACGACGTGGCCATCGTCGGCGGCGGGCCGACGGGCTGCTCGGCGGGCGTCTTCACCGGCCGGTACGGCCTCGACACCGTGGTCTTCGACCGCGGCCGGTCGTCGCTCCAGCGCTGTGCCTATCTGGAGAACTACCTCGGCTTTCCCGGCGGCATCGACATCGAGGCGTTCTACGGACTCATCCACGACCACGTCGAGGAGGCCGGCTGTGACCTCGTTTCGGACCTCGTCGAGGCGGTCGAACCCGCCGGCGACGACGCGGCTGCGACCGCGACCGCCGCCGGCCCCGGCTTCGCGGTCACGACACAGAGCGGCGAGACCGTCACCGCGAGGCGGGTCGTCGCGGCCGCCCGCTACGGCGGCGACTTCCTCGAACCGCTCGGCGACGACGAGATGTTCGTCACCTACGAGTACGACGGCGAGACACGGACGAAGTTCGACCGCGACTACGCCGACATCGAGGGCCGAACAGCCATCGACGGGCTGTACGTCGCCGCGCCGGTGAGCGAGGTCAACGTGCAAGCCATCATGTCGGCCGGACAGGGCGCGCGAGTCGGGCGGTCGGTCATCACCGACCACCGTCTCGAACAGGGGTATCCCGAGGACCTCGCGCGCCACTGGGACTGGATACGCCCCGAGTCCGAGCTCGCCGACGAGGAGGCCGCCCGCGACAACTGGCGCGAGCGGTTCGACAGCCGGGTCCCCGACGACTGCGACCTCTCCGAGGAGCGACTCCACGAACTCCGCGAGGCCGACGTGGAGCGCCAACGCGAGATGTACGTCTCCGAGGAGACGGTCGAAACTCGGGCCGAGCGGGGTCACGAACGACTCGCCGACCATCTCGGTCTCGACGCCGATTCCGGTCCCGCCTCCGATTCCGCTTCCGACGCCGAATAGCGAGAGACGCCCACCCCCGTCGGCCGACGGCGATGACCACGTCGTCGCTGACGCTGGGGCGTGACTGTCTCGTCAGGACCGACGCGCGCGCCTGGCCACCGTGTTCTCCCACGCACCGCCTCGGCGTCGCGCGCTTTCGGATAGGAACTTACTCACTGCTTCGGCACTCGTATGCAGACAATGAGCACGCAGGACATCTCTCGCAGTCGGGCGTGGGTGATGGCGTCGCGGCCGCAGACGCTTCCGGCGGCCGCCGCGCCGGTCGTCGTCGGCACCGCGGTCGCCGTCCACGCCGACCTGTTCGCCCCGCTCCCCGCGCTCGCGGCGCTCGTGGGCGCGCTCCTCATCCAGGTCGGGACCAACTTCGCCAACGACTACTACGACGCGGTGCAGGGCGCGGACACCGAGGCCCGCGAGGGCTTCACCCGCGTCACCGCGGGCGGACTCATCCCCCCGGCCGAGGTCAAGCGAGCGATGTACCTCACCTTCGCCGCCGCCATCCTCCTCGGCACGTATCTCGTCTACGTCGGCGGCGTGCCCATCCTCGTCATCGGCCTGCTCTCTGTCGCCTCGGGCATCGCCTACACCGGCGGTCCGTACCCCCTCGGCTACCACGGCCTCGGCGACCTGTTCGTCTTCGTCTTCTTCGGCCTCGTCGCCGTCGTCGGCACCTTCTACGTGCAGGCCGCGAGCGTCCTCGCCGCCCCCCTCACCGTCGGGATTCCGGACGGGACCGTCACGGTCGTCGCCGTCCTCGCCAGCCTCCCCATCGCGGCCATCTCTACGAACATCCTCGTCGTGAACAACGTCCGCGACAAGGAGGAAGACGCGACCACGGGCAAGCGGACGCTCGCGGTCCGGTTCGGCTACGGCTTCGCCCGCGCCGAGTACGTCGCCATGCTCGCGCTCGCCTACGTCGTCCCCGCCTACCTCTGGACTCGCGCCGGCTTCGACTGGTTCGTCCTTCTCCCCATGTTCTCGATGCCCGTCGCGGCCCGCATCGCGCGGACCGTCGTGACCGAGACGAAAGGCGAGAAGCTCAACCCCGCGCTCGAAGACACGGGCAAACTCCTCGCGCTCTACGCCGTCCTCTTCTCGGTCGGCCTCGTCCTCGCGTGACGATGCGACTCCGCGAGTTCGCCGTCGACCTCCGAACGCCGCTTTCGACAGCCAAGGGTGACATCGAGCGTCGCGAGGGATTCCTCGTCGCGGTCGATGTCGCAGGCGAAACCGGTGTCGGCGAGGCGACCCCGCTTCCGGGCTGGACCGAGTCACTCGCCGACTGTCGCGACGTGCTCGGCGGCCTCGCCGAAGACGACGCCACCGGTGATTCCGACCCCGAATCCGCGCTCAAAGACGGGACGCTTGCGGACGCGCCCGCCGCGAGACACGCCGTCTCGCTCGCCGTCGCCGACGCCCGCGCTCGCGCCGCCGACCGGCCGCTCGCCGCGTCCCTAGCCACCGACTCGCACACCTCGCTTCCGGTGAATTCGACCCTCGGCGACGACGACCCAGAGGCGACCGTCGAGGCCGCCGAGACCGCCGTCAAATCGGGGTACGACTGTCTCAAACTGAAGGTCGGCGCACGGGACCCGACCGACGACGTGGCGCGCCTGCGGGCGGTCCGCGAGGCGGTCGGTCCCGGCGTGTCGCTCCGGGCCGACGCGAACGCCGCGTGGGACCGCTGGACCGCGGACCGATTTCTGCACACCGTCGAGGAACTTGGACTCGACCTCGACTACCTCGAACAGCCGCTTCCGGCCGACGAACTCGACGGCCACGCCGTGCTCCGGCGACTCCACGACACGCCCATCGCGCTCGACGAGTCGCTGGCTGCGGTCCCGCCGGGGCGGGCGCTCGCCTCGAACGCGGCGGACGTGCTCGTCTGCAAACCGATGGCGCTCGGCGGCCCGGACCGCGTCCGCGACCTCGCGACTCGCGCCCGCGACGCCGATGTGGCGGTCGTCGTCACGACCACCATCGACGCCGTCGTCGCCCGACTCGGCGCGCTCCACGTCGCGGCGTCGCTCCCCGGCGACCGGGCGCACGGACTGGCGACCGCGTCGCTTCTCGACGCCGACCTCGCGGCCGACCCGGCACCCGTGCGCGAGGGCCGGATGCGCGTCCCCGAGAGTCCGGGCCTCGGCATCGACGTGGACGCGGTGTTTCCCTGACTCGGTCGCCGACGATTCAACTCTCCACGGTCCAAACGTTTTTCACGATTCTGCACGTCGAACCGGGAGATGACCGAGGTCGAACTCGACTCCGACGCGGTACGGCTCGCGCTCGCCGACGGCGTGGCGACGGTGACGCTGGACGCTCCGGCGGTTCGGAACGCGCTGACGGTCGACGTCACCGCCGGCGTACGCGAGGCGCTGAACTCGCTCCCCGACGAGGCGCGCTGTGTCGTCCTCCGCGGGAGCGACGAGGCGGGCGCGTTCTGCGCCGGCGGCGACGTGAACGCCATGTTAGAGCTACAGGCGGACGCGATGACGCTCCCCGAGGCGGTCGACCACGTCGTCCGCGACACCGCCGACTGCGTGCGCCGCGTCTACGAGTGCGACCTGCCGACGGTCGCGGCCATCGACGGCCCGGCCGTGGGTGCGGGCGGCGCGCTCGCCATCGCCTGCGACCTCCAACTCCTCCGCGAAGACGCCTCCATCGGATTCGGATTCCGCCGGGTCGGTCTCGCGGTCGATTCGGGGCTGTCGTACCTCCTTCCGCGACTCGTCGGGCGCAACGTCGCCATGGAACTCGTCTACACGGGCGAGAAACTCGGCCCCGAGCGGGCGCTGGAACTCGGCGTCGTGAACCGCGTCGCGGGCGAGGACGAGTTCGAATCCGAACTCGCCGCCCTCACGGAGCGCATCGCCGGCGGCCCGACGAAAGCGCTCACCGCCTCAAAGCGCCTGCTCCGCCGCCCCGACGACTCCATCGAAGCGGCTATCGAACACGAGGCATCGGCGCAGGCGGTCATGTTCGAAACCGACGACCACGCCGAGGGCGTGGAGTCGTTCATGAGTCGTCGGGAACCGGCGTTCGAAGGGAAGTAGCTGCCCCGGTGGGCGACCGCCACGGTCCGGCTCCGTGTTCGGTGCATACTTGTCGCCGCCCGGCGACGGCGGGAGTATGGTCACCGTCACCGTCTGGAACGAGTATCGACACGAGAAGGAAAACGACGAGGTCGCCGAAATCTACCCCGACGGTATCCACGCGACGATAGCCGAGGGGCTCCGCGAGGCCGGCTACGACGTACAGACCGCCACGCTGGACGAACCGGAACACGGGCTCACCGAGTCGGTCCTCGACGACACCGACGTGCTGGCGTGGTGGGGCCACAAGGCTCACGACGAGGTTGACGACGACATCGTCGACCGCGTGGTCGACCGCGTCCGCGACGGGATGGGTCTGCTCGTGCTCCACTCGGGACACTACTCCAAGCCGTTCAAGCGCCTGATGGGGACGACCTGCTCGCTGAAGTGGCGCGAGTCGGGCGAGAAAGAGCGCGTCTGGGTCGTCGAGCCGGGTCACCCCATCGCCGACGGGCTTCCCGAGTCGTTCGAGGTCCCCCGCGCCGAGATGTACGGCGAGCGGTTCGACATCCCCGCGCCGGACGAACTCGTCTTCACGTCGTGGTTCGAGGGCGGCGAAGTGTTCCGCTCCGGCTGTTGTTACACCCGCGGCAAGGGCCGCGTCTTCTACTTCCGGCCGGGCCACGAGACCTACCCCATCTACGAGCAGGAAGAGGTTCGGACCGTCCTCGACAACGCCGTCGAGTGGGCGGCTCCCGGCGACGGCCCCGACCCGTACTTCGGGAACGCCGAGCCCATCGAAGACCTCGACTGAGCCGTCGGTCGGCGAGAGCGGACGAAATCTGTTTTTCTCGGTCAAGAGAGCGTCACGCGTTCCTGAAGAGGCGTTATTTTCGAGTGACACCTACTGGCACGCACGACTGCGCCGCCCAGACGGCCGGCGGGTCGTGGTGATATCATGAAGGGAATCGACGGGAAGGTCGCGCTCGTGACGGGCGCGGCGTCGGGTATCGGACGGGCGACTGCGCTCCGGTTCGCGGAGGAGGGCGCGATGGTCGCGCTCTCGGACGTGCAGGTGGACGCCGGCGAGCAGGTCGTCCGAGAGATAGAAAGCGAGGGCGGCGAGGCCGTCTTCTTCGAAGCCGATAGCTCGAAGGAAAGCGACGTGGCGAGCCTCGTCGACAGGACGGTCAGCGAGTTCGGCGGCCTCGACTTCGCGCACAACAACGCGGGCATCGAGGGGACGCCCGGCCCCATCGCCGAGATGTCCATCGAGGACTTCCAGCGGGTCATCGACATCAACCTGACCGGCGTGTTCCTCGGGCTGAAGTACGAGATTCCGCGCCTCGTCGAGAACGGCGGCGGCGCTATCGTCAACACGTCTTCCGTGGCAGGACTGACCGGCGGCGCGAACCTCGCGCACTACTACGCCGCCAAACACGGCGTCATCGGGCTGACCCGCTCGGCGGCGCTCGAAGTGGCGACCGAGAACGTCCGCGTCAACGCGGTCTGTCCGGGTGTCATCGAGACGCCGATGATAGAGCGGTTCACCGCCGGCAACGACGAGGCGAAGGCGGGGTTGCTCGAAGACGAGCCAATCGGTCGTCTCGGCAAACCGGAAGAAATCGCCAGCGCGGTCGTCTACCTCTGTTCGGACGACGCGTCGTTCGTCACCGGCCACCCGATGGTCATCGACGGCGGCTACGTCGTCCCGTAGCCGACCCGCACAGAGCCCCGTTTTTTCGGCCGGAGTTCGACCGCCCGGACGGGACTGTCCCGTGCGGCGACTATGATAAGTGGATGCGGTCCGGAGAACGCCCATGGCACAACCGACGAGCGGACAGCGGCGACTCATGTTCGCCCTGTTCGCGTTCGCGGCGCTCGTCTTCCTCCTCGGTATCGTCGTCATCGGCTACCTCGCCGGCGCGTTCTGACGCTCCCGAGGGACCCCTCCGTCCCCGCGGTTCGGGACGGCGAACAGCGGTCGGTTCAGCGGGTCGCGTCGTCGGGGTGGTAGGTTTTCCCGCGAGAGCCATCGGCGGTCATCCGGCGGAGCGTCGCGGCGGCGTTGCTCGCGTCGTAGCCGAACAGCACGTCCTTCGCGTACTCGTCTGCGACCTCGATGGCGTGGATGAGGTCGTCCACGTCCACGTTCACGGCGTACAGTTCGAGCGAGAAGTCGGCGTCGTAGGGCTCCAGAAGCGAGACGAAGCCGCGGGCGATGGTTTCGAGCCAGTAGGTCGTCCCGTAGTTGGTGTCGTAGAGCGGGACGACGAACTCGTCGACGTGCGCCGAGAGCGCCTCGATATCGAGGCCGGCGCGGCGGTAGAGATGGCCCGGATAGGGGTCGGGATACAGCGTGAGATACAGGCGACCGGGGACGCGCTCGGCGGCGTCAGCGACGAAGTTAGTGATGACCTCAGCGCGCCACTCGAACCAGGCGTCCTCGTCGTCGGCGTCGCGGCCGCGGTCGTCGGCCCACGCCTCGAACTGCGAGGTACACCGGTCACACCGGCAGTACTCGTCACGCGGGAATCCCACGTCGTCGAGGCGCACGTCGCCGTTTGCCGCGGCGGCGTCCTCGACGATTTCGAGCAGGCCGGCGCGGTACTTCTCGTTCGTCGGGCAGATGTACGCCCAGTCGAAGTACGTGCGGTCCCGCGTCGCGGGGTTCCCCTCGCCGTCGACGGGGACCAACTCGGGGCTCTCGTTGGCGGCGGCGTTGTCGCCGAAACACGATATCATGTTGACGGCGTTCGACAGCGGTTCGGCCGCCCGACCGGTGACGTCCTTGACCTCGTAGAAGCCGCGGTCGAACTCCGGCCAGTCGACTTCCTCTTCGTTGCGCGTGACGACCCCGTACATGGCTCCGCCTTCGCGCGGACGTCGGGTAAGTCGTTCGCTCTCGGGCGTGTACCTCCTCCTCGGGCGTCGTCACTGGCCGGCCGCGAGTGAGGCGAACCCGGCCGAACGCGGCCGAGCACGCGAGAAAGTGGTTACTCTTCGATTTCGACTTCGACGGTGTCTCCACTCCCGGAGAACACGGTGTAGAGGACCGCCACGAGCGCCAGTACCAGAACCAGTTTGGCCTTCTTGGACATGCCGAGAACTTCGACCGCACTGCACTAAGTGATTACGACACCGGGGCAAATGCGGCGAGCGATTTAAAAACTGGATGCACGTTCCGAACAGGAGTTAATTAAGTGACAGAATACGCAGAAACGTTATCTTATCTGAGGGCATTCCGTCAGTCGTTCAGTTTCCCCGCCCCGCCCGATGCAACTCGATACTCCGCTCCGCGTCCTCTCCGCCGACGGCGACCGCGCTATTTCCCGGGTCGCCCAGCGGTCGGTCCCGAACGCCGTCGTCGACTCGGCCGCGACACTCGCTGCCGCTCGCCGTGCCCTCGACGGCGAGGACGCGTACGACTGTCTCGTTCTCGGTTCGGCGTTTCCCGACGGCGACGCCGTCTCCCTGCTCCGCGAGATTCGCACGGCCGGTGACGACCTCCCCGTCGTCTTCCTCGCACCCGGTGACGCCGACCACTCCGTGACCGAACTGGTCGATTTAGCTATCGGCGCGTACCTCGTCCGCGAGGAGTTCCTCGGACGGGAAGAGCACGACCACGCCGACGACACCGAGGCCGCCACCGACCCGGCCGACGCGCTCGGGTCGCGAGTCCGGCGACTCGCCTGCGAACACTGCAAGAAGCGGGCCGCCCGCGAGACGGTCGAGCGGGTCGGTGAGTCGGTCGAGACGGGGTGGTTCATCGAGGACGCGCTCGACGCGCTCGACGACGTGTTCTACGTCTACGACCGCGAGGGGAACCTCGTCTCGTGGAACGAGCGACTCTCGGAGCTGACCGGCCTGTCGGACGCCGAACTCACCGGCATGTCGGCCGACGCGTTCTTCCACGAGGCCGACCAGCCGGCGGTCAAGCGCGCCGTCGAAGAAGTTATCCGAACGGGAACCACGGTCGTCGAAGCGCGGCTCCCGACGGACGACGGCACGCTGTTGTTCCAACTCACCGGTCGCCGGCTCACGGGACCGGAGGGGGACGTCGTCGGGTTCTGCGGCGTCGGCCGCGATATCACCACCCGTCGGCAACACGAAGAGCAACTCGCACAGCAAAACGAGCGCCTCGGCGAGTTCGCGCGGGTCCTCTCTCACGACCTCCGGAACCCGCTTTCCATCTCGGTAGGCTTTCTCGACCTCGAGCGGGAGACGAACGACTCCGAGAACCTCGAACGGGTCGCGACCTCGCTGGCGCGCATCAGCGACATCGTCGACGACGTGCTTGCCGCGGCCCGAAGCGGAAAGGCGGTCATCGATTTCGCGCCCGTCTCGGTCGAGGCGGTCGCCGACCGGGCGTGGAACACGGTCGAGACGGGCGAGGCGACGCTCGTCGTCGAGTCGTCCGCGACGGTTCACGCCGACCCCGGTCGGCTCCAGCGACTGTTCGAGAACCTGTTTCGGAACTCGGTAGATCACGGTTCCGCGGGCGGGCGGCCCTCGCCGCTGACCGTCCGCGTCACCGCGTCGGCCGCCGACGAGTCGTTCGCGGTCGAAGACGACGGTATCGGCATCGACGCCGCCATCGTCACGCGGGTGTTCGAACGCGGTTTCACCACTTCCTCCGAGGGGACTGGCTTCGGCCTCGACATCGTCCGGTCGCTCGCGGAGGCCCACGGCTGGTCGGTCTCCGTCGGGGCGGCGGCGACCGGCGGCGCGCGCTTCGAGTTCGACGGCGTCGAATTCGCCGACGAGGACCACCGCTGTCAGGCGAGCGCCGCGGGAAAAAGAGCGTCGGACGACTCCTAAAAACGGTCAGTTCACGTCGAGGTTGGCCGCGACTTCGTCCTCGCGGACGATGGTCTCGCAGTAGTCACAGCGCACGCCGTCCGAGAGGACGGTAAAACGGGACCGGATAGGTTCGTCGGCGTTGGAGATGCAGTTTCTGTTCGGACACGAGATGATGCTCGCGACGGCGTCGGGGCGGACGACGCGGTTCTTCTCGACCACGTCGTAGTCGCGGACGATGTTGATGCTCGCGGCGGGCGCGATGAGCGACAGCACGTCCACTTCGGACTGGCTCAGTTCGCGGCCTTCGACCTTCACGATGTCCTTGCGGCCGAGGCGGTCGGAGGGGACGTTCATCCCGACCGAGACCGCCTCCCCGCTGGTGCCGTCGATGCCGAGGATGGCGAGGACGTTGAGCGCCTGTCCCGCGGCGACGTGGTCGATGACGGTGCCGTTTCGAATCTTCGAGACGCGGAGTTGGTGGTCGTCTGTCATCGGTCTTGGGAGAGGAGGATGTCCAACAGCGCCATCCGGACCGGGATGCCGTTGTGGGCCTGTTCGAAGTACGTCGCGTGGTCGGTGTCGTCGATGTCCGGCGAAATCTCGTCCACGCGGGGCAGCGGGTGCATGACTGTGAGGTCGTCAGCCGCCGCTTCCAGCGTCTCCGAGTCGATTTGGTACTGTCCCGCGACCTTGCGGTACTCGTTTTCGTCGGGGAAGCGCTCGCGCTGGATGCGCGTCACGTAGAGCACGTCGAGTTCGGGGAGCACCTCGTCGAGTTCGGTGTGTTCTCTGACCTGCGCGCCCGAGGCGTGGAGGTCGTAGCGGACGTTCCGGGGGAGTCGCAGGCTCTCGGGGCTGATGAAGTGCTGACTGGCGTCGAAGTTCGTCAGCGCCTCGGCCAGCGAGTGCACCGTTCGGCCGTACTTCAGGTCGCCCATAATGCCGATGGTGAGGTCGTCGAGGCCGGCGTTCTCCCGGATGGTGTAGAGGTCGAGGAGGGTCTGGCTCGGGTGCTGGCCCGCGCCGTCGCCCGCGTTGACGAGGGGCACGTCGACGAACTCGGCGGCCATCGTGGCCGCGCCCTCGCTCGGGTGGCGGAGCACGAGCGCGTCCGCGTAGCCCTCGACCACGCGGACGGTGTCGGCGAGCGTCTCGCCCTTCTTGACCGACGACGATTCGACCGGTCCCATATCGACGGTCTGGCCGCCGAGGCGTTTCATCGCGGAGTCGAAGCTCATCCGAGTTCGCGTGCTCGGCTCGAAGAAACAGAGCCCGAGAACCTTCCCGGCGTGTCGTTGCCGGAACGCGGCCGGGTCGTCGTCGATGTCGGCCGCGCGGTCGAGCACCGCCTCGATGTCCTCCCGCGAGAGGTGCGACGCGGAGATGAGGTGGTCCTGACGCATCGATGAATGACGCGACCTACATCGACTTGAATCCCCCGGCATCGGACGCTTCGAGTGATATTCACCACCATGCACAAAATCGGCGATATCGGCGACCGCGGCGGACACAGAAGCGCGGACGAAACGGTCGGAAAACGAGGCGGCGAAGCGACGAGACGGCAGGACGAAACCGCCGAGACGACGACTGACTCCGACCCTACGGCCAGTTGCCCGCGGAGTCGTAGGAGTCGACGACGCGGCGGATGGCGACGACGTAGGCCGCGGTGCGGAAGTTCGGCAGGTCGTGGGTCTCGTAGGCGTCGACGAGTTCCTCGAAGGCGTCGACGATGACGCGCTCCAGTTCGTCGTTGACGCGGTCTTCGGTCCAGTAGAACCGCTGGCGGTTCTGGACCCACTCGAAGTACGAGACGGTGACGCCGCCGGCGTTGGCGAGGATGTCGGGGAAGACGTGGACCTCGCGCTCGGTGAGCACGTCGTCGGCGTCCGGCGTGAGCGGACCGTTGGCGGCCTCGACGATGATGTCCGCGTTCACGTCGTGGGCGAGTTCGCCGTCGATGGCGTTCTCCAGCGCGGCGGGGACGAGCAGGTCCACGTCGAGGGTGAGAAGCTCCTCGTTGGTGATGGCCTCCGTTCCCTCGTAGTCGGAGACGGTGCCCGTCTCGTTTTTGAACTGCTTGACCGCGCGGGTGTCGAGGCCGTCGGGGTCGTAGATGCCGCCGGAGGAGTCGGAGACGGCGACGACCGACGCGCCGAGGTCGTCGATGAGCTTCGCGGCGACGGAGCCGGCGTTCCCGTAGCCCTGCACGGCGACGGTCGCGCCCTCGATGTCGCGGCCGAGGTAGTCGAACGCCTCGCGGGCGGTGAGCATCGTCGAGCGGCCGGTCGCCTCGACGCGACCCTCGCTCCCGCCGTTCGAGAGCGCCTTGCCGGTGATGACACCCGGCGCGGTGGTGTTTTCGAGGGTCTCGTAGGTGTCCTTAATCCAGTTCATCTCGCGCTGGCCGGTGTTCACGTCGGGCGCGGGGATGTCGCGGTCCTCTCCGATGAGGGGGCGAAGCTCCTTGGCGAACGACCGGGTGATGCGCTCGAGTTCGGACTCGGAGTACGCCTTGGGGTCGATGACGATGCCGCCCTTACCGCCGCCGTAGGGGATGTCGACGACGGCGCACTTGTACACCATCCAGCCCGACAGCGCCTTCACCTCGTCGCGGCTGACGTTCGGGTGGTAGCGAATCCCGCCTTTGTACGGGCCGCGGTCGCCGTTGAACTGCGACCGGTAGGCGCGAAACAGTTCGACGTCGCCGTCGTCCATCTCGACGGCGAGGTTCGTCTCGAGGACTCGCTCGGGGTTTTTCAGCCGCTCGATAACGTCGTCGCGCACGTCGAGGTAGGCGGCCGCATCGTCGATTTGCTCCTGTAGACTCTCGAAGGGATTCGCCTCTTGTGCCATGTCCTAATACGCTCCGGGCATCCGGTTAAGCGTAGCGGGGATTTTAGCATACCACAATATTGAGACACATACCCATTGATAAAATGTGCCACCAATCGAGCATCCGAGCAACGAGAGACCGCACCGGCTTGGGAGCGCTCAGTACGACTCGCCGGCGCGGTCGAGGATGTTCTCGGCCTGCTTGACGAGCGGGGCGTCTATCATCTCGCCGTCGACGCCGAAGACGCCCCGACCCTCCTTCGCGGCCTCGCCGCGGGCGCGGAGCACCTTTTTCGCCCACGCCACGTCCTCGTCGTCGGGCGAGAACGCCTCGTTGATGACCGGCACCTGCGCGGGATGGATGGCGAGTTTCCCGTCGTAGCCGAGTCGCCGGCCGAACGCGGCGTCCTCGCGGAGTCCGGCCTCGTCCTGATAATCGACGTGGAGCGTGTCGATGGCGTCGACGCCGGCGGCCGCGGCCGCGACGACGACGCGCTCGCGGGCGTACAGCACTTCGGTGCCCTCGTCGGACCGAGTCGCGCCCACGTCGGCGGCGAAGTCCTCCGCGCCGAAGACGACCGCGGCGGTGTCGGGCGCGGCCGCGACTTCGGGGGCGGCGAGGACGCCCGCCGCGCTCTCGACGATGGCGATGACGGGACAGTCGGCGCCGACCTCGCGGGCCGCGCCGGCGACGCTCGTCACGTCGTCGGCGCTCGTCGCCTTCGGAACCACGAGCGCGTCCGGCGGGTGTTCGGTGCAGACGGCGGCGATGTCGTCGTGGCCGGCGTCGCCGGGGTTGACGCGGACGGCGACCTCGGCGTCGGGGTCGAAGTCGGGGTCCGAGAGGACCGCGGCGACGGTCTCCCGAGCCTCGGCTTTCCTGTCGGGCGAGACGGCGTCTTCGAGGTCGAAGACGAGCACGTCAGCGCCCGCGCCGGGGGCTTTCCGCAGTAGCTCGGGTCGGTCGCCGGGGGAGAACAAAACGCTGCGTCGGGGCATACTGTGTGTATCGAGGGGAACGGTGAAATATCGACTCGTCGCCGACCCGGCTCAGGGCCAGAGGCCGCGGTGTTCGTGGGCCTCGGAGACGCGTTCGAGCGCGACCATGTAGGCGGCGTCGCGCCACGTCACGTCGTGTTCCTCGACGCGCTCGCGGACGGCGTTCCACGCGCGGAGCATCTCGGTCTCCAGTTCGTCGTGGACGCGTTCGAGCGACCACGAGCGGTGGTTGAGGTCCTGCAACCACTCGAAGTACGAGACGGTGACGCCGCCGGCGTTGGCGAGGATGTCGGGGACGACCGGAATCTCGCGCGCCTCGAAGATTTCGCCCGCGGCCGACGTGGTCGGGCCGTTCGCGCCCTCGACGATGAGGTTCGCCTGCACGTCGCGGGCGTTCTCGGCGGTCAGGACGTTGCCGACGGCGGCCGGGATGAGCACGTCAACGTCGAGTTCGAGGAGTTCCTCGTTCGAGAGCTTCCGCGGCGCGTCGTACTTCATGACCGCCTCGGGCTCTTCCTCGTGGGTCGGCACGTCGCGGGTGTCGAGGCCGTCGGGGTCGTAGATGGCCCCGTTCACGTCGGAGACGGCGACGACCGTCGCGCCCTCGTCGTCGAGGAGTCGCGCGGCGGGCGCGCCGACCGAACCGAACCCCTGTACCGCGACGGTCGTGTCTTCGATGTCCCAGTCGAGGTAGTCGATGGCCTCGCGGGCGATGATGGCGACGGAGCGGCCGGGCGCGGTGTCGCGGCCCTTGCTCCCGCCGACGACTGGCGGCTTACCCGTCACGACGCCGGGCGTCGTCTCGCCTTCCTGCATCGAGTAGGCGTCCATGAACCACGCCATCGTCTGGGCGTCGGTGCCCATGTCGGGCGCGGGGATGTCCTTCGTGGGGCCGATGAAGGGCCGAAGCTCCTCTGCGAACCGGCGGGTGAGTCGCTCTTTCTCGTCGGTCGAGAGGTCCTTGGGGTCGACGACGATGCCGCCTTTCCCGCCGCCGAACGGGAGGTCCATCACCGCGCACTTCCACGTCATCCACATCGAGAGCCCGATGCACTCGGCTTCGGTCACACCGGGGTGGAACCGGAGGCCACCCTTGTAGGGGCCGCGGACGCTGTCGTGCTGGGCGCGGTAGCCGGTGTAGACCGCGGTCGAGCCGTCGTCGCGTTCGAGGGGCACCGAGACGCGGTGGACCTGATTCGGGTGTCGGAGCCGCTCGATGACGCCGGGGTCCACGTCGAGGTGCGCCGCCGCGCGTTCGAGCTGTCGGCGGGCCGTCTCGAGGGCTGTCTCTTCCGTCGGTTCGTCGTCCGTCGCGGTGGGTGGTGCTGCGGATGCCATGATGGTTCGTGCCGGGCGGATGCCGGCTGAGCCGGGAGACAGACGCGCTGTCCCGCGCCCGCCGAGGCCGACAAATCGGCCGCTATCGGGCGCTTTCGCAATCCTCTATTGTGGATAATTATAATGGTTGTTATCTAGTTTCGCTCGGGGCAATAGTTGTCACACGGGAGGGTCGATCGGCACGATTTTATCACGGTCTATCACACGTTCCGACATGACCGGGCTGTACTACGAGGAGTTCGAGGTCGGTCAGACCATCGAACACGAAAAGCGCCGCACCGTCTCGGAGTCGGACAACCAGCGCTTCTGCGACATGACGATGAACCAGCAGCCGCTCCACCTCGACGCCGAGTTCGCGGGCGACTCGCAGTTCGGCGAGCGACTGGTCAACGGCCTCTACACGATGAGCCTCGCGGTCGGCCTCTCGGTTCCCGACACGACCGACGGGACCATCGTGGCGAATCTCAGCTACGACGACGTGTCCCACCCGAACCCGGTGTTCCACGGCGACACGCTCCGGGCGCAGACGACCGTCCTCGACAAGCGCGAGACCTCCGACGGCGAGCGCGGCGTGGTGACGATGAAAGTCGAGGTGTTCAACCAGGACGACGACCTCGTCTGCGAGTTCGAGCGGACGGCGCTGTCGCTGAAACGCGAGTTCGCCGCCGACGCGGACGACTCTTGAGTCGGCGACGAAGTCCTCCGCACCCACCCGCACCGTTTTCTCCCCGGCGTCGCTAAGCCGGATATGGATTTCGACGGCCTCTCCGCGCGGACCGCGTCGGTCGCCGACCGGACCGCTTCCGCCGCCGCCCGCGCCCCCGAACCGGCGACCATCGCCCGGGTCGGCCTCGGCGCGATGGTGTTCGCCGCGGGCGTCCACAAGCTTCTGGACCCACTTTCGTGGTCGGCCTACGTCGTCCCGTGGCTCGCGCCGCTGCTCGTCGTCTCGCCGGTGACGTTCATGCTCGTAAACGGCGTCCTCGAAGTCGGCTTCGGCGCGGCCATCGTCGCCGACCGCTACACCGCTTTTGCGAGCGCCGTCGCGGCCGTCTCGCTGTCGGCGACGTGTCTCTATCTCGCGGTCATCTTCGTCGTAGAAGGCGGGCTGTTCGGCGACGTGCTCGCCCGCGACATCGGGCTGGCGGGACTCGCGTGGGCCGTCTTGGTCGAGTCGCTCCGGCGGCCTACCCGAACACCGTGACGAGGATGAGCTGGGTGTTCATCAGCCCGGCGACGCCCCACGGGACGGCCACACCGATGGGAATCGCCCCGCGGTAGCGACTGGGGAGGACGCGCCACGCGACCACCGCGACCGCGAGGACGACGAGTTTCAGAGAGATGAGCGCGCCCACCGGACCGAGCGCGGGGATGAGCGCGAGGACGACGGGATTCAGTTCGGCGAGGCCCCGGCCGAGTCCGTAGAGCGTCGTCAACACGTCGAGGACGAACGCCAGCATCGTCACGGTCCAGAGGACGTGCTCGTCGCTCACCGCGTGTGCGAGTACCGCTCGGGGCGTCTCGGGAAGGGGAACTTCGTGGCTCATGGCGGGCTATCGGCAGGCGACGGTTCCCGATGTCGCGGCGAGACTGTCGGGGCGCGATGGGCTGGACGGAACGGGAGTCGGCCGACGATGATGTCCGTAGCACCGCCGCCGTCCTCAGTACGAACTGCTTAGGTCAGTTACTGTGAGATTACCCGCCGGAAAAACGGAGCATTAACCGTCGAGCCGGCTCAGAGCACCGTTCCGTGCTTCTTGTCCGGGAGCGACTTGTCCACGTCGGCGTAGAACTCGAAGCGGGCGACCAGTTCGTCGCGGAGGTTCGACGGCGGGACGATTTCGTCGATGACGACCTCGCTCGCCATCCGGTGGGCGTCGATGTCCTCGCGGTACTCCTCGCGGAGTTCGTCTTCCATCCGGGCCCGCTCTTCGGGGTCGTCGACGTCGGCGAGTTTGTTCGCGTACACCGCGTTGATAGCGGCTTCGGGGCCCATGATACCGATTTCGCCCGAGGGAAGCGCGATGACACTCTCCGGGTCGTAGGCGGGGCCGCCCATGGCGTAGATGCCCGCGCCGTAGGCCTTCCGCACGATGACGGTCTGTTTGGGCACCGTCGCCGACGAGGTGGCGTAGATGAACTTCTTGCCCTTCTCCAGGATGGCGTCCTTTTCGACCTGCGACCCGGCCATGAAGCCGGGCGTGTCACAGAGGTAGAGGAGCGGAATCTCGTAGGCGTCGCAGGTCCAGATGAACTCCGCGGCCTTCTCGGCGGCGTCGGGGAAGATGGCTCCCGACCGCTCCGTGGGCTGGTTGGCGACGATGCCGACCGGCCGGCCGTCGATGCGGGCGAACGCGGTGACGATTTCCTTGCCGTAGTCGGGTTTCAGTTCGAACACCGACTCCGCGTCGACGACGCGCTCGATGAGGTCGTGGGCGTCGTAGGGGCGGTTCGGCGACTCGGGAATGAGTTCGTCGATGCCGTCGGGCGAGTACCGCGGCGGTTTCGACTCGGAGCGCGGCGGCTTCTCGCCGGCCTTGTCGGGGAGGTAGGTGACGAGTTGCGAGACGAGTTCGCGGGCGTGCGCCTCGTCGCGGGCGACGAGGTCGGCGCTCCCGGACTCCTCGGCGTGCATCCGCGCGCCGCCGAGGTCCTGCATGGAAATCTCCTCGCCGGTGACCATCTTCACCATGCGCGGCGAGGCGATGGCCATCGCGGACATCCCCTCGACCATGATGGTGAAGTCGGCGAAGACGGGCGTGTAGGCCGCGCCGGCGATACACGGCCCGTAGAGGACGCATATCTGGGGGACGTACCCCGAGAGCATCGAGTGGTTGTAGTAGTACTTCCCGATGCCCTCGCGGTTGGCGAAGAAGCCGGTCTGCTGGTCGATGCGACCGCCCGAGGAGTCCATCAGGTAGAGCACCGGCTTGCCGGTCTTGAGCGCCCGCTGCTGCATGCGGAGGAACTTCTCGACGCCGCGGCGGGCCATCGACCCGGCCTTGACGGTGAAGTCGTTGGCCATGAAGTGGAGGTCGCGGCCCTCGAACTCGGCGGCTCCCGTGAGGAGGCCGTCGCCCGGTAAGCGGGTGTTCGGGTCCGCCTCGTCGACCTCGGGGGAGTTTTCGTGCCACGAGTCGAAGTTGGCGAACTTGCCGTCTTCGAACTTCAGACCCTCCGGGAACCAGAGGTCGAGGCGGTCGCGGACGAACAGTTTGCCGGACTCCGGCAGTCGCTGTTTGTACTTCTCGGGCCCGCCGCCGAGGACGTCCGCAATCTCCTCGCGGAGTTTCTCCTCGCGCTCTGTGGGTCCCATGTCGTCGTCCAGCGGGAAGGCGTCCGCGGGCGGTTCGGCGTCCGCGACGGCCTCCTCGCCGTCGCCGACGAAGACGTTCACGTCCGTCCCGAGGTGTCGCGCCAGCGCGCTGGCGATGGCCTCGGCCTCGTCGCCGGTCGCGCCGTCGCCGATTCTGACCTTCATACTCGGTGATGCACCACCGTATTCAAAATGGTTTTCCATGCACGATTTGCCAGTCGGCCCATTGGAGGCCGGTGGCAGTCTGGTCTGAGACTGGTCCAAGACCAGTCGCTATCGACTGCGGAGTCCGTGGAAAACGAGTGTGCCCGGTCGTTTCAGTTCGCTCGATGCGGTTGGTGCGGTTACTGCAGTCGGCACGTCCGGCGTGCCCAGCACGTCAGACCCGTGAGTAGACGGGTCGGTCGCGCACGCTCAGTCCAGCGCCGCTTCGAGTTTCGCCACGAGGTCGGTGTTGCCGACGTACATCGGGGTCCGCGCGTGGAGGTCGTCTTTGTCCACGTCGAGGAGCGACTTCGCGCCGTCGGAGGTCGCGCCGCCGGCCGTCTCGATGACGTAGCCGATGGGGTAGCCCTCGAACTGGACGCGGAGTTTGCCCTCGGGCGCGGACTCCAACGTGGGGTACGCGAAGATGCCGCCGTAGGTCAGAATCTGGTTCACGTCGCCGATCATCGACCCGCCGTAGCGGAGCTTTCGCGAGGCGTCCTGTTCGACCTCGCGGGCGAACGCCTCGAAGTCGTCGGTCCAGTCGGGAACGCGGCCGCCGAAGCCGTAGACCGACCCCTCGTCGGGGAGGGTGACGTCCTCGCGGACGAGCTCGTGGCTCGCGTCGTCGTGGATGACGTACTCGTCGACGGTCCCGTTGCGGGCGACGACCATCGTCATGACGGGGCCGTAGAGAACGTAGCCGGCGGCGACGAGGTCGCGGCCGTGGGCCGGAAGCGGGGACTCGTACACCGCGAAGATGGTCCCCATCGTGTTGTTCGGCTTCAGGTTCGACGAGCCGTCGAGGGGGTCCACCGCGACTGACAGCCGACCGGTGCCCACGTCGACGGATTCGGGGCGCTCTTCGCTGGCGTACTCGCCGACGCCTTCGAGCGCACCGATGCGCTCGCAGAGGAGGTCGTCCGCGAACACGTCGGCGGCCATCTGCGTCTCGCCGCTCGGGTTCTCGTCTTCGGCGGCGACGCGGCGGCCGGGCAGGCCGGTTCGAATCTCGGGCGCGGTGCTCGCGATGACGTCGACCACGCCGTCGATGGTCTGCACGTCGCGGGCGGTGTCGGCGGTGTTGATGTCCGTCGTCGCCATCAGGCCCACCCCTCGGAGCGTCGGCGGGTCGGGCGTGAATCGTCGGCGAGGCGGGAACGTTCCCCGAGCGTCGTCGGGGCGGGAGATACCGTCTGCGGGGAGTCGACGGCTGTGTCGGAACCGGGCATCATCTGATTCAAAGTGGTGTAACTACCTATATAAAAGCTACGTCTAGAGTGGTTTAGGAGATATTGCCGAATTCGACCGTTATGGGGTCCGTAACGAAATATTACGGCAAATGATTCTCCGAATGAAAATTACTACTCAGATAGTAAAAATTCGGGAGCGTGGTGGGCGCTCTACTCCATCGCGTCGCGCGCCTGCGTCTTCCACGTACTGACGACGGTCGGGTCGATTCGGAGGGCATCGGCGACGTGTTCCGGGTCGGCGGTGGCGAGTCGCCTGACGGAGCGGACGCCCGCCTCGGCGAGCAGTTCGGCGTCGGTCTCGTCGATGTCGGCGAGCGTCGTCAGCGGCTTCGGCTTCGACCGCTCTCGCCACGCCGCCTCGGCCGCGAGCGCGTCGCCCGACCCGTCGGCTGACGCGCCCGTCGTCTCCCGCCCGCTCGGCGTCCAATCACCCGACTCCGTCGGTTTCGAGCGCGCGTTCGCGTCGTCGTCCGACCCCGACGGCGTCCAGTCGCCGTCTCGCGCCGGGCCGCTCGTCTCCGTCGCTTCGGCCCGGCCGTCCGGGGTCCAATCGCCGGAGTCGCCGTCGCCGTCGGCCGCGCCGTCGGTCGCATCCCAGTCACCCGAACTCGCGGCGACCCACGCGCGCTCGTCGTCGCCCAGTCCGCGAACCTGCGAGGAGCGGCGGTCGAGGTCGTCGCCGGAGTTGAACGACCACGAAAGGGAGTGCCAGCGCCGAATCTTCGCCGCCACGCCGGGATTCGTCCCGGCGGCGACGAGGTCGCGGTAGCACACCTCGCCGTCGACGATGGCGTCCACGTCGATGTTCGACTCGGCGAGGGATTCGGCGGTCGCCGGGCCGACGTACTTCAGGTCCTGTAGCTCGGTCGGGACCGCGTCGCTCGCGCGAGCACCTCGCGGTCTGAGCAGGTGTGTCAGCGCCTCGTCGGGGTTCGACGGCCCCTCGTCCGCTTCGTCCGCCTCGTTTGCCCGGTTCGTACCCTCGCCGTCGCTCCGGCGCGCGTCCGAGACGGCTTCCCCTCCGTCCCCGCCCGCGTCGTCTTCGTCGTGTCTGCCGGCGTCATTCACCCCAATCACCGTTGCATATCCCCATTCTTGCGCCCGACTTGAGTCTTCCCGTGATAGTCACGAGTCTGTCACTATTCCGAACGCATCGGCAAGTTTTACCTCCCCACCTCGCGCAGACCCGGACATGTACGATACCGAAGATATCGACACGGTGGGCGTCGTCGGCGCGGGAACGATGGGCAACGGCATCGCGCAGGTGGCCGCGATGGCCGGCTACGACGTGGTCATGCGCGACCTCGAAACGGAGTACGTCGAACGCGGCCTGTCGGCAATCGACGACAGTCTCTCGCGGTTCGTCTCGAAGGAGAAACTGACCGAGGACGAAGCCGACGCGACAAAGGGGCGCGTTTCGGGAACGACCGAACTCGCGGACCTCGCCGACTGCGACCTCGTGGTCGAGGCGGCCGTCGAGAACATGGACGTCAAGCGCGACATCTTCGCCGACCTCGACGACATCGTCCCCGAGGGCGTCGTGCTGGCGACGAACACCAGCACGCTCTCAATCACGACCATCGCGGCCGCGACGGAGCGACCCGAACTCGTCGTGGGCCTCCACTTCATGAACCCCGTTCCGATTATGAAGGGCGTCGAGGTCGTCCGCGGCGAGAAGACCGACGACGAGGTCGTCGCGTTCGCCCACGACTTCTCCGAGGCCCTCGGCAAGGAGACGTGGGAGTCTGACGACAAGCCCGGTTTCGTCACCAACCGCATTCTCATGCCGTGGCTCAACGAGGGCATCCGCGCCTACGACGAGGGCGTCGCCTCCAAGGAGGACATCGACCGTGGCATGACTCTCGGCACGAACGTCCCGATGGGGCCGCTCACCCTCGCGGACCACATCGGCCTCGACATCTGTCTGGACGCCTCCGAGACGCTGTTCGAGGAACTCGGCGACCGCTACAAGCCGGCGTACCTGCTCAAGCGCAAGGTTGCGGCGGGCGACCTCGGCAAAAAGACGGGCAAGGGCTTCTACGAGTACGACTAACGGCGCTCTCTGGTCGCCGCCGTCTTCGACGCCGACGCCGACCCCGGCCCGCGGCGATAGCGCATCACTCCGGCACCGACAGCCCCCGCGACGAGAAATAGCCCGCCGAGTCCCGCCAGCGCCACCGCCAACCCTTCGACGGTCTGCGAGCCGGCAGCGGCGGCGAAGGCGAGGAGTGCGCCGAACAGGAACACGGCGGCGACGAATCCGCCGACGAAGAGGACGAACGACGGCGAGAGGTAGTCGTCTGCGGGCATACCCTCACCTTGGCCGCGGGGAGACGAAACTGTTGCCCCGCGAAGGGGAAGGCTATCAATCCTGAAATCCCGCGCGAACCCTTTTATCCCGTCCCGCGTGAAGGTCTCTCAATGATTACGGTCGAGAACCTGCGGAAGACCTACGGCGACTTCCCCGCCGTCGTGGGAAGCGATTTCTCGGTCGAGTCGGGCGAGGTGTTCGGCATCGTCGGCCCCAACGGCGCGGGGAAGACGACGACGCTGAAGATGCTCGCCGGACTCGTCGAACCGACCGGCGGGTCGGCGTCGGTGCTCGGATACGACCCCGAGGAGCCGGCGATGCGGCGAAAACTCGGCTTTCTCCCCGAGGAGTCGCCGCTGTACGAGGACATGACGGCGCGGTCGTACCTCCGATTCTTCGCCGACCTCTACGACGTGCCTCGCGACGTGGCCGACGAGCGCACCGGCGCGGTGCTCGACCGCCTCGACCTCGAATACCGCGACCGCCGGCTCGGCGACATGTCGAAGGGGATGAAGCGTAAGGTCGCCATCGCCCGGTCGCTCGTCAACGACCCCGACCTGCTCATCTACGACGAACCGGCCAGCGGCCTCGACCCGCTGACGACGAACGTCGTCTTGGAGTTCGTCCGCGAACTCCGCGACGAGGACAAGACGGTCGTCTTCAGCGCGCACAACCTCTTTCACGTCGAGTCCATCTGCGACCGCGTGGTCATCATGAACCGCGGGGAAATCATCGCCCGCGGGACGGTCCCCGAGATTCGCGCGGAACACGGCGAGACCACCTACCGCGTCTTCACGACCGTCCCGCTCGCGGAGACCCTGCCCGCGGACGACGAGGTCGGAGGCGAAGGTGAAGCGCGCCACGTCGCCGCCGTCGAGGAGATGTCGGCCGTCGAGTCGCTCCGCGAGCGTGCCGAGGCTGCCGGCGGTCGCGTCGCCGACATCCGAACCGACGAGGCGTCGCTGGAGGACATCTTCCTCCGACTCGCCCGCGAAGCGCCGACGACGAGCGAAGCCGAGGGCGGTCGCGGAGCGGCCGCCGACGAGCCCATCGCCGCCGGCGAGCACGAACAGCGCGTCCCCGGAGGTAACGGGCAGTCGTGACCGACCTCCGAACGCGACTGGTCGCGCACGCCCGGACCGTCCTCCGCATCGCCCGCTGGGAGGTGTCGCGCTCGGCGGGGACGCTCGACCGCCGAACCGCAGTTATCGGACTGGTCGCCGTCCTCGTCGCCGGCGGTATCGCGGCCGGGGCAGCGGGCGGCGGGGTCGCGCTCGACCGCGACCTCTACCGCGTCGGCATCGCGGGCGACAGCCCCTACTACGACGCCGTGGACCAGTCATCCACGCTCGACCCGCGGCCCGTCTCCGACCCGAACGTCGAACTCGTCGTCAGCGAGACGCACATCTCGGTCGCGGACACGCAGACCGGTCGGGCCGCCTACAGCGCGTTCCGCGACGCGGTCCAGTCGTACAACGAGCGACAGATGGCCCGCGAGGAGAATCAGTCCGCGGCGTTCCCGGTCGTCGTTGACCTCCAGTACCGCGAGCGCGCCGCGCTTGTCCCGACCGGAAGCCGCGTCGACGGCGATTCGGGCGGGGGTGGTGGCGGAGCCGGAACCGGTGGCGGCGGAGCCGACGCTGGAACTGGAAGCGGAACCACCGGCGGCGACACCGCGGGTGGCTCGGCAGCCGACGGCCCGGACGCGTCCGACGCCGCGGCGGCCGACGACGGCGGCGTCGACGCCCCGTCACTCGGCGGGATGGCGAGCCTCTTCGGCGGCGACACCAGCGGGTCGCCGGCGAGCATCAGCCCGCCGTTCCCGTTCGCCTCGCTCGTCCTCGCCTTCGCTTTCCTCGTGCCGATGAACTTCGTGATTCAGGCCTACGGGTCGAGCGTCCTCAACGAGCGCATCAACCGCCGCGGCGAACTGCTCCTCGTCGCGCCCATCTCGCCGGGCGACATCGTCGCCGGCAAGACGCTCCCGTACCTGCTCGGGACGGTCGCGATAACCGTCGCCATCGCGGCGGCGGTCGGCGGTGGCGTCGTCTCGGTGGCCGCGGTCGTCCCCATCGGACTCCTGTTTCTCGCGTCGACGTTCGTCGGCGCGATGTTCGCCCGCTCGTTCAAGGAACTCACGTTCGTCACGGTGACGGTGTCGGTGTTCCTGACGACGTACACGTTCGTCCCGGCCATCTTCACGAACGTCACGCCCATCGCGCTCATCTCGCCGTTGACGCTCGTCGTCCGTGACCTCGCGGGCGAGTCGATTCCGCTCGGCGAGTTCCTGTTTTCCGTCGGGCCGATTCTCCTCGCCGCGGGCGTGTTGTTCCTCCTCGGCGTCGGCGTCTACCGCGAGGAAGACATGTTCACCCAGCGGCCGGTCCCGCTGAAGTTCCTCGACGCGCTCGACAGCCGAATCTCGCGGGCGCGCTCCGTGGCGACCCTGTCGGCGCTGTCGATTCCGTTCGTCTTCATCGCCGAACTGCTGGCCATCGCCGTGCTGTTCGTCCTCCCGGTGGACCTGACCGTTCCGATGATTCTCCTCGCGGTCGCGGTCATCGAGGAGTTGGCCAAGAGCCTCCACGTCCTCGCCGCCTTCGAGAAGGCGCGCTTTTCGCGGACGCTCCGGTCGTCGCTCGTCCTCGGCGGGCTCTCCGGCCTCGGGTTCTTCGTCGGCGAGAAGTTCACCGCCATCGCCCAACTCGCCGGGTTGCAGTCGCTCACGCTCGGACAGACCGCTTTCGCGCCCTCCGGCGTCGGTATCGCCGACGGCACCGGCGTGAGCGCCCTCGTCGTTCTCGGGTTGTTCCTCGCGCCGCTGGCGCTCCACGCGGTGACCGCCAGCGTGACCGCCCTCGGGGCGAGTCGGGGGCGCTCAGCCTACGGTGTCGCGCTCGTGGGTGCCATCGCGATTCACCTCGTCTACAACCTCCAGGTGGTGAACGCCCTTGGGTAGCCCGCGACTCGCCATCGCTCGGCGCGAACTCGGGAGCCTCCGCAAGGAGAAGACCATCGTGCTGGCGCTGGCCATCCAGCTATTTGTCGCGGCGTTCTCGTCGTTCCTCGTCGTCGGGCTCGTCTCGCTGTACGACCCCGGCGCGGCGAGCTATCAGGTCGACGTGGCCGTCACGGGCGACGAGGAGGCCGTCGAGGACCTGCTTCGCGCCGTCGGGACGGAAGACGGACTCAGCGGGCGGCCGTACTCGTCCACGTCGGCCGCGATGACGGCGTTCCAAGAACGGCAGGTCGATGCCGTCTTAGAGGCGTCTACGGGCGAGGACGGCAGGATACGAGTCGCGGCGGTCGCGCCCGATACGGGCGTGGAGACGACGGCGGTGGTCACCCGCCTCCGCGACGCGCTCCGCGAACTGGAGCGCAACGAGCGCGCGGAACGGAGCGCGTTCCTCTCTACGACCCCGCTTACCCTCCCGCCGGCGGCGGAGTCGAGCCCGTACTTCGGCTTCACCTACACGGTGCTCGTCCCGCTGTTGTTGTTCCTGCCAGTGTTCATCTCGGGGTCGCTGGTGGTCGATTCGCTCACGGAGGAGGTCGCCCGCGGGACGCTCGAACTCCTGCGGGTCGCACCCGTGAGCTTCGCGGCCGTCGTGGACGGAAAGCTCCTCGCAGCCGGCGGGCTGGCACCCGTGCAGGCCATCGCGTGGATGCTCCTCCTTCAACTGAACGGGACGGCCATCGAGAGCGTGCCGTGGCTGTTCGGCATGGTCGCCGGGCTCTCGGCCGTCGTCGTCACCCTCGGCGCGGCGGTGGCGATTACCTCGCCCGACCGCCGGGTCGCACAGCTCCTGTACTCCATCGGCGTGCTCCTCGTCTTCGCGGGCACGTCGCTGCTGCCCCTGAGCCCCGCGAACACGGCCGCTCGGCTGGCGCTCGGGACCGCGGGCGTCGGCGCGAAAGTCGCCGTCGCGGGGCTCGTCTTCGTCGGCGTCGTCGCGCTCGTCGGCCTCCGGTTCGTCGTCGACCGGGTTGACCCGAACGAACTCGGCTGAGACCCGGTCTCTCCGCCCCGCTTGCGCTGTTCGCGTCCAGCCTTCTTGCGACACCGCACCGGAAGTCGTACAAGCCCCGAGTCCGAGAGGCGACACATGGCACTCGGAGGCACCGCGAAGAAGCTCCAGAAGGTCGCAGAGATGGCCGAAGACGTGTACAAGAAGCTCAACGAACTGCGCGAGCAGGTCGTCGAGGTCCGCGAGACGGTCAACGAGACGAAGTCGCGCGTCGACCGACTCGAAGCCGAGAACGCCGAACAGCGGGCGATTCTCGAAGCCATCGCGGAAGAACAGGGCGTCGACCTCGACGCCGCAATCGCGCAGGCGCACATCTCTGAGGCCGAGGAAGGCTCGGCCGGAGACGAGACCGAGCCGACCGCCGACGCGACTGACGCCGATGCTGATGCATCGAGCGACACCACCGACGAAGCGTAATCCGACCGCCCCTCCGTCTCTCTCCGTTCTCTTTCGACATCCCGTCCCCCGTCACAGTCCGCTGCCAGTCCCGAAGACGACGCTTTCGTTTCGACCGGCGTCAGTCGCTCCGGCCGCGAGTCGACCGCCGACGAAGGACGAACCGGGATGAAAACGTTCAGGGCCAGGGGCAACTTTTGCCCACGTATGACCACGCACCGCGACCCCCTCGACTCGGTGCTCGACGCCGTCGGCGAGACGCCACTCGTCAGAGTCCACGCGTCGCCCGACGAGGTGCCCGTCTACGCGAAGCTCGAATCGTTCAATCCGGGCGCGAGCGTCAAGGACCGCATCGGGACGTACATGCTCGAACAGATGCTCGAATCGGGCGATCTCCCCGAGGGCGGCACTATCGTCGAGCCGACCGCCGGCAACACCGGCATCGGCTTCGCCGTCGCGGCCGGACAGCTCGGCATCCGCGCGGTGTTCGTCGTCCCCGAGCGGTTCAGCGTCGAAAAACAGACGCTCATGCGCGCGCTCGGTGCCGACGTGGTGAACACGCCCACCGAAGACGGGATGGGCGGCGCTATCGACCGCGCGCACAAGCTCGCCGACGAACTCGACGACGCCGTCGTCCCCCAACAGTTCTCCAACCCGCTCAACCCCGAGGCGCACTACGAGACGACCGCGCCCGAGATTTACGACGCCCTCGACGGCGAGGTCGGCGCGCTCGTCGCCGGCTGCGGCACCGCGGGCACGCTCATGGGGATGGCGCGCTACGGCCGCGAGCACCACGAAGACACGTTCGTTACCGCGGTGGAACCCGAAGGCTCGCTCTACGCCCGGCTCCACGGCCGCGACGTGGCGGAGGCGTCGTACAAGACCGAGGGCATCGGGACGCACGACCCCGCGACGAACGAGCTGTTCGACCCCGAGTTAGTGGACGAAATCGTCCAAATCGGCGACCGCGACACCCACGACGAGATGCAGCGCCTCGCCGCGGAGGAGGGCCACCTCGTCGCGTCGAGCGCCGCCGCCAACTCGCTGGCCGCCGTCGACGTGGCCGAGCGGGCCGCCGCCGGCGACCTCGACCTCCCGTACGACGCCGTCGTCACCGTCTTCCCCGACTCCTCGGAGCGATACCTCTCGAAGGGCGTCTACGGCGACTTCGAGTCGTGGGAAGGCTAACCGCGACGACCCGGACCCGGTCGAACCGCGGTTCTCAGGCGAGTCGCGAATGTTCGACCTTGAAGCACTTGTCCTGAACGAACGAGAGCCCCGCCTCCTCGGCGCGGGCGGCCGCGTCGTCGTCGCGGATACCGAGTTGGAGCCAGACGGCCTCCACGTCGCCGCGGTCGGCGGCGCGCTCGATTGCGGCGTCGACGATGTCGCCAGCCTCCTCGGACGGTCGGAACACGTCCACGAGGTCGATGTCCTCGTCCACGTCGGCGAGCGAGTCGTACGCCCTCTCGCCGAGGATTTCGTCGTGGAAGGGGTTGACCGGAACGACGCGGTAGCCGTGGCGCTGCATGTACGCCGGGACGTCGTGGGCGGGCTTGCCGGGCGTGGCCGAACAGCCGACGACCGCGATGGTCTCGGCGTCGAACAGCGCGCGGATGTCGTCGTCGCTGGTGATGGGCATACGTACGACGTGGCCGTCTGCGGATAAAAACGTCAGGCGGGTGTGCGGCGCGGCCGCCGTCCCAGTGAGGAATCTCGGACTCCTGTGAATCTCGGACTCCCGTCTCAGTGGTCCGCGATGCGGATGTCCGGCGGCGCGTCCTCGTGAGTCGTGATGATGCCGTCGAAGAGCTGTTTGATGGTGTTCATCGTCCGGTCGTCGTGGGCGTCGGCGTCGATGGTGAACAGGCCGAGGCCGCCGACGCTCTGGATGCGGCCGGTGAACACGTGGAGAAACCGGAAGACTGTCTGGAGGTCGGCGTACATCAGGAGCGTCGACAGCGAGTGGAGCATGATGCGGTTCTCCGAGAGCCCGCGGTCCTGGTAGTACTCCTGGAGAATCTCCGAGAGCTTGATTCCGATTCCGGTCATGTCGACCGGCGACGACGTGTATCGGATTCGCTCGTCGTCGCGGACCTCGCCGACGCCCTGCTGTTTCGTGACGCAGTCGACGACCGCGACGGGGTTGCCCTCGTAGTCGAGTCGCTTGCCGAAGTCGTTGAGGATGCGGTCCGCGCCGTCTTTGGTCGTGACGATAACCGCGCCTTCGCCGTTTCGGGTGCCCTCGGCGAGGATATCGAGCGCCAGCGAGCGCTTGCCGGTCAGCGGCGGCCCGACGAGAAGGAGGTTCGTGCCCGGTTCGACCTCGACGTCGAGGTCAGCGCCTAGCTTATACATGCAGGTACCTCGGTTCGACGGTATCGACTCCGAGGAACGCAATCGCGTGACGCTTCCGCTCGCCGAGGGTCATCGGATAGTACGACCATGCGGTGAGCCGGTAATATTCTTTTTGATTGGCGGATAGAACGCCCCCCGTTCGTCGGCGCGTTCCCCGGAATCCGACCGATTGTTCGTCCGCATACATTTATATGGTTCCTCCAGTCTGCGCCGTCGCCCGTCCGACGATGAAGGCGAACGCCGCTAAAAACATCCCGTATTTGAGTCGGCGCTGGGCGGCGGCCGGGTCGGCGAACGCCCGCGTCGCGGCCGCGAGCATGACCGCGTCGGCGGGGACGACGACTCCGAGGTACGCCAGCCCGAACCCGCCCCAGATGAACGGCACCGCGCTCGCCGCGACGGCCACGACCAACACGACCGCGCCGAGCCACAGCGACGCCTCCTCACCGACGACGATGGGAAGCGTCCGCAGTCCCTCTTCCCTGTCGCCGCCGATGTCCTCCACGTCTTTGACGATTTCGCGGGTCAGCGTCGCCAGCGCGGCGAGCACACAGAGGACGACCGCGCCCAACGGCTCGCCGATGGCCGCGCCGCCGAAGAGGAACGTCGAGCCGGTGAGCGCGGCGACGACGACGTTGCCGACGCCCGGGAGGCCCTTGAAGAACTCCGTGTACGCGAGGAGCGCAACGAGGTTGACGACGGCGATGGCGATGGCGACGACCGGGAGCACGAACGCCGAGACGACCGCCCCGCCGAACAGCGCGACGCTGAACCACTTCGCCTCGGCCGCGGTCACCGCGCCGCGCGGAATCGGCCGGTCGGGGCGGTTGATGCGGTCGATATCACGGTCGAAATAGTCGTTGATGGCGTTACCCGCACCCGTGGCGAACACGGTGGCGAGCATCGCCGCGACGACGACGAGCGCGTCGCCCGGAGCCGCCCCGGCGACGAACGCTCCGGTGAAGGTGAGAACGCCCGCGGCGACGGCGTTTCCCGGTCGGGTGAGTTCGACGAACCCGCGCGCTCGCGTGCCGAGAGACATACCCCGTACTGTTCGGAGGTCGGGTATAAATCGCGCGGAGTCGCCGCCTCGAATCAATCCATTTAAAACAGTCCACAACAGACGAAGTCATGTAGGGCGCTTAGCTCAGTCTGGACAGAGTGCTTGGCTTCGGACCAAGTTGCCGTGGGTTCAAATCCTGCAGCGCCCATGATTCTTCCGCGAACAACGTGAGTGGAGAATCATCCCTGCGTGAAGGATTTGAACTAGACCGAGGTTCTGCACGGAGTGCAGGTTCTCGGGCGGAGTTCTCAATCCTGCAGCGCCCATGATTTTGCGAGGAACTTCGTGACGAGCTAACTCTGGGTCAACGGGGTTGAATCAGGGAGCGAACAGAGACTCATCTGTGACGCGCAGTCACAGCCACACACACAGATACGGATGTCTCTTTGCGTCGTAAGCGATGCTCGTCCCGAGCGCGGCAGTCAAAAAACGGTGTTCGGCTCGACGGGACGACCGGACGCGAGTTGTCGGAGTCGAGTTACGGCTGGACCTGGTCGAGCGGCCGAATGAGGACCTCGTTGATGTCGACGCGCCGCGGCTGGGTGACGACGAACGTAATCGTCCGAGCGATGTCCTCGGGAGCGAGCGCGTCCATCGTTCCGACGTAGTCCTTGACGTTCTCTTGGACCTCGTCGTCGGGGATGTGTTCGAGCAGTTCGGTGTCGACCGCGCCCGGTTCGACAGTGGCGACGCGGATGCCGGCCTCGGCGACGTCGAGACGGAGCGAGTCGCCGAACATCTTGACGCCCGCTTTCGTCGCGTTGTAGTGCGAACTGTTCGCCTGGAGGAACCGCCCGACGACGGAGGAGATGTTGACGATGTGGCCGCTCTCCTGTTCCATCATCGTCGGGACGACGGCGTGCGTGAGCTTGATCAGGCCGCTGAAGTTCACGTCGATGGTGGTCTGTAGCGTTTCGCGGTCGGCCTCAGCGATGTGTGCGAGCGGCATGAGACCGGCGTTGTTGACGAGGATGTCGATGCGGCCGTACTCGTCGAGCGTTGCCTCGACGAGGGTGTCGATGTCATCGTCGTTCGTGATGTCTGTCGGAACGACGAGTGCGTCGCCGTCGGTGTCTTCGATGGTTGCGGCGAGTTCTTCGAGTTCGCCCTCGCGGCGGGCGGCGAGAACGACGCTCGCACCGCGCGATGCGAGCGACTCGGCAGTCGAACTGCCGATACCCGAAGACGCCCCGGTGACGATTGCGACCTGCCCATCTAATTCTGAACCGAATTCTGTCGTCATCGAATAGAGAGTGGGGACGCCGTCGGCTTCGGAGTTATGCTACTATGAAAGTGTGTTTAAATAGTGGGCCGCCGAGACCACCGTTCGAACGCCGACCCAGTCCGAACCAGCCCGACCCGAAGCGAGGTGACCGAGGAACCAGCCGACACGAGTCGGCGCTACTTGGAGAGGCGCTCTACCTGCGGCTGTGACCCGAGTGCCGAGGTGAGCAGTTGCCGCTCGCCGCGCCGGAGGAGACTCGACATCGAGGGCTGTGAGATGTCCATCTCCTCGGCGAGTTCTTTCGTGCTGGCCTGTCGCGGGCTTTCGTAGTAGCCACGGGCAATCGCCAACTGGAGTGCCTCCTGTTGTCGCTCGGTCAGTCCGTACTGTGATGACCCGTCGTCCTCGGGAGGGTTCTGCGATATCGACACCAGCTCGACCCCGATACCGTACTCCTCGCACCGGGTTCGCATGCCGTTGAACGCGTTGTAGTTCTGGAACAGTTTCTTTTCGTACCAGCCGTCCGGCGTGACGACCGTCGGCTCCATCTGGGTCGCGGTGAACCGCTCGGGCGCGAACGCCTCCGAGACGACGTCCGCCAGCTCGATGGTGAGCTGGTAGACGTCCTTGCCGCTCGCGCGTCCGAGCGGGGAGGTGTCCACAACCTCGTCGAGCGAGGAGAGGTCTGCCTCGGAGACGTTGTCGTCGGGTTCGAGGTAGACGACGAACACCCGAGAGCCACCCTCGTGGCAGAGCCCGTGTACGCACTCTAGTTGCTTCGACGGGAGCGACGCCGCGAGGCTGACGAACGGAAGTGAGGGCGAACGGATGACGAACTCCGCAGTAAGGGTCATGGGCCGAGGATAGACCCCACGAGAAGTTAACGCTCTGGGGTCGAGGAGAATCGCCCGGCATCGCGCGCATCCCTCGTTTCTGGCCGGTCATCGGAGCCGCCGCGCCGACGCTCGGCTTTCCGTCTAAAGCCGGCCGCCGACTCGACTTCGGAACTCAAACTCGAACCGCGTCGAAAGCCCGATTCTCCTAGGCACAACCGAGTTAGGGACGGCTCCCCTCATATCCAACCACATGGACCGCTCCGAATACGCGATACTCACGGTCATCGCGCTCGCGACGGTCGGCATCGGCGTGTTCACGACCACGGAGCCGCTGGGGACGTTCCTCGTCGAGAGCGCCCGAGAGGCGCTTTCGACCACCGCGGCCATGGCGTGGGTGACGTGGTGGGCGCTCGTCGTCGGCTTCGCAATCGCCGGCGGCGTGGAGGCGTGGACTTCGAGCGAGGAGGTCTCGGAGCTACTGGAGGGCCACGGCCCGCGGGAAATCGGCTACGGCTCGCTGTTCGGCTTCGTCTCCTCGTCGTGTTCCTACAGCGCCATCGCCACGGCGAAGAACCTGTTCAAGAAGGGCGGGTCGGCGGCGGCGACCCTCGGGGCGTTCATGTTCGCCTCGACCAACCTCGTCATCGAAATCGGCGCGGTCATCTGGATTCTGCTCGGCTGGCAGTTCCTCGTGGCCGACATCCTCGGCGGGTTCATCCTCATCGGGCTGATGGCGTTCGGCTTCGTCTACCTCGTGCCCGACGAGGTGGTCGAACAGGCCCGACAGAACGTCCAAGACGAGAGTTCGGAGACCGTCCGCGACCCCGTCTGCGGGATGGAGGTGGACCCCGACGAGACCGAGTACTCCGTCGAACACGACGGGCGGACGTTCTACTTCTGCTCGGAGTCGTGCAAGGAGAGCTTCGACCCCAAGGAGGCCAACACGACGGTCCGCGAGCGGGCCACGTCGCTGTCGGGGTGGAAGGCACTCGCAGACAAGCAGTGGAAGGAGTGGGGCATGCTCTGGGACGAAATCGCCATCGGGTTCATCTTCGCCGGCCTCATCGCCGGGTTCATCCCCGAGTCGGTGTGGACCTCGGTGTTCTCGGGGCCGACGTTCGGCGTTCCCGTGTACGTGTTTTGGACCGCGGTCCTCGGGGCCGTCATCGGCGTCGCCACCTTCGTCTGCTCGGTGGGGAACGTCCCGTTCGGAGCGGTCCTGTTCTCGAACGGCCTGCCCTTCGGGAGCGTCCTGAGCTACATCTATGCGGACCTCATCGTCCCGCCCATCATGGACGCCTACCGAGAGTACTACGGGACGACGTTCGCGGCCGTCCTCTCGGGGATGATATTCGTCGCGGCGGTCCTGACCGGCGTCATCATCCACTTCGTCTTCCTCGGCGCGGGGCTCATTCCGGCGCCCGAGAGCGTCCAAATCGCCGAGGTGAGCATCGAGGCGGACTACAAACTCGCGTTGAACGTGTTCGCCACCGTCCTGTTCGGCGTCCTCTACTGGCTCCACCGCTCGGAGTCGGTCGGCGACGACAGCCACGGCGGTCGCGGCGAGGCGGCACAGGCCGGCGACTAAGCCGGTAACTCGACGCACGACCCGCAAAAAACGAAGTCGGGTCCCCCGGAACCGCCGAATCCTCGGCTTACGCCTCGAGGTGTTCGATACCCTGCTTCGAGACGTTCGCCCGAGTGACGTAGTCGTCCATCCACTCGGGGGCGTCATCGTCTTTCTCCTCGGTCCACGCCCACCCCTCGTAGATGTGGACGCGGTCGGTCCCGCGCTCGCGGAGCCTGAGCGTCGCTTTCCCGTCGATGTCGTCGGGGCCCGGGGCGGGGTGAAGTCGTCGAGCGGCCTTCAGGGCTGCCTGCCGGGGATACGTTCCGCTGAACACGCTCGTCTCCTCGCCGTCTTCGACGAGGACGAAGTTTCGCTTGCCGTCTTCTCGTACCATGCTTGTCCCTACCACGCACTCCGAATTAGTAGTTCGTGTCGCCGCGGGGCGCGGCGCACCTTCGAATGGAGCCGACGGCACCGACTCCGCGCGGGGTTACAACAGCGCGTCGAGGCGGTTCAGATGGAAGTCGAGCGCGGCCGCCCCGGTCCGCTCGGGATAGCCGGGACGGGTGACTTCTCCCGCCGAATCGACCGCCGAGTGGACGACGGCGGCGACCCGATAGGCGCGTGGTACCGACGGGAGCGGCCGGACCGACTCGTAGCCCGCGCGGAACGCCCGGCGGAGCGGCGCACCGTCTTCGACGTACCAGTCGGCGACGAGGTGTTCGACCTTGGCGACGGCGAGCCCCGGCGCGGCGGCCATCGGCTGTCCCCAGTCGAGCACGGCGGTCACGCGGCCGTCGGCGACGAGCGCGTTCCCGGGTCTGAAATCCCACGGATAGAGGCTCGCCGGCGGGTTCGCGGGGAGCGAGGCGGCCGCGACGGCGTCCGCCAATTGCTCTCGAATCCCGTCGAACGCGGCCGGAAGCGCGGTGATTCCCTCGCGGGCGTAGGCGGAGAACCACGTCTCCCAGTCGCTGTCGTCGGCGCTCGCGGCGTCGAACCCGCGGTCGGTCAGCGAGTCGGAAGCATCGCCGCCGTCGGCCCGCGGTCTCCCGGGAGCCGACCGTCCGAGCCGACCGTACCCCCCGAAAGAGAACGCTTCGTGAAGCTGGCCGAGGCCGACGCCGAACGACCGAGCCACGCGACGTTGGGTCGCCGAATCGAGCGAGACGAACCGCTCGTGGAGCTCGTCGCCGGCGGCGCGCGCTACGACGACGTACCCGAACCCGTCGACCGCGCCCGACGCGAGGACGCGGGGAACCGGAATCGTCGTGCGCTCGCGGACCGCCCGCGAGAGGTCGGATTCGAGGGCTAGCGCCGCGGCGTCGGTTGCCGTCTGGACGACGACTTCCCCGCCGTCGGCGAACGTCGCCACCGCGGTCCGCTTGTGGTTCCCGTTCGGAACGCGGGCCGTCGCCGTGACGCGTCGCTCGGGAAACTCGCGGGCGAGTACGGTTCCGACGGGGTCCATGGAACCACTCTAAGGGCGACGCCAACAAAGGTCCAGCGGACGGTTCCCGCATGGCCGACCGCGGGGGACCGTCACGGACCGCCGTCTAGAATCGCAGAAAACTCGGTGAGCGACCGGAGGACGTACGCCGGGGCGTGAGAGGTCGGGTCCAGGTCGCCCTCAGTACCCGTTTCGACCGGGCACCACGCGGCGTCGAGACCGGCGCGGTGGGCTCCGTCAACGTCGAATTCCAGCGAGTCACCGACGTGGAGGCTCGCGTTCGCCTCGGCGTCGAGGTCGGCGAGCGCCCGGTCGAACGGGTCGGGATGGGGTTTTCGCCGCGGCATATCACCCGCGAAGACGACCGCATCGAACGCGTCGGCGATGCCGAGCGCGTCGAGTTTGATAGACTGCCGGCGCTCGGGGCCGTTGGTGACGAGGCCAACGGACGCGTGGTCGCGGGCGGCGGCGAGTGCAGCCTCGGCACCGGGGCGGAACGAGACCGCCGAGTGGTCGACCGTCTCGACGAACCCGCGGGCCAGTGCCCGAACGTCGACCTCACGGTCGTGTTTGGCCGCGACGCGCTCGAAGCCGTCCGCGAGGTAGCCCTCGTGGTCGTCGTGGTCCGGCGGGCCGTCGAGCGCGGTCCAGAGGTCCGACGGCTCGCCGAAGCGGTCGAGACCGGCGGCGTCGAACGCGCCGGCGTAGACGGTCTCGCCGCTCTGGTCGTTCGTACAGAGCGTGTTGTCGAGGTCGAAGAGAATCGCGTCGAACGGTGCCACAGTCTCTCTTGGAGCGGCGGCGGTAAAACCTCGTCCACGGGTGATGCCGTCCGCGGCGGCGGCCAGACGCCGCGAGCCACGGGCAGTCACAGACCTACCTCAGAAGCCCTTGCCGAGCAGTTCGCGGGCGATGATGTTCTTCTGAATCTCCGTGGTTCCCTCGTAAATCTGCGTGATTTTCGCGTCACGGTAGAGCCGCTCGACGTCGTGGTCGTTGACGAAGCCGGCCCCGCCGTGAATCTGAACGGCCTCGTCGGCCACGTCGGTGGCGACGTTCGAGGCGAACTCCTTGGCCATCGACGCGAGCGCGGTCAGTTGGTCCTCGTCGTTGTCGACGCTCCACGCAGACTTGTAGGTCAACTGCCGGGCGGCCTCGGTCGCGGTGTGCATCTCCGCGAGCTTGTGCTGAATCGCCTGGAAGTCGCCGATGGAGCGGCCGAACTGCTCGCGCTCTTTGGCGTAGTCGAGCGCCCGCTCGCAGGCACCCTTGGCGATGCCGACCGCCTGCGCGGCCACCGCGGTCCGGGTCTCGTCGAAAAACTGCATGAGCTGGAGGAAGCCCATCCCCTCGGTGCCGACGAGGTTCTCCTCGGGCACGCGCACGTCGTCGAAGACGAGTTCGGCCGTGTCGCTGGCGCGGATGCCCATCTTTCCGGTTATCTTGTCCGCGGAGAACCCGTCGCGGTCGGCCTCGACGATAATCTGCGAGAAACCCGCGTAGCGGTCGTCCGCGTCGGGGTCTGTCCGGCACATGACGACGAAGTAGTCGCCGACACTCCCGTTCGTTATCCACATCTTGGTGCCGTTTATCACCCACTCGTCGCCGTCTTTCTCGGCGCGGGTGCGCACCGAGGTTACGTCGGAGCCCGCCTGCGGCTCGCTGATGGCTGCGCCCATGACGGACTCGCCCTCCGTAATCGGCGGCAGGAAGCGCTCCTTCTGGTCGTCGGTGCCGAAACTGATGATGGCCTCCGCGCCGAACCCGGCGCTCGTGATGCAGAGCCCGATTCCGGGGTCGACCGCGAACAGCTCCTCGGTGACGAGCGCGTTCTCCAGCGACGAGTAGCCGACGCCGCCGTACTCGACGGGGAAGTGCGCCCCAGTCAGCCCCATCTCCGACGCCTTGCGGACGACCTCAGCGGGGTACTTCTCGGCCTCGTCGTACTCCCCCGCGACCGGTGCGACCTCGTTTTCGGCGAACCGTCGAACCTCCTCGCGGATGGCCCGCTGTTCGTCCGAGAGCGAATAGTCCATGATTGTTAATAACATACATGGCCGATAACAGTTGTCACACAGCGAGAAACGTGCGGCGAGTTGATTCGGCTGTCGGGGCGTCAGGCGGTCGAACGGGGTGGGTCAGTCAGCCAACCGGGTCGGCTCAGTCCGCGGCTTCGACGGTCGCGAGCGGGAGGTCGATGACGAAGACGCTCCCCCGCGGCTCGTTGTCCTCGATATGCACGGTGCCGCCGAAGTTCGAGACGATGGTCTCGACGAGGTAGAGGCCCGTTCCGGTGCCGGGGCTTTCGAGCCCCTTCGCGCCCTTCCCGAAGACGACCGACTTCTGTTCGTCGGAGATGCCGGGTCCGTCGTCGGCGATGCGGACGGTGACGCCCTCGTCGTCCGCGGTGCCCGAGACGACGATGGCCGGGCGGTCGCGGTCGCTGTGGACGACCGCGTTCTTCAGGACGTTCACGAACACCGAGTCGAGCAGGTCGTTGGCGAACACCGTCGCCGACGGGAGGTCACCGACCGTGAACGCCGCGTTCGGGTGGCCCTCGCGCACGTCTTCGACGGCCTCCCGGAGCACGTCGCCGACATCGAGGGCGCGGCGGCGCTCGTCGTCGTTCGTCGCGCGCATCAGCTGTCCGAGCACGTCGGTGAGGTCCACGGTGTTGAGCGCCCGCCGGAGCGCCGTCTCCAACTGCGACCGCGCCTCGTCGGACAGCGGTTCGTGGTTGAGGACGATGTCGATGTACGCCGTCACGAGCTGCATGTCGTTTCGGATGTCGTGGCGGACGATGCGGTTGAGCACTTCCAGTTCGTCGTTCCTCGACTCCAAGGCGAGTTCGTAGTGCTTCCGCGGCGTCACGTCTCGGACCGAAATCACCCAGCCGAGCGGGTCGCCGGCTTGGTCGAGCGGGATGCGCGTCAACTCGACGTAGCGCTCGTCCTCGACGAGCACGTCGCACGACGAGTGCTCGCCGTCGAGGTCGCCGTAGTTCGGGATGGCCTCGCTCGCCGGGCGGCCGAGGAGCGGGTCGCCGGTGCCCAACAGCGGACGGACGTGGTCGTTGACGTGGACGACGACCTCGTCGGCGTCGAGGACGACGAGGCCGTCGGCCGAGTGCGCGCCGGCGGTCGCGTACGCCAGCGGGAGGATGTCGAGGAGCTTGTAGCGGTAGACGGCGATGCCGAACGTCACCGAGGGGACCGCGAGCGAGGCGGGGATGAGATTGACACCGCCCGCGAGCGGCGGGGTGCCAGTGAGTTCGAGCGCGGCGACGACCGACGGCACGAGCATCCCGACGATGAGGAGCGTCGCCTGTGTCCGGTAGGGGCGGTCGAGTTCGAGGGCATACTGACCGATGATGCCGAGTCCGAGAAACAGCAGAACGAAGCCGTAGACGAGGCCGAACACGCTCACCGGGCCGTCGGCGACGGAGAGCACCGTCACGCCGTCGACGGTCGACAGCTTCCAGCCGGTGTAGCCCAACTCCAGCGGGTTGGTGAAGAGGACGACGAGGAACATCGCCGGGACGACGTACAGCGACGCGACGACGTGCCTGTCGAGCAGTTCCCGGCGGTCGGTGTACGCGAGAGCGAAGACGAAGAACGTCGGCGCGGCGGCCATCGCCCCGACGTGGAGGAACTTGTACGCGAGCAGTTTCGCGCCGGGGTCGACGAGGAACAGCTTGACCGCCGTCGTCGCGGTCCAGAGGGTGACGGCGGCCGTCAGCACGGCGAACGAGACGACGGTCGGGTTCCGCCCGCGGCGGCGGACGAACTGGACCGCGTAGGCGGAGAGGACGCCGGCGACCACCGCCGCGAAGACCATCGGGTAGGCGTAGGCGGTGTGCTGCCAGTTCATCGAACACCTCGCTCGTCAGTCACGGCTCGAGCGGTGCCCTCGGAGGCGTCGTCTCGGAGATGGTGCCCGGCATCGTTGACTATGGGCGGCGATACTCCGTCATCGGATAAAGAACTTCTCAGGGAAACCTCCCGACTACGGGAGCGCTTCTGCCGGGAGCGGGTCAGGCGTGCAGTTCCTCGTCGACGAGGTCGACCGCCCGGGAAATCGCGCCGACTGAGGTGAGATGGCCCGCTCCGACGGTGGCTTTCATCGCCTTCGCGGCCTTCCCGCGGAAGATGCTCGGGCCGACCTGCGCGACCGCGCCGTCGCCGACGGAGACGATCCAGCCGGGGACTTCGAATCGGTAGGGGTCGGGCCGCGGCGCGAAGTCGTTCCCGTCGCCGTCGAGTTCGAACTTGACCTGCGCCGCGACGTTGCCGGCGACGGTCTTCGCCTCGCGGAGGGCCGCGGAGGCGCTCGCCGGCACGGGTTCGCCGTCGGCGTCGACGGCGCGGGCCGCGTCGCCGACGACGAACGTCCGGCGGTCGAGTCGGAGGTCCGCCCTGACGGAGGGTCGCTCGCCGCCCATCGCGTCGTCGCCGGCGATGCCGCCCGTCCAGACGAGCAGGTCGTAGTCGATGTCGCCGGTGTCGGTCGCGACGGTCGCGTCCGTCACCGACTCGACGGCCGTCTCGGTCCGAATCTCGACGCCTCTGTCGAGGAGTTCGTCGCGGACCGCCCGCTGGAACGACTCGGCGAACGACGGCGCGACGGCGTCCAGTTGCTCGACGAGGACGATGTCGGCGTGCGCGTCCTCCTCGTCGCGGAGCGCGGCGAGTTCGCCCGCGACCTGCACGCCCGACAGCCCCGCGCCGCCGACGACGACGGTGCCGCCCTCGTCGCAGTCGTCGAAAAAGCGCTTGCGGATGGTCTCCGCGTCGGCGACGCGCTTCAGCGGGACCGAGTGGGCTTCGAGCCCGGGGATGCCGTAGTAGGCGGTCTCAGCGCCCAGACAGACCGCACAGTAGTCGTAGTCGAGGGCGTCGCCCTCGGCCAGTTCGACGGTCCGCGCGTCACGGTCCACCGCCGTCACGCGGTCGACGACGACCTCGGCGCGGTCGAGCGCCTCGTCGAGGGGGACCTGAATCGCGTCTGCGACCGCCGGCCGCCGAATCGCGCGGTGGACCTCGTGTTGGACGAGGTGGTGCGCGGAGTCGTTCACCACGGTCAGGTCGGCGTCGGCGGGGAGTCGGCGTTCGAGGTCACGGGCGAGCGTGAGGCCCGCGTACCCGGCACCGAGAACCAGGACACGCATGACTGACGGGTAGGGCGCGAGAGAAAAGAGGGTGACGGCGGGTGCAGCCGGTGCGTCCGCGACCGCTCAGAACAGCGCTTCGGACTCGTCGAGCACTTCGGCGGGGCCGCCGACGCCCCACACGTCGGTCTCGACGCCGCAGTCGGCGACGGCTTCCTCGACGCGGTCGACGTACTCCTCGGTGGTGTTGACGTAGACGCTCGCGCCGGTGTCGGTCGAGAAGTAGACCGGCACGTCCTCTTCGTTCCGGAGCCTGCGGACGGCGTTGAACACGGCGATGGTGCGCGGTTGCCAGTAGACCCAGCCGGCGGGGCCGGTCATCGTCGTCGCCGCGAGCGACAGCGAGTCGTGCTCGGCGAGTTCGAAGGCGGCGTCGAAGTCGGCGTCGTACAGAGCGTCGCGCATGTCGTCTATCTGGGCGTGGATGTGCGCCATCCGCGCCTGGAACATGTGGCTGTCGGCGGCCTCGGCGTGGGCCTGTTCGGTCTCCTTGTAGGCGGGGACGTGCGCGGCGACGATGCGCAGGTCGTCTTCGAGGTCGGTCTCGATGCGCTCGGAGCGACAGTCGGTGTCGTTCATCCCCGAGTAGAGGTGCGACACCGCGCCCGTGACGGCGCGGGCGGCGGACGCCGACCCGCGGCGGGCGATGGTCGAAACTTCGGGGCGCGTCATGTCGAGGCCGGCCGCCTCGCCGAGCGCCATCGCAGCCGCGGCGAACCCGGACGCCGACGACCCGAACCCGATGTTCGAGGGGAAGGAGTTCTCGCTTTCGAGGCGGACGCGGTGGTCGAAGTCGGCCAGTTCGCGGACCCGGTCGACGACGGCTTGGATGCGCTCCGCGCCGCGGCCTTCGACTTCCTCGCCGCCGATGACGTAGACGTCTTCGTCGGCGCCGGGGAGGAACTCGACGGTCGTCTTCGTGTGGCTCGGTGCCGTGCAGACGCTGATGCTGTCGTGGTACGGCATTCGGCGCTCCGTGTCTCGCATCCCGTGATACTTCACGAGGCCCTGAATCGGGTGGGCCTTGGCGGTGGCCTTCATGTTCGAACGCCCGTCGGACTCGGGGTTAAACGTCCCGATAGGTGTCGGCTCCGGCGGGTAACGAGTCCAGCAGGTCGGACGGGTACAGTCGGTCGGAAATCGAGTGCGCGCCGGCAGGACGGCTGGCGCGGGTCGGTCGCAACGGTGCGCAGGAAGGACGCACGTTCTCCCTCTCCAGCGGGAGGCGGTCAAGTTCGATGCAGTCGGTCGCTCGGTCGGTTACGTGGGTCGTCGTATCGTGTTGGCTGTCTCGTGGTTGAGTCGCTGGGTTCGTTCGATTGGTTGGTTGGGTTGGTCGAGTTCGGTGCGAGTGGTTCGTTACGGTGCGGTCGGTTCGTTGCTGTTCGGTCGGTCCGTTACGGTTCGATTGGTTGGCTGGTCGTTCGAGGTCGATGCGTGTGGTTCGTTGCTGTTCGTCGTCGTTCGATTGGTTCTCTCCGGCTATTCTGTGGACTCGGATTCGTGTCCTCGCTCCCAGACGTTCGTGACGCTCTCGCCTGTGGGTGGTGTGTGGCTGACGTCTCGCATCGTCGCATTCGGGCGGTCACTTGTGTTGCTCATGTGTTGCCTTGGTAGTTGCTACCACGTTTCGTGGATAAAGATTTCGGCGATGTTATATTACGACTTATTAGCATACTAGGAGATATGAGGGGCGAGTCGAGCCGGACCCGAACGCGGGTGGAGCGCACGCCTGAGGGACGGCGACTGGTCGTCTCCCGGCGGATTTCGGCTCCCGCGGCGGCAGCGTGGGACGTGTTGGTGTCGGTCGCCGACTGGCCCGACTGGGGGCCGAGCGTGTCGGCCGTCCGCGGCATCGACGGGCGCATCGAGGCAGGCAGTCGCGGCGAGGTCCGCGTCGCCGGCGTCTGGGTCCCGTTCAGCATCGAGACGTGCGACGACGAGTCCCGCCGGTGGACGTGGCGTGTAGTCGGGATTCCGGCGACGGGACACCGCGTGGAGTCGGTCGGGACCGACCGCTGCGAGGCGGCGTTCGAAGTGCCGATTCTCGCAGGGCCGTACGCCGCGGTCTGTGCGCTCGCGCTGCGCAGAATCGAACGGCTCGCGAAGCGTCGTGCTCGCGGTTGAGACGTGCTGCGGGTGAGACAGAACGAGCGAGTGACTGGCTCCGAGCGACGACTCAGAACGGGCCGAACAGGACGAGCGCGGCGACGACCGCCACGACGACGACGGCCGCGACGAGGAGCGCGAGCGCGCGACCGGAACCCGCGCCCGACGCGGCGTCCGCCTCGGCCGCGGTGCGGGCCTCTTCGGCGTCTATCTCGTTGACGATGTCCTCGAACTCCGGTTCGTGCGGCTCGTGGTACTCGTCGATGATAGCCTCGTCGAGGTCGGCGTCTTCGAGCGCCGCCACGAGGTCGGGAAGCGCCACGAGGTCGATGGGGCGCTCGACTTCGTCCGGGTCGACGAGGAGGTCGCGGTCGCCGTCCTCGTCGGGCTCGTCGAGCTGCTCGTCGGTCGCGAACGCGAGGGCGAGCGTCTCCGAGGCCTGCGCTTCGTCGCCAGTTGTCAGGAGTGTCCCAACGATGCCGCGGTCGTCGCAGCGCTCGGCGAACGCTTCGACGCTCCGGGCGTCGAACGCGGCTTCCACGTCTATCCAGACGACCTCGGTCGGTTGTGACTCGCCTTCGGGAGCCGCAAAGAGAAACGTCCGCCCGTCGCGGACGCTCCGTTTCGTTCGCTCCCCACGGGTCGCGCGGACCCGCTCGACGACGGTTGCCGCGTCATCAGTATCGAGAAACGAAAGCACGCTCGACAACGACACGTCGCTCATTGGTTCGAACGACTCTGTATCCCGCGATAAACCTTCGCGCCCCATTATCAATTCTCGATAACGGGCGGATCGTCGGAGCGGTTTCGTCGGAACGGGCTAGTCCGGACGGACGAGTTCGAACCGGTCGTCGGTCGTCGCGTACTCGTTGCCGGCGAGCCGACCGACTGCGTCGAGTTTCCTCGTGTCGAGTTTGCCGTCGGTCAGCACCTCGTCGGCGACGTGCGCGTGGACGACCTCGCCGAGGACGAGCGTCGAGGAGCCGACTTCCATGCTGTCGTAGAGGGTGCACTCGAAGGCGACTTTGGCGTCGGCGACGCGGGGGGCGTCGACCCGGACGGACTCGGCCTTCTCGATGCCGGCGTGTTCGAACTCGTCGACGCCGGGCGGGACCGTCGCGGCGGTCTCGTTCATCGCTTCCACGAGGTCGCGGGTGACGACGTTGACGACGAACTCGCCGCGCGAGATGGCGTTTCGTGGCGTGTCCTTCAGCGACGGGCCGCGACCGACCGGCGCGAAGACGAGCACCGGCGGGTCGACGCTGGCGACGGTGGAGAAACTGTACGGCGCGAGGTTGTCGGCGTCGTCGCCGCGGGTGCTCACCCACGCGATGGGGCGCGGGACGACGGCTCCCGAGAGCAGGCGGTACGGCGAGCCGAAATCGTCGGGCGCGCCGTCCATCAGCGACCCCCCGCTGCGGGCGGTCGGGGTCGGGGTCGGCTACTCGGCAGGTGACGAGGACGTGTCGAATCCGGGATTGCGTCGGTCACGAATGGGTGTGTGGTGGGTTCGGACGCCGATGAATCTGTGGGGCGGTGACGCCTCGGAACTCTGTCTGGGGTCGCGTCGGAACATGCGTCAGGGTTCGTGTCGTGAGTTGCGTCGGCGGTCAGAACAGCGTCAGGCCGATGGCGTAGGACCACGTCGTCCCGCTGAGCGCGAGGAAGACGAGCGCGCCGCCGAGCATGACGACGTTCTTCAGGAAGCCGGTCATCTCCGACTCCTGTTGGTCCTCGGGGACCGCCCAGAAGTTGTGGAACACCGGCGTCCCGACGACGAGGAAGACGGCGACGGCCCCGGCGGCGAGCGCGGGGAAGACGCCGAGGGCGATACCGAGGCCGCCGAACACGAGCATCCCGCCGGAGACGACGACGCCGAGGCGGGGGGCCGGCAGGCCCTTCATCTCCGCGTAGCCGGTCATGTGGCCGAGGTTCAGGAAGTGGTTGAGTCCCATGAACGCGAGCACCGCGCCGAAGAGGACGCGCGCGAGGAGGAACGCGATGTCCGCGCCGGGAGCGGCGAACTGGAGCGCGACGCTCATCTCGACACCTCCGTCGTGTCGGTGGTCGTGTGGCGGTCCGTCGTCAGGGGTACTACTATCATTGCGTTACCTGGTACGAGGCCGAACCGATATATACGTTTGCTGACACACATGTCACCGGGTAACCGTGCGGGTATCGGGTTACACCGGCGTCACCGGAGTTTCTACAGAATGTTCGAGGCTCGGTGGTTAGTGCCGGACTATAATCATTTTCCGCCCTCTGAGTGGCCGAGCGTTTCGTTCTCGAACGATATATGGTACGTATATGGTAGTATTGTTCGACCCTCGAAAGATATACCCCGCTTGCCATTGCATATCAGCATGGGACGTGTCAATCATGATGAAAACAACCAGCGGAGAGTCTCATTTATGACCGAGACGTGGGATTCCGCGGGGTATATCGCGAGTTCCCGGTACCGGCTGGCCGTGTGTCGGTACCTCTCGGAACACGGTTCAGGACTCCCTTCTCGAATCGCCGCGGAGACCGACCTCGCACAGCCGCACGTGTCTCGGGCGCTCTCCGAACTGCGGGAGCGGGGCATTGTCGAACTGTTGGTACCGGAGTCACAGCAGAAGGGGCGACTCTACGGGCTGACGGACCTCGGCGAACTCGCCTACGAACGGGTCGCACTCGACCAGGAGGCGGAGGTTACCGTCGTCGACGACGGTGATTTCCCCGCCCCCGAACTATCGTCAGAGTTGCAGGACGCCTACGGGGACGCACTCCGTGCAATCGCGTGGTGTGAGCCGGTTCAGACACAGATTCGCTTCTTCGAGCAGTCGCTTCTCGACCGCTACGACGAAGACACCGTCAAGACGCTCGTCGCGACGCTCACGAACGAGGAGGCCATCGACCAACCCCTCGAAGACCTGCCAATCGGAGGTCCGGAACTCGTCGCGTTCGCCATCGACGACGCACTCATCGTCAGGGTGCCCCTCGACGGCGGCGTGAAACTACTCGTCTCGCTCGACGCGGCCATCGACGTGACGCTCAGCGAGCTCCGCGACTCCTGTCGGCAGATGACGGCCGTGGCACTCGATTCCTGAACCCAGAGCTTTTCTCTCGCTCCACGACCTAGCTCGGCTCGTGCCACAGCGTCGCTCTTTCCCCGTTATCGGTGTCGACGGTTGTCGGTCCGGGTGGGTGTGCGCCGTCGCCGCGGACGGCCTCTCAGTGCGGGCCGTTCCCGACTTCGACGCCGTCTGGGAACTCGCCCGCGAGCGAGACGCCGCGCGGGTGCTCGTCGATATCCCTATCGGACTGCCCGACTCCGACCGCCGGGCGTGCGACCGCGAGGCTCGGGAACTGCTCGGCTCTCGCGCCGCCACCGTCTTTTTCGCGCCCGTCCGCGCCGTCCTCGACGCCGACTCCCACGAGGCGGCCAGCGCGGCGAACCGCGAGCGGACCGGAGCGGGACTCTCGATTCAGGCGTGGCACCTCGTGCCCAAAGTTCGCGAGGTCGACGCCGTCCTCCGGGAGACGCCGCACGCCCGAGACCGAATGTTCGAATCCCATCCCGAACTCGCCTTTGCCGCCTTCGCCGGCGAACCGCTCTCGGAACCGAAGTCGACGCCCGAGGGGCGCGACCGCCGCCTCGACGTGCTTCGGACGGCGTTCGCCGGAAGCGAGGAGAAGAACGGCGTCGGCGACCACGGTTCGAACGCCGACGCGACGGACGCGCCGAAGGTCGACGCCGAGCGCGTCTACCGCGAGACGCTGGACCGGACGCTCCGCCGGGACGTGGCCCGCGACGACGTGCTCGACGCGCTCGTCCTCGCGGCCGCAGCCCGGCGGCCCCTCGCGACGCTCCCGAGTGACCCGCCGCGGGACGCTGCCGGACTGGAGATGGCGATTCGCGTCCCGACGGGCGCTCTTGGGATGGATACTGAACTTTGACAACCTCGCAGGAATATCTGCAAAATCTTGAAGGAGAGCAATATATAGCCAACAATAGTGTTGTGTATCCTCCGAGGAGAAGATATTTATGCACGGTGTTCAATCGGATAGATGGCGCGACCACTGTCGCCACCACAGAATACCCAGCCCAGCCCAATGCGTGATTCAGTGCCAGCACGCAGTCGGTCGCGCCTCCCGCTGCCTCTACTCGGGTTCGACGGCCCCGCCCCGGGCCCGAACCCGACCGTTTCAACGCCCTGAGCGCCCGCCACGGTCGGTGCGTCGCCCTGTTCTCGCCTGATTTCGAGCCCCGGGTCTCCGGCCCGAAGCTACATCTACGACCCATCCTAACCCCGCGTATGTACACCGGCAGGACGGACCAGCCCTGCTGTCTCTGCGACGACCCGAAGACGGTCGCCCGAATCGCGGTCCCGCCGCGAGCCGTGACGCTCATGGAGAACGCCGCCCCCATCGCGTGGCGCGACATCGTCGGCGACGTGACGCTCCAGTTCTGCGAGAGCGACTGGGAACTCGTCACCGAGTTGGTCTTGGACCTCGGCATGCATCCCCTCTCTCGGTGTAACGTCGCCCGCGCGGACTTCAGCATCCGCGAGGACTTCGAGGCGCTCCTGAACAGCACCCGCGACGAACCAGACCAGACCGAACAGGAAGACCGCATGCTCGCCGAGGCCCGCGCCGTCATCGACGACGCCGACGACCCGATGGTCGAGGAACGCGACCTCGTGGAGGCCCACGTCGTGGTCCGCGCGATGGCCGAACTCGGCGTCGACCGGACCGCGTGAGTCGCCTCCGCTGAGGCCGCCGGAACCGACGACACAAACCTTCTCGCCCGGCTGACTGTCTCGAACGGGGCGAATATCGTATTTCCCCGCAGAGAACGTATCAGCGACCAGTTGGGTCGGTCCGTCGCCGCCCCCGCGCCGATATCCGCGGACCCGGACGCCGTCGGTGCCGCTCGCCGGGACCTCACGATGAAGAGTTACACCGCTATCTTGGTCGCCGTACTGCTCGTCCTCGCCGCGCTCCCGGTTTCGGTCGCCGGCCAGCAAGCCGAGCCGAACCACGTCCCCGTGTTCCGCGCCTACGTGGTCGACCCGGTGGTCGAACCCGGCGTCGAGACGACGGTGCGAGTGGTGTTCGCCAACGACCCGGTGGACACCGAAGACGTAGCGAAGCCCGCGGAGAACGTCCGCGTCAGGCTCTCCCCGCGAAACACGCCCTTCACCGTCAGGACCGGCGACCTGTTCGTCGGCACGATGAACGACAGCGACACCCGCGAGGTCGCCTTCCGGGTCGAGGCCCCCGAGAACGTCGCCGCGGGCGAGTACAACCTCCGCCTCGACGTGTTCTACGAGTTCGACAACGCCCACCGCCGCGTCTACCGCCTCGACGTGCCCGTCCGAATCGAAGAGCGCGTGCGGTTCGCCGTCGTCGGCGCGGACTCGTCGGTCCCCGTCGGCGGCAGCGGCGCTGTCGCGCTGACCCTGCGGAACACGGGGGAACTCGACGCGCGGAACGCCGTCGTCGGGGTGACCGCCCAGTCGGCCGACGTGAGCTTCGACGGGGCGCAGACCGCGAGCAGTTTCGCCGCCGACTGGCCCGCCGGCGAGAACCGAACCTTCGTCTACGACACCACGCTCGATTCCGAGGCGTCCGTCCGCGGCTACGTCCTCGGCGTCGCCATCGCCTACGAGGACCCCGACGGCGCGCGCCGACAGTACCCCGACCTCGCCGCCGGGTTCATCCCCTCGCCCAAGCAGTCATTTTCGGTCGCGGACGTGACGAGCACGCTCCGCGTCGGCGACGAGGGCCGAATCGAGGGCGTCGTCGTCAACGACGGAACGACCCTCGCACGCAACGCGGTCGTGACGCTCTCGCTCCCCGAGGGGAGCGCGACGGCGACCGAGACCGAGTACGCCCTCGGCGACCTCGAACCCGGCGAGCGCGTCCCGTTCTCGTTCGACGTGGGAATCTCGGACGACGCGGACGCCGGCCCCCGGCAGTTCACCGCGACCGTCGCCTACCGCGACGCCGAGGGCGACCGGCGCACCGGCGACGACATCGACCTCCGAGTCGCCGTCGCCGCCGCAACCCCCGAGTTCGGCGTGACCGTCGACGAGGGCACCGTCGCGCCGGGCCGGAACGGGCAACTCCGCGTGACGGTCGTCAACGACCGCGACGAGACGCTCACCGACATCTCCGCGAAGATATACCTCGAAGACCCCCTCTCGTCTGCCGACTCCGAGGCGTTCGTGGACGAACTCGCACCCGGCGAGTCGGCGACGCTCGTGTTCGACGTGTCGGCCGCCCGCGGCGCGCTGGAGAAGGACTACCCGGTCGAACTCGACTTCCGCTACGACGACGGGGCGGGCGAGACGACCATCTCCGACGCCTACCGCGTGCCCGTCCGGGTCGAGGCCCCCGAAAACGGCGGTGGCCTCCCGTTCGGTCTCTCGGCCCCGCTCGTCGGCGCGGCGGTCCTCCTCGCGGCGGTCGGCGGCGCGGGCTTCCTCGTCGTCCGCCGGCGGGGGCGGCGCTGAGCCGTGGCCCGACTGGAGTTCCAGCGGTTCGTCGACTGGGTCGACCACCGCATCGTCAACCGCTCGCGGCGCGTCATCCTCGTCTTCCTCGTCCTCACGCTGGTGTTCGGGGCGGGGCTGAGCGCCGTCTCGACCGAGGCCGGGACCGAGCAGTTCGCCGAGGAAGTGCCCGCCGAGGAGGCGTTCGCGCGCGTCTCCGAGGAGTTCTCGCCGCGGTTCGAGGCGGGGACCGGAAGCACGCAACTCATCCAGCGCGCCCCGAACGTCCTGACGAAGCGCGAACTCCTGCGGATGCTCGAAGCCCAAAAGCGCCTCTCGGACCGTGACGACCTCCGGGTTATCGGCACCGCCAGCGCCGCCACCGTGGTCGTGGAGACGCTCGACCCGGACGCCGACGACCTCGACGCACAAATTTCGGCGCTCGAACGCGCGACTGACCGCGAGGTCGCCGCCGCGGTCCGCGAGAACGCCGACAACGAACGCTTCACCGGCCTCCTCGCCGACGACTTCAACCCGACCGCAGCGAGCGCCTCGGCGACGATTGCGGTCGTCACGCACTCGGTTCCGCTGGCCGACGAGGCAGGTGCGGGACAGGGCGGCGAGAGCCCGCTCACCCCGATTCAGCGGACCGCCGGTCGCGTCGTCGCCACCGTCGGCGGCGACATCTCCGTCTTCGGCTCGGGCGTCATCGCCGACGAGTTCGGGACGGTCATCGCCGACTCGCTCGTCCTCGTCGTGCCCGCGGCCGTCGTCTTCATCCTCGTCTTCCTCGTCGTCGCCTACCGCGACCTCGTGGACCTGCTGTTGGGGACCGCCGCGCTCGGGATGGCCCTTGTCTGGACGTTCGGCTTCCTCGGCCTCGCGGGCATCCCGTTCAACCAGGTTATGATAGCCGTGCCGCCGCTGCTCCTCGCGGTCGGCATCGACTTCGGCATCCACGCGGTCAACCGCTACCGCGAGGACCGCGCCGACGGGTTGGCCGTCGGCGAGGCGATGCGACAGGCGACGGACCAGCTCCTCGTGGCGTTCTTCATCGTCACCGCGACCACGGTCATCGGCTTCCTCTCGAACCTCGTGAGCAACCTCACGCCGATTCGGGACTTCGGCGTCGTCGCGGCCATCGGCATCGTCTTCACCTTCCTCGTGTTCGGCGTGTTCCTCCCGGCGACGAAAGTCGAGGTCGACAGGCTCCGCGAGCGCTACCCGATTCCGACGTTCAGCCAGTCTCCGCTCGGCCGCGAGGGGAGTTCGCTCGGGAGGGTCCTTCGACTCGGCGTCGCGCCCGCCCTCCGCGCCCCCGCTGTCGTCCTCGTCGTCGCGCTCGTTCTCTCGGGGTCGGCGATGTGGTACGCCACCGGCGTCGACACCGAGTTCGGACAGGAGGACTTCCTGCCGCCCGCGGAGGCCCCGGCGTACCTGAAATCCCTCCCCGAGCCCTTCGCGCCGGGCGACTACAGCGTCGTCGCCGACATCGAGTTCCTCGAAGAACGATTTTCGTCCTCCCAGAGCGGGGTCGTGACGGTGTACCTTGAGGGCCGACCCACGGACGACGCCTACCTCGAAACGCTCGACCGGGTCGCACAGGACCCGCCGGACACCTTCATCGTCGAGGACCGCCGCGCCGACTCGACGAGCGTCCTCACCGTCATCGACGACGAGGCCAGAGAGAACCCCGAGTTCGCCGCGGTCGTCGCCCGCCACGACCGGGACGGCGACGGCATTCCCGACCGGAACCTCGCCGAGGTGTACGACGCGCTGTTCGCCACCGACTCGGCCGCCCGTGCGGGCGAGTACCTCGCCAACGACTACCGGAGTTCGCGCGTGGACTACCGCGTGCGGGCCGACGCGGACGACGACGCGGTCGTCGCCGACGCCAACGAGGTCGCTGCGCGCTTCCGCGGTCCGAGCACCGCCACCGGCGCGGTCGTCGTCTTCTCGGCCATCTCGGACCTCATCCTCGACTCCGCGGTGCAGAGCCTCGCCATCTCGATGGCCGGCACCGGCGCGTTCCTCGTGTTCGTCTATTGGTGGCTCGAACGCCGTCCGTCGCTCGCGCTCGCCAACCTCGTGCCCATCCTCGTCGCGGTCACGTTCGTCGCCGGGACGATGCGCCTCGCCGGTATCTCCTTCAACGCCTTCACCGCGACGGTGCTCGCGCTGACTATCGGCCTCGGCGTGGACTACTCGGTCCACGTCGTCCACCGCTTCGTGGACGAGCGCGCCGACCACGACCTCGAAACCGCGCTCGACCGGACGGTCCGCGGCACCGGCGGCGCGCTCGCGGGCAGCATGCTCACGACCGTCTTCGGCCTCGGCGTGCTCGTCCTCGCGGTGCTCTCGGTTCTCGGCCAGTTCGGCCTGCTCACCGCCGCGAGCATCGTCTACTCGTTCCTTGCGTCGATGCTGGTGTTGCCCTCGGCGCTGGTCCTCTGGGACCGGTTCAACGGCAACGACCCGCTCGTTCCCCTCGGCGGCGTCGAACGCGACTCCGGCGCAGCGGCGACCGCCGACTGAGAGTCGCGTCCACGCTTACGCCCCGCTCGTATTCCCGCTCCTGCTCGTATTCCCGTTCCTGCTCACATCCCGGTTCCCACGCCGAACAGCCGCGTCGACCCCCACGAGAGGACGACGATGCCGACGATGAACACCGCGAGCGCGGCCATCATCGGAAACGGGTCGAGCGACGGCCCCCCGAGGAACGGCCCGCGGACGATGAGAAACGAGGTGCCCATCGAGAGGCCGAGTCCGACGCTCGTGACGAGCGTGAAAAACAGTTTTGCGACGCCGATTCCCCGCGTGTCGTTCCGGAAGCGCATGGGGACAGGTTCCCCGAACCCCGCTTGAACGATTTGGCCGTCTCGTTGATGTTATCGGCCGGCTGTCGGGTTCCCGTCAGCGCTCGACCCGGAAGCCAGTCTCGCCGTCCGGCTCCTCGTAGGTGACTTCCACGTCCTCGACGGTCGCCATCGGACTCCCTTCGTGGCACCACTCGACCATCGCCTCCACGTCGTCGCGGGGGCCCTCGAAGACGGCCTCGACGCGGCCGTCCGAGAGGTTCTTCACCCAGCCGTCGACGCCGCGGTCGCGGGCGGTGTCGCGGGTCGTCGCCCGGTAGTAGACGCCCTGTACGTGTCCCGAGACGTAGATGTGCGCGCGGGTTCGGCCGTGCTCGCTCATGGCCCCCGATTCGTCGCCCGTCGCCAAAGGCGTGCTGCCTCGGGCGGCCGGTTCGGCGTCTCCGCCGGCGACCCGGTCGCCGTCGCTCTATGCCCCGCCGCGACCGCCGTGACCGACCCATGCTTCCGCCTCGCACGCATCCAGCGAACCGTCAGCATCTAAGTACGACCCCCACAACGCTGGACTATGGAACTCTTCGGCACCGCCGGTATCCGCGGGAGCGCGACGGAGCGAGTCACGCCGGAACTCGCCCTCAGCGTCGGCCGCGCCGCCGGCCTCGCCGCGCTCGAATCGGACACGCCCGCCGAGTTCGTCGTCGGCCGCGACGGACGAACGACCGGGCAGGGCCTCGCCGCCGCCGTCGAGGCCGGACTGCTCTCCGCCGGCGCGGACGTGACCCGCGTGGGCGTCGTCCCGACCCCGGCGCTCGCGTTCGCCTCGCGGGGTCGCCGCGGCGTCATGCTCACCGCCTCGCACAACCCCCCGACGGACAACGGCATCAAGATGTTCGTCGACGGGCAGGAGTACGACCGCGACCTCGAACGCGACATCGAGACGCGGGTCGAGGCGAACGCGTCCCCGGCCGACTGGGACGACTGGGGCGCGACGGGGACGAGCGGCGTCCTCGACGCCTACCGAAGCGCTATCGTCGAGTTCGCCAGCCGGCACGGGGCAGACCTCGACGGCCTCAACGTCGCCGTCGACTGCGGAAACGGGATGTCCGCGCTCGGCACGCCGCAGGTCCTCCGCGACCTCGGCGCGCGCGTCGTCACGCTCAACGGGCAGGTAGACGGCCACTTCCCCGGCCGCGAGTCGAAGCCGACGCCCGAGACGCTCGCGGACCTCATCGCGTTCGTCGCCGACGGCGACTTCGACTTCGGCATCGGCCACGACGGCGACGCCGACCGTATCGTCATCATCGACGGAAACGGCGAGGTCGTCCACGAGGACACCGTCATCGCCATCGTCGCCGAACACTACGTCCGCGTCTCCGACGCCGAGGACCCGGTCGTCGTCACGACGCCGAACGCCTCGGGCCGCATCGACGAACGAGTCCGCGAAGCCGGCGGTCGCGTCGAGCGCGTCCGACTCGGCGCGCTCCACGAGGGCATCGCCAGCGCCCGCGCCGGCGGCGGCGACGTGGTGTTCGCGGCCGAACCGTGGAAGCACATCCACCCGTCGCTCGGCGGTTGGATAGACGGCGTCGCCTCGGCGGCGCTCATCGCCCGCCTCGCCGCCGAGTCCGGCATGGCCGGTCTGCGCGAACCGGTCACGGAGCGCCCGTACCGCAAAGTGAGCGTCCCGTGTCCCGACGAGAAGAAGCGGGCGGCGATGGCGGCGCTCAAAACCTCGCTTCCCGACGCGATGGCCCCCGAATCAGTTGATACCGAGTACGGCGTCCGACTGGAGTTCGCCGACGCGTCGTGGACGCTGGTTCGCCCGTCGGGCACGGAACCCTACATCCGCGTGTACGCGGAGGCCGACGACGTGGACGCGCTCGTCGACGAGGTGACGGCCGTCGTCGAAGCCGAAATCGAGGACGCCTGAGGGGGCGAGAAGCGAAACTGTCTGAGCGCCGAACCGAGTCGGTATCGCGTGTGACGTGAACGCGTCGCCAGTAGTGATGAACTTCAGTCCCGTTTCCTGCGGTTTTTCAAACGGGGCGATACGACGCCCCTGAAACCCGAAAACGACACCTTTATGCAAATTTCGCCGCCCCTATCCCAGTAGGAGTTCATACATATGGACAGACGTTCTTTTGTCAAAGCGGCAGGGGTCGCGGGCATCGCGGGCCTCGCAGGTTGTACGGGCGGACCGTCCGAGGGGAGCCAAGAGACGACGGCGACGACGACCGAGTCGTCCGGCGGCGAGGAGACCACCACGGCCGAGCAGACGACTGAGGAGTCCGGTCCCTCGGCCTACGTCGGCATGGTCTACGCGCTCGGCGGTCTCGGTGACAAGTCGTTCAACGACGCCGCGAAGCGCGGCATCGAGGAGGCGACCTCGGAGTTCGGCGTCGAGTACGACGAGGCTCAGCCCTCGGCGGCCGAGGAGTTCCCGCAGTTCCAGCGCCGGTTCGCGCAGTCGTCGAACCCGGACTACGACCTCGTGTCGTGTATCGGCTACGCGCAGAAGTCCGCGCTCGCCGAGACGGCACCGAACTTCCCGGACCAGAACTTCATGATCGTCGACGACACGGTCGACGAGGACAACGTTGCGAGCTACCTGTTCCGCGAGGAGCAGGGCTCGTTCCAGGTCGGCTACCTCGCCGGTCTCCTCACCACGCAGGAGTTCTCGGCCGGCTCCGGTTCGACGACGCCCGACTCGAAGAACGTCGGCTTCGTCGGCGGCGTCGACGCCCCGCTCATCCGGAAGTTCCAGGCCGGCTTCGAAGCCGGTGTGGCGCACGCGGACGAGGAAATCACGGTCGACGCGGCCTACGCCGGGTCGTTCTCCGACTCCGCGAAGGGGAAGGAAATCGCCACGTCGATGTACGACAACGGCGCGGACATCGTCTACCACGCGGCGGGCGGCACGGGCCTCGGCGTCTTCCAGGCGGCGAAAGAGCAGGGTAAGTTCGCCATCGGCGTCGACTCCGACCAGTCGCAGACCGAACCGAACTACTCCGACGTCATCCTCGCGTCGATGGTCAAGCGCGTCGAGTCGGCGGTGTACACCTCCGTCGAGAACGTCGTCAACGACGAGTTCAACGGTGGTTCCACCACGACGCTCGGCCTCGAAGAGGACGGCGTCGCCGCCGTCTACGGCGCGGAACTCGGCTCCGAAATCCCGCAGGACGTGAAGGATTCGCTCTCGGAGTCCCGCGAGGCCATCATCGCCGGCGACATCGAGATCCCGACGACGACCGAGTAACGCCGCACTCGAACACTCGCATTTCTTTCGACGCCGCGTTCCGAGCGGCGGCACCCGCCGCCGACGAAGGAGTCAATATTGCCGGTTCCACACCGCGGACCGTCGAACATGCCCGTGGGTTGAACAGTTCGAAACCACCGAGAATCGCCGCGACGCTCCGTGTGGACCACTCCCGCGCCGACTCGAATCCCACGAGTTTAAGCGAACCCCCCCGAAAAAAGGGTCAAGATGAGCACCGCTGTTCATCTCGACGAAATCACAAAACGGTTCCCCGGCGTCGTGGCGAACGACGACGTGGACCTGACCGTCGAGCGCGGCACGGTGCACGCACTTCTGGGAGAAAACGGGGCCGGAAAGACGACGTTGATGAACATCCTCTACGGGCTCTACGAACCCACTGAGGGGACCGTCCACGTGGACGGGGAACCGCGGGACTTCGACTCGCCCGCGGACGCTATCGACGCCGGAATCGGTATGATTCACCAGCACTTCATGCTGGTCGACCCCATGACGGTCGCCGAGAACATCGTCCTCGGCAACGAACCGCGCAAGTGGTTCGGCACGACCATCGACCGGGAGCGCGCGCGCCAAGAGGTCATCGACCTCTCGAACCGATACGGATTCGACGTGAACCCCGACGACGCCATCGAGGACGTGAGCGTCGGCGTTCAACAGCGCGTCGAGATTCTGAAAGCACTCTACCGCGGAGCCGACATCCTCATTCTGGACGAGCCCACCGCGGTCCTCACCCCGCAGGAGGTCGAAGAGCTGTTCCGCGTCTTCGAGGAGCTGACCGCACAGGGCAAGACGATTATCTTCATCAGCCACAAGCTCGGGGAGGCCATGCACGCCGCCGACGACATCACCGTCCTCCGAAACGGGAAGAACGTCGGCACCGTGAAGGCCGACGAGACCTCCAACGAGGAACTCGCCGAGCTGATGGTCGGCCGCGAGGTCCTCCTCGAACCGAAGGCCGAACCGCAGGAACCGGGCGACGAGGTGCTCTCAGTGCAGCACCTCTCGGCCAAGGACAACCGCGGCATCCCCGCGGTCTCCGACGTGTCGTTCGACATCCGCGAGGGCGAGGTGTTCGGCATCGCCGGCGTCGACGGCAACGGCCAGTCGCAGTTGGTCGAGGCCATTACCGGCCTGCGGTCGCCGACCGAGGGCTCGATTTCCTACAAGGGCGGAGACATCACCGACGCCTCCCGCCGCTCCCGCATCGCCGACGGGATGGCGTACATCCCCGAAGACCGCCACGAGCGCGGGCTCGTGATGGACTTCGACCTCGTCCAAAACGGCATCCTCGGGAGCCAGCACAGCCCGACGTTCGCCGCCGACGGCCGGATAAACTGGTCCGACGCGCGCGACCACGCGGAACGAATCATCGACGAATACGACGTTCGACCGCCGCACGCCGACGCCGACGCGGAGTCCTTCTCCGGCGGCAACCAACAGAAGTTCATCGTCGGTCGCGAGTTCGAACGCGAACCGGACCTCGTCGTCGCCACCCACCCGACCCGCGGCGTGGACATCGGCGCGATGGAGTTCATTCACGAGCGGCTGTTGACCCTCCGAGCGGAGGGGAAGGCGGTCCTCCTCGTCTCCTCGAAACTCGACGAGGTTCAGGGACTCTCGGACCGCCTCGGCGTCATGCACGACGGCGAACTCATGGACATCGTAGACCCACGCAACACCACCGAAGAAGAGATTGGCCTGCTCATGGCCGGCGAACGCCCGAACGCCGTCGAGACCGACGCGGAACCGCCCGTGGGTGACGCCAAATGAGCGCGGTCGAGAACGCGAAGGCCGTTCTCAGACGGCTGACGGCCGCCTCCGCGACGGAGCGCATCCTCATCAGCTTCGCCGCGCTCGTCATGGCCGTACTCGTCGGCGCGGTCATCATCCTCGTCTCCGGCCGCATCACGACGTGCCAGACCGCGGCGACGACGCTGTTCGGTACCGGCTTCTGTTACGACCCCGTCGAGGTGTACCTCGTGCTGTTCAACGGGGCGCTCGGCGAGCCGTTCCTCCTGAACGACCCCGCGCTGTTCAACCCCAACTGGAACCCGCTGAACTTCGGGTTCGCGCTCACGCTCAAGGAGACGACGCTCCTCATCTTCACCGGCCTCTCGGTCGCCGTCTCCTTCCGCGCGGGCCTGTTCAACATCGGGACGCAGGGTCAGCTCGTCCTCGGCGGCCTCGCGACGGCGCTGTTCTCGTTCTTCGTCGCGCCGCTGCTCCCGTCGGGACTCGTCGGCGGCCTCATCCTGATTCCGCTCGCCATCGTCGTCGGTGCGCTCGTCGGCGGCCTCTACGGTGCGATTCCCGGCGCGCTCAAGGCCTACGCCGACGCCAACGAGGTCATCACGACCATCATGCTGAACTTCATCGCGGCGCAGATCGCGTTCGTCCTCGTCAGCGAGTTCTTCGGCAACCCCGACTCGCAGGTCGTCGAGACGACGCCGATTCCCGACTGGGCGACGCTCCTCCCGGTGGCGTTCCCGCAGGGCGGCGACTTCTCGATTCTCGCGCTCGCGTTCGGTCTCGCGCTCGTCGTCGCCGTCTGGTTCCTGCTCGAACAGACCTCGTTCGGGTACGACCTCCGGACGAGCGGCGAACAGCCCGAGGCCGCCGAGTACGGCGGCGTCGACGCCAAGCGCACGACCGTCACGAGCATGTTCCTCTCCGGCGCGCTCGGCGGCATGGGCGGCGCTATCTGGGTGCTCATGGTCATGGGCAAGTGGCAGGCCGGCGTCCCCGCGCTCGGGTTCGACGGCATCACCGTCTCCATCCTCGCGGGGAACAACCCGTTCGGAGTCGTCCCGGCGGCGCTCCTGTTCGGGACGCTCAAGTCCGGCTCCCTCGCGGTCCAGTTCGGGACCGGCGTCCCGAAACAACTCGTCGGCGTCCTCCGCGGCCTCATCATCCTGTTCGTCGCGATGCCCGAGTTCTTCCGCATGCTCGGCTCGACCATCGACCTCGAACCGGACCGCGAGACCGTGGCCACGGACGGCGGCCGCCTCGGAGGTGACGACGAATGAGTACGACCACTACCGACCGACTCCGCGACACCGAACTGTCTTACAGAGCGACCCTCGCCGGCGGGGCGCTGAGCGTCTTCCTGCTCATCGCGCTCCTCGGTCTCGCGTTCCCGGGCAGCATCTGGGGCAACTTCCTCACCATCCTCACGAGTCGGAGCACGCTCTCGTCGGCGCTCCGACTCTCGGTGCCCATCACCTTCGCCGCGCTCGGCGGTATCTTCTCCGAGAAGGCCGGCGTGGTGAACATCGGACTGGAAGGCCTACTCATCATCTCGGCGTTCACCGCGGTCATCACGACCGCCGTCGTCGGCCCCGAGATGACCGTCCTCGGGCTCCCGGCCATCTGGATCGGCTTCTTCGCCGGCATCCTCTCGTCGGTACTGTTCTCGGCGCTGTTCGCCGTGGTCTGCATCCGCTTCAAGGCCGACCAGATCATCGCCGGCCTCGCCGTCTGGCTCATCGCGCTCGGCCTCGCGCCGTTCGCGGCGACCGTCTACTACGGCGGCGTCAACACCGACAACCTCGGGACGACCCTCGGGACGTGGACGATTCCCGTCCTCTCGGACATCCCGTTTTTCGGCGCGTTCTTCGACGCCGACCCCGCGGTGTACATGATGCTCGTCGCGGTCCCGGCGTCGTGGTACGTCCTGAACCGCACGGCGTTCGGCCGCCACGTCCGCGCGTCCGGTGAGAACCCCAAGGCGCTCGACACCGTCGGCGTCGACGTGAGCCGCGTCCGCTACGCGGGCGTGCTCCTCTCGGGCTTCCTCGCCGGTATCGGCGGCTCCGCGCTGTCGCTCGGTCTCGGCCAGTTCGTCGGGAACAACCAGACGATGGTCAACGGGAAGGGCTTTATCGCCATCGTGGCGTACCTCTTCGGGAACTACAACCCCATCGGCGCGTTCGGCGCGTCGTTCCTCTTTGCGGGGCTGGAGGCCGCCCAGATTCGCCTCCAGCAGGTGCCCGGCTACGCCATCCCCGACTCGCTCATCCAGACGATTCCGTACGTGACGGTTCTCGTCATCCTCGCGCTCGTCGGCCGCACCCGCATCCCGGAGGCGGCGGGCGAGCACTACGACACCGGCGACGACAACCGCTGAGCGACCCGGAACTCTCGGTTCTCCGTTCTCTCTTTCCCGTTTCTCCGTTGTCGCCCGTTCGAGTGCCGCGTCTCGGCGGGTCGGCACCCGTCGGACCCACCCCGCACGGTCGGTGCGGGAGTAAAGAGTTTTCAGCCCGCGATATGGAGGTGATACCATGTCCACAGACGAGAACGACACCGCCGAGGAGTCCTCGGCGAGCCCACGGACCCAGTCCGTGGACGTGGTGGTCGTCGGCGCGGGAACCTCCGGCTGTTACGCCGCCGCCACCATCGCGAACGCGGGCTACGACGTGACCATCGTCGAGCGGAAGTCCGCGGAGGAAGCGGGGCACATCGCCTGCGGGGACGCCCTGAAAGGTGCTGACGCCTTCCCCGAGGCGATTCCGAAGTCGAAAATCGAGCCCGCGTTCACCAACACCGAGGTCGACCACGGCCGCTTCGAGATTCCGCAGGAGGACACCGTCCTCGACATCCCGGTCCCCGGCGAACTCGCCGTCATCGACCGCTGGGAGTACGGCCGCCTCATCATCGAAGGCGCGGAGGAGACCGGCGTCGAACTCCACTACGACACGGTCGTCCAAGACGTGACACAGGACGACGACGGTACCGTCACCGGCATCGTCGGCAAGCACGACGGCGAGGTCGTCGAGTACGACGCCGACATCGTCATCGACGGCGCTGGCTCGCTGTCGCTCCTGCAGGACAAGGTGGACTTCTCCGACGCCACCTTCGACACGAACGTCTCCTACCAGCACTTCTCGTCGGCGTACCGCGAGGTCGTCGAGGTTCCCGAACCCGTCGAGTGGTCTGACGCGCTCGTGTTCAAGCCCGCCGAGGTCGCCGCGGGCTACGTCTGGTACTTCCCGCGGACCGAGACCGAGATCAACGCCGGCCTCGGCTTCCAGATGACGGAGGAGCCGATGAAGCTCGTCGACGACCTGAAGCAGGACCTCCGGGAGCGTCCCGAGTTCGAGGGCGCGGAGGTCATCGACAAACTCGGTGCCGCCCTCCCGACCCGCCGGCCCTACGACTCGGCGACTGCGCCGGGGTACATGGCCGTCGGCGACGCCGCGGCCCACGTCAACCCGACGACTGGCGGCGGCATCGCCGGCGCAGCCTACGCCGGCAAGTACGCCGGCGAGCAGGCCGCAATCGCGCTCGAAGCCGGCGACGTGAGCGAGGAGATGCTCTGGCGCTACAACCAGCGCGTCATGGACCACTTCGGCGGCCGCTACGCCAGCCTCGACGTGTACAACATCCTCTCGACCGCCGTCGACGTGGACGACCTGATGGGCCTCATCGCCTCCATCCCCGGCGAAAAGCTCGCAGAAGCGCTCTACTCCGGGACGACCTCGTTCGGTCCCGTCCTCCTCGCACAGACCGCGGCGTCGAGCTACGGCCACTGGAGCCAGATTTACGAGTTCTTCAAAATCAAGCGCCTCGCCGACGAACTGCTGGCCCACTACGGCCGCTATCCGAGTCGGCCGAGCGCCCTCGAAGGATGGAAAGTCGAGCGGGACCGCATCATGGACGACATCTACGAACTCACGGGCGCGGACCCGAAGTACTGACCTCGGTCTCCGCCGCGAACGAGACGTTTCGGAACTCGAACCGGGCACCACCGTTTTCGCCGTCCGTCGCCGACACCTCCCAGCCGTGCGCGTCGGCGACGCCGGAGACGATAGCGAGGCCGAGGCCGGTCCCTCGCGAGTCGGTGCTGTAGCCCGACTCGAAGATGCGCTCGCGTTCTTCCGGCGGGATACCGGGGCCGTCGTCCTCGACGAAGAAGCCGTCATCCAGCGGGCCGACCCGGACGTTGACGCCGGGCGTTCCCCCGTCGGTGGCGTCCGGCACCGGTCGTCTGACTCCCGGGTTCGGTGCCTCGTCGGGCGACAGGCGACCACCGACCGTGCCGCGCTCGACGGAGTCAGACGCGGTCTGGTTGCCTTTCGAACTGCGTTCTACAGCGTCGTCGGATGAAATCCGACTGCCCGTCGAGCCATGCTCGACGGCGTCACCGGACACAGTCCGGTTGCCTGTGGAACCGTGTTCCACAGCGTCGTCGGATGAAATCCGACTGCCCGTCGAGCCATGCTCGACGGCGTCACCAGACGTAGTCTGGTTGCCTGTGGAACCGTGTTCCACAGCGTTCCGAAACAGGTTCTCGAAGACGGCGGTGAGCCGTCCTCTGTCGGCGAGCAGTTCCGCGTCGGCCTCGACGGTCAGGCCCGACGCGCCGAGACTGGTGTTCGTTACCGCGTCCGCTGCCACGGTGGCGAGGCTGACGCGCTCGACCTCGCCGACCGACTCGCCGGCTCGGGCGAGCTGTAACACGTCTTGGATGAGCGCCTCCATCCGGTCGTGGGCGTCGGCGACCGTCGAGAGGTGCTCGGTCCCGTGGCCGTCACGGGCGAGTTCGAGCCGCATCTGGGCGACGTTCAGCGGGTTTCTGAGGTCGTGCGTGATGACCGACGCGAACTGGTCGAGCCGGTCGTTGCGGCGGCGGAGGTCCGTCTCGCGGGCGTCGCGGAGAGTCGACCACCGGACCGCGCCGACCGCGAGCGCGGCGGACCCGACGAGAAGCGCTCCGTCCTCGAAGGCGAGCGTGAACGCTTCGGGCTGGACGACGACCTCGTCGACCGCGTCGCTGACGGCGTAGACGGTGAACAGCGCGGTTCCGACGTACAGCGGTCGCCAGACCGTCTGCACGTCGCGGAGGCTCCCGACGACGAACGCACCGGCGAGCGGAATCGGAACCAAGAGGAGTTCCACGGCGAACCGGAGCCAGTGAATCTCGGGGCTGTCGGGGAAGACGGCGACTTGAACGACCGCGACGCCGACGGCGATGCCGACGACTGCGAGACCCGGACGTAGGTCCGTGTCTTCGGTCGATTCACCTCCGAGGAGCCCCATCGCTGGCGGCTATGCACGGGGGGGACAAATAACCGCTGGCGGTTCGTCGCGGACGGCCCGGTCGAGCGCGCGTCGGTTCAGACGAGTCGAGGCGGCTGCAAACCGCCCAAACTGCGCTCTCACTGAGTCTCAGGTTCGTCTTCGTCGGCTCAGGGTCGGTCGGCCGCGATTCGTTCGACGCTGCCGGCGAGTACGTCGACGGCGATGCCGATGGTCGTCTCGTCGACGTCGAACATCCGGGTGTGGTGGCCGCCGGGGTGGTCGGTGCCGACGCCGACGTAGGCCGCGAGGCCGCCGCGGTCCTGGACGTACTGCATGAGGTAGGTCGCGTCCTCGCTGCCGCCGAGGTCGTCGCTTTCGAGAATCGAGGTGACGCCTTCGACCCCTTCGCTCACGCCGCCGACGATGGTCGCGAGCGCGTCGTCGCTCCGGGCGCTCGGGGCCTTCCCCTCGACCCCGATTTCGACCTCGCAGTCGTGCATCGCGGCGGCCGACTCGATGACGGTGTGGGCGCGGTCTTCCATGTACTCCATGAGTTCCGTCGTCGCGCCGCGCACCTCGCCTTCGATGAACGCCTCTTCGGCGACGATGTTCGTGGCCGTGCCGCCGCCCATCAGGCCGACGTTGACGCGGGTCGGTCCGTCGGAGTGCCGGGAGATACCGTAGAGGCTCTGCGTGGCCGCCGCGGCCGCGAGGTTCGCGTTCTTTCCCTCCTCGGGCTTCGCGCCCGCGTGGGCCGGCGCGCCGGTGAACTCGGCGCGGAAGTGCGACACCGCGAGGAAGCCGCCGACGCCGCAGACGACCTCGCCGGTCGGGTGGTCGAGACCGACGTGAAGCGCGAGCAGGTAGTCAACGTCGTCGAGGTGGCCGCTCTCGGCGACGGCCTTCCCGCCGGCGACCTGTTCTTCGCTCGGCTGGAAGAACACCTTGAACGTCCCCTCGAAGTCGGAGTCGAGGACGGCGTCGAGGACGCCGATACCGATTGTCGCGTGGGCGTCGTGGCCGCAGGCGTGCATGAAGCCCTCGTTCTCGGAGCGGAAGCCCTCGGCGGCCGGGAGGTGGTCGCCGTCCTCGGACTCGGTGATGGGGAGCGCGTCGATGTCGACGCGGAGCCCGACGGTCGGACCCTCGCCGCGCTCGACGACCGCGACCGCGCCGGTGTAGCCGCCGGCGAGGCGGTCGAGGACGTCTTCGCGCGCACCGGCCTCGCGGGCCCGCTCGAACCACGCGTCGAGTTCGGCGTCGTCGGGGACGGCCATGCGCTCGTCGGCGTCGAGTATCTCCGGGCCGACGTAGAGCGCGTCGAGGTCGCGCGTCTCCAGTTCGTCGACGAGGCGGGCGGTGGTGTAGAACTCGCGCCACGCGGGTTCGGGGTGGCGGTGCAGGTCGCGGCGAAGCGAGACGAGGTCGTCCATCGTCGCTCGGTGGCTCATGTCCGGACTCTTTTCTCCCGGCGATGATAAACGCTCCCGACGGTTCGTGGCCGAGAAACTCAAGTTTGGAAGAAATAGTTGGAGGAAATTCGTTCCTATTATATATCACAGTCAATCTCTGACAAACGATGCCAGAAGAACCGGACATCGAGCTCAGTTTCCGTGGCGGGCGCCTCGTGAGCGCTCTGCCCATCGCCCTGTTCATCGCGTGGGCGATTTTCCAGAGTGGTATCCTCGGTATCGGCGATACGACCGGCCTCGTCGCGGGGATGCTGACAGGACTTATCGCGGGACTTCTGTTCGTCCGGGGGGACTGGAAGGACTACGCGGACGTCATCTTCGCCGGCATGACCCGTCGGGTCGCCGCGACGGCGGTCGTCGCGTGGCTCTGGGCGGGCATGTTCGCAGAGACCATTCAGGTCGGTGGCTTCGTGGACGGCCTCGTCTGGGCGGCCACGGTCCTGAACGTCGGTCCGGGGCTGTTTCCGGCCGTGACGTTCCTGCTCGCGGCGCTGTTGGCGACCGGTATCGGCACCGGCTACGGCACCGCAATCGCCTTCACGAGTCTCGTCTTCCCGGCGGGACTGCTCCTCGGCGCGAACCCCGTGTTGCTGTTCGGCGCGATTCTCTCCGGCGCGGTGTTCGGGGACAACCTCGCGCCCGTCAGCGACACCACCATCGTCTCCGCGGTCACGCAGGACGCCGACATCGGCGGTGTCGTCGCGTCCCGCGTGAAGTACGCCGTCGTCGCGGCGGCGCTCGCAATCGCGGCGTATCTCGTCGCCGGCTTCGGTATCCCCGGCGTCTGGGGCGGTATGCCGCACATCGACGTGGCCGGTGAGGTCTCCGCGTCGGTGTCGCCGTGGGGGCTCGTCCACCTGCTCGACATCGCCCTCGTCATCGTCCTCGCCGTCCGCGGCCGACACATCATCGAAGCCGTCTCGTGGGGGCTGCTCCTCGCGGCGGCGTTCAACGTCGCGCTCGGCGCGGCGAACCTCGTGGACGTTTCGGCCGGGAGCATGCTCCTGTTCAGCGCGCCGCAGAACGGCCTGACGCAGGCGGTCGAGGCGCTTCCGCTCCTCGGCGCCGTCGTCGAGACCGTCCCCGCGGGACAGGTCGGCGTCGGCGGGAGCGTCTACTCCGGCGCGGCCGGCTTCTTCCCGCTTATCGTCCTGACGCTCTTGCTCGTCGCTGGCGCGGAAATCATGCGCGCCGGCGGCGGCTTCGACGCGATTCAGGAACTCGTTATCGACCGCGTCGCCACGACGGTCCGCCGCGCGGAGACCACGATGGTCGTCGGGACGGCGCTCGTCAACGCGACGGTCACCATCAACACGGCGGCCGAAATCGCCATCGCGCCCTACATCGCCACGCTCGGCAAGCGCTTCAACATCAACGGCTACCGCCGTGCCAACATCCTTGACGCCAACACCTCGGCGCTCGGGTACATCTTCCCGTGGGGCGGCGGCCTGCTCGCCGGCTACGGGGCCATGCAGGGCCTCGTCGGCGGCGAGGCGACGCCGTGGTTCACGGCCGAGATGCTCGTGAACCCCGCGTCGGTCTTCCCCTACGTGTTCCACGGCTGGTTCCTCGTGGCGGTGTTCCTGTTCGCCGCGTGGACCGGCTACGGCCGCGAGTACGTCTCTGACCGCACGAGTGAGGAGGTGAGCCGCGTATGAGCCGCCTCGGCAAGCTCTTGGCCGGCTGGACGTTCCGTACCGCGACGCCGACGTTCGAACCCGGCGAGGCCATCACGGCCTACGTCAGCGAGCGCAACGGCGACGGGCTCACCGTCCGCATCGGCGACTCGGTCATCCGGGTCGAAGACGGCGAGGACGCGGCCGTCGAGGACAAGATTCGGCTTGAGGTCACGTCGTTCGACGCGACCAACCACGTCGGTACCGGCGAGGTGGTCGAAGTCCTCGGACCGGACGCCTGAGCGGTCGAAAAAAACGACAAAAAGCGCAGACCCGCGTCTTCTTTCGCGCTCCGTGACTGCCGTCAGCGACGGTGACCGAGCGGTTTCTTCTGTTCGACTTCGATTTCGAGGTGGACGCTGTCGGGGAACTCCTTGAGACCGACCTCGCGGGCGATCTGGTCCGCGCCGTGGATTTCGAGCCGACGGGTGTACACGGGGTAGGACCACGACGAGAACTGGTCGCCGGGCTGGAGCGTCCGGTACTGCGGGACGCTCACCTGCTTCGGCTGGTCGGAGTGGGGGCCGCGGCACTCCGCGCCCTTCCGCTCGACGAACTGCTTGAGGTCGTCGACCACTCGGTCGAGGACCGCCTTATCACCGCTTTGAAAGGTGAGTTTTGTGACGAAGGCCATAGCTGGGTACTACTCCTTGTTGCACGCTCCGACGGTAAAAGCGCATCTACACGAACCGGGGACTCCGGGCTTCCGCCACCCGAATCCCGAACGAACGACCGTGCGAACGCGCTACAATCTCCGATACCCTCTTAAAGGGTGGCACGTTTATTTCGGGTAATGGCAGTCGAAGCGGTTAGCGCTGGAGCCATTCTCTTCCGCGACACCCGCGGCCGGAGGGAGTACTTACTCCTGAAGAGCCGTCCCGGGGACTGGGAGTTCCCGAAAGGCGGGGTCGAAGGGGACGAGGAGCTTCAGCAAACGGCAATCAGGGAGGTCAAAGAGGAGGCGGGAATCCAAGATTTCCGCCTCATCGACGGCTTCCGCGAGGACTACAGCTACGTCTTCGAGGCGAACGGTACGACGATTCACAAGACGGTCCACCTCTTTATCGCGCGCTCGTTCGAGGCGTCCGCGGAGCTCTCGACGGAGCACCGCGACCTCCAGTGGCGCGACTACGAGCAGGCCATCAACACCATCACGCAGGACGGCCCCCGCGAGATATTCGAGCGCGCCCACGAGTTCCTCGACGAACTCGCCGAGCGGAACGAGGGCGAACACAAGTACCTGAAGTAGCGTCGGTCGGTTCGGCCGACGCCCGAGACGCGACACCCGCGAGCGACAGCGCCGCGAGTCGGTGCGGGGGCGCAGGCATCGCGGACGGCAACACCCGCGGCGTCGTCTGCGTCGTCGTCGGGCCGAGCGTCGAAGCCGCCCGACCGAAACGCCTTCGACTCCCCGCCGCAACTCCCGGTCGTGAGCGACGCCGCCGACCGCGACCCCGAGTTCGCCTTCGAGCTACGGGTCTGCCGCTGGGCCGAGCGCGCGTGGCACCCCGACGGCCCGCGCCCCGCGTTCGTCGCCCGACAGCTCGGCACCCGAGAGCGCCGCTGGGACACCGTCGTCGTCGAGGTCGACCCCGAGGCGTTCGCCGCCCGGCGCGCCCTTTCGGTTGACGGCTTCGACTCGGACTTACTCCGGGTCGTCCGCCACGCGCCCGCCGAGTGGGCGTGGTACCGAGACGCCATCCCCGAACCCGACTTCCCGTGGCGACACGTCGTGCCGGCGGTCCACCGCGCCGCGGGACTCGGGCTCGTCGAGAAGCGCCGCGGCTCGCGGAACCGCGTCGAGTACCGCCGGACCGCGCCGTACCCCGACTGGGTTGAGCGCGTCGTCGCCATCGAGAACAAGCCTGACCTCGACGCCAGCGCCGCCCGCGCGCTCGCCGACCAGCTCGAACACGACGTGTCGCGGGCGCTCGCCGACGAGGTCTGGGTCGCCACCGAGGTGACAGGGCGACGGGTCGAACCAGCCCTGCTTGAGGACCTCCCGGTGGAAGTCGGCATCCTCGGCATCGACGGCGACTCGGCGGAGGTGCTGTGGCACCCGAGTTCGCTCTCGCCCGACCCGGCGGACGCCCGGCGGCGACTCGTCCTCGCCGAGCGCGCCTACGACCGCGGCTGGCGGAACTACGTAGACACGATGCGGCCCGACTGCCGGCACTTCGAACTCGACCGGCGCGGCCGGGCGCTCGTCCCGCGGTGCGCCGCAAAAGACTGTTATCAGAGCCAGCGCGAGTGCGCCCACTCGTGTCCGTCGTTCGAGCCCGAACCCCCGTCGTGGCGGATGATGGGCTGGCCTATCGAGGGCGGCCCCGGAAAGGGCGTGCGCCGGATTCTGGAGGCGCGGCGCGAACGCGCCAGAGACCGCGCCGAACACGGTAGTGAGAACGCCTAAATTCGAGCCTCTCTGACCGACCGGTATGGAGCGATTCCAGAACACGAGCCTGCCGGACTGGGACTGGTGGGGAAAGCTCTGGCCGACGCCGGGCGAGACGCTTCGGGAACTCGGGCTGTCATCGGGCGACACCGTCGCCGAAATCGGCTGTGGAAACGGCTACTTCGCGCTCCCAGCGGCGCGAATCGTCGCGCCGGCCCCGGTGTACGCGGTTGACCTTGACGACAGACTGATCGCAGAACTCGAACACCTCGCCGACCAGCAGCGCATCGACAACGTGGCGACGGTTCGCGGCGACGCCCGCGAGCTATCGACCCACCTCTCGGACCCCGTCGACGTGGCGCTCTTCGCGAACGCGTTCCACGGGGTCGACGACCGCGACGAGTTCCTGACGGAAGTCGCGTCGGTCCTCGCCGACGACGGCCGGTTCGTCGTCGTCAACTGGCGACCGCTCTCCCGGTCGGAGACGACAGTCGCCGGCGAGCCCCGCGGCCCGCCGACCGACCTACGCCTCGGTCCCGAGGAGACCGCGTCAATCGTCGAGGAGGCGACCGACCTCGCGGTGACGGCGGAAATCGACATCCCGCCGTACCACTACGCGCTGGTGTTCGAGCGGCGAGCGTAGCGGCCGCGGAGACGGGGGATTAGACGACTTCCACGTCGACCTCGTCGCGCTCGACGGCGAGGCGGAACGTGGGGACGGTCCGGTAGACGACCTCGATGACGCCCTTGCGGCGGAGGCTCTGGAGCGCCCGGCGCACGTCGTCCACGTCGGGGTCGATGTCGAACTCGTCTCGGAGTTTGTTGAGGACGCTGACGACGCTCTCGGAGCGCTCGTCGGGGCCGGCGACGACTTCGAAGACGCGGGCTTCGAGCGAGGGGACGCGGATGACGCTCGGGACGGATTCGGCCTCGTCGTCGCCTTCGACGCCGGGTTCGACGCCGACGAGTTCGGCCGCCTCGGCCGTCGCGCGGATGAGGCTGTTGTCGTCGCGGTAGTAGTAGTCTTTCAGCTCGGATTCGAGGTAGCGGTGGACTTCGCTCCCGCTTTCGAGGTCCCAGCGGTTCTGTAACTCCTTGTTCTTCGTCGGCTGGAGCCGGACGATGTCGGCGAGGCGTTCTTTCGCCTCGTCGGAGAGCGTCATATCGGTGGATTCGACGGAGGGGGTATAACGTTGTTCTGGATTCTTCAGCGCGACCGCCGAACGTTAATTATTATCCCTGTCCCTTGCGTCGGCTCGACTATGAGCTGGGACACCCTCCGACTCGACTGGGACGGCGACGTGGCGACCATCACCATCGACCGCCCCGAGCAGATGAACGCGCTCAACGCGGACACCCTCGATGCGCTCGAAGACGCCCTCGACGAGGCCGAAGACGGCGGCGCGCGGGTGGTCGTCCTCACCGGTGCGGGCGAGAAGGCGTTCATCGCGGGCGCGGACATCAGCTACATGAAGGACATCGGGTCGCCCGCCGCGCAGGCGTACGCCGAACAGGGCCACCGCATCGCGACGCGCTTAGAGGAGTTCCCCGCGCCGACCGTCGCAGCTATCAACGGCTACGCCTTCGGCGGCGGCATGGAGTTCGCGCTGGCGTGCGACCTCCGAGTCGCCTCCGAGCGCGCGCTGCTCGGGCAGACCGAAATCGACCTCGGCATCATGCCCGGCTGGGGTGGGAGCGTCCGCCTGCCGGCGCTCGTCGGCGACGAAGTCGCTCGGCGGCTCATCTTCTTCGGCGAGCGCATCGACGCCAGCGACGCTCACGAGTACGGCATCGTCGGCGAAGTCGTCGCCCACGACCAACTCGAATCGCACGTCGAGGAACTCGCCGCCGAACTCGCGTCGAAGCCGCGGCACGCCCTCGCGGGCGCGAAGGCCGCCATCAACATGTCCCACGACGCGCCGCGAGACGCCGCGCTCGATTTCGAGGCCCGCGTCTGGAGCGGCCTGTTCGGCACCCACGACCAGCGCGAGGGGATGGAGGCCTTCCTCGACAAGCGCGACCCCGACTTCGAATAGAACCGACAGAGAACACTCTTCTCCGGCGAATCCGGCTGATTCGCGTCACCGTTTCTCCCGAATAGGCGTGCTAGCACGGCTCCTACAACTGCTAAGACGCTGCATGTATAATGAATAATTGTGCAAGATTCCATCACGCTCGGCCGCGTCGAATCCCTCCTCGAAGACCTGTCGTACCCGGTCTCCCGACGAGACGCCGCGGCCTCCCTCGACGGTGTGACGGTGCTCATGGCCGACGGGAACGTCGACCTCGGTGAGTTAGTCGGGAACTGCCTCACTAGCGAGTTCGCCGACGCAAAAGACCTGTACTACGAACTGAACAACGCGATGCCCATCGAGGCGCTCGGCGAACCGGGGCAGTCCGACGGCGACGCCTGAGTCGCCTGTTCGGCACCGGCTTTTTTCAGCGCTCACCCCCGCGAGCGCGTCGCAATCCTGACGCTTAAGTCCTTCAAGCGGTAGGACGTACTATCATGGAGTTTTGCGACGACTGCGGGTCCCTGATGACGCCGCAAGACGGCGTCTGGGTCTGTCCGAACGGCCACGAGAAAGCGCGCGACAGCGAAAAGGAGAAGTCGATGGTCACGACCGAGGGCCAGGAGTCCAGCGAGGTCGTCGACATGTCGGACGTGGACAACGCCGACATCGGCCCGACGACGAAGACCATCTGTCCGAAGTGCGGCCACGACGTGGCGCGCTACGAGATGAAGCAGATTCGCTCCGCCGACGAGTCCGAGACGCGTTTCTTCACCTGCGTCGAGTGCGACCACAAGTGGCGCGAAGACGACCACTGAGCGACTCGCCTTTTTCAGCCCTCCGTCCGTAACGCGGGGTATGTCCGACGCGCTCGCCCCGCCGACGCTCCCGCCGCTCGATGGGTGGGTCCGCGTCAGCGACGCGACGGACCGCCCGTTCGAACTCGGCCCCGTCAGCGTCGTCGCCCGGACCGTCGTCTACGAGGACGCCGACATCCGCGAGCGCGTGCCGGCGACCGCCGACGGTCCGTGGCGCTTTCTGTTCGCCAGCCGCCTCGAAATCCGACCGCACACGCCGCCGTCGAAGGCGCTGACGAAACTCGTCGGCAAACGCGCGAGCGCCGGGTTCGAATCGCGCCTCGAAGCCCGCGGCTTCTCGGACGTTCGGCGCGTCGAGTCGCGGACGCTCCGGGTGCGAGTCGGTGGTAGCGACGAGACTGCTTCTACCGACGGCGAATCCGGTTCCGCCGGCGCGGAGACCGAAGCCGAGGCCGACGTGGTTCGCTACGCCGCGACCGTCGAACTCGCCGGGGTCGAACTCGCGGCCGACGCCTACCTCGCGGTGACGCCGGTCGACGGCGAGTTCCTCCTGACCGGCGGCGCGTACCCCCGCGAGGTCCGCGGCGGCGACGCGGAGACGGCTGCTGCGCTCCGCGAGGCAATCGAACCGGAGCGGTTCAGAGAAGAGCTATTTCGCGTAATTCGCCGCGTCGGGTGAGGGGACGCGAACGGGCCGAAGAGCGTGGCCCGAGTGCGTCGGTCTCGCTCACTCGTTGCGGGCGAAGACGAGGTAGCCGGTGTGGCCGACGCCAGCGGTCGAGGGGCGCGACCCGCGGTCGTTGAAGTCCATGTGTCGCTGAATCGTCTCGAACGTCTCCACGTCCGAGAGGCCAACCTCTCTTGCGGCTTCGACGGCCGCGCGCGTGCCCTCAACGAACGGGGAGTAGACGGCGACGTAGCCGCCGGTCACGAGCAGATCGGGCGCGTGGCGGACGACCTCGGGCGCGTTCTCGGTGTCGAGGGTGAGCACGTCGAACTTCGAGTCCGCAAGGTCGTCGACCTCGTCGGTGATGTCGCCGGTGCGAACGTCGACGCGGTCTTCCACGCCGGCGAGTCGCATGTTCTCGCGGGCGACGTCGGCGAACTCGGCGTCGCGTTCGAACGTCGTCACGTCGACGCCGAGGCGACCGAGGTACGCCGAGAGGACGCCCGTGCCGGTGCCCGCGTCGAGGACGCGCTCGCCGGCCGCGACGCCGGTGTGGCCGACGATGAGGCCGATGTCGCGCGGCATCATCGGTGCGCCGGTGCGCTCGAAGTGGTTGAAGAGGTCCGGACCACGCGGCTCGCGGACGAGGAACTCCTCGCCGATGTGGGTTTCGAGCGTCTGGCCGGCTTCCACGTCCTCGGGGACGGTGAGCATCCCGAGGTCGGTGTGCAGCTCGTCGCCGGGCGCCCGGAGGTACTCCCGGTCGCCGTGGACGAGGAGTATCACTCCAGTCGCGAGATGGCCGCGGCGAGGTCGCCGTCTTCGGCCTCCAGCGCTTCGCGGGCCTCGTCCTCGGGGACGCCGGCGCGCTGGGCCACGATGGCCACGTCGTCGGCCGGGATGGCGTCGGCGGCCTCGTCGGATTCGTCGCCGTCACCGCCGTCGTCACCGGCACCGAGTTCGCGCGTCTCGGGCTCGCCGACGATTTGGTAGGTCTCCTGGCCCTGCGCGTCCATGCGCGTGACCTGGGCGTCCGAGAAGACGAGTTCCTCGTCGGCCGTCTTGATGACGACTTCCTCGGCCTCGAGCTCCGTCACGTCGATGCCCATCTGCTTCATCATCTGCTTCATCTTTCGCGGGTTCATCCCGCCGCCTCCAAACATACCCGAAGGGTCGGGGTCGGCGCTCAAAAGCGTGGCGAACGTCGGTGCGCGGCGGCCGGCGCGCGAGCCGACTTCGCGCGCCTATTCGACCCGCGTGCTGACCGCGAGACCGCTGCCGACCGGGAGAACGATGGTCTCGTACCGCGGGTCGGCCCGCACCGCGTCGAGGAACGCCGCGATGCCGCGAGTATCGGCGTCGGCCCCGTCGAGGGCTTCGGCCCGCCCTTCGCTCCAGTCGGTGAGCGCGCCGAAGTCGACCGGGCCGCGCATCACGTTGTCGGCGACGACGACCCCGCCTTCGGTGACGCGGTCCGAGACGAGGTCGAACGCCTCGGCGTAGCGGTGTTTCTGGTGGTCCAGAAGGACGAGGTCGAACTCGCCGTCGACGCCCTCGAACAGGTCGAGCGCGTCGCCTTCGAGGAAGGTCGTCCGGTCGGCGAAACCGGCGCGGTCGAGAAACTCCCGCGCCATGTCGAGTTCGTGGGCGTCGTGTTCCGTCAGGTAGAGTTCGGCGTCGTCGGCCATGCCCTCGGCGAACCACGTCGCGGAGTAGCCGAAGCCGGAGCCGAACTCGAACAGCCGCGTCGCGTCCGCGAGGTGCGCGAGGACGCGGAGCACGCCGCCCGCCTCGGGACCGATGATGGGAAAGCCGTGCTCGTCGGCGTAGGCGGCCATCTCGGACTGCACCGCGTCGTGTTCGGGTGCGGTCGCCGCGAGGAACCGCCGCGTCTCGTCGGTCAGGATGTCCATGGCGAAGCAGGGCGCGCGAGCGACATAAAATCGGTCGCCGCGGCCGCGTTCGCGGGTACTGTCGCGGGTGCTGCCGCGGGCGCTCGTCGTCGCCGCGTTCACAGTCGGCGACGGCGACCGATATCCGCCGACCCGCGTACGCTTAAGTAGGGACAAACCACATCTTCGACCATGTTTGATCCCGACGAGCTCGAAGAGATTCGGGAGGCGAAAGCCGAGTGGGAGGAGGAGACGCTGGGGCCGACGCTCGACCGCTTCGGGGAGCGCAAAGAGGAGTTCACGACCGACACGGGTGGCAACGTCGTTGAACGGCTCTACACCCCCGACGACGCCGACGTGGACTACGACGAGGACGTGGGATTCCCGGGCGAAAAGCCCTACACGCGCGGTGTCTACCCGACGATGCACCGCGGGCGGCTCTGGACGATGCGGCAGTACGCGGGCTTCGGGACGGCCGCCGAGACGAACGAGCGGTTCCGCTACCTCATCGACAACGGCTCGTCGGGGCTGTCGCTCGCGTTCGACCTGCCGACGCAGATGGGCTACGACTCCGACGCGATGATGGCCGCCGGCGAGGTCGGGAAGTCGGGCGTCGCCATCGACAGCCTCCACGACATGGAGACGGTGTTCGACGGCATCGACCTCGGCGAGGTCTCCACGTCGATGACCATCAACGCCCCGGCGGCCGTGCTGCTGGCGATGTACGTCGCCCTCGGCGACAAGCAGGGCGTCCCCCGCGAGGAGCTTCGCGGCACCATCCAGAACGACATCATGAAGGAGTACATCGCGCGGAACCTCTACATCTTCCCGCCGGAGCCGTCGATGCGGCTCATCACGGACATCTTCGAGTTCTGCGCGGCTGAGACGCCGAAGTTCAACACTATCTCCATCTCCGGCTACCACATCCGCGAGGCCGGTTCGACCGCCGCCCAAGAGGTCGCGTTCACCCTTGGCAACGGCATCCAGTACGTGCAGGCCGCGGTCGACGCCGGCCTCGACGTGGACGACTTCGCCCCCCAGTTGTCCTTTTTCTTCAACGCCCACAACAACATCCTCGAAGAGGTGGCGAAGTTCCGCGCCGCCCGGCGGATGTGGGCGAAAATCATGGAAGAGCGCTTCGGCGCGGAGAACCCGAAGTCGATGCAGTTGAAGTTCCACACCCAGACCGGCGGGTCGACGCTCACCGCCCAGCAGGTCGAGAACAACGTCGTCCGGGTCGCCTATCAGGCGCTGGCGGCCGTCCTCGGCGGCACGCAGTCGCTCCACACCAACGGGAAGGACGAGGCGCTGTCGCTGCCGACCGAGAAGTCGGTCCGCACGGCGCTTCGCACCCAGCAGATTCTCGCCCACGAGTCGGGCGCGGCGGACACCATCGACCCGCTGGCGGGCAGTTACTACGTCGAGGCGCTGACCGACGACATCGAAGACGAGGCGTTCGACCTGCTCGACGAGGTTGACGACCGCGGCGGCATGCTCGACGCCGTGAAAAACCAGTGGGTCCAGCGGGAGATTCAGGACGTGGCCTACGAGCGCCAACGCGAGATAGAGGAGGGCGAGCGCGTCATCGTCGGCGTCAACGAGTATCAGGTGGACGAAGAGCCGACCGTCGAGGTCCAAGAGGTCTCCGAGGAAGACGAGAGCAAGCAGGTCGAGTCGCTCGAAGCCCGGAAAGACGACCGCGACGAGGGGGCCGTCGAGGCCGCCTTGGAAGACATCCGCACCGCCGCGAACGGCGACGAGAACCTCCTCCCGCTCATCGTCACGGCGGTCAAGGCCTACGCGACGGTCGGCGAGATATGCGGCGTCCTCCGCGAGGAGTTCGGCGAGTACGAACCCGGTATGGCCTGAGCCGGCCCCGCGAGTCGGGGCGACCAGTGCCGATGGTCGCGTTCCGTCTCCTCCAGTCCGACTGCCCACCCCGTCTCGGCCCGTGCCAACGAGTCACTAATTCTATACTTTCACCCGGATAACGGGTTTTATTATCACCCCCCGAGTGGGGACAATCGAGGCTTATGATGCCGCTTATCGCATTCTAAACCCGTCACACGCCCGGTCGCCGTCTGCCGGCGCGAGGTTCGCGCCACCAGTCGCTCGACGTTCGAGCGGCGGCCGTCGCGTTGCGGGGCTCTTCGACCCGAGAGCCCCCGGTATCGCATCCGATTGTCCACCTCACCAGACGAATGTCACGAAGACGCTCCAGAGACAGTCGTACCGTCTCCGACTATCGCCCCTCGCATCACCGCCCCGCGCCCTCGCTGGCGACGCAGGCCGTCCTGCTTGCCTCGATGGCCGCGGTCGTCGCGGTCGTCACCTACCCCGTGGCGTCGCTCGCGGTCGCCGTCACCGTCGCCGCCATCGTCGCCGTCGCCCGCGTCGTCGTCACCCGGGCCGACCGCTCGATGCTGACGGTCGACGTGCCCGGCGTCCCCGTCGAGGTCACGGTCGCCCGGACCGCCCGCGACTGAGGCCCGACCCGACGCCGTGAATCCCACACCGCACCCATCCCCACGCCCGCTCACGACTCCCGCGCGCCTCCCACGCCGCACGTCTTTCACGGTTTGCTCGCCCCTCGCGTCCCGCTCTTGACGCGCGCTTCCGCGCTCATCTTCGTTCCCCGTTCCCGACTCGTTTCACGGCTGTCCCGTCACTCACCGACTCCGACGAACCGGCCCCGAAGCACCCGAGCGACCGCCACGACGAGCATCGCTTGGAGATAGCCGAAGACGGCGAGCGCCGGGTAGAACATCGCCGTCTCGCGGACGCCGAACTCGTTGGCCGCGAGCGTGTCGAAGAAGAAAGCGGCCACGAGCGCGGGGTAATCGACGACCCAGATTTCTATCGGCACCACGCCGAAGAAGCCGACTGCCCACACGGCCGCGAGTCCGGCGAAGACAGCGACCGTGGCTCGGGTTGTGGCGAGTCGGACGAACCCGCGTGCGAGCCGCCGCGGGTCGCGGGCGACGCGCCGGAACGTCGGCGTCACCGTCGGCTCACGCCACGTCGGCGTTCGACTCGGACGCGGGTTCCGCGTCGGTGTCGGAGCCGCCGACGAGTGTGACGGCGGTCCCGTAGGCCAGAATCTCGGCCGCGCCCTGGGCCACCTCGGCGGTCACGTACCGGACGCCGACGACGGCGTCGGCACCCATCGCCTCCGCCTCGGCCACCATCCGCTCTGTCGCCTCGTCTCTCGCCTCGGCCATCAGCCCGGTGTAGGACTTGAGCTCGCCGCCGACGATGTTTCGGAGGCCCTGCGTGATGTCGCGGCCGACGTTTCGGGCGCGAATCGTGTTCCCGCGGACGGCACCCAGCGTCTCCTCGATGTCGCGGCCGACGACCGACTCCGTTGTAGTTACTATCATGACATGACTATCGAACCGTCTGGGTTTATCCGTTGCGCCCGACGAACTGGAGGCATGCACTTCGACCACGTCGGAATCGCCACCCCCGACGCCGCCGGGCTGGCCGCGCTGTTCGCGGAGCTGTTCGACGCGCCCGTGGCTCACGAGGAGACGTTCGACGGCATGTCGGTCGTCTTCCTCGAACTCGAAAAAGGCTACTTCGAACTGCTCGAACCCCACGAGGAGGGTGCCATCTCGAAGTTCCTCGACAAGCGCGGCGGCGGCATCCACCACGTCGCCATCGAGGCCGACGACATCGAGGGCGCGCTCCGGACCGCCGAGGCCGCCGGTATCGACCGCATCGACGAGGAACCGCGCCCCGGCGCGTGGGGCCACGAGGTCGCCTTCCTCCATCCTAAATCCACGGGCGGCGTCCTCGTCGAGTTCGTCTCGCACTAAGCGATGACGGGAGACTCCCCCGACGACACGGCCGACGACGACGCGCTCGCGGACGAGATTCCCGACGACACAGCCGCAGGTAACGGTTCGACCGGCGACGATGGCGACGCCGCCACGAACGACGCCGACGCCGGAGGCCGCGGGTTCGCCGGGCCGATGCGCGACTGGCTCTCCCATCGGGTCGCCGCGACACCCGACCGAGAGGCGCTCATCCACGCCGCGACCGGCGACTCGTGGACCTTCCGCGAACTCGACGCGCTCGTGGACGAGACGGCCGGCCAACTCGCCGCGCTCGGTGTCGAGGCCGGCGACCACCTCGGCGTCGTCTTGGACCCCGGTATCGACTACGTCCGACTCATCCACGCCGCGACGCGGCTCGGTGCGGTGCTCGTCCCACTCAGCGACCGGCTCACCCCCGACGAGGTCGGCCGCAACGTCGAACTCGCGGACGTGACGACGCTCGTCTGCGGCGAGTCCACCGAGTCGACGGCGGTCGAGGCCACGACCGACGTGCCCGTCGTCTCCGTGGACGACCCGCGCTGGGAGGGCGTCATCAACCTCTCGTCTATCGCGCCGAAACGGGTCGAACCCGCGGGCTGGTCGCTCTCGGAGACGATGCTCCTGCTTTTCACCTCGGGGACGACCGGGACGCCGAAGGCCGTGAAACTCACCATGGGCAACCTGCTCGCCAACGCCGTCGCCGGAGCGTTCCGACTCGGTGTCTCGCCCGACGACCGGTGGCTCGTCACGCTCTCGCTGCACCACATGGGCGGCATCGGCCCGATTCTCCGCGGCCCGCTGTACGGGACGACCGTCGTCCTCCGCGAGGGGTTCGACGCCGGCGGCGCGGCCGACGACATCGGCAAGTACGACGTGACGGGCGTCTCACTCGTGCCGACGATGCTCAAGCGGATGCTCGACAGCAGGGGAACGCTCTCCGATTCGCTCCGCGTGGTGCTCCTCGGCGGCGCGCCCGCCCCCGACGAACTCGTCGAGCGCTGTCGGAACTACTCGGTGCCGGTCTACCCGACGTACGGAATGACCGAGACGGCCTCGCAGGTCGCCACCGCGACCCCCGACGAGGCGTTCGACGACGTGGGGACCGTCGGGCGACCGCTCTTTTTCACCGACCTCTGGGTCGTCGACGAGGACGGCACCGCCGTCGAACCCGGCACCCCGGGCGAAATCGTCGTCGCGGGACCGACCGTCTCGCCCGGCTACTACCGGAACCCCGAGGCGACCGCGGACGCCTTCACCGACGCCGGCCTCCGGACCGGCGACATCGGCTACCGCGACGGCGACGGCCTCCTGTACGTCCTGAATCGGAAGGATGACCGCATCATCACCGGCGGCGAGAACGTCGACCCCGGCGAGGTCGCGGCGGTCCTGCGGGACCACCCCGACGTGGACGACGTCGTCGTGTTGGGCGTCCCCGACTCCGAGTGGGGCGAGCGCGTCGCCGCGCTCATTGTCCCCGCCGACCCGGAGAGCCCCCCGGACGACGAGGACCTCGACGCCTTCTGCCGCGAGCGGCTCGCCGGGTTCAAATGCCCGCGACTGGTCGAGACCGCGGACGAACTCCCGCGGACCGTCTCGGGGACCATCGACCGCGAGGCGGTCTGCGAGCGACTGGTCGCGGCCAAGCCCGTCGCGGAGGCCGAACCGGAGCGCGCGGCCGATTACGGCGACAGCGACGACGACGAGTCCGACGACTCCGAGGCCGAAGTCGACGAGACGACGCCCGCGCGCGACGAGAGCGGAACCGACGAGGCCGCCATCGACGACGCAGAGGGCGACGCGACCGTCGCGGACGCGGAACGCGACGGAGACGACGACACCGAGGCGATAGCCGACGACGGCGAGCACGATGATGTCGAGAGTCTGGGGAGCGAAACTGACGACGGCGACGGCGATGGCGGCGGCGAGCTCGTTCCCGACCGCGACGAGGAGTGAACGCGCCCGCGGGTGAAGCCAAACCCACAGCCCGCGTCTCGCCGGATTGTGTCCAAACAATCATTACGTTTTACTGCAAGAGGACAGTATGGTAGGTGCTACCAACCAGACGCTTCGGCCGTTCCTGTGGCGCGCGGGCAAGCTCTTTCCGGACCGCGAAATCGTCTCTCGGACCGCCGAAGGGCTGGAACGCTACACGTACGCGGAGTACGAGGGGCGCGTGGCACAGCTCGCGGGGGCGCTTTCGGACGCCGGCATCGGCGACGGCGACCGGGTGGCGACGTTCTGCTGGAACCACAACCGACACTTCGAGACGTACTTCGGCGTGCCCTCGATGGGCGCGCAGTTGCACACCATCAACCCGCTTCTTCCCGACCACCACATCCAGTACATCGTCGAGAACGCGGAAGACCGCATCATCTTCGTGGACCCGTCGCTCGCGCCGAAACTCGCCGGCGCGGTCGACGAGGATGCCTTCGCCTCCGTCGAGCAGTTCGTCGTGATGGCCTCCGAGGTGCCGGACGACGTGGGGCTGTCCCCGGTGACGGACTACGAGTCGTTCGTCGCCGACTACCCCGACGAGTACGACTGGCCGGACCTCCCGGAGGACCAGCCGGCGGGGATGTGCTACACCTCGGGGACGACCGGCGAGCCGAAGGGCGTCGAGTACTCCCAGCAGATGCTGTGGGCGCACACGATGGCGACGCTCCCCAAATCGGGTCTCGACATCGGCGCGGAGGACGTCATCATGCCGGTCGTGCCGATGTTCCACGTCAACGCGTGGGGCCTGCCGTTTTCGACGACCGCGGCGGGCGCGAAACACGTCTATCCCGGTCCGTCGCCGACGCCCGAGGACCTCGCGAAGCTCATCGAGGAGGAGGGCGTGACGATGACCGCGGGCGTGCCGACGGTGTGGCTCGGCCTGCTCGACTACCTCGACGAACACGACGCGGACATCTCCTCGCTCGAACGCATCATCATCGGCGGGTCGGCCGCGCCCAAGTCGGTCATCCGCCGGTTCGACGAGGAACACGACGTGGACGTGCTCCACGCGTGGGGCATGACGGAGATGTCGCCGGTCGGTACCGTCGCCCATCTCAAGCCGGGGATGGAGGACCTCCCCGCCGAAGAGCAGTACGAAAAGCGCGCTAAGCAGGGCCTGCTCGCGCCGGGACTGGAGATGCGCGTCGTCGACGACGACGGAAACGAGGTCCCGTGGAACGGCGAGGACTTCGGCGAACTGTGGGTACGCGGGCCGTGGGTGACGACGGAGTACTTCGAGCGCCCCGACGCGAACGAGGAGGACTACGAGGGCAACTGGCTGAAGACCGGCGACGTGGTCACGGTGGACGGAGACGGCTACGTCCAAATCGTCGACCGGGCGAAAGACGTCATCAAATCCGGCGGCGAGTGGATTTCGTCGCTCGAACTGGAAAACAGCATCATGGCCCACGACGACGTGGCCGAGGCGACCGTCATCGGCGTGCCCCACGAGCGCTGGCAGGAGCGCCCTGTGGCGTTCATCGTTCCGAAAGGCGGTGTCGACGAGGACGCGCTCAAGACCGAACTCGTCGCGCTCGTCGAAGACGAGTTCCCGAAGTGGTGGGCCCCCGACGAGGTCGTCTTCATCGAGGAGGTGCCAAAGACCGCGACCGGCAAGTTCGACAAGAAGGTACTCAGAGACCAGTACGACGACTCCTCGCTCATCGAGGGCAAGACGCCCGACGCGGAGGCCCCGTCGGACGAGTGAGCGCCGGGACGGTCGTGGGTTCTAACGAAGAACCAGTTTGAAGTTTAGACTGGTTCCATACACTATTTTTACTGTACAATCCTATGTCGGGACATGGAACTTCTCGACGACTCCATCGTGCCCGAACACGCCCGTGAACTCAAGCAGGAGGCCCGCGAGTTCGCCGCGGAGCACATCGAACCGGTCGCGGAGGAATACTACGAGTCCGGCGAGTACCCCCACGAGGTTCTCCAGGCGGGGATGGACGCGGGACTCGTCGCGCAGGACATCTCCGAGGAGTACGGCGGGAAGGGACTCGACCTCCAGCAGATTCTGGCAATCTCCGAGGAGTTCTACCGCGCCGACGCCGGCATCGCGCTGACGCTCCAACTCGCCTCGTTCGGCTGCGAGATTATGGAGGACTACGGCAGCGAAGAACAGAAGGAGAAGTGGCTCCGACCGGTCGCCGAAAACGAGCAGATTTCGGGACTCGCGGTCTCCGAACCGCAGACCGGCTCCGACATGGCCGGCATGGAGACGACCGCGGAGAAGACCGACGACGGCTACGTCCTCAACGGCGAGAAGTACTGGGTCGGCAACGCCGTCGAGGCCGACTGGCTGACGGTGTACGCCAAGACCGCCGACACCGACGACCGCTACTCGAACTACTCGATGTTCATCGTGCCGACGGACACGCCCGGCTACGAGGCCGAGCACATCCCCGAGAAGATGGGCATGCGCGCGTCCAAGCAGGGCCACATCGTCTTCGACGACTGCGAGGTGCCCGAGGAGAACCTCATCGGCACCGAGGGCGGCGGCTTCTACATGCTCGCGGACTTCTTCAACCACGGCCGCATCATCGTCGGCGGCCACAGCCTCGGCCTCGCGGCCGCCGCCATCGAGGAGGCGTGGGAGTTCGTCCACGACCGACAGGCGTTCGGCCGCAACGTCTCGGAGTTCCAGGCGGTCCAGCACATCCTCGCCGACATGCGCATGGAGTTCGAGGCGGCCCGCGCGCTCAACTGGCGCGCCGCGGAAAAGGTCGAAAACAACGAGGACGCCGGCTTCTGGGCGGCCGCCGCCAAGACGAAATCGACCGAGACGGCCGTCGATGTGGCCGAGCGCGGCATGCAACTTCACGGCGGCCGGTCGGTCCTCAACGAGTACAAGATTTCGCGGGTCTACCGCGACGTGCGCATCCCGGTCATCTACGAGGGCGCGAACGAGATTCAGCGCAACCTCATCTACCGGCAGGGCGCGCTGTAAGTCCCCCGTCGCGGCTACCGGAACTGACAACTCGTTTTCCGGTTTGGCATGGCTTGACCGGAACGCAGTTACTTTCTGAGCGTCGTACCTTGAGTCAGCACCAATGGTACGCACGAGTGTTATCGGCTGTGGAAACATGGGGAGCGCCCTTCTCACCGGTCTCTGGAAGGCGGGCGGCCACTCCGTGGTCGCCTGCGACCTCGACCCCGACGCCCTCGCCGCGGTCGCCGACTACTGTGAAGAGACGACGGACGACGTGTCGCGCGCCGCCGACGCCGACGTGGTGTTCGTCGCGGTCAAGCCCGACATCGTCGAGGCCGTCCTCTCGGAACTCGACCTGTCTCCCGACCAGACGCTCGTCACGATCGCCGCGGGCGTCCCGACCTCGTTCGTCGAGGCGCGCACCGACGCCCGCGTCGTCCGCATCATGCCGAACCTCGCCGCCGAGACCCGCGACATGGCCGCGGCGGCGACCGGTGACCTGACCGACGAGGTCCGCGAACTCCTCTCGGACGTGGGCGAGTTCGTCGAGGTCGAGGAGTCGCAGATGGACATCGCCACCGCGGTCAACGGCAGCGGCCCGGCCTTCGTCTTCTATCTCATCGAGGCCGTCACGCAGGCCGGCGTCGCGGGCGGACTCTCCGAGGAAGACGCCGAAATCCTCGCCGCCCAGACGTTCAAGGGGGCGGCCGAGACCGTCGTGCAGGACGACCGCACCGCCGACGAGCTCATCGACGCGGTCTGCTCGCCGAACGGGACGACCATCGAGGGGATGGACGTCCTCTGGGACAGCACCGCCGACGAGGCCGTCACCGAGGCCGTCGTCGCGGCCGAGCGCCGGTCGAAGGAGCTCGCGGAGGAGTTCGCCGATGAGTGAACTGAGCGAGACGAGCGAGACGAGCGAGGCGACCGGGACGGCCGGGACGGCCGACGCTGTCGCCCCCGACGCCGACGCGGTCGCCGCCGCCCGCGACGCCGCCGCCGAGGCGGACCGCGTCATCGTCAAGGCCGGCACCAACTCGCTGACCGACGACGACTCCAACCTCGACGACGACAAACTCGACAAGCTCGTCGACGACATCGAATCGCTCCTCTCGCGCGGCAAGGAAGTGCTTCTCGTCTCCTCGGGGGCGGTCGGAGCCGGCATCGGCCGCCTCGACCACCCCACGGCGGACCGCGACACCCTCGAAGCGTCGCAGGCGCTGTCGACAGTCGGCCAGAGCCTGCTCATGCACCGCTACACCGAGAGCTTCGAGCGCTACGACCGGAAGGTCGCCCAGATTCTCATCACCCAGCACGACCTGGAGAACCCCGAACGGTTCACCAACTTCCGGAACACGGTCGAGACGCTTCTGGAGTGGGGCGTCGTGCCCATCATCAACGAGAACGACGCGGTCGCCACCGAGGAACTCCAAATCGGCGACAACGACATGATTTCGTCCAACATCGCGGTCGGCATCGGCGTCGACCTGCTCGTGACGCTCACCGACGTGGGCGGCGTCTACACCGGGAACCCGAAGGAGGACCCCGACGCCGAGCGAATCGAGGTCGTCGGCGACAACTACAGCGACGTGGAGGACATCGTCACCGCGAGTTCGACCGGCGGCTTCGGCGGCATCCAGACGAAGGTCCGCGGCGCGCGCGACGCCGCCGAGTACGGCATCCCCGCCGTCATCGCACAGTCCACCGAACCCGACGTGCTGGCGAAGATAGCCGAGCGCGAATCGGTGGGAACAATGTTCCTCCCCCTCGATGGTGAACTCGATGACTGAGCGAGACACGACCGCGCAGGTCGAACAGGCACAGTCGGCGGCGCTCCGCCTCGCCAACGTCGACGCGGCCGACCGCGACGCCGCGCTCGGAGCCATCGCGGACGCCATCCGCGACAACAGCGAGGCGATTCTCGCGGCCAACCGCGAGGACGTCGAGGAGGCCGAGGCGATGCTCGCGGCGGGCGAGTACACGCAGGCGCTCGTCGACCGCCTCAAACTCGACGAGGCGAAACTCGACGACATCGCCGGGATGGTCGAGTCCGTCGCCGAACAGGACGACCCGCTCGGCGAGACGCTGGAGGCGAGAGAACTGGACGAGGACCTCGAACTCTACAAGCTCTCTGTCCCCATCGGCGTCGTCGCGACCATCTTCGAGTCGCGGCCCGACGCGCTCGTCCAAATCGCCGCGCTGGCGCTGAAGTCCGGCAACGCCGTCATCCTCAAGGGCGGCAGCGAGGCGAGCGAGTCGAACCGCGTGCTGTACGAGACGATTCTGTCCGCCACCGAGGAGCTCCCCGACGGCTGGGCGACGCTCATCGAGGCTCACGAGGAGGTCGACCGCCTGCTCGAACTCGACGACATGGTGGACCTCGTGATGCCCCGCGGCTCCTCGGAGTTCGTCAGCTACATCCAGGACAACACCCAGATTCCCGTCCTCGGCCACACGGAAGGCATCTGCCACGTCTACGTCGACGAGGCGGCCGACCTCGACATGGCCGCGGACATCGCCCTCGACGCGAAGGTGCAGTACCCCGCGGTCTGCAACGCCGTCGAGACGCTCTTAGTCGACGAGTCCGTCGCGGCCGACTTCCTGCCGGCGGTCGTCGAGCGCTACCGCGACGAGGGCGTCGTCCTCCGGGGCGATGAGGCGACCCGCGAGCACGTCGATATCGACCCCGCGACCGACGACGACTGGGACACCGAGTACGGCGACCTCGAACTCTCCGTCAAGGTCGTCTCGGACCTGTACGACGCGGTGGACCACATCAACGCCCACGGGTCGAAGCACACCGAATCCATCGTCACCGACGACGCCGAGCGCGCCGAGACGTTCATGACCGGCGTCGACGCCGCCAGCGTCTTCCACAACGCCTCGACCCGGTTCGCCGACGGCTACCGCTACGGCCTCGGTGCCGAGGTGGGCATCTCGACGGGCAAGATTCACGCCCGCGGCCCGGTCGGCCTCGAAGGCCTGACGACCTACAAGTACTACCTCGAAGGCGACGGCCAGTTGGTCGCCACCTACGCCGGCGAGGACGCCGTCCCCTTCACCCACGAGGCGCTCGACGCCGAGTGGAACCCCGGCCACCGAAGCCGACGGGACTGAGCGCGCTGGGCGCCTTTCGGTCGTCGCTCCGCGTTTCGAGTTCTCGCGGCACATAGAACTATATCCCTGACAGTCACCTCTCCGGTAGAGTCGTCTCCGCTGCGACTCGGTGACTCCAATGGATGTAAACGACCACGGGTCGGGTGACCCGTGGCTTTTGTTGTTCCCTCAGCCTACGTTGTAAGCACTCCACGCGAAGCGATTTCGCGGGATGAGGATGGGCGGTTTACAGAGCGCCCCGACCCAGACAGGCTCACCTTCCGAACACTTGGGTGGGTTTTGCGAGTCCGGTAATTAACCGATTCAACATCTACGCCAGCGTGTTTCGCCCACACTCGCCACGCCACATTCACACTCGCGTTCCGGTCAGCATGGTCTTGATGAACCGCACACGAATCATTTGTACACCGGAACCGTCGTCCTTGACGGTATCCCCGATGACCACAGCACGAACATGACTTCGAGTTGTACGGAGACTCGACCGTCTCACACGGAATCTGGTTCCACGTCGCTTTGTAACGAACCTGTTGCTCGAACTTGTGGAACGGGAGTTTGTGCAGACGCCGATTCATGTACGTGCCGTACTTGATGGCGTCTCGAATTCCACTCAAGTCCTCGAACACCATAACGGGGTTCGGGAACTGTTGGGCGAACTCGACCACGACTCGGGACATTCTGTGAAGAACCCACTCTGTGTAGCGTTCTTCTTTGTCTCCGAGTTGGTTGTGGATAGAATGTTGGCCGTGTTCTTGACAGCGTTTCGTGATGGTGTGGTAGCGTTGGCGTTCGGCTTTCACCGAACCGTAGTCAAGCACGAGTGTTCCGAGCGTTTCCATCGTCTCACGGTTAAGAGCGGTGAGAGCGATGTTGCGCTCGTTAATATCGACGCCGACGAGTGTGTCAGCGTCTTCGGGTTCAGGCACTTCGACTTCTGTTTTGACCGTGATGTGTAGGTAATACACGCCATCTCGGTACAGAAGTTCGGCCTGTCCCAACGACCACTCATCTTCAGTCAAGGCTGACTTGATGAGGTTGAGGTCTTCCGGTCGCCCTCGAAGGTGTCCTTTCACCTTCTTGTACGGCTTCGGACTCACACGGAATCGAATCCTACCTTCTTCGTCGTTGTGGGTGAGGCGGTAACCTTCGGTGTGTGCCATAACGAGTGGGTAGGCTCCTTTCTTGTCCGTGGCTGGTGGCGACGGTTTCCCGACGGTAGTGTCATCTTGGTCGTACCACCAGTTGAGGAGTTCTTTGTAAGAGTTCCACGCTTGCAGAGCCTTAGCGACGACCGCACACTTGTTGTTCCGGAGGAAGTCCTCGCGGTCAACCTCGCGTTGAATCTCGGTTTTGTTGTAGCCGTCTTGTTTGAGACGGAGTGTGTCGTTGGAGATGTCTCGTGCGGTGAATCGGGCATCTTTGAGCCACGACCGCTCACCAGACTCTATGCAGAGTCGAGTGCGTGCGGTTTTCGTGACTTCTTCGATACCCATACCTTGACTATCGAATCAAATGATAATAAAATTGGGGATTAGGATGGGAGAGTACAGAAGTCATGGACATTCAATTAGTTTGTGTAAGTGTCATTTCGTGTGGTGTCCGAAGTATCGACACGGGATGTTGGAGTTAGTTCGAGTCGAACTTGCAGAATTGTTCCGAGGAACCGCCGAACGGTTCAGTCACGAGATTGTGTCGATGGAGATTGCTACCGACCACGTTCACTTGTTCGTGGAGGCCGACCCAAAATGGAGTCCTGCCGAGATTGCCAAGCAATTCAAGGGATACTCGGGGCGAACAATTCTCAATCGTCACCCAGAAATCAAACAGCGGTACTTCTGGGGGAGTGGGTTGTGGAAGGAGGGATACTACGTTGGGACGACTGGTGTGGTGTCCGAGGATGTGGTTCGTCGGTACATCGAGGAAACTGAACATTAGGCAAGCGTACGCGATTCACCCACGGGTCAGGTGACCCGTGGAACTCTCACTGTCTTCTTTAGACGAATTCGTCAGCACGCACGCACCGTCCGAAGGCGGCGAAGCCTTCGAACTCGAAAACTCGAAACTGCTCGACGTGGCTCTCGACGGGAGCGTCATGGCCAAGGCCGGGTCGATGGTCGGCTACACCGGTGACATCTCCTTCGAGCGCAAGTCCGCCGGCGGCCTGAAAGGGATGCTCAAGAAGAAGGCCACGGGCGAGGGCGACGTCATGATGCAGGCGACCGGCACCGGCCACCTCTATCTCGCAGACCAGGCCAAGGAGGTCCAGATTCTCGAACTCGACGCGGGCGAGGAACTGAGCGTCAACGGCAACGACGTGCTCGCGTTCGAATCGAGCGTGAACTGGGACATCAAGATGCTGACGAGCATCGCCGGGGCGTCCTCCGGCGGCCTGTTCAACGTCTTCCTCGAAGGTCCCGGTCACGTCGCCATCACGACCCACGGCGAACCCATCGTCCTCCAGACGCCGGCCAAGACCGACCCCAACGCGACCGTCGCGTGGAGCGGGAACGTCTCGCCGTCGTCGAACCGTGACATCAACATCAAGGGTCTGCTCGGTCGCTCGTCGGGCGAGTCCTACCAGCTCGAATTCGCGGGCGAGGGCGGCTTCGTCATCGTCCAGCCGTTCGAGGAAGTCGGCCCTGGCGAGTAGTCGGCCGTCCCGGCTCGATCCCCGTTTTCGCGGCGTCGGCCCCGCTCACATTGCTTCAGTCGCGACCCCGTGCGGGCCGAAACGACGCGTATCTCTAGTGCCCGACGGACATATATTGACTGCCTGAACTGTTATGCCCGCTCCGTCCTAACCCCGGAATATGGGTGACATCAGCGTCCACCTGGTCGACCGCGGTCGCGTCCACGCGGACACCGGCTACGTCCTCGACGGCTACTCCATGGGGAGCGCGTCGAACCCGAACCCCGACCACGAGATGAGCGAGTTCGTCGTCTGGAACGCCGTCATCGACGGCCCCGACCGGACGGTGCTATGGGACACCGGCTCGAACCCGGCCGCCGGCGACGGCTACTGGCCCGAACCGCTGTACGAGGCATTTTCGCACGTCGACGCCGCGGAACACACACTCGAAGGCGACCTCGATTCGGTCGGCTACGACCTCGCCGACATCGACGCCGTGGTGATGAGCCACCTGCACCTCGACCACGCCGGCGGCCTCGCCGAGTTCGCGGGCACTGACGTCCCGATTTACGTCCACGAGGAGGAACTGAAGTTCGCGTACTACTCGGCGAAGACGACCGAGGGCTCCATCGCGTACCTCGCGTCGGACTTCGACCACGACCTGAACTGGAACGTCGTTCACCGCGACGAGCACACGCTGTTCGACGGTTTCCGGCTCATTCACCTGCCGGGTCACACTCCCGGCGTGTTGGGCGCGCACATCGAGACGCCCGACGGCGACGTGCTCGTCGCGGGCGACGAGTGCTACGTCGAGGGTAACTACACGGACGAGGTGCCGCTCGGTCCCGGCCTGCTCTGGAGCGAGCGCGACTGGTTCGAGAGCCTCCAGAGAGTGAAGGAACTCGAACGCCGGACCGGCGGCGACGTGCTGTTCGGCCACGACCTCGACCGGTTCGAGTCGTTCGGTGACGGCTGGAACGTCTGACTCGGGCAGACGGCGCGCTCGGAGGACTCTGATTTTCTCGGTCTCAATCGCGCGACGGCGCACAGCCGTAGCTCTCTCTGCGTCTGAAAAACGGTGAAAATGGAACCGCAGGGATGGTGGGGTGGAGTAGGGTGGGTGAGTGGATGGCTGGTGGAGACGACGGGCCGGCCTAAATCATGAGTTGCACGTCGGCGTCGGCCATGTGCTGGAGGGCCGTCGCCGCGCCGACGCCGGTGGTGACGCCGTCGTAGAACTCGGCTTCGTCGTAGCCCATCAGTTCGATGGTCATCTGGCAGGCCTGGAGGTCCACGCCCATGTCGAGGGAGGTCTCGATGAGTTCCTCGACGGTCGCGGTCCCGTTTTCCTGAATCTTCTTTTCCATCATGCTCGTGGCGACGTTGTCCATGAACGGCAACGCGGCCACGGCGTTCGGCATCGGCATGCTCGGGTTGCCGACCGCGCTGAGCTTCAGGTTCTTCGACTTCTTCTCGTGGAGGATGTCGAGTCCCCAGAACGTGTGGAAGACCACGACGTCCCAGCCGAAGGCGGCCGCCGTGCTGGCGAGGATGAGCGGCGGGTACGCCATGTCGAGGGTGCCTTTGGTCGCGATGATGGTCATCGACTTCTGTCCGTCGTCGTCGGTCGCCTCTCGGAGGTCGGAGACCTCTTCCTGCAGGGCTTGGACCTGTGCGCGGAGGTCTTCGACGGAGGCGGCTCCCGCGTCGACGGGCGCGTCGGCGTCCGAGCTCATTCCTTCTGGATGAAGTGGCGGAAGACCGCGTCGCCGTCTTCCTCGGCCTCTTCCTGTTCGAGCATGGAGACGCCGTCGGTGGAGTCGGCCCAGCCCTTCAGGTCGCTCATACTGCCGGAGTCGGTCGCGACGACCTGCAGAATCTCGCCTGCTTCGAGGTCGTCGACCGCGCCGCGGGTCTTGACGACGGGCATCGGGCAGGACAGTCCTTTCACGTCGAGGGTCTCGGTGGGTTCGTATGTACTCATTTTCGAAGTCACCTGTGTTGGGTGTGTTCCACAATATAGGGGTGCTTCGTAAAAGCGTGTCGATTCTTGGGTATACTACACAATATCTACGTCCAGAGACGCTTCATCCCATATTCGGCCATGTGAGGCACTAAAGAGCCATTGCACGCTCGCGTGAGTACGAAATCACACTAGAATCAGCCGACACACCTCGATTGAGTATTGCAAGAAATACAAACTACCATCCGAAAGCTTAAGTCGGACCACCCGATAGTGGGTGATGCATACATGACCGTTCCAGACCTGCCGGAACTCGAAGTCGGCGTGCCAGTCATCGAACCCGAGACGCTGAAAGCCCGCATCGACGAGGGCGAGTCGCTCACCATCCTCGACAACCGCGTGCCGTCGGAACACGAGGACTGGCGCATCGACGGCGAGAACGTCTCGCACGTCAACATCCCTTACTTCGAGTTCCTCGACGAGGAGCTCGACGAGTCGCTGTTCGAAGACCTGCCCGAAGACGAGGAGTTCGTCGTCCTCTGTGCGAAGGGTCACTCCTCGGAGTACGTCGCCGGACTCCTCATCCAGGAGGGCTACGACGCCGTGGCGCTCGAACGCGGCATGAACGGCTGGGCGAGCATCTACGAGTACACGGAACTGGAGACCGACGGCGACGCGCTCGTCGCGCAGTACCAGCGCCCCTCCAGCGGCTGTCTGGCGTACCTCGTCGTCGACGGCGACGAGGCCGCCGTCGTCGACCCGCTTCGCTACTTCGCCGACGAGTACGTCGCCGACGCGAAGGCGCTCGGCGCGGAACTGAAGTACGCCGTCGACACGCACATCCACGCCGACCACATCAGCGGGGTCCGCACGCTGGTCGAAGACTACGGCGTCACGGGCGTCATCCCCGAGGCCGCAGAAGCCCGCGGCGTCGACTACGACACGCCCTACGAGACCATCGCGGACGGCGAGACGCTCACCGTCGGCGACACCGACGTCGAGGCCATCCACACGCCCGGCCACACGACCGGCATGACGACCTACACGGTCGACAACGTGCTGTTCACGGGTGACGGCCTGTTCATCGAGTCGGTCGCCCGCCCCGACCTCGAAGACGGCGACGAGGGCGCGCCCGACGCGGCCGGCATGCTCTACGACTCCCTGCAGGAGCGCGTCCTCTCGCACGACGACGACGCTATCGTGGCCTCCGCGCACTTCAGCGACGCGGCAATCCCCGCCGACGACGGCAGTTACACCGCCACGCTCGGGGAACTGAAGGACACGATGGACGCACTTTCGATGCCCAAAGAGGAGTTCGTGGAGTTCATCCTCTCGGACATGCCGCCGCGGCCGGCCAACTACGTCGACATCATCGAGACGAACCTCGGCGTGCAGGAGTCGGACGACGACCGCGCCTTCGAGCTCGAACTCGGGCCGAACAACTGCGCGGCCAGCAACGAAGCCCTGACGAACTAAATGTCTGGTCTGACGCCGCTCCTCGTCGAGGGGCTCTTCCCGAACGGTATCGCGCACTACGCGCTCGGCGGCCTCCTCATCGGACTCGGGACCGCCGTCATCTACCTCGGGACGGGCATCATCGCCGGCACGAGCACCTTCCTCGAATCGACGCTGTCGTACGTCTCCGACCTCCCGCGGTTCAACAAGGCGAAGTACGTCGCCTCGCGGGACTGGCGGGTCGTGTTCACCCTGAGCATCGTCGCCGGGGCCGCGCTCTACACCGTCCTGTTCGGCGACGGCTGGTGGGTCTCCGACGTGCAACCGTGGCGCTTCGCCGTCGGCGGCGTGCTCGTCGGCGTCGGCACCCGCATCGGGAAGGGTTGTACGTCCGGCCACGGGGTCTGCGGCGTCGGCTCGCGCTCGCGGACCTCGCTCGTCAACGTCGCCACGTTCATGCTCGTCGCCATCGGGGTCGCACAGCTCCTGAGCGCGCTGGGGGTGTCGCCGTGAGCGACGACGAACGCGGACTCGGGTTCATGCTGGTCGTCATCGCGGGCGGCCTGATATTCGGGTTCGGCCTCGCCGTCAGCAACATGGCCCGACCGGAGGTCGTCCTCGACTTCCTCCAGTTCGACGACTTCGGCCTCGTCTTCGTGATGGGCGGGGCCGCCGTCGTCACCGGAACCGTCTTCGCGCTCGCCGAGGCGTTCGGCGACCGCGCGCCCCTCACCGGGCGTGACTACGGCCGCCGCCTGAAGTCGTTCGACAAGAACGTCGTCGTCGGCGGGGTCGTCTTCGGCGCCGGCTGGGGTATCTCCGGCATCTGTCCCGGCGCGGCCTACGCCAGCCTCGGCGTCGGCAACTACCCCATCCTCATCGCCATCGGCGGGATGTTCGCCGGTGCGTACCTGCAGGGGCTCTGGCGCGCCCGCCGCGCCGAGAGCGCCGCGACCGGCACCTCCGCCGACTGAGCTCCCCGCCGAATCGGATTTCGTTCTTTTTGTACCCTCGTCCGCAGAGCGACGGCGACGGCGACGGTGTTCTCCTCTCCCTGTCGGTGAACCGCTGCCGATGGACCGCGTCGCGCGCGCTGTCGAGCAGCCGGTGGTCGTTTCCGCCCGTGAGTCGGCGTTGGACGCTCGCCGCCGGTACTCGAAAACGTCGTCGTGAGCAGCTCTCGACCGGGGCTCTGCGACTGTAGCTGGTTGGAGATAATATTGCACAAGAAGAAAACAACTATTTTGTCATAGGTAGCGGAGAAATATGTTCGTAACGTCGTATGATACGAAATATGGGCCGACTGAGTGGTATTTCTATGGTCTTTCTATAACTTATGTGTATGCAATCGCGATATGGTCTTGCACAGTATTCCCAAAAGCGTTATATACTCACTCCGGTTAGCCAGCCATGTACAAGAAAGTATGATACGTGCAATACACTCTGAGCGCCCCGAGGGGTGCTGGTAAGATGTTCGGAATCGAGACGTTGAGCGGGAACGCACAGGCCGCCGCGCTCGTCGGCGTCGTTCTCGTCGAGGCGATGGTGCTGTACGTCGGCTACGGCGCGCTGACCGCCGCGCTCGGGCCGACCGTTCGCAAGGCCATCGGTGGTGAGTGAGCGTGTTCGAGCTATTCGGCATGTCGGCCGGGATGCTGGCGCTCTTCGTCGCATTCGGCGTCCTCATCGGCGTCCTGTTCGGCTTCTTCGGCATGGGTGGGTCGTTCCTCGTGACGCCCGCGCTGCTCGTCATGGGGTATCCCTCGCGCGTGGCCGTCGGCTCCGGCCTCGCGTTCGTCTTCGGGACCTCCGTCATCGCGACGCTGAAGCACCGCGACCTCGGGCAGGTCGACTACAAACTCGGTATCTCGATGATTATCGGGACCACGGTCGGCCTCGAAGTCGGGAAGGAAATCGTCCTCTACCTCGAAGAACTCGGACTCGCCGGGAACATCATCAGCGTCACGTACGTGCTCTTGCTCGGCGGAATCGGGCTGTTCGTCACCTACGAGGCGCTGAAGGGCGGCGACGGCGGCGGCGTCAGCCACGACGTAGACGGCGACGCCGACATCGACGCCGACGACATCCCAGAGCTGGCGAAGAAGATTCAGAGCTACTCGCTCCCGCCGATGATAACCCTCCGCGGCGGCGTCAAGGTCTCTTTGTGGATGATTCTCCTCGTCGCGTTCGCCACGGGGCTCCTCTCGGGCTTCCTCGGCGTCGGCGGCGGCTTCATCCGCATGCCCGCGCTGTTCTACCTCATCGGCGTTCCGGTGCCCATCGCGGTCGGGACCGACCTGTTCGAAATCATGTTCTCGGGCGGCATCGGCTCGTTCCTCTACGCGCAGTCCGGCGGCGTCGACCTCTCTATCGTCGCGCCGCTCCTCGCCGGCTCGGCGCTCGGTGCGCGCGTCGGCTCCGCGGCGACCTCCATCGTCGACGAGGACGAAATCAAGATTTACTTCGGCCTGATGTTGCTCCTCGGCGCGCTCGCCGTCGCCGTCCGGCAGGCCGGGAACTACCTCGGCATGGGCGTTCTCGACTACGTCAGTCTCGCGCTCATCCTCGGGTCGGCGCTCATGGTCTCCGGCGCGGTGCTCTACAGCGCCGTCAAGTCCATGCGCGCGCCCTCAGCCGCCGGGAGTTCGACCGCCGACTGACGGCGACGGCTCGCACGCGAACCACACTCGCATCGAACCCGAATCCGCGACACCGGGCCGCGGTTTCTCCTCCGGTGTTGTGCAAACTATACAAACCCTTTTGAGGGCTGACCACGTAGCCCGAACCGACAATGGCTAGCTCGATGGTCGAATACCTGCAATCGGACATGGAGTGTGAGGGACTCCTCGAGTGTCTCCACGGACTGAAGCAACTCGACCGGCGGTGTTTCGAGGTGCTCGTCGAGACCGACGAACACCTGACCGTCGACGAGGTCGCCGAAGCGGTCGAACGGGAGCGCTCGACCGCCTACCGCTCCATCCAGCGCCTGCTGCAGGCGGGGCTCATCCAGAAGGAACAGGTGAACTACGAACACGGCGGCTACTACCACGTCTACCACCCGACCGACCCCAACGAGGTCGCAGACGACATGCAGCGCATGCTCAACGACTGGTACGCCCAGATGGGCACACTCATCCAGGAGTTCCGCGACAAGTACGACGAGAAAATCGTCCCCGCGGAGTAGTTTTCTTCGACCGACGAGCGGCCGCCGCCTCTCGATTGGTCCACCTCCCAAATCGATTAGGTTCCGCATTCAACCGCACACAGTCCATAGCTACTGCTACGACCGCTCTATGTCGAAGAGTAAAAGCAGTCCCCGAAATAACGAGTTCGTCGAAGAGTGCCAGTCGTGTGAAGCCCGGACGCCGCACGACGTCTCCATCGAAATCAAGACCGAGAGCCGGAAACGCGAGAACCGCGAGTTCTCCCGCGAGCCGTACCGCGTCACGCGCTGTACGCGCTGTGGGCACACGCGGTCTCAGCGAATGAACGACGCGTGAGCGAGACCGCCGCCGACCGGCGCCCACCCTCGACAGACCACGCCCGAGCCCGACCGACCGCCTCCGCGACACCGACGTAGCCACGGTCCGTGCCATGACACAGACACCCACGCCCGACGCGCCGACTGTCCTCCTCGTCGACGACGAGGCCGCCCTCGCCGATAGCCTCGCACTGTGGCTCGAATGCCACTACCGCGTCCGAGTCGCGTACTCCGGGCGTGAGGCCCTCCAGAGGTTCGACGAGAGCGTCGACCTCGTCTTCCTCGACCACAACCTCCCCGGCCTCTCCGGCGAATCCGTCCTCGAAGAACTCCGCCGCCGAGTCGATCCGGCGTCGTTCGGTGTCGTCATGCTCAGCGCCACGCCCGGCGACGAACTCGCCGACCTCCCCGTTGACGCCGTGCTCACGAAGCCAGTCACCAAACGCGACGTCTTCGACGCCGCCGACCGATTCGTCGGCGACGCGCCCGAAGCCAAACTCGACTAATCTCCTTCCGACGGTCGGTAGCCGTCCGCCTCAGTCGTCCGCCGACGCGGGATTCAACTCGTCGAAATACGTCTCGATGAGCTTTCGCTCCGCCGTCCGAAGGTGTTCGTGGAGCGTCGGCGGCGAGATACCGAGCGAGTCGGCGACCTCCTCGGCCGTGCTCCCGCGGGGCCACTCGAAGTAGCCGGAGACGAGCGACGTTTCGAGGACCGTCTGCTGCCGGTCTGTCAGTTTCGAGTCGAGCGTCCGGCGGAAAGAGTCGGCCGACTGGACGGACCGTTCCACCTCGCGCTTTGCGACGACCGAGACGCCGGCTGCAGCCGTCGTCACCGCCTCCACAAGCGCGCCGTGGTCGGCGTCGGCCGCGACGTGGAGCGCGAGGGTGCCGCTCCCCTCGGAGAGCGTCAACCGCTCCACGCTCGCGCCGTGGTCGATAGCGGTCGACAGCACCGCCTCGGCGTCGGTGCGGAGTTCGACGACGGACTCCTCGTCGCCGTCGGCGACGACGCGGGCCTGCGAGACGTCGTCCGAGTCGATGGCGGCCGCGACCGCGTCGCACCCCGACGCGCCGGCGACGCTGACGAAACAGGTAAGCTCGTCGCCGGCGCGGGTGACGCCGTCCAGCGAGAGTCGGCAGTCAAGCGTCGCCGAGAGCCCGGCGAGCACGCTGGCGTCACCCGCGCCGGCGACCTGAAACTCCAGTTCGACGACGCTGTCACCGTTGAGAAGCTGCTTGCTCTGCGTCGCGTTGATACCGTTGCCGACGGTCGCGCCGAGGTCGGAAAACAGGCCCGCGGACTCCTCGTCGAAGCCGTCGGTCTCGTCGTAGACGACGAGCGCGCCGTACGCCGTCTCGCGGTAGTCGATAGCGACACAGAGCGCCGACACCGCGTCGAGGTCGGCGGCGTCGTCGCCGAAGACCGCCGCGCGGTGCGCCTCGGAGATGTCCTCGAAGGCGAAGCCGTCTTCGACCGTTCCGTCGATGTCGAACGCCTCGTCGACGAAGTCGAGGTCGACGCCCGCGGGGTCGAGTCCGTAGCCCGCCGCGGCGGTACACCGGAGCGTGCCGGCGGCGGTGCGTCTGAGAACGAACGCGGCCTCGTGGGCGCTCGCGACCGCGTCGCAGACGGTCTGTTCGATTTCGTCGCGGGTCCGCGCATCGATTACCGCCCGGTCGATGTCGCGGAGGAGCTCGTTGGTTCGGCTCAGGCGGTCGAGCTGCGCCTCGCGGTTGCGAATCGCCGCCTCGTGTTCGGCCCGTACCGCCTTCAGCCGGCTGCGGAGGTCCGAAAGCGCCTCGGGTTCGCGGAGCTCCTCCACGTCCCGGCTGTCGAGCGCCGCCTCGGTGGATTCGAGCGCGAAATACTCGCGGACCTCGGACTCGAAGCCCGATCGCACGAGCAATTCTTCGACCGTCTCTTTGACCTCCGACTCCGAGACGGGTTTGACGAGGTAGGCGTCGAACGGCATGTCGACGATGTCGGTGTCCGGCTCGACCGCGGTCATCATCGCCACGCGGCAGTCGAGGCCGCGCTCGCGAATCTCGTCGAGCACGTCGTCGCCCGTGACGTTCGGCATTCGCCGGTCGAGGAGGACGACGTCGACCGTGTCGTCGAGTCGGTTGAGGGCTTCTTCACCGCCGTAGGCGGTCTCGACGGCGAACCGCTCGCCGTCGAGCCAGTACCGGCAGGTGTCTGCGAGGTCCTCGTCGTCGTCGACCACGAGGACGACCTGCTCGGCGGCCCGCTGTTCGGGGCTCTCGCGCGCCGAGCGTTCGGTGACCATCGTATCGAACACACAGTAACGGCGAACGGTAATATATCTGCCCATCGCAGCGGGTGGAATTTAGGCGGTTCAGTGACCCGATTCGGCCGTCTCCGATGGTCGGGGGGGATTCCCGAGACCGACTGCGAACCGACCCGCGAGCCGACCGCGAGCCGAACTCACGCCCGCGGGAGCGTGATGACGAACGTGGCTCCGCCGCGGTCGTTGTCCTCGATTTCGACCGTCCCGCCGTAGCTCTCGACGATTTCGCGGACCAGAAAGAGGCCGAAGCCGTTGCCCGGGTTCGATAGGTCCTCGATGCGCTGGTCGACGATGCGGTGTTTCTCCTCGTCGGGAACGCCCGGCCCGTTGTCGGAGACGCGGAGTTCGACCACGTCGTCGCCGGCGCCCACCTCGACTTCGACCGTCGGGTTCGGCTTGTCGTTGTGCTGGACGGCGTTCTTCAGCAGGTGTTCGACGACCTCGTCCAGCAGGTCGTCGGCGACGACCGAGATGTCCGGCAGTCGCCCGACAGCGACGCTCGCGGCGTCGGACTCCCGGCGGAGCGAGTCCACGCCGTGGTCGACCGCCTCGTCGATTCGCCGCGGGCGGAACTCGTGGGACTCGCGCTCGACGATGACCTTCATGAACGTCCGCATCGTCCCGACGAGTTCGGTCATCTCGCGGACGCGCCCCTGTATCGTTTCGAGATGAGTCAGCCCCGCGTCGTCCACGAAGTCCTCGACGATGTCCGCGCGCGCGCCGACCACGTTCAGCCCGTTGAGGAGGTTGTGGCGGATGATGCGGTTCACGAACTCCAGTCGCTCCTGCTCGCGGCGCAACTCCCGCTCTCGCTCCTTGCGGGCGGTGATGTCGTGGCCTTCGAGGACCAGAAGCGACACCGTGCCGTCGCCGTCGCCGTCGCCGTCGCGGACCGGGGTGACGGAGAAGTCGATGACGACCGGCCGGTCGGTGTTCTCCCGTTCGATTTCGACCTCGTAGCGGACGAACGCTCCTTCGGAAGCGCGGCCGAGAGCGGCCCGGAGGTCGGCGATGCGCTCATCGTCGCCGTGCCACCACGGCGTCTCCCACGCCTGCAACCCCACCACGTCGTCGCGGTCGGCGTCAACGAGGTCGAGCGCGGCATCGTTCACCCGGAGGACCGTGCCGTCTGGCTCGACCAGCCCGATGTACTGGAAGGTGCTGTTGAACACCGCGTCGAGCTGTTGCTCGCGGCGCTTCCGTTCGGTCATGTCGCGGGTCACCTTGGCGAAGCCGATGACCTCACCGGCGTCGTCGGTCAGGGCGGTGATGGTGACAGACGCCCAAAAGCGAGTGCCGTCGGCACGGACGCGCCACCCCTCGTTCTCCGCTCGGCCCTCGGTCCGTGCTCGGTCGAGGAGGCGCTCTGGCAGGCCGTCTTCGGCGTCCTCGTCGGTGTAGAACGTCTCGATGTGCTTGCCGAGTATCTCCTCCGTATCGTAGCCTTTGATGGCCGCCGCGCCGCGGTTCCAACTCTCGACGCGACCCGAGGCGTCGAGGCGGAACAGCGCGTACTCCTCGATGTCCTCGACGATGCGCGAAAACGCCTGCTCGCGGCGTTCGAGTTCGCGCTCGCGCTCCCGCCGGACGTGGGTGTCGATGCCGTGGGCGACGGCGTGGCCGAGGTTCGAAATCGGCTCGGCGAGCTCCGCGGTGAACGCCCGCTCGTGTTCGGCGTACATCGTGAGCACGCCGTAGCGCGCGTCGTCGTAGACGAGCGGCACCGACGCCGCCGAGCGGTAGCCCCGTTCGAGCGCCGGTTCGCGGAACGGTCCGAACGCCGGCTCGTCGGCGATGCTCTGGGTCGCCTGCACCGCGTTCGACCGGACCGCGCGGCCGACGGGGCCGTTGCCCTCGGGGCGCGCCGCCGACACCGACACGTCTATCTCGTCGAGATAGCCGTCTTCGACGCCGGCCCACGCGGTCGGCTCCACGTCGCCGGTCGTCTCGTCGACCACGCCGACCCACGCGAACCGGAGTTCGTCGGTCTGGACGAGTCGCTCGCAGACCTGGCGTTCGATGCCCGCGCGCCCGCCGGCGTCGACGATGGCCTCGTTCACGTCCGCGACGACCTCGTTGAACGTCGCGAGGATGTCGAGTCGCTGGCGCAGTTCGCGCTCCGTTGCAGACGGGTCGTCGACCGACTGCGGAGACCCGTCGGTCATCCGTCCCGACCTCCCCTCGAACCGGCGTCCCGTCGTGCGTGCATACCCCGACTCTAACCCCCACTGACTTGTGCGTTTCTCGGTCGGCCCGAACCAGACCTAACCACGTAGGGCCGTGAATTAGTACCGACCGCGCCATTCGACTATATGGCCACAGTGACCTGCCCGGGTCACTCGTCGTGCCCGCACGACCCTACGGCGGAATCGACAACCTACCCCCTCTCTCCGCCTTGGGGACGTGTCCCTGCCCAAACCCCAACTCCCTTTCCACGAAATCGCCCGACGAGCGACGGGTGTTTCGTTCGTGTCCCCGAGGCGTACATTCATTTCTAGCCGATGCAGATACAAGACCAAAAGCACGCACCACCGCGCCATTTACGCCGGATGAGCACATACGTGCAACCCATGAAGAAAAACGAGCTCATTCACGTGCATTCGCTGCTCGTGGAAATCGCCACAGACTACCGCGACCGCGGAGTGCTCACGAGCGCCGACCTCGAACCGTACCACCAACTCGGAATCGGCCCGATGGCCCTCCGAGACTGCCGCGCCGACCACGAGCGGGCCGTCCGAACGCTCACAACCGTCCTCGCGGTCGGTGCCGCCCGCGACCTCGACCGCGACGCGGAGTCGGTGCCCGGCCGACACCTGCTCCGTCCCGACGAGGCGACCGACACCGACACCGACCAGCGCGTCACGTCACACTGATATTTTCTTCGCGGACTCCCCCTCGAACAGCGGCGGCACCGGCCGACGGATGGACCTAAGAGCGCCCGGTGAGACGCCCCCGGTATGCGACTCGAAGACTATTGGGGAGTCGGCCCGAAGACCTCGGACCGACTGAAATCGGCTCTCGGCAGGGAGGGAGCGGTCGCCGCTATCGAGTCGGCCGACGTGCGGGCGCTCGTCGACGCCGGCGTCACCCGCGGGCGGGCGGTTCGCATTCTCCGCCGCGCCGACGGGCAGGCCGGCATCGACGCGCTGTCGACCCGCGACGCCCGCGACGTGTACGACGACCTCCTGTCGCTCGCGAGCGACCGCGCGCTGACCGAACACGCCGCCGACCGAATCCGCGTCCTGACGCCGCTTCCGACCGTCGGAGACCGGCGCGACCGCCTCGACCGCGTCCTCGCGGCGCGGGAGGCGTGGGCCGACCTCGACGACGACGCCCGCGACGCCGTCGAAGCGACGTTCCGCGAGTACGACGAGGCCGGCGAGACCGAGCGCGCCGCCGTTCGCGCCGCGCTCGAACTCAGGGAGGCTGGACTCCGCGGCGAGCCGTTCGACGCGCTGGAGGAGGCAGACCCGGACGCCCTCCGCGACGCGCTCGGCGCGCTCGGCTACGTCGACAAGGACGGCTCGGTCGCCGCGGGTGCCGACGACCGCCTCGACAGCCTGCGGAGCCGACTCGACACCGCGAACGAACTCCAATCCGGCTCGTTCGACGTGCTCGAAACCATCCAGTCGCGGGGCGTCCGCTCGCTCGACGACTTCCGCGCCGCGTTCGTCCAGTACGTCGCACAGGAGACCGACCTCTCGCGCGGCGAGGTCGAAGCGGTCGCCGCCGAGGACGCCCGCGACGCGACCGACTTCGTAAGCGCGTCGCTCCGGGCGCTCGTCGAGGACCTCGAAGCCGACGTCACCGCGCGCGAGGAGACCGTCGCCGAGGAGCTCCGCGACCGTATCTGGGCCGCTCGCGACGACGTGGACCTCGCGGTCGAGGCCGTCGACGAGGTCGCGCTGTCGCTGTCGCTCGCGCGGTTCGCCGACGAGTACGACCTGACGCGGCCGGACATCGCCGAGACGGGGCTGGCGGTCTGCGGGGCGCGCAACCTCTTCATCGACGACCCACAGCCCGTCTCCTACGCCGTCGGCGACCACGAACTCGCGTGCGCGTCGGGGCCGACGCCGCCGGTCGGCGACCGCGTGTCGGTCCTCACCGGGGCCAACAGCGGCGGGAAGACGACCCTGCTGGAGACGCTCTCGCAGGTCGCCATCCTCGCGTCGATGGGGCTTCCCGTCCCCGCCGAGTCGGCGGTCGTCGGCCGGTTCGATTCGGTCGTGTTCCACCGCCGGCACGCGAGCTTCAACGCGGGCGTGCTCGAATCGACGCTCAAGTCAATCGTCCCGCCGCTGTCGGGCGACGGGCGGACGCTGATGCTCGTCGACGAGTTCGAGGCCATCACCGAACCGGGCCGCGCGGCCGACCTGCTCAACGGCCTCGTGAACCTCACCGTCGAGCGCGACGCCTTCGGCGTCTACGTCACGCACCTCGCGGACGAACTGAGCCCGCTCCCGCCGGAGGCGCGCATCGACGGCATCTTCGCCGAGGGCCTGACCGACGAGTTGGAACTGCGCGTGGACTACCAGCCGCGGTTCGGCACGGTCGGCAAGTCCACGCCGGAGTTCATCGTCTCGCGGCTGGTGGCGAACGCCCGCGACCGCGCCGAGCGCGCCGGCTTCGAGGCGCTGGCTGCGGCGGTGGGCGAAGAAGCGGTACAAAAGACGCTGTCCGACGCCGAGTTCGTCGGCTGAGCCGACGCGGCGGGGAGGAAGGGCTATCGGCGGCGTGCGTTCTCGTCGGGTGCGCGGCGACCGCGGCGGCGACTCAGCACATCTCGTCGAGCGAGATGAACGCGTCGGCGTCGGCGGTCAGCCACGCCTCCATTCGGTCGCAGCAGCTGTCGCGCCGGGGGTAGACGGTGACCTGGTCCGGGCTCCCTCGATAGGTGACGACGACGCTATGGAGGAAGCAATCCCCGGTGGTATCCGCGCCGGTGCGGTCAGCGGTCCCTGCAACCGAATCCTGAGAGGCGGGCACTTCTGACATTCGCCGTCACCTATACACACGCGACGGTGATTACATAACCTTCACTAAGTGTGGTAGTGATTGACAATACCCGTTGGTTACAAAACGTTGCACCAAGTGGGAGTACGGAGTGATACATAGCTTCGGTTCCCCTCGCGCAGGTGTGGATTCCACAGTTCCACGGGGGTGACCGCCCTGTCGGGCGACTTCTGCCGGCGGAGACGGGTTGAAGTGCCCGGGACCGCCATCTGGCTGTCGATGGTCGATCCCACGTCCGATTTGGAAGAGAACGTAGACCCAGAAGACGCCCCGACCTGCGCGACGTGCGGGGAGCCGGTTGCGAACAACCCGACGCACCGCGTCGTCACGTGGGTCGAAGACGGCGCCGTACAGGCGCGGCACTTCTGCGACGACGACTGCCGGGACGCGTGGGACGACGAGCGGTAACCGCTTTCTGACGGTCGTTCGGCGGGAGGCGAACCTCGCGCGCGACTACTCGACCGACGACCAGAACTGGTCGAGACCGAAGCCGAGCATGTCTGGGCTGACCGGTCTGAACTCCTCGCGTTCCTGTGCCGGCAGGTAGTCGCGGACGCCGTTCCACGAGTCGCGGGCGTACCGAGCGTCCACGAAGACGCGGACGCCGACCTCGTCGGTGCCGCGGATAACGCGGCCAATGGCCTGCCGCGCCTTTCTGACCGCGGGCACCGTGAGTGCCGTCTCGAACCCGTCACCGAACTCGCGGTCGTAGGCGGTCTTCACCGCGCGGGTCCGCGGCGACGACGTGTTGATGAGTGGGACGCCGCAGACGACCGCCGCCGAGAGCTTGTCGCCGCTGTAATCGACGCCCTCGGTGAGCGTGCCGCGGAGGCTCGTCACGAGCACTTTCCCCTCGCCGCCGAAGAAGTCGCGCTTGAGTCGCTCCGTGGCCCCGTCGTCGGACGACTCGTCGAGGAGGACGGGCTTGCCCACGCGGGCTTCGAGCGCGCCCGCCATCCACTCGGCCTCTGCGTAGTTCGGCATCCCGACGAGGACGTTCCCGGGCGACCGCTCGCACACTTCGACGGCGGCGTCGGTGTACGCGAGTCTCGTCTCGTTTTCCTCGCCGGGCGGCCCGCGGTTGCTGTGGGTGAACTTCGGCACGTCGACGGCGAAACTCGCGCGGTTCGACTCGGGGAAGCCGAGGCCGAACGTCCGCTCTGCCACCGGGCGGCCGTCGTCGGCGAGGGCGTCGAGGCCGGTCACGCGCCGGAACACGTCGATGGGTTCGAGCGTCGCGCTCATGAGGACGCCGCCGCCGAAGTCGCCGAGGCGCTCGGCGATGGCTTCGCCGGGGACGCAGTTGTGGACCGACAGCCGGGCGTTGTAGGCGCGCCGCCACGACTCCGGTGGCTCCATCTCGTCCCACGTCCGTTCGAGTTCGATTTCGCGGAAGTGCTTTTCGTGGTCTGCGTAGGCCCACGTCGCCAGCGCCCGCCCCGCCGCGGGCGCGGCCCGGCGCTTGTCGTCTTCCTCCACCGAGTCGAGGATACGGGCGACCGCCGAGCCGGTCGCCTCGGCGCGGACCCACGTCCCCTCGTCGTGGCCGTTGTCGTCCGCCCACTCGGTGAGTTCGTCGACGCCGGGGTCCTCGGGGTCGCGCAGGGGGAGTTCCTCGTCGTCGAGTTCGGTGAGGTCGGCGCGCCAGCCGACGTACTCGCGGTCGAGATGGGCGGTCACGCGGCGGTCGAGTTCCTCGCGGAGGTCGCGGATGAAGTCTCGGGTCTCCTCCAGTTCGCGGAGCGTCACGTCGGCCTCCTGTAGCTCTCCGCGGACGAGTTCGGCGTCGACGGTGGACTTGCCGGCGTCGTCGAACTTCACCGGCTGGATGACCCGCGTGAACTCGCTTTCGGCGTCGCGGAGCGTCCGGTCGCCGACGCCGACGGAGACGAGGTCGCGGACGCGGGGTTCGAGCATGTGCGCCTCGTCGCAGATGACGAACGTCGAGTCGTCGACGAGCGCGCCGGTGAACGTGCCGACGGTCGTCGGGTCGAACGCGTGGTAGTAGTTGCCGACGACGACCTCGACGTGGGGCAACAGCGCGCCCATCACGGAGTGGGGACACGACCCCGCGCCAGCGGCCAGCGAGACGAGGTCCTCGGTCGCGATGAGTCCCTTGTCGTCGAAGTCGAAGGGGACGGCCTCGATTGGGTCGCCGTCTTCGGGGAGGTCCGCGAGGAAGTTCGCATAAAAGGGGCAGTACTCCACGTCCTCGTACTCCGGCATCGACTTCGGGTACGGCGTCGGGTCGCCCGCGGTTTCGAGGTAGTTCGGGCCCGCGGTGGTCGAACCGGTGTCGAGGAGGCCGGTCTGTTGCTCGCGGGCGTCCTTGGCGAGCGCCTCGGCGCTGGTCCGACCGCCGTCGCCGACGAGCCCGCGGGTCCGGTCGCGGAGGCCCTCACAGCGGTCGTAGACGGTCGAGTCGTCGATGCCGCCACAGCCCTCGCGGCTGTAGGGACACACGTCGGACTTGCCGACGAGCGTGAGCCCCGAGACGGGTTTCCAGTCGGTCGGGAGGTTCTCGTTGATGGTTCGGAGGTCGGCCTCGAACTGCCGCAACTGTTGCTTGACGCTCGTGAGGACGAAGACGCGCTCGTAGTCGGAGTCGGGGTCGCGGACGAGTTCGATGCCGGCGGTGAGCGCGAGCATCGTCTTGCCGGTCCCGCACGCGCCCTCCACGACGGCGAAGCCGTCGTCTCGGGCGGTCTGTATCGCGGTCTCGATTCCATCGGCCTGCTCCGGGTACGCCTCCGGGTGGCCGAACACCTCCTGCCAGGTCACGCTCTGTGGTCCAGTTGCGACGGCCATAGGGGTGTCGGTGACTGGCCGCGTTCCCGTACTTGAACGTTCGCGCGAACGTGAGCGTCGGGGCCGTCGGCGCTATTCGAGGAAGGAGGCGATGGCCTCGGCGAAGGCCTCGCGGTCGCCGCTGTCGCCACCGACGCAGACGACGAACGGAGCGCCCGCGGCGGCGTACACCTTCATTTCGCGCCCCTTCTCGGAGTAGCGGGTGCCGGCGACGCGGACGAGGTCGGCGTCGATGAGGTTTCCGAGGTGGTGGCGGGCGTTCTGGACGGAGGTCTCGACCCGCTTCGAGAGTTCGGTCGCCGTCGCCGGCGAGTCCTGCAGACACGACAGCAGGTCGCGGGCGGTGTCACAAGAGAGACTTCCGAGGAGTTGCTCCGTCTCGTCGTCGTCGAGCCAATGGACCCGCGGGGCGGTCTCGTCGCTCGTATCGACGGTTCCGTCGGACGGCAGCAACCCTGACATACACTCGACATTTCGGTGCGAGAAGTAAACGGTTTCGGGAGTCAGGCGCTCGACGGGTCGGTCCGGTCGACGCCCGGCAGTCGGTTCACCGCGTAGAGAACCGCGAGCGCGGCGACGAACACCGCGAGCCCTCCGGCGAGTGTTCGGAAGACCGCCTCGAAGGCGTAGTTCGCCTCGGTGAGGAAGCCGACCGCGCCGCTCCCGTTAGCCTCCAAGAGGAGCGCCGCGCCACTGAAGACGGCGTAGGCGCTCCCGCGGGCGTCGCTGGGGAGCGACGAGAGCATGAACGTGTCCAGCGCGGGAAACAGGCTGTGGATGACGTAGCCGAGTACGGCGACGACGACGGCGACGGCGACGAAGCCCTGCGCGTAGGTCAGGGCGACGAGCGCGCCGATAAAGGCGACGAGCAGGCCGAAGATGTAGGGGACGTGCGGGAGTTTGTCCGCGAGGCGACCCGACAGCGAGAACGCGGGGACGCCGGCCGCGAAGACGATAGTGAGCATCGTGCTCGCGGTGGCGGCGTCGAACGCCTTCGCCTGCGTCATGTACGACACGAGGAAGTTGAACAGGCCCTGCCAGACGAACCCCGCGGGCGCGATGAGGAGGATGCCCGTGAGGATGAGTTTCCAGTGGCCGAGCGCGGCGGAGAAGTCTCGGTCCGCGCCCGTGCCGGCCCCCGCGCTCCCGTCTCGGGAGACGGCGTAGAGGAGGAGCGTCACGAGCGCGCCGGCGGCCGCCAGCACCCAGAACGTCTCGCGCCACGAGTACGACGCGAGGATGAAGACGACCACGGGCGCGGCGACGACGGCGGCGACCTGACTGGCCGCGCCGTGGATGCCGACCATGCGGCCGACGCGCTCGGGGAACAGTTCGCCGACGAGCGGGGTCGCGGAGACGAAGTACGCGCCCGAGGCGAGGCCGAGACCGAACGCGCCGATTTGGAGCGTCAGCACCGACGTCGCGCTCGCGGTGAACGCCGCGGCGACGACGAGGAGCGTGCCCGACCCGAGGACGACCTTCGACCGCGAGACGCGCGTGAGGAGGTAGCCGACGGGGATGCGCGGGATGGCTGTCCCGAGCCAGACGAGGCTCGTCACGACGCCGATGGTCGCCGGACCGACCGAAAACTGCGTCTGGAGCGTCTCGACGAGCGGCGGGAACGCGACGCGGCCGAAGTTGACGAGGAAGACGAGTCCGCAGAGAGTTCCGAAGAGGCGGCGAGTCACTACCTCGGATTCAGTCGCCGCCGTGTCAAACGTTGCGAATCCGACCCGCGACCACATGTGTTAACGCGGCCCCGGGCCAACGGGGGCGTATGATTACGAGTCGACGCATGGCCGCGGTCGACCTGAACGCCGAGGCGCTCGGCGTGCCGCGGAAACAGCTCATGGAGTCGAGCGGGAACGCCGTCGCGCGGGCCTGCCGCGACCTCGCGGAGCCCGGCGCGTCGGTCGCAATCGTCGCCGGCCGCGGCAACAACGGCGGCGACGCGCTCGTCGCCGCGCGGTTCCTGAAGGCGTACGATGTGACCGTCCACCTGCTCGGTCGCCCGGAGACGATTTCGACCGACATCGCCCGCGAGAACTGGGACGCCCTCGTCGCGGGCGAGGCCGACCGACGGACCGTCACCGATTCGACCGCCTTCGACCTCGGCGACCCGGACCTCGTCGTGGACGCGATGCTCGGCACCGGCGTCACCGGCGCGCTCCGCGAACCCGAGGCGACGGCCGCGCGCGCCATCAACGAGTCATCCGCGACTGTCCTCGCGGTGGACGTTCCCTCCGGCGTCGACGCCGACACCGGCGACGCGGCGGGACTCACGGTCGACGCCGACCGGGTCGTCACCTTCCACGACGACAAGCCCGGTCTCGGCGACCTCGACTGCGAGGTCGTCGTCGCCGACATCGGCATCCCCGAGGCGGCCGAGTTGTTCACCGGTCCCGGCGACCTCCTCGCGCTCGACCGCGACGCCCAGAGCCACAAGGGTGACCACGGCGACGTGCTCGTCGTCGGCGGCGGCCCGTACACCGGCGCGCCCGCGCTCGCCGCGCAGTCGGCCCTCAGAGCCGGCGCGGACCTCGCCCGCGTCGCCTGCCCCGAGACCGTCGCCCGCGAGGTACAGGGCTACTCGGAGAACCTCATCGTCCGCGGCTTTTCGGGCGACCGACTCGCACCCGAACACGTCCCCGACCTCCTCGATTTCGCCGCCGACCGCGACGCGGTCGTTTTCGGTCCCGGCCTCGGCGACGCCGACGAGTCGCTCGACGCGGTCCGCGAGTTCCTCGCCGCCTACGACGGGACCGCCGTCGTCGACGCCGACGCCCTGCAGGTCGTCCCCGAGGTGGACACCGAGGCGACCCTCATCTGTACGCCCCATCAGGGCGAGTTGGCGAAGATGGGCGGCGAGACCGACGCCGACTGGGAGGCCCGACGCGACCTCGTCCGCGAGTTCGCCGCCGACCTCGGCCACACGCTCCTCGTGAAGGGCGCGTACGACGTGGTCTCCGACGGCGACGCGGTCCGCGTCAACCGAACTGGGAACCCCGGCATGACCGTCGGGGGGACCGGCGACGTACTTGCGGGCGCGACCGGCGCGCTCGCGGTCGTCCTGCCCCCGCTCGACGCGGCCGCCGTCGCGGCCTACGCGAACGGCCGCGCGGGCGACCTCGCCGCCGAGGCGTTCGGCAGCGGTCTCGTCGCCACCGACCTGCTCGAACGACTGCCCGCGGCTCTGCGAGGTGAGGAAGCATGAGCGACGAGCACGCCGGGTCGGAGTCGAACGAGTCGGCCGACGGCGACGACCGCGACCTGACCCACGTCGACGAGGAGGGCAACGTCCAGATGGTCGACGTGGGCGAAAAGCCCGACACCCGCCGTCGGGCGGTCGCCCGCGGAACCATCCACCTCAGCGCCAACACTGTTCGGGCTATCCGCGACGACGAAATCGGGAAGGGCGACGTGTTGGCGACCGCCCGAATCGGCGCGATTCAGGCCGTCAAACACACGTGGGAGACGATTCCGATGTGCCACCAGATTCCCATCACGAACGTCGACACCGAGTTCGAGGTGGCCGACGAGTCGGTCACGCTGTCCGTGACGGTCGGGACGACCGGGAAAACGGGCTGTGAGATGGAGGCGTTAGAGGGCGTGACGACCGGCCTCAACGTCGTCTGGGACATGGTGAAGGCCGCGGAGAAAGACGACGACGGCCAGTATCCGGGGACGCGTATCTCCGACGTGGAAGTCGTCACGAAACAAAAAGAGACGCTCGACTGAGCCGGATCCGGTCGCGTCTCGGTGGACCCGGCGTGTGTGACGCGAGTCAGGCCGAGTCGGCCGGCGCAGAGAGGTCGGCGGCCTTCGCCCGCGCTTTCTCGACGATTGCGGGGCGCGCCTCGAACTCGACGTGGACCTGCTCGCCCTCGTACTCCTCGGCCTCGACGTGGGCGTGGTCGTAGAGCCACGAGACGAGGCTCATCGTGTCGTCGGCCATCGGCAACAGGAGGCGCTCGTGCTTCCACGCGGGCAGTTCGTCCTCGACGCGGGCGGCCAGTTCCTCGACGTTCTCGCCGGTCAGCCCCGAGACGGCGACGGGGTTGGGCGCGAGCGCCGACAGCGCGGCGCGCTTTTCTTCGAGTTCCTCGGCCGCGACCTTGTCCACCTTGTTGAACACGGTCACGATGGGCGCTTCGTTGCGCTCGTAGAGCGTGTCGTGGCTGGTGACGAGCTTCTCGCGCATCTCCTCGATGGGCTCGGAGGCGTCCACGACGAGCAACACGAGGTCGGCCCGGTAGACCGAATCGAGCGTGGACTTGAACGACTCGACGAGCCAGTGGGGGAGGTCCGAGACGAATCCGACGGTGTCGGTGAGAAGCACGTCTCGCTTGCCCGTCTCGGCGCGGCGCGTGGTCGTCCCAAGGGTCGTGAACAGTTTGTCTTGGGACTCGGCGGTCGGGTCGAGGTCCGGGTGGAGGTCGTCGTTCTGGCCGACTTCGAGGTCGGCGGCGAGCCGCTGCATCAGCGTCGACTTCCCGGCGTTCGTGTAGCCCGCGAGGGCCACGAGGTCGAAGCCGGACTCGCGGCGCTGTTCGCGCCGGGTCTCTTCTTTGTCCGCGATGGCGTCCAGTTCGTTCTTGATGCGCGAAATCTGGGCCTTGATGTCCTGTTCGCGGCTCTCGTCGTACTCACCGAGGCCCATAAACCCGGGGCGCTCGTCGCGCTTCGCCAGCGACGCCTTCGCCTCGGCGCGGGGCAGTTCGTAGCGGAGCTCGGCGAGTTCGACCTGTAACTGCGCCTTGCGGGTGTTCGCCCGCTGGCCGAAGATTTCGAGGATGAGCGTGAAGCGGTCGATGACCTCCGCGTCGTCGGGGAGCTTCTGGGCGATGTTGTACGTCTGGTAGGGGCCCAGTCGGTTGTCGAAGACGACGGCGGCGGCGTCCTCGCGCGCGACAAGCGACGCTAACTCGCCGACTTTCCCTTCGCCGAAGTGGAACGCGGCGTCCTCTTCACGGGTCTGGGTGAGTTCGCCGACCACCTCGTAGCCCGCGGCGCGGGCGAGGTCGGAAATCTCCGTGAGGTCGGCGTCTCCGCGGTCGACGCGCTTCGCGACGACGACGCGACTCATCGCCGCACCTCGATTGTGGGGTACGTAGCCTGCACTGTGTCAGTCGGTACTAGCCGCCGGAGGCACTTAAGCCCCGCTCGGCCGGGGTCACGCGTCGAGATGGCGTCCCGTCACCTCCCGTTCCATGGCCGCGTTTGGACGCCGGGACTCTTGTAGGTTGCCCGGGCGCGACCTGACAGTTCGGTGACGGCGACAGTCTCCCCACAAATCACTTATACTGACGGGCGGGATGTTCGCCGTATGGACCTCTTGCAACTGAGCATCGACCCGCAGCAGCTCGGCATCGAGTTCGGGAGCGGGGCCGTCATCGGCGGCATCATCGGCTTCGCGGCCAAGAAAATCGCGAAGCTCATCGCCGTCATCGTCGGCCTCGAACTCGCCGTGTTCAAGTTCCTCGAATCGCGGGGCATCATCACCGTTGACTGGGAGCGCCTCACCGGCGGCCTCGTGAGCGCCACGCAGGACGCCGCGACCGGCGCGCCGCCGGACTGGATTTCGACGATTCTGTCGACCCTGTCTATCTCCGCCGGCTTCTCCGGCGGCTTCCTCGTCGGCTTCAAGAAGGGGTAGTTCGCGTTCGAGACTCGCCGACGCGCCTCAGAGGTCGTCTTCGTCCTTGACGATGCGCGTCTCGGCCGTGCCGCTCGTGATGTTGTTCACCTTGTCGTAGAAGTCGTTTTGCATCCCCGCGGGGAACGTGATGACGCCGACCCACGAGCCGTCGTTCTGCCACTCCTCGCGTTCGAGGTCGCCGTAGCTCCGAATCTGCGCCTGTCCGCTCCCGGCGTACTCGGCCGGGAGTTGGACGGCGACGGTGACTTCGGCGAACTTGATTGGCAACACGGGTCGAAGCGCGTCGAGCGCGTCGTCGACCTGCGACTCGACGGGTTCCATCGGGTCGATTTTGAAGCCGGCCTCTTCGAGCGCGCGCTCGATTCGCTCCGGCGGGTGCGGCGAGTCGTTCATCTGCGGGTTGACCGCGTTGCGGGCGATGCGGTTGATGAGCGACTTGCGTTTCTGTTCTTGCATCTCGCGGCGCTGTTCGGCCGTGATCTGAATCTCCCCTTTCTTGACGACCTCGGGGATTATCTCCATCGGGTCGGTCGTTCCGAAGACCTTCTCGAGGTCGTTCTCGGCGGGGCGGTCGCCGCGGGAGGCGTCCTCGAACACGTCTTCGGCGGCGATGACCTCTTCGAGGTCGCCGTCGAACTCACCGCGCTTTATCGAAAGCGCCGCGTCGGGGTCGATGAGCACCTCGAACCGCGCGCCGTGAGATTCCAGGCGGGCCGTGACTGCCTCGTCGAGTGAAATCATAGGTTCCGATACTCTCTCCGTGGTAAAAAGCCCTCGCCGACCGACTCCCCCGACAGCGTCTCGCGAAATTCGCCGCGACCTCGTTCGGAGCAATCGTTATGCTCGCCCGCACCCCACGTCTCGGTATGAGTTCGCAGACGTCGGAGAAGTCCCTCGAAGAACGGCTCGACCTGTTCATGCGGCGGAACTTCCCCCAAATCGAGATGCACGGCGGCGACGCGGGTATCGAGGCCATCGACGAGGAGACCGGCGAAGTGTGGATCTCCCTCACCGGCGCGTGTTCCGGATGCGGTATCTCGCCGATGACGATTCAGGCGCTGAAGGCGCGCATGGTCGCCGAGTTCGAGGAGATAGACGCGGTCCACGCCTCGACCGGCGGCTTCTACGACGACGACTCGGGCGCGGGGCTCGAACCCGACGTGTCCGACGCGCCCTTCTGAGCCGTCTTCTGACATCGCTTTTCGACCGAACTGTCCCCACGAGCGACGCCGCCGCGAGCGAACGCCGCACCGTCGCTCGCCGTGAGAGAAAAACGAAGAATCGGGCCGAGCGGAGCGGACGCCGGCTTACGCGGCGGCTTCGATGATGTCGACGAGGTCCTCTTTGCTCTGGACGCCGATGACCTCCTTGACCTGCTCGCCGCCGGCGTAGAACTGCAGGGTCGGGACGCTGCGAATCCCTTTCTCGCGGGCTAGCTCCTGGAGTTCGTCGATATCGACCTTGGCGACGACGGCGTCGGTCTCCTCGGCGATTTCCTCCACGGTGGGTTCGAGCATCTTACAGGGGCCGCACCACTCGGCGTGGTAGTCCACGAGAACGACCGCGTTGTCGGCGATGAGTTCGTCGAGCTGGTCCGTACTCTCGACGTGGACGGGTGCATCGGTTGTCTCCGGAGTGCTCATACCCCCACGTATCGGCGCGATACTCTTACCCATTGCGCCTGTTTGCGTGACGGTGCACGACCGCGAAACTCCGTATTCGCGGCAAAGACGGCCGGTTTCTGGCGACGAGGCTCAGCAGTCGTAGATCAGGAGCACCCCGTCGTCGACGCGCTCCACGTCGCGGAGCGACAGTCTGGGGAAGTCGGCGACGAAGCCCTCGCCGTCGGCGAGCGTCGGCGCGTCGCGGCCGCCGATGACCATCGAGCCGACGTAGAGGGTGAGTTCGTCGACGAGGCCGGCCTCGAACAGCGAGAAGATGAGTTCCCCACCGCCTTCGACCATGAGCCGGTCGACGCCGCGCGATTCGAGCGCATCGAAGGCGTCGGGCAGCGACACCCGCTCCGCGCCGGCGACGACGAGTTCCGCGCCGGCGGCTTCGAGCGCCTCGCGGCGGTCGGCCGGCGCGGCCTCGGAGACGAGCACGTAGGTCGTCGCTACGTCGTCCAGAATCCGGGCGTCGGTCGGGGTCCGAGCGCGCGAGTCGGCGACGACGCGGGCGGGGTGCGACGGGTCGCCCCGGTCCTCGCGAGCGGCGACGAGGTCCGGGGCGTCGAGCGTGAGGTGCGGGTCGTCGGCGAGGACGGTTCCGACGCCGACGGCGACAGCGTCGGCGGCCGCGCGAACCTCGTCCACGCGGGCGAAGTCGTCGTCGCCGCTTATCTTCACCTGCTCGCGGCGGCGAGACGAGAGCTTGCCGTCGAGGCTCGCGGCGGCGTTGACGTGGACGTGCATACTCGCGGGTCGTCGCCGCGGCGAAAACGCCTTTCGGTGGGGTGCGGTCGGAGTATTGCCGGACAGGAATTAAATAGGCCTCTGTGGTACATTGTGTCATCTATGACTGCCAAGGTCCTGATGCTGGGGTGGGGGTTTCCGCCGAACGTCAGCGGCGGGCTCGACACGCACGTCGGCGAGATGTTCGAGCGACTCGAGGAGCGGGAGGACGTTGACATCGAACTCGTGCTTCCCGCCGAGTACGCGCCGGACCGCGAGGGAATCGTCGGGGTCCCGACGGGCGAGGGCGACATCATCACCCGAATCGGTCGGCTGGGACAGACGTTCGCCGAGCGCGCCGCCGACGCCGACATCGTCCACACGCACGACTGGTTCGGCTACGGGCCGGGGTCGCGCGCGAAATCGAACAACGAGGACGTGGAGTGGGTGACCACGTTCCACTCGCTCTCGTCGGACCGCAACATCGACCCACCGCAGCGCGAGGTCGAGACCGAGCGCCGCATCGCCGAGCGCTGTGACCACCTGCTCGCGGTGAGCGAACTCCTCGCCGACAAGGTCAAACGGGAGTACGGCGGCGACTGCCACGTCATCTACAACGGCTTTTCCGAGTGCGAGACGACGGGTCGCGACCTCAAGGAGGAACTCGGCATCGACGGGAAGATGCTGTTTTTCGTCGGCCGCCACACCGACCAGAAGGGCATCTCGCACCTCGTCTACGCGATGGAGAAACTCGCCCGCGACGACGTGACGCTCGTCATGGGTGGGTCGGGCCACCTCACCGCCCAGCTCAAGCGATTCGCCGAACTGCTCGGCGTCGAAGACCGCATCAAGTGGGCCGGCTACGTCCCCGAGGAGGCGCTCGGCGACTACTACGCCTCGGCGGACCTGTTCGTCTCGCCGTCGCTGTCCGAGCCGTTCGGCATCACCATCGTCGAGGCGCTCTCGACGGGCACCCGCGTCGTCGCCACCGAGAGCGGCGCGGCGGAGGTCCTCCCCGACGACTGCGTCATCGAGGTCGAACCCGACTCGCGCTCCATCGCCGACGGCATCGAGTACGGCCTCTCGCTGGAGGGAGAACCGGAGTACGAGCCGTACACGTGGGACCGGGTCGTCGACGAGACGGTGGACTACTACCACAGCATCCTCGACGGAGACGCCGACGTTTCCGCCGGTCCCGAGAACGAAGTCGAAGCCGGGGACGCGGACGCCGCCGAGTCGGACGCGAACTGAGCGGTCCAACTCAGCGATAGAATTCGGCGGTCGGCAATCGCGGGCGGCCCGCGCTCAGCGGAGAAGGCGCACGTCGGTCACCGGCTCGGGGTGGCGAATCCGGTAGCCGCCGCGGGTCGGCACCATCCCTTCTCGCGGCATCGTGCCGCGGGCGGACTGGTACGGCGAGTCGTCGGTCTGGACCGACTGGTACGGCGAGTCGTACGCCGACTGGTAGGGGCTGTCCGACGACTGATACGCGCTGTCGGCCGCCGCCTCGGCGTCGAAGCCCTCCGGCGGCAGGTAGATTCGCTCGCCGGACGCGGAGCGGACGACGACCGCGGTGTCCTTGTCGCCCTCCATCACGATGGTCGTCCAGCCGTCCTCGATAGTCACGGAGAAGGAGACCTCCTCGTCGGCGTCGCCGGCGTCCGGGGCCTCGTCGTTCGACATACGAGTCCAACTGGCACGCGAATACTTAGTGATTCGCCCGCCGGCCGCCGCCCGCCAGCCCGGCAACACTTTTTATCCGACGGGGGCGAATCCCGACTCGATGGAACTCGACCAGCATGCCGAGGAGCTTGCCTCCGCCCTCGGTGTCGACAAAGAGGAGGTCAAATCCGACCTGCAGAACCTGCTGCAGTACAGCGTCCCGATCGACGAGGCGAAACAGAGCGTCCGCCGCAAACACGGCGGCGGAAGCTCCGGCGGGAGCGACGGCGCGCCCTCGACGAAGCGAATCGCCGACATCGACCCCGACGGCGGCAACGTCTCCGTAACGGTCCGCGTGCTCACCGTTGGCACCCGTTCTATCGTCTATCAGGGCGACGAACAGACCATCCGCGAGGGAGAACTCGCCGACGAGTCCGGCGTCATCTCCTACACCGCGTGGCAGGACTTCGGCTTCGAGCCGGGCGACTCCGTCGTCATCGGCAACGCCGGTGTCCGCGAGTGGGACGGCAAGCCCGAACTGAACATCGGCGCGTCCTCGACGGTCGGCGTGGAGTCCGAGACGGTCGAGACGCCCTACGACGACCGCATCGGCGGCGAGGCCGACCTCATCGACCTGCAAGCCGGCGACCGCGGCCGAACCGTCGAGGTCCGCGTCCTCGAAGTCGACTCGCGCACCATCGACGGCCGCAACGGCGAGACGACAATCCTCTCGGGCGTCGTCGCCGACGAGTCCGGGCGGCTCCCCTTCACCGACTGGGCCCCCCGCCCCGACGTGAAAGAAGGCGCGAGCCTGCGTCTCTCGGACGTGTACGTCCGGGAGTTCCGCGGCGTGCCGCAGGTGAACCTCTCGGAGTTCACGATGCTCGAGGTCCTCGACGACCCCGTCGCCGTGACCGACTCCGCGCCGCGCCTGAAAATCGGCGAGGCCGTCGACGCCGGCGGGATGTTCGACGTGGAAGTGCTCGGGAACGTCCTCGAAGTGCGCGACGGCTCCGGGCTCATCGAACGCTGTCCCAAATGCAGTCGCGTCGTCCAGAACGGCCAGTGCCGACAGCACGGCGAGGTCGACGGCGAGGACGACATGCGCGTGAAGGCGATTCTCGACGACGGCACCGGCACGGTGACCGCCATCCTCGACCGCGACCTCACCGAGGAAATCTACGGCGGGACGATGGCCGACGCGATGGAGGCCGCCCGCGAGGCGATGGACAAAGAGGTCGTCGCCGACGACATCGCCGACACGCTCGTCGGCCGCGAGTACCGCGTCCGCGGGAACCTCTCGGTGGACGAGTACGGCGCGAACCTCGAAGCCGACGAGTTCGAGGAGACCGACGACGACCCGGCCGAACGTGCGGCCGCCCTCCTCACGGAGGTGCGCGCATGAGCGCCTCGCCGGTCGTCGGCACGCGGGAAATCGCCTACCGCGTCTTCGCCGCCGAGTTCGACGACGCCTCGCTGTCGTACTCCGAGAGCGACGAGGAGCGCGCGCCGAACTACGTGGTCACGCCCACCGGGGCGCGGCTCAACCGGACGTTCGTCGCGGGCGTGCTCACCGAGGTCGAACACGTCAACGACGAGGTGCTCCGCGGGCGCATCGCGGACCCGACGGGGGCGTTCGTCACCTACGCCGGGCAGTACCAGCCGGAGCCGATGGCCTACCTCGACGCGGCGACGCCCCCGGCGTTCGTCTCGCTCGCGGGCAAGGCCCGGACGTACGAACCGGACGACGCCGACGTGGTCTACACGTCGGTCCGCCCCGAGAGCGTCAACACCGTCGACGCCGACGTGCGCGACCGCTGGATCGTCTCGGCCGCCGAGGCGACACTCCGCCGCATCGCGGTGTTCGACGAGGCGCTGTCGATGTCTTACCGCGGCGACGACCTGACCCGCGCGCTCGAAGCCCGCGGCGTGGACTCGACGCTCGCGGCGGGCGTCCCCCGCGCTATCGACCACTACGGGACGACCCGAACCTACCTCGAAGCCCTGCGCGAAGTCGCCGTGCAGGCGCTCGAACTCGTCGCGGGCGACCGCGACCAAGTGGACCCCCTCGAAGTCGCCCCCGGCGACGGCGGCGACGCGGTCCTCGGCCCGCTCCCGGAAATCGACCTCGAACCGGCCGAGAGCGTCGATATCGAGGTCGGAGAAGCGGATGCTGACGACGGGGACGAACTCGGCGAACCGGAGGCGGACGCCGGCGAGGCGGAAGTCGAATCGGACGAGTTCGAGACCGAATCCGATTCCGAGTCGGTCGCAACGCCCGACTCGGAGCCGGAAGTCGACGACGGGACCGAGTCAGAACCTGCATCTGAGCCGGCGTCCGCATCCGAGTCCGAGCCCGAGCCCGAGCCCGAGCCGGTCGCCGCCGAGACGACGGCCGCGACCGAGAGCCAGCCGGAGGCGTCCGAGCCGGAACCGGAGACTGAGCCGTCCACGACGGTCGACGCCGAATCCGAACCCGTGGCGGAATCTGAGCCTGACGCAGAGCCGGAACCCGCCGCGGAACCCGACCTCACCTCCGAACCCGAACCGGCGTCCGACTCGCTCGACGTCGATTCGGAGCCCGACTTCGACACCGGGACGGACGACGGCGCGCTCGGTGACTTCGAAGACGACGCCGCCGACGCGGATACGGCCGACACCGGTTCGCTCGACGAATCGGGAAGCGGAACCCTCGGCGACTTCGAGGACGGCTTCGACGACCCCGAACCGGAGGCGGACGCGTCGGCTGCGGCGGCCGACGAGTCGTCAACTGACGCGGCGACCGACTCCGCGTCCACCGACGCCGACGACTCGGTCGACCCTGACGGGATGTACGAGCTCGACGAGGACGAGCGGGCCGAAATCGAGTCCGAGTTCGGCACGGAGTTCACCTCCGGCGCGGACGTCAACCCAGCCGGCGAGGCGGACATCGACGTGCCCGACGCCGACGACCTCACCGAACAACTCGAAGACGAACCCGCCGACGCCGAACCGGAACCGGAATCGGAGCCCGCTGCCGACGCCGAACCAGCGGTCGAATCCGAGCCTGAACCCGAACCCGAACCGACGCCCGACGCGGCATCGGCCGGCGACGAAGACGAGACCGAGGCCGACGCCGACGACACCGATGAGTCCGCCGAAGACATCGACCTCGAATCGGTCGTCGTGGACGCCATGGACGACCTCGACGGGGGCGACGGCGCGACCCGCGACGAGGTCGTCGCGGCCGTCGTCGACGAATACGGCGCGGACCCCGGCGCGGTCGAAGACGCCATCCAAGAGGCGCTCCTCGGCGGTCGGTGCTACGAGCCGCAGGACGGCGTGCTGAAGGCCATCTGAGGCCGTGCCCGGACCGCTCGTCGAACCGATTCCCGGCCATCCCGCCGCGGTAGCGCGGACGAGCAGACACGGGTTTCCCGAGCGCTCGCTCGTCGTCGCCGACTACCACGCCGGCATCGAGGCCGGTCTGCGGTACGAACGCGGGGTGGAACTCCCGTCGAAGGCCGCGGTCCGCCGCGAGCGCCTGCTGTCACTTCTCGACCGGACCGACGCCGACCGACTGGTCGTCCTCGGCGACCTCGGCCACCGCATCGGCGACCCAAAAGGCGACGAGGCCGAGGAGCTGACTGACCTCGTGGAGGCCGTGGCCGACCGCGCCGAACTGACGGTCGTCCCCGGCAACCACGACGGCGGCCTCGCGGACTTCTTCGGCGACGACGTGGAGGTGACCGACCCCGCGGGCGTCCGCCTCGGAGACGTGGGATTCTGCCACGGACACACGTGGCCCTCGCGGGAGGTGCTCGCCGCCGACGTGGTCTGTTCGGCCCACGAACACCCGGCGGTCAGGCTGGAAGACGAGGTCGGCGGCGCGCGGAAAGAGCGCGTCTGGCTCCGCGGCACCCTCGCTCCCGAGGTGTTCGCGGAGCACTACGAGGTCGACCCCGACGAAATCGCGCGAGACGACGCCGAACTCGTGGTGTTTCCGGCCTTCAACGACACCTCGGGCGGGACGTGGGTCAACGTCCCCGGGCAGGGCTTCCTCTCGCCGTTCCTGCCCGACGGCCTCGCGGACGGCGAGGCCTACCTGCTCGACGGCACGCGGTTGGGCGACTACCGGAACGTCTGAGCGGCCGAAGTCGTCGCGGTCGTCAACCGCGCCTTCCCGTTTTTCCGACTCGCCTACGCGAAGACGAACGTGAGAGCTCCGAGCACGAACACGGAGACACCCGTCACGCGGGCGAGTCGCTGCCAGCCGGTCCACTCGCGGAAGAACTCCGGCACGCCCTGTTCTCGCTCTCGAACGGCGTAGGCGACGAACCAGAGCGTCGAGAGCACCAGCACCGCGGCGAAGACGAGTTGCCACGCCGCGAGGTCGCCCCGCTGATTGCCGAGGACCATAAGCAGATTACCGCCGGTGAAGCCGGCCTGCGACAGCCAGAACGACCGTTCGGGCGTCACGTCACCACCGAGTACAGTTGGAGGGCGACGCCGAACGTGTAGAGCGCCGCGCCAACGACGACGAGATAGACGAGCGGGCCCCAGTCTGACGGGACTTGGGCGCGTTCGGGGTCGCGGAGGGCGACGACCGACGCGTAGCCGACTGCGAGCACGCCCGCGGCCGCCGCCGCGGTGTTGATACCCACGCCTCCCGCCGAAACGTCGAGCGCGACGTCGATGGCGGCACAGAGCCCGAAGACGACGAACGCGGACCAGTAGACTCGTTTCGGGGACACGCCCGAAATTGATTCGTGTGCGACATGAAACTCCCGGTCGGGACCGCCCCGAGCGGTGCGCTTAATCGCCTCGAACCGTAACCTCGGTCGATGCCAGACGGCGAGGCCGCCGCCGGAATGGACGCCTTCGCGACGCTCTCGTCGCCCGTTCGAAACGCGCTCTCGGAGCGCGGCTTCACGACGCCCACCGAGCCACAGCGTCGGGCGATTCCCCCGCTTTCCGACGGGAAACACGGCCTCATCATCGCGCCCACGGGCACCGGAAAGACGGAGACGGCGATGCTGCCGGTCTTTTCGGCCATCGCCGACGCCGAGGACCGGTTCGGGATTTCGGCGCTCTACATCACCCCGCTTCGGGCGCTGAACCGCGACATGCGCCAGCGACTCGACTGGTGGGGCGAACAGCTCGACATCGACATCGACGTTCGCCACGGCGACACCACCCAGTACCAGCGCCAGAAGCAGGCGAACGACCCGCCGGACGTGCTGGTGACGACGCCCGAGACGCTGCAGGCGATGCTCACGGGGAAGAAACTCAGGACGGCACTGTCGGACGTGCACCACGTCGTCGTCGACGAGGTCCACGAACTCGCGTCGGCCAAGCGCGGCGCGCAGTTGACAATCGGACTGGAGCGCCTCCGCGAGTTGGCCGGGTCGTTCCAGCGAATCGGCCTCTCGGCGACGGTCGGGTCGCCCGAGGAGGTCGGGAAGTTCCTGACCGGCGACCGCCCGTTCGAGGTCATCGAAGTCGACGTGGACAACCGCGTCGAGTTCGAGGTGGTCCGCCCCGAGGTGACGAACGAGGACGAGGCGCTGGCCGGCAAACTCGCCACCGACCCCGAGATAGCGAGTCACGTCCGGACGATTCGAGACATCGTCCGCGACCACGAGTCGGTGCTCGTCTTCGTCAACACCAGACAGACCGCGGAGGCGCTCGGCTCGCGGTTCAAAGCGCTCGGCGACCCCATCGAGGTCCACCACGGCTCGCTGTCGAAAGACGTGCGAATCGACGTGGAAGACCGCTTCAAGGCCGGCGAGTTGGACGCGCTCATCTGCACGTCGTCGATGGAACTCGGCATCGACGTGGGGCGGGTGGACCACGTCGTCCAGTACAACAGCCCCCGCGAGGTGTCGCGGCTCCTCCAGCGGGTCGGTCGCGCGGGCCACCGCTTGGGCGTCGTCTCCCGGGGGACCGTCGTCACCGACCACCCCGACGACACGCTCGAAGCGCTCGCCATCGCCCGGCGGGCCGTCTCTGGCGAGGTCGAACCCGCCCGCGTCCACCACGGGAGTCTCGACACCATCGCCAACCAAATCGTCGGCGTCGTCATGGACTACGGCGACGTGTCGGCCCGCCGCGCCTACGAGATTATCACGCGGGCGTACCCCTTCCGCGACCTCGACGAAGACGACTTCCGCGCCGTCGTCCGCGAACTGTCGGGGAACCACCTCCTCTGGCTCGACGAGGACAAGGACCTCCTCGAGAAGTCCGGCGGCACGTGGCAGTACTTCTACGCCAACCTCTCGATGATACCCGACGAGGAGACCTACGACGTCCACGACATCTCCTCGCGCCGGCAGATCGGGACGCTCGACGAGAAGTTCGTCCTCAACTTCGCCGCGCCGGGCGCGACGTTCATCCAGCGCGGCGAGATGTGGCGCGTCAACGACGTGGACGACGAGGAGGCGCGGGTGAACGTCTCGCCCATCGAGGACCCCGGCGGCGAGGTGCCGTCGTGGGTCGGCTCGGAGATTCCGGTGCCCGCGCCGGTCGCCGGCGAGGTGGGCGAACTCCGCGACGTGGCCGCGCCGCAGTTCGAGTCCGGGGCCGACCGCGAGGCCGTCGCCCGCGACATCGCCATGCGCTATCCGACCGACGAGGCCACGGTTCGGTCGGCGCTCGGCCCCATCGAAAGACAGGTCGAGGCCGACGCGCCGATTCCGACCGCGAACAGGCTCGTCCTCGAAGGCTCGCCCCGGAAGGTGACGCTGAACTCGCCGTACGGCCACCGGGTGAACGAGACGCTCGGGCGACTCCTGTCGGCGCTCATCGGCCAGCGGACCGGTTCCTCGGTCGGCATGGAGGTCGACCCTTACCGCATCGAGTTCGACGTGCCGGGGAAGGTCCGCCCGACGACGTTCGCCGAGGTGCTCCGCGAGACCGACCCCGACCACGTCGAGGCGCTGCTCGAACTCGCGCTCAAGCGGTCGGACTCGCTGAAGTTCACGCTCGCGCAGGTGGCCGCGAAGTTCGGCGCGCTCAAGCGCTATCAGGGGAAGGGCCGCTTCGGCGGCGACCGCCTCCTCGCCGCGCTGGAGGACACGCCCGTCTACGACGAGGCCGTCCGCGAGGTGTTCCACACCGACCTCGCCGTCGAGGAGACGGTCGAACTGCTCCGGCGCGTCCGCGACGGCGACGTGGAACTCGCCGTCGCCCGCGAACCGACCGCCATCGGCACCGGCGGCCGCGGGTCGGGAACCGACCTGCTCGTCCCCGAGAACGCCGACGCGAGCGTCATCGAGACGGTCCGCGACCGGATTCAGAACGACCGCGTGCTGTTGGCGTGTCTCCACTGCAAGGACTGGACTCGGAAGACGAAGGTCAAGCGCGTCCGCGAGCCCGTGACGTGCCCCGAGTGCGGCGCGACCCGCGTCGCCGCGCTCAACCCGTGGGACGACGAGACGGTGAAAGCGGTCCGCGCACCGGAGAAAGACGACGAACAGGAGCGACTGACGAAGCGAGCCTACCGCTCGGCGAGTCTGGTGCAGGCCCACGGCAAGCGGGCGGTCGTCGCGCTCGCGGCCCGCGGCGTCGGCCCGCACAACGCCGCGCGCATCATCAACAAGCTCCGCGAGGACGAAGACGACTTCTACCGCGACATCCTCGAACGGGAGCGCGAGTACGCCCGGACGCAGTCGTTCTGGGACTGACGGGGCCGACTCCGGGTTCGACGCTTACTCCTCGATGGCCCACTCGTCGAGAATCTCGGTCGTCGCGGCCGCCAGCGCCTCGAAGTCCTGCATCGAGATGCCGTCGGTCGTGACGAAGACGCCGAAGTCCTCGACGGTGATGCGGACGAGGTAGCCGTTTTCGAACACGCGAATCGTGTACTCGTAGTCGCCGAGTTCGGACCCGCGGTAGGCGTCCTGTGTCATCTTGAAGTCGTGCCACTCGTTGCCGATAAAGGAGTTCAGGTCGGCCTCCTGTTCGAGGTCCTCGCGGAGGTACACCTGCACGTAGTCGAAGCGGTTGAAGTACGTGAGCGAGCGGAGGCTGTCGCCGACGGCCGTGCGGCAGACGGTGACGAGCTTTTCCTCTGCTTCCTCGGGGAGGAGATTGGACATCGCTTCAGCCTGTGCGAGCGAGTGCCAAATAGGCGGCGGCTTCGGCAGTAGACGGGTGCGGGCTGAGACGCGGCGGTCGCCCGCGACGCTGCTACTCGAACGCGTAGGCGTCCCGATAGTCGCGCTCGCGCCGGATGAGCTCCTCGACGCCGTGTTCGAGGATGTCGGAGCCGAGCGACGTGGCGCGGTAGTACGAAAACAGCCCCTCGTCGTCGGCCTGCGCCCGTTTTCGCTTTTCGACCAACCCGGCGTCGACGAGTTTACTGAGGTGGTAGTGAAGCGTATTCGCCTGCACGTCGAGCGCCTCGGCCAGCGCTTTCGGGCTCCGCTCGCCGAAGTGGACCAGTCGGTACAGCAGGGTAAACCGCGTCCGGTCGCCGAGTGCGGCCTGCATGTCGAGGTACTCGTCCAGCGTGAGGACGCTCGTCGGTGGCAGCAACTCGGCGGGGTCCTCGGGGAGGCCGTCCGAATCGACCGGGTCGTTCGTCGCCATCTCGGTTCGCTAGATGGAGCGTATCGATTTAACAGTTCTTGAGTCGAACTTCACTGAAAAATCCGGATTTTATATACTACCGTGCGGTACGTGTGTCCATGACGGACGCCATCTCGCGCGACGAGATACGGGCGGCGCTCGGACGGACGACCTACGACCGGTTTCTGGTCTACGTGATGGGTCCGTACAAGTCGTTCAACCTCAACTACGTCCTCTCGGAGGAGGAACTCGCCGCCATCGACATCGACGACCTCCCGGGCCCGATTCGAAAACTGTTCGCCGCGCGGGACGAGGTGGACGACGCGCTCGCGCTCCTCCGGCGGGTGCAAGGAACGCTTCGCGCCGACCCGGGCGTCAACGCTTTTCTCGCCGTCGACGTGGACCTCAGCACCGACGAGGTGGACGCCGCGACGCAGTCGCTCGCGTTCGCCGCAGCGAGCAACGCCACGGTGTTCGTGCTGCCGTTTCTCGGCCACAACTTCGGCGTCGGCGAGGAGGCGGGGTCGATACTCGAACGGCTCTCCGAGACGCACGGCGATAGAATCGTCTTCGTCCACGAAGCGACGGTCACGAGCGAGATGATTCGCGCGGCGCGCGCCCGCTGGGACCTCCGCGTCGAGACCTACGACACCGAAGCGGAACTCCACAAGCGCATCCGCCTGTTCGTCGCGGACGTGATGAACCGCGAGCTACACGGGGACTTGGACCGGCTGGACTGACGTTCCTCGCCCTCGTCCTCTCCCTCTCGCCTCCTCTGGCCTTGTTGATTGATACTTCATAGCACATTAAATATAATTTACACGAGGGCGACGAACGACTCGTCATGCCCGACGACGCCCTCGGACTGGCGATGTTGGACCGGGTTCGCGGCTGTCTGCGCGCTCCGTGCGTCTACCGCGCCGGCGACGACGCCCGTGGTACTGCCGGCGACGCGCACGTCTACGAGAACTATCTCGTCCCGTCCGAGCGGTGGCCCGCCGCGAAGCGGGAGTTCGTCGACTCGCTTCGGACGCCCGTCCTCGACGTGGGGTGCGGCGCGGGTCAGCACGCCCTCGCCGTGCAGGCGCGCGGCGAGGTCGTCGCCTTCGACGTGAGCCCGAACGCGGTTCGCGCGGCCCGCGAGCGCGGCGTCGAGACGGCGGTCGTCGGCGACATGTTCGACCCACCGGTCGAGGCGAGCCGAGCGGGTTCGTCGGCAGGAGGGTTCGAGACGGTCCTCGCCAACGGGACGCAGGTCGGACTCGCGGGCTCGCTGGACCGACTCGCCGACCTGCTCGCGTCGTTTGCCGATCTCACCTCGCCGTCCGGCGGGGTCGTCGTGGACTCCTACGACCCGACGCGCACCGACCCCGAGCGCTTCTTCGGCTACCGGTCGGACCCGCGGGAGGGGGTCGCTCGGCGGACGTTCCGCGTCGAATACGGCGACCTGCGCGGCCCGACGCTCGACTTCGTTCTCGTCTCGCCCGCTCGACTCCGGGCGGTCGCGGCCGAGGCGGGCCTCGACGTGCGCGAGGTGACTGTCCCGAACGCCGATTCGAGCTACTACCGAGCGCGACTGGCCTAAGCCGGGTCGGTCGCGGCGGCACTTCGGGAGCGGGGCCGTCGCCGGCCGTCTCGATGACGCGTTACGGCTACTCCCAGCGGTTGGTCGCTTCGTTGCGCCGCGGGAGGAACGGAAGCAAGAGCGCGACGGCGAAGACGATGCCCGCGATGGCGAGGTACTCGGGCGACCCGAAGACGAGCGTGACGAGCGAGAACACCGAAGCCTCGCCGTCGGCGACGACCGAGACCGCGTTCGGGTCGTTGTTCAGCAACACGAGAAACATGAATATCGCCTCGGCGAACGCGACCCGGAGGCCGGCCTTCGTCACCCACCACGTCGCGGAGAGCGGGCCGCCGGTCAACGCGTCCCACTCTCGTCGGACCTTCCGACGCCACGCCGCGTTCACGACACACCTCTGTTGCGAGTGAACATAGCACACAGTACGCGGCGAAACGAGATAATCTCGCAGGCGGTGTGGGGCCGCGGCTTCTCCGGTGGTGCCGCCCGTCAGACCTGCGTCGGCGAGACCGATTCCAGCGCCGCGTCGAAGTGCGCGCGAGTGATGCGAACCTCGTCGGCGTGCTCGTTCGCCTCGGTGCCATCGTAGGCGTCGGCCACGTCCTGAATCGCCCGGAGCGCGGCCTCGCGGCAGACCGCGGCCACGTCGGCCCCGGTGTAGCCGTCCATGTGTGCGGCCACGTCGCCGAGGTCCACGTCGGTTCCGAGCGGCTTGTTTCGGACGTGCACGTCGAGGATGGCGCGGCGCGCCTCGATGTCCGGTGCGGGAACTTCGACGTGGGTCTCCAGCCGACCGGGGCGGAGGAGCGCGGGGTCGAGCGCGTCCCGTCGGTTCGTCGCCGCGAGGACGACGAGGTTCGGGTTGTCGGCGGCGTTGTCCATCTCCGTCAGGAGTTGCGAGACGACGCGTTCGGTGACGCCCGAGTCCGACCCGGCGCTGTCGCGGTCGGTGGCGATGGCGTCTATCTCGTCGAAGAAGACGATGCTCGGGGCGGCCTGTCGGGCGCGGTCGAACACCTCGCGGACGGACTTCTCGGACTCGCCGACGTAGCGGTCCAGCAGTTCGGGGCCGGCGACGTGGATGAAGTTGACGCCGCTTTCGGCCGCGATGGCGCGAGCGAGCATCGTCTTGCCGGTGCCCGGCGGGCCGTGGAGGAGCACGCCGGTCGGCGGGTCGGTCGAGGCCGCCTCGAACAGCGGCGCGTAGGTCAGCGGCCACGTCACCGCGCGTTCGAGCGTCCGCTTCACGTCGTCGAGGCCGCCGACGCCCTCGAAGCCCTCGGTCGGCTGTTCGGCGACGTACTCGCGCATCGCCGAGGGTTCGACCGTCGCCATCGCCGACTCGAAGTCGGCGCGCGTGACGGTCATGTCCGCGACGGCGACGCTCCCGTCTCCGCCCTCGCTTCCGCTTCCACTTCCGCCCTCGCGGCGGACGCGCCGGAGCGCGGTCATTGCGGCCTCCTTGGCCAGCGATTCGAGGTCGGCACCGACGAAGCCGTGGGTTCGGGAGGCAAGCCGGTCGATGTCCACACCCTCGGCGAGGGGCATCCGCCGGGTGTGCACGTCGAGAATCTCGCGGCGGCCCGCCTCGTTCGGGACGCCGATTTCGATTTCGCGGTCGAAGCGGCCGCCGCGGCGGAGCGCCGGGTCGAGGCTGTCGACGCGGTTGGTCGCGCCGATGACGACCACGTCGCCGCGGGCGTCGAGTCCGTCCATGAGCGACAGCAGTTGACCGACGACGCGGTTTTCGAGGTCGCCGCCGTCGTCGCGCTTCGACGCGATGGAGTCGATTTCGTCGAAGAAGATGATGGCCGGCGCGTTCTCGCGGGCCGACTGGAACACCTCGCGCAGTTTCTCCTCGGACTCGCCTTTGTACTTCGACAGCACCTCCGGCCCCGAAATCGTGGTGAAACTCGCGTCGACCTCGTTGGCGACGGCCTTCGCGATGAGGGTCTTCCCCGTGCCCGGCGGGCCGTGGAGGAGCACGCCCTTCGGCGGTTCGATGCCGAGGTGGGCGAACACCTCGGGTTCGGACAGCGGGAGCTCTATCATCTCGCGGACGAGGTCGAGTTCGTCGTCGAGGCCGCCGATGTCCTCGTAGGTGACGCCCGTCGCCCGGCCGTGGCTCGCGCCGTCGCCGTCGTCGCCGGTCATGCTCTTGACGGCGTCGCGGACGGTCTCGCTCGCACCCTTCGAACTGTTCGCCGTCACGGAGACGGCCGTCGCGTCAGTGACGCGGACGACACCCTCCGGTTTGGTGTTGCTGACGACGAGGGCGGCTCCACCGAGTCGCTCGACGCGGACGCGGTCGCCCTCGCGGAGCGGGCGGTTCCGAAGTTCCGCCTTCACGACCTCCTCGATTGTCTCGCGGTCCACGCTGGTCCGCTCGAAGGCGCTGGGGCCGGCGAGCGTCACCGACCGTGCGTCCTCGACGGCTATCTTCCTGACGCGGACGCTGTCGCCGATTTTCACGCCGGCGTTGGCCCGCGTGTCGGCGTCGACGAGCATCTCTCCTGCTTTCGCGCCGGGGCGGGCGGGCCACATCTTGGCGACCGTCTCTCGGGACCCCTCGATGACGACCGTCTCGCCGCTGAGTACGCCGAGTTCCCGGCGGGCGACCTCGGGGAGGCGGGCGATGCCGCGGCCCGCGTCGCGTTTCTCCGCGGCGCGGACGACGAGCGTCACCCCATCTTCAGACATACCCTCCGGTTCGGTCGCTCGACCCTTGAGGGTTCGCCCGGAGTAACCGTTTTCCGGGACGGCGCGGTAACAGTACGCATGGTTGCCACGACCGAGAAAGACGGCGCGACGTGGTACCGGTGCGAAGAGTGCGGGATGCTGTTCGACGTGGAGTCGGACGCCGAGGCCCACGAGGAGAACTGCGATACGGACAGTCCGTCGTACTTGCAGTAGCGGCGCGCGCGGCGAGGGCGACGAGAGCGACGCCGGTGACGCCGGCTACGCCGGGTCGTGTTCGTCCGCGAGTCGCTCGGCGTGGTCCAGCGAGGTCGCGCGTTCCCAGCGGACGCGCTCGGCGTCGCCGTAGGCGAGCGCCTCCTTCAGTTCGTCGCGGAGGACGCCGACGCCGCGGCCGACGAGGTCGCCGTCCGCATCGCCGAGTTCGTAGTAGCCGTAGGATTCCGGAGCCTTTCCGATGGTCCGCTTTTCCAGCGGCTCCCAGCGCTTCCGGAGCATCACTCGGCGACGAACTCGTAGGAGTCCTCGCCCCAGTCGTCCTCGACGAAGACGAACACGCGACCGCGGGCGACCTCGGGGTCGGCCTCGATTTCGAATCGGTGACCGGGCACCCGCCGGACGAGGACGCCGGGGAACAGCTCTTCTTCGTCGCCCTCGCCGAGGATGACGCGGCCGACGCCGCTCGATTCGAGCACGTCGTCGTGGCTCTTGAGGTCGTTGACGTACATCATGACGCCCTCGGTCTCGGTGGGGTCGGTGACGAGGACGTGGACCTCCTTGCCGGGGGCGGTGGCGAGCGTGCCCGTGACCGCTTCGGGGACGCCCCGGTAGACCGTGGTTCGGTTGTCGATGTACTCCACTTCGACGCCGTAGTCGTGGAGTTCGACGCCGAGTGTGCTCGGGGCGATGTCGCTGCGGGCGCTCATGGCTCACCGTTGCCGCGGGGACGGCAAAAACGTCGCGTCTCGGGACGGCTCGCGAGCGACGGTCTCGAACGCGTCGCCGCCGCGCCGGTCCCCGAACCTACGGGCGAAAACGGCACGGACCGCCACACATAACACGATGTGCCAACCTCCGGCAAGTATGCACGGCCGAGCCACCGCCCTCGGGGCGGGCACCGTCTTGAACGCCCTCGCGACGGCGACCGGCTCCGCGTTCGCCATCGACGCGGAGACCACCGCGTCGGTCGAACTGGACGACTCCGGCGAGGTCCGCGGCAGCATCGCGGAGGCCCCCGACGCCGACACGCGGCTCATCGAGCGCTGCGTCGAACTCGCCGTCGAGGCGTTCGGCGACGGCGAGGGCGGCACCGTCGAGACCGAAAGCGACCTGCCGATGGCCGCCGGCCTCAAGAGTTCGAGCGCCGCGGCCAACGCGACGGTGTTGGCGACGCTCTCCGCGCTCGGCCGCTCGGTCGGCCCCGGCCCGGACGCCGATATCTCACGGCTCGACGCCTGCCGGATGGGCGTCCGCGCCGCCCGCGAGGTCGGCGTCACCGCCACCGGCGCGTTCGACGACGCCTCGGCCTCTATGATCGGCGGCGTCGTCGTCACCGACAACACCGAAGACGAACTCATCGTCCGCGACGAGGTCGACTGGGACGTGCTCGTGTGGACGCCTCCGGAGCGCGCCTACAGCGCCGACGCCGACGTGAGCCGCTGTGAGAACGTCGCTCCGATGGCCGACCTCGTCGCCGACCTCGCGCTCGAAGGCCGCTACGCCGAGGCGATGACCGTCAACGGCCTCGCCTTCTCGGCCGCCCTCGACTTCCCGACCGACCCCGCCGTGGAGGCGATGCCCATCGCCGACGGCGTCTCGCTGTCCGGGACCGGCCCGAGCGTCGTCGCCGTCGGCGACCGCGCCGACCTCGAACGCGTCAAAGAACTGTGGGACGCCCGCGAGGGGGAGACCCGACTGACGACCACCCGAACCGACGGAGCACGAATCCAATGACAGACGACACCGTAGACGCCGCCGCAGAATCGTTTCAGGACATGTCCCTCGACGAACTCCGCGAGGAGATAGAGGATATCGACCGCGGCATCGTCGAACTCATCGCCCGCCGGACCTACGTCGCCGACACGGTGGCGAAGGTCAAAGCCGAAAAGGACCTGCCGACGACCGACGAGTCCCAAGAAGAGCGCGTGATGGAGCGCGCCGGGAAGAACGCGGCCCACTTCGAGGTCGACTCCAACCTCGTGAAAGCGATTTTCCGACTGCTCATCGAGATGAACAAGGCCGAACAGCGGCAGAACCGGTAGTCGAAATATACTGTCTCAGTGCTTCTATCGCTAACCGGTGACGCGTTCTTCTTCCAGCCGTTGTCTTTTTTGGTCGGTGACAAGTGACACGATTCCATAGCCGTGCGGGGCACGGTCTGTGTACAGAGGAACAAGGAGAACGCCCCGAGACTTGACGAGTCGGAACTGCTACCCGGCCGATGCACCACGGATTTATGTGAGCTATCCGACCAGCCCAGCGATTCCGAGAACCCACCGACCAATCTCGGATGTTGCAAACAGGGCACCTTCCGTCCGAGACAGTTCTCGTTTCGTCCAGAAGGCAGCAACCATCAGCAGGGAGACTCCGGCCAGCCATGCTAGCGTCTCCAGTGCCAGACCACTCACGGCGAGTGGACGAATGACCGCCGCAACGCCCAGAATCCCCGTGACATTGTAGATATTGCTGCCGACAATGTTGCCAACTGAGACACCGAAGCTCCCCCGCTGGATTGCCACCAGCGAGACAGCGAACTCCGGTGTCGACGTGCCCGCTGCGACGATGGTTCCGCCGATGACCCAGTCGGAGATACCGACGCCGCGAGCCAGTTCCGATGCGGCGACCACCATATAATCACCACTGACTAGAACTGTCGCTAATCCACCGAAGAGGAGTACGACATCGCGCCCACGGAATGTCGCCCTCTCCGTCGCTGGGCGAGTTATCACTCCTTCGCTGGGGTCCTGACCGGTGGGTACTGTTGAGTCCGACTGGGTGGTGCGGAGTAGATACGCCGTATAGGCGACGAACACACCGACAAGGAGGACGCCTTCGAGTCTTGTCACCTGAAGATTGAAAACCGCGATTCCACCGACGAGCGTGCTCGCCAGTAAAGCGACGCCGTCACGACGAACGAGTGACTCTGCAATCGGGAGTACCTTCAGTAGGGAGATGACGCCCAGAATAAACGCCAGATTGTAGATGTTCGAGCCGAGGACGTTGGCGACTGCGATATCACCCGCCCCCTTGAGCGCGGCATCGACCGAAACCACGAGCTCTGGTGTTGACGTTCCCATCGCGACGATCGTCAGCCCGATTGTGAGATCGGAGAGTCCGAACCGTCGAGCCAACCGGACGACGGCGTCGACCAAGAGCCGCGCGCCGATCCACAGCCCCAGTATCGAGAGAAGAATCACACCGATTTGGACAACTGGGCCACCTTGAACCATCGTACTGATCTACTGCGGGTCGGTCAATCAAAGTTGGGTACCCAGTTTCCACTGGTAGCAAACGATGATCTATGACGGTCCTGTAAGTGACTCTGCGTCTGAACCGCTCAAATATTTTAATTCGATCTATTTAGGTCTGAATTTTGTCTGTCTGAACGAGGCCGAACGGCGGTAGCATCGGTAGCTCGACGCGTTAATCCTCACCCCACCCGATCAGTTGAGCCGGAGGCGCTTCACTGCGTCACTCCCGGATGACCATCACCTTCACGCGATGGACCGCGTCGAAGTCCCGGAGCCGGTAGGTCAGTTCCCGGACGCGTGCTGCGGGGCCGCGGCAGAACAGCGATTCGAGACACCACTCGCCTTGGTGGGTGTGGCTCGTGTTGAGGATGACGTCCTGAAACTCGTGTTGCGTCCCGTGAAGCTCGCGAATCACGTCGTGGTGGCGGTAGTCGAAGCCGACGAGCGCGACGACCTCGCCGGACACGTCTTCGAGTCGGGCGTGGGACTCGATGAACTCCTGCATGGCCTCTCGGACCGCCCGCGACCGGTTCTCGATGCCCTCGTCGCGCCACGCCCGGTCGAACTCCTCGACCAATTCGTCGGGGATGTTGAAGCTCGTCCGCATCGTGTCCTAATTGGTGCGCACAGCTACAAGAGTCCCCGTTATGACGATAGCCTCGATTCGGTATTAACAACCGCTATACCTCTCGTTTTCCACGGATACAGTAGTCTATGGCCTCGAACGAACTGCTCGGGCTCGTCGTCGGCGCGGTGGCCCTCGGAGCCATCCACGGCGTCGAACCGGGTCACGGCTGGCCCGTCGCGGCCTCGTACGCCCTCGACCAAGCGAACAAGTGGGTGTACGGATTCGCGGCGAGTTTCATCCTCGGAATCGGCCACCTCGTCAGCAGTATCGCGATGGTGGGCGTGTTCTTCTACGCGAAGGAGTACTTCGACCTCACACAGGTCAACGAGCCGGTTACGATACTCGGTGGCGTCCAAATCGGCGGGCAGGTCAGCCTCGTCGCGGGCGTCTTGCTCATCGCGCTCGGTATCCGGGAGTACTACCACGGACACGCTCACGGTACTCACGGGCACGACGACGGCCACGGGAGTCACAGTCACGGCGATGGCCATGCAGACGGCCATGACCACGGGCATTCACACGACCACAGCCACTCACACGACCACGACGGTCACACCCACGATGACGGCGGGTTAGGCTCTCGTCTGAAGGGATTTGTCCCCTTCGTCGGCGGGCACTCTCACTCGCACGGCGACCTCGACGACGCCGCGGACCGCGGCCTCCTCGGTATCGCGTGGTTCGCGTTCGTCCTCGGGTTCGCCCACGAAGAGGAGTTCGAGATTATCGCGCTCTGCGCAGGGTCGAACTACTGCCTCGAACTGATGAGCGCCTACGCCGTCACCGTCATCGTCGGCATCGTCGGACTGACGATGTTGCTGATTGCGGGCTACGAGCAGTACGAAGACAAAGTCGAGAAGTACACGCCGTATCTCCCAGTGTTCTCCGCGGCCGTGTTGGTCCTGATGGGCCTCGGCTTCATCACAGGAGTGTTCTAATCGGCTTCGGACCGCCGGCACCCGACTTGCGCCGGTCCACTCCGCGTTCGGACCTCGGCGATAGAGCTATCACCCGGCGACGCATCGACTCGGTCACGAGGTGATGTCTATCTTTCTTCGAGGAGAGAATCCCGCCGTTTACGGCGGGGGTGAATCCGACACGTCCCTCGTAATCCACCGTCGATAGCAGGCTGGATATTCCACGCCAATCCGTAGGATTAAGTAAATATTCCTACATAGGCTATGTATGGCGATTCAGGTCACTCGCACCTACGTTGGTTCCATCCAGAACCACCAACAGGTCTGCGATGGCCTCGACTCGCTCGGAGATTCTGCCTCAAAAATCTGGAACGTCGCACGATGGACAGCAGACCGCGTATGGGACGAGGTTGGTAAAATCCCAAACGAAGGTTCGCTCAAATCGTACATGAAGAACCAAGCGTGCTGGAAAGATTTGAACGCACAATCCAGTCAGAAAGTCATCGAAGAACTTTCCGACGCTTTCCAGTCGTGGTTCGACCTGCGACACAAAGACTCGAAGTCGAATCCGCCCGGCTACCGAAAACACGGCGACAAACGACCGCGTTCCACGGTCACGTTCAAAGCAGACGGGTTCAAACACGACCCCGAGAACAATCGGGTTCGACTCTCGAAAGGCTCGAACCTCAAAGAATACTGGTCAGACTTCCTACTCTGCGAGTACCAGACTCGCCCCGACGTTGACCTTTCAGAAGTCAACTCGGTGCAGAACGTTCGTGCCGTCTGGAACGGAGACGAATGGGAACTTCACTTCGTCTGCAAAGTCAGTCTCGAAACCAACGACTCCGCAGGCGACAAGGTGGCAGGAATCGACCTTGGCACCAAGAACATCGCCACGGTCGCGTTCCCCAATGAATACGCCCTGTACCCCGGCAACTCGCTCAAGCAAGACAAGCACTACTTCACGCGAGCTGAGTACGATACCGAGGGTGAGAACGGCCCGTCTGAGAAGTCGATGTGGGCACGTCAAAAACTGGCTGACCGTGAGTCACACTTCTACCACACACTGACGGACACCATCATCACGGAGTGTGTTGAGCGCGGTGTTGGTACGCTCGCAGTGAGTTGGTCCGAAAACGTTCGAGAGTCTGACTGGGGCAAGACCGGCAACAAGAAACTCCACACATGGGCGTTCGACCGTATCTACCAGTACCTCGAATACAAAGGCGAGATACGTGGGGTTGAGGTGCTGAAGGAGAACGAGTGGAACACCTCAAAGACATGTTCTGCGTGTGGAGACGACACGAAAGGGAACCGCACCCATCGTGGGTTGTACGTGTGCTCGTCATGTGGATTGGTAGCCAACGCGGATTGCAACGGGGCGGAGAACATGCGGCAGAAGATAACTCCGAGTCCTCACGGTGAGGATAGGAGTAACGGCTGTGTGGCACAGCCATCGACATACTTGTTCGACCGCGAGAGTGGGACGTTCAACACGAGAGAACAGGTCGTGTCGTAAACCAGCAAATATCCCAACTTGCGGTACGGGAAGCCCCGTCGTTTACGACGGGGAGGATGTCACTAACGACCACAATCGGAATCTTCGTCCGCGGACTCGTTCTCGGCGTCTCGATAGCCGCGCCGGTCGGTCCAATCGGTGTATTGTGCATCCAGCGAACGCTTTCTAAGGGCCGTCGTTCGGGCTTCGTCAGCGGACTCGGAGCGGCGTCCGCGGACGCGGTCTACGGGGCCATCGCGGGGTTCGGTCTCGCCGCGCTCTCGTCGGTCCTGCTCGGACACCGCAACGCAATCGCTCTCGCCGGCGGCGCAATCCTCCTGTACATCGGCGTCCAGTCGATTCGGGGCGACCCGGCGTCCGTCGAGTCGGCACCGACGACCGAGCAGTCGGCCGTCGCATCGCCCGATTCGAACGCCCGGACCCTCGCGGCCGACTTCGGGTCGACGTTCCTCCTGACGCTGACGAACCCGGTGACGATACTGGCGTTCGTCGGCATCTTCGCCGGCTTGGGCGTCGGCGTCTCCGGCGACTACCTCGCAGCGGCGGTCCTCGTCGCGGGCGTCTTCGCCGGGTCGGCGCTCTGGTGGTTCGTCCTGAGCGCCGCCGTCGACCGCGTCCGGGAGCGCGTCACCCCGGCGGTCCTCCGTCGGGTGAACCAACTCGCCGGCGTCGTCATCGTCGGGTTCGGCGTGGCGGCGCTCTGGAGCGGCCTGTAGCGCGCCGCCCCGACGGTCCCGACTCCGGTCGACTCCGGCCGAGCCTCGCCGACCTCTTCGAACCGCTCCGAATCCTTCCCCGTCGTCACCTCCATATCGCTGGCGGCCGTATGCGTGCGTGAGATGCCCACGCACAAAGCGGAGACGACGTGGACCGGTGGCAAAGACGGCAGCGGCGAGTTCTCGACGGAGAGCGGGACCGTCGAGGGGACGTTCACGTTCCCGACGCGGTTCGAGGACGAACCCGGGTCGAACCCCGAGGAACTCATCGGCGCGGCCCACTCCGGCTGTTTCTCGATGCAGTTGACCGCGTTCCTCGAAGGCGAGGGCTACGCGCCGACGAGCCTCCACACCGCGGCCGACGTGCACCTCGACCCGGCCGACGGCGGCGGTTTCGAAATCTCGCGCATCGACCTGACGCTCGACGCCGACGTGCCCGACATCGACGAGGAGACGTTCGCCGAACTCGCCCAGCGCGCAAAGGAGAGCTGTCCGGTGTCGAAGGCGCTCGCCGGGCCGGAAATCACGCTGACCGCGACGCTCGCCTGAGCGCGCGTCGCCCGCTGTTTTTTGTGACTCAACCGAGTCGGCCACGACATCCTCCTTCAGCGGTTCGACTCGAACCAGTCTTCGGCGAAATCGACCAGCGCGGGCTGGTCGAGGAGCGTCGCCGTCGCGGCCGCGACCGACCCCTCGGTCGCGCCGACGGTCGTCTCGAACGCTTCGCCGACCGCCTCGAAGTCGTCGGTCTCGACCGCCATGTCCTCGTACTCGACGACGACGCGCTCGCCGTCTCGGAGCAGCGGCGCGCGCTCGGTCGTCCGCGTCTTTTCGAAGTCCGCGCGGTGCTCGGCGAGGTGGAGCGAGGTGTTGTTCCCGTGGCCGACGCCGAGCAGGAGCACGTCGCCGCTGCGGTCGTACACCCGCGCCAGCGGCGACCCGTCGCCGAGGCCGTAATCGAGTTCGTGGCGGCCGACGATTTCCTCGGCGGCCGCGCCCCACGCCGCGAAGGAGACCGTCGGATGCTCGCTGCGGACGACACCGGGGTAGTTGCGGAAGCACTCAGGTACCGCGCCCATCCCGCGAGTCGGCGTCACGTCGGGACGGAACGGCGGCATCGACTCGCCGATGACTTCCACCCAGTCGTCGGGGACCGGCGGGTTCTCCCACGCCGACGGGTCGGTGTACTGGCCCGTGTGGGTCGGCATGACCAGCGTCCCATCTTCGGTCAGCACCGCCTGGAGGGCGTCCACGACCGCCTGCGGGCCGCCGGCGACCCAGCCGAGCGAACTGAGCGACGAGTGGACGAGGAGGGTGTCACCACGCTCGACGCCGAGCGCGCGGAGGTCCGCGGCGAGCGAATCCACGGTGCCGGGTTCGTCCACGCGCTCGATTGCGTCTGCTTCGGACATACGCGTCCGTCGGCCGGCCCGGGGTTTACTCTTTGGTGTCGGCCGACCGAAAGGACCACCTTCGCCCCCGGCGACGCGTTCGGTATGTCACGCGTCTCCGCCCGTGACGCCCTCCGCTATGCGACCGAAGACGACGCCGTCGTGCTGTTCGCCGTCATCATCGGCGGTTGGGTGTTGCTGACTATCGGCACGTTCGCCCTCGCAGGCTACGGGTTCGGTCTGATGTTCGCGCTCGGAATCGTCGCCTCACTCGCCGGGGCGCTCGCGCTGTTCGCCGGCGTCGTCGGCCTCGCGTACAAACTGCTGGTCGACAGTCGGCGGGCGGGGGCGGAATAACTTCAGTTCACGGCCCGAGAGAAGCCGACGTAGGTCACGTAACAGAGCCCGCCCATCACGAGAAAGACGAACTGGTAGCCGGTGTTCGAGACGATGTCGACGACCGACTGTGCCGGTCGAAGCAGTTTCAGCCACAGAACCATGCCCGCGCCGAGCATTCCGACAAGCCAGAGACCTCCCAAGAGCGGCCGCTGTTTCAGATAGTCGTTGAGCTCGTCACGGCTCATGACATTCAAATGTCAATATTCATATAAAAAGGCGACGGTGAGGCTCGGGCCGCATGCGTGGCGCATCGCGCGAGTCGCCGCGGTCGACAAGACCCTCCGAAGGGCGGACCTCAGAAGAACTGTTCGAACAGCCGTCCGAGGAGGAGGATGACGAGCGGGATGCTAAACAGCACCGCGATAGTGACGAGAAAGCCGGTGACGCTTCCCGACTCGGCGGCTTGGAGAAACGGGGTCATCGGTCTCGTCGGCGTTTCAGGACCCTCGGATATACGCTTTGTTGCCACCGGACGACGCTCGACGCTCGGCCTACTCCAGATACGTCTCGGCGAGCGCGTCCAGCGCCTCGTGGCGGTGGGTCGTGTGCGGCGCGGTCAGCGGCGAGACCGACACGCGGCCCTCGACGACGGCCCGGCGGTCGGTGCCGTCGGGGTCCGGAATGTCGCCGGTTTGCATCCGCTCCCAGACGCGGTCGTGGAGCTTCACGGTCCCGTTTTCGAACTCGGCGGTCATGTCGTACAGTTCCGAGGGAACCGTCACCTGCATGTCTGCCGGGTCGCCGCTGGGGTCGCGCATGGGCGCGTTGACGTTGAGGTAGTCGCACTGGTCGAAGACGCCGGCCGGCTCGGCGTGTTTGACGAGGTACGAGGCCGCGTGGGTCGCCTCGCGGAAGTCCCGCGGGTCGGTCGCCTTCTCGTGCCACGGCATGTCGCCGCCGGCGGGGACGTACAGCGAGAGAGCGATGGCGGGCACATCGAAGAACGCGGCCTCGACGGCGGCGCTGACGGTCCCCGACCGCCCGAGGACGTACGCGCCGATGTTTGCTCCCTTGTTGATGCCGGAGACGACCATGTCCACGTCGGGGCACAGCGCCTCTAACCCGGCGACCGTGCAGTCGGCGGGCGTCCCCTCCAGCGCGTAGCCGAGTTCGTGCTCGGTGACGACCGCGTCGGTGGACATCTTCCGCCCGACAGCGCTCTGGTCCGTCGCGGGCGCGACCGCGGTCACGTCGGCGAACTCCAAGAGGGCGTCGTAGAGCGCGCGGAAGCCCACGCTCTCGATGCCGTCGTCGTTGGTGAGGAGGATGCTGGGTTCGCTCATGGTCCGACTGGGGACGGAGCGCGCAAAAAGCCACCCGTCGGACGCAACATGTCCCGAACCGGCGGCCGACGGTAGGTGACTGCGACCGACGCCGGAGACGACGCGGCCCGCTCAGGCGACGCGGTCGACGAGCGTCTCGTCGTCGACGACGAGGTTGTACGCCTCTTCGTCGTCGTTCCAGAGCGCGAGGACGTTCTCGAAGACGAGCACGTCGCCGTAGTCGGCGTCGGCCACATCGGCGTTCAGCACGGTGTCGCGGGTTCGGACGGCGTAGTGGTCGACCGCCTCGCTCCCGTCGCCGATTTTGAACACCTGGTTGTTCCCCTCCGAGAGGTCGTGGCTCAGTTTGACCGCCAGAAGGTCGATGCGGTTCGTGACGTGGCGCTCCATCTCGGCCATCTTGGCGAACCGCGCGGGGTTCCCGCGCACGTCGAGGCGGCGCTCGCCGTCGGTCCGGAGGACGCTGTAGGAGTACTGCACGTCCACGTTGACGAACGTTCCCTCGTCCTCGTCGCTGTCACGGCCCTCGTCGAGGCGGCGCTGGAACCCCGGCACGTCGAGGTCGGGCTTCACGTCGAACGACCAGCCCCGGTCCGAGGGCGCGTAGCCGTCCCAGAGGCGGAGCGTCGGCGAGTACACGGTCACGTCGCCGTCGGCCGGCGCGACCTCGCGTTCGACCTCGCGGAGGCCGATACTCGTGTTCCGGTCGGCGGGCGCGATGGCGACGATTGTGCCGTCGTCCGCGAGGGCGTCGAGGTACTTCTCGACGACCGCGACGGGGTCGTCGAGTTCACTCAGGACGCTGGCGAAGAGGACGACGTCGTACTCGCCGTCGGGGTCGAACGCCTCAGCGGTCTCGCGGTGGACGGTCGTCCGGAAGTTCCGGCGGGTCTCGCCGAGCATCCGGTCGAGCACGTCGGCGGAGGCGCTCGGCTCGACCGCGTGGTAGTCCACGACGGAATCGTCGGGGAGGTAGTCGTGGAGGCCGAGCGCGGGGCCGCCCGTCCCGGCACCCACGTCGAGCACGCGGGGGTTTCGCGGGAGCAGGCTCCGCTCGGCGAGGTCAGAGAGGACGTAGCCGACGACGGCGTAGTAGTCCGGGAGGTGGTATATCCCGTAGCCGAGCGCGGCGTCCTCGTCGTACTCGACGGGGTTGCCCCGGTAGTAGTCCTCCTTGAGTTGGCGGACGCGCTCACGGAGGCGGTCGCCCGACTCGCCGACGTGCCAGTTCGCGCCGTAACGCCCGATAAGCAGGTCTTCGAGGGCGAAGGAGTAGTCGTCGGGGAAGGCCGCGGGCGACCAGTTCTGAAACGGCGCGGGGTCGTCGTTCGCGGGCACGAACGTGCCGTCGTCGCGCTCGAACAGGCCGAGGTCGTGGGCCTCCTCGCGGAGCGTCTGTTTCACCACGGCGGGGTGCGGCGCGCCCTCGATGTACTCGGCTATCTCGTCGGGGTCGATGGGGCGGACGTTTCTGAGGTACTTCGCGTTGTCGCGGACGGCGTCTCTGTCTATCATCGGTGGACTGTGGAGCGAGTCGCCGTCGCCCGCGCGGGAGGTGTCGGGCCCGCTGCGGGGCGTCGGCGTCGGTGTCTCCCTTCACTCGTCACTCGATAGGGTCGTGCTTGTCGGTCTAGTCGCGGTCGCGACTGCGGTCGTCGGCGCTTGCCGGGGTCTGGTCGCCCGGCGCGTCGTCGCCGCGAGAGACGCGCCGATAGAGGTCGGCGAACGCCTCGTCGTCGGCCGCCGCGAGGTCGCGGGCCGCGTCGGCGACGCGGTCGGCCCCGTCGCCGAACGACGATTGGATGTCCGCGTACACGCGCGGGGTGCCGCCGGACACCGAGGCGACGAGTTCGTCGAGCGCGGCCGAAATCGGCGTGGCGAACTCCTCGCGCACGTCGGCGGCGGCGAGGCCGAACGAGAGGACGGCCGCGTGGGCGGCCGCCTGCACCGTCTCCATCGCCGCGTCGTGTTCCTCGGGCGTCGTCTCGAAGACGCGGTTTCCGGCCGCGTCGAGGTCGGCGAGCAGGGCGTCGGTGTACGCGCCCGGTTCGTCGGCGACGGCGGCGACGTTGCCGGGGGCGTTGTGCGGGGCGAAAAGCGGGTGGAGGCTGAGTCGCTCGCGGTCGGGGAGGTGGTCGCGCATCGCCGCCACCGGCGGTCCCATCGCGCCGGTCACGTCGCACATCGCGGCGTCCGCGCGGTGGGCGTTGTCGGCGACGGCGTCGGACGCGAGCCGCATCGGGACCGCGAGACAGACCACGTCGAACCGCTCGTCGCCGTCCAGCGGGACCGCCCGCCCGCCCAGCGCGTCCGCTGCGGCGACAGCGCTCTCGGGGTCCGCGTCGGCGAACGCGAGGTCGGCGTCGACGGTGCGGCCGAACCAGCGTCCCATTGCACCCGCGCCGACGATGAGCACGTCCATCGGTACGGGTGTGGAGGTGCGGCGGGCAAAAGGGAATCGGTGGCGGCGGGTGTGGCGAGACCGGAGTCGGTTGGAGGGCTCCGAATCAGCAGTTATTTTGTTGACAGCTCAGACGCTAGTGAACGAACGACGATGCCCTCCCCCAATTCAGACACCAACGCCGACCGCCGGACTCGAAGACGCGTCCTCGCCGGACTCGGGTCAGCGGCCGTCGTCGGCATCGCCGGTTGTAGCGGGCGAGTGCCCGGACTCGGCCCCGAACGAGTCGGTGCCGAGACGACGGTACGGGACGGAAGCGGTTTGGGGTCTCCCGAAATCCTCTGGCGGTACCCGCGACGCGAGGGCGACGAAGACGGCATCGGGTACGCGGCCGTGGAAGCGAGACGGGTCGACCGCCTCGAAGGCCGCTTCCCGACGCTGTCGCTCCAGTTCAACTCGACCGTCGGCGGACTCGCGGCCGACGAACCCTACGAGGGATACCGTCTCGACTGGTTCCGCTTTCGGTTCGAACCGCCGTCGTCGTACGAGCAGGCGACCAGTTACGCGGCGCGCGTCGAGCCGCCGGGACAAGGAGAAGGGGACGGGTTTTCGACGTATTACGACCGCGAGAGCACCACTAAACGGACCGTCATCGAACTCCGAGACGTGCAGATGCAGGGGACGATTATCGTCCCGGTCGTGTTCGCCCCGACGACCGAGTCGCTCCCGAAGACGCTGTACTGTCAGTTCACCGTGCAGGCGACCCGTCCCGGTGTCGCCGGGAAGACGGTGCGCGCCAGCGGCGAGGGTAACCTCCCGCTGGACGGTCTCAGCGGATTCTCACCGTCGGACTGAGCGACCTCTGTGCGGGACTCCCGACGAGACGCTCACCCGCGCCCGACCCGCAAACCACGTTCAACCGACGCCCGGTGTACGAACCATCAAGTGGTCGATGGCCGATAAGAAACTATGGCATTCGATGATGTGGATTTCGAGGGTCGGACGGCCTTCATCACGGGAACCAGTCGCGGTATCGGGAAGGCCATCGCCCTCGACTTGGCCGACCGGGGCGCGAACGTCGTCTCGACGGGCAAGACCGTCGACGGGCGCGAGGACCTCCCCGGGACCATCGTCGAGACGACGGAGGAGATACGCGAGCGCGGCGGCAACTCCATCTGGTGTCAACTCGACGTGCGCGACGACGACTCGGTGCAGACGGCCATCGACGAGACGGTCGACGCCTTCGGCGGCATCGACTTCGTCGTCAACAACGCGGGCGCGATTCACATCGCGGGCTTCGAGGACACGCCGCCGAAGCGGTTCGACCTCCTCATGGACGTGAACGCCCGCGGGGCGTACGCGACCACACACGCCGCGCTCCCGCACCTCCGCGAGAGCGACCACGCCCACGTCGTCACCTTCTCGCCGCCGATGCCCGCCCGGCCCGCCCCGGGGAAGGTCGCCTACGCGCTCTCGAAGTACGGCATGACGTTCATCGCGCAGTCGCTCGCGGGCGAACTCGACGCCGACGACATCGGCGTGAACGCGCTGTGGCCGGTCTCCGCCATCGAGTCCGAGGCGACCCGACACTTCGGGATGGGCGCGCCCGAGGACTGGCGCACCCCGCAGATACTGTGCGACGCCGTCACCGAACTGTTCTCGCGCGACCCGACCGACTGCACCGGCAACGCGTTCTACGACGAGGAACTGCTGTCCGAAGCGGGCGTCGACGACTTCTCTTCGTACGCCGTCGTCGAGGGGAGCGAACCGGGGCCGATGTCGGCCCAACTGTTCGACCCCGAATACGAACGCTGACCTCCGGTTATCGGCGCTGAGACTCGGAGGGGGACGTTTATAATGAGTGAACTCGAAACCACTCGAGATGAGTTCACACATCGTCGCAGCTAGAGAGACAGTCCTCTCGACGCGACGGTTTATCGAATCGGCAATTAGACTTATCTATTGGTGGAGAATCGCCTAGCCCATGGAGTTCCCTCGCCTCCCGACACGAGATACGAGCGGTCAGAAGGTCGTCCTTCCCGACGACTTAGAGGGTGAACAGACGCTCGTGCTCATCAGTTTCGACCGCCGCCAGCAGTCGCTGGTCGGGTCGTGGCGCGGGTACGCGAAGGAGTTGTGCGAGACGTACGGACATTTCGAGTACTACGAGCTGCTCGTCCTCGGCGGGCGGAGCGGGATGATGCCGCCGATGTCCGGCGGCGGAATGTCGCCGGGTGCCGCCCGGAGCCGCCCCCACGACAACGCGCTCATCGCGCGGGTGGACAAGACCGCGCTCCAGCGCCGCCTCGGACTGCTCGGCGAGGGCAACATCTACGCGCTCCTCATCGAGGACGGGACCGTCGTCCGGCAGGCAGCGGGCGTACTCACGCCCGAGACGGGTGACGCGCTGGAAGACCTGCTAAAACAGTGGCGCGAGGCCAACTCCGGCTGGACCGATGCGCCCGCCACTTGCGGCTCGACCGGCGAAAACGCCCTCGACAGCTGATTTTCTCCGTCGACGCCGATTCGGATTCCGCGTTCGTTCCGATTCCGCGTTCTCGCGCCGGCTACTCGACGACGAGTTCGACCGGGTACTCCGTCAGGTTCTCGTAGCCGTCCTCGGTGACGACGACGAGGTCTTCGATTCTGACACCGCCGATTTCAGGGTCGTACAGCCCCGGCTCGATGGTGATGACGTGACCGGGTCGAAGCTCCTCGCCGCTCGGGCTCAGCGACGGGAGTTCGTGCACGTCGAGGCCGACGCCGTGGCCCGTGCTGTGGATGAAGCCGGTCTCCGCCGAGGGGTCCGCGCGGAGCGTGCTCTCGCCGGCCGCCTCGTACACGTCGCAGACGGCGTCGTGGACGTCGGCTCCGGTCGCGCCCGGCTCGACGGCGTCGAGGGCGGCCTCGAACGCCTCCTCGGTGAGGTCGAACCACTCGCGGATTTCGGGCGATGGCTCGCCTTTCACGAACGTCCGGGTCATGTCGCCGTTGTACTTCGTCTCCTTGTCGCGCGGGAAGATGTCGATGATGACGGCCTCGTCGGCCCGGAGCGGACCGCTCCCGCGGTCGTGTGGGTCGGCGGCGTCGGCTCCGCAGGCGACGATGGTCTCGTCGAGGGCACAGCCGTGTCGCAGGAGCGTCACCTCGATTTCTTCCTTGACGCGCTCGCTCGTCAGGGGTTCGCCCTCGTACGTGAGCGTGCCGTCGTCGGCCACGTCGGCGTCGCGGATGAGGCCCTCGGCGGCGCGCATCGCGGCCTCGTTGGCGTCCTGTGCGGCGTGGACGTGCGCGACCTCCTCGTCGGTCTTCACCGCGCGGATGTTCGTGAGCACGTCGTCGGTCTCGGCCTCGACCGCAACGCCCTCGTCGCGCAGCGCGTCGGCGGTGCCGAGCGGGAAGTCCGCGGGGACCGCGAGCGAGCCGACTTCGTGGTCGGCGAGGAACGCCGCGACTGTCTTCGCCTTTCCGACGACTGCGCCGTGTTCGGCGTGTTTGTCGCGGTAGTCGTAGTCGGAGAGCCGCGAGACGGTGTCGGCGCGGCTCTCTTTCTTCGCGCGGCCGAACTCCAGCGTCGAGACGAGGAGGTGGATGCCCGCGGGCGTGTAGAGCGTCACGTACGGGTCCGGTGCGTCGAACCCAGAGAGATACAGCTGGTTGGAGTCGCTCCCGTCGGCCGAGATGAGATAGCCGTCGAACTCGTCGCCGAGGAACTCGGCCAGCGGTGAGAAATCGGGTTCCATACTCCGGGGTTCGCCCGGCCGGTAGTAAAGCTCTCGCGTCGCGGTCGGCGGGTTCCGGTATCGGCTCCGCGACACGCCTCTTCGGGCGGGAGACGCGCCGCGAATCGGCCGCCGGAACTCGCCGCGAGCGGCCGCAGAGAGCCAAGCGACTCGCCGTTTCGTTCGCCCGGACCGCCCGTGGCGTCCATCCCGAGTACAGTACGCTCGCCCGCAATATATGTTTGTTGGCAAACAAGAAACCGAGCGACCGCGCCGCCGTCGCCGTCCGGGAGAACGTCGCCGCGTCCGGTACCCTGATACCGGACCCTGCCGACCCCTCGCGTATGGACGCGCACGTCTCCCCGTCTCGGGTCGCCGGACGCACCCGAGCGCCGCCGTCGAAGAGTTACACCCACAGAGCCGTCCTCGCCGCGGGCTACAGCGACGAGGCGGTCGTCCGCGACGCGCTCGTCAGCGCCGACACAAAGGCGACCATGCGCGCGGTCGAGGCCTTCGGCGGGTCGGTCGACCGCGACGGCCAGACGGTCGAAGTCACCGGCTTCGGCGGCCGTCCGGGCACGCCCGACGACGTGGTCAACTGCGAGAACTCGGGGACGACGATGCGCCTCGTCACCGGTTGTGCGGCCCTCGGCGAGGGCCTGACGGTTCTCACGGGCGACGCCTCGCTCCGCTCGCGGCCCCACGGCCCGCTTCTCGACGCCGTCTTCGACCTCGACGGCCGCGCCGAGAGCACGCGCCGAAACGGACAGGCTCCGCTCGTCGTCGGCGACGGCATGACCGGCGGCACCGTCGAGATTCCCGGCGACGTGTCCTCGCAGTTCATCACCGCGCTCCTCATGGCCGGCGCGGTCACAGACGAGGGCATCGACGTGGAACTCACGACCGAACTCAAGTCCTCGCCGTACGTCGATATCACGCTCGAACTCCTCGCGGACTTCGGCGTAGAAGCGACCCGGACCGACGACGGCTTTTCGGTCCCCGGCGGCCAGTCGTACGCCCCCGAGGGCGGCGCGTACAGCGTCCCCGGCGACTTCTCGTCCATCTCGTATCTGCTCGCGGCCGGCGCGGTCGCGGGCGCGGAGGGTGAGGACGTCGTCATCGAGGGCGCGCGACCGTCCGCGCAGGGCGACAGCGCCATCGTCGATATCGTCCGCGACATGGGCGCGACGGTCGAATGGGACGAAGCGGCGGGCGAACTGACCGTCTCCGCGGCCGACCTCACCGGCACGACCGTGGACGTGGGCGACACGCCCGACCTGCTGCCGACCATCGCGGTCCTCGGCGCTATCGCCGACGGCGACACGGTCATCGAGAACTGCGAGCACGTCCGGTTCAAGGAGACCGACCGCGTGAGCGCGATGGCGGAGGAACTCGCGAAGATGGGCGCGAACGTCACCGAACAACAGGACCGCCTCACGATTCACGGCGGCGAGACGGACCTCGTCGGCGCGGCAGTCGACGGCCGCGGCGACCACCGCATCGTCATGTCGCTCGCGGTCGCCGGCCTCGTCGCGGACGGCGAGACGACGATTGCAGGCAGCGAGCACGTGGACGTGTCGTTCCCGAACTTCTTCGAGGCGATGTCCGACCTCGGTGCCGACATGACCGAGAACTGAGGGCGCGACCTGACAACGACCCGCCCGGACGGAACCTTTTTCGCCCGCCCGGACGCCGACGGTGGTATGTTCGACGCCGACGCACAGGCGCTCCGCGAGCGACAGTCGGACGGTGACTACCTCCGACCGGCATACGACGACTGGTGTTTCTCGCGGATTCCGGGGACCGTCGCCGACCTGCTCGGCGCGGATGTCGGGCCCCGACTCCCCGCGTCGGCGACCGAGGGCTACGACGACGTGTCGCAGGTTGTCGTCTTTCTCGTCGACGGCTTCGGCCTCGCCCAGTGGGACGGCGAGCGCGACCGAATCTCCTTCCTCCGCGAGTTCGAGCGCGCGGGTCGCGTCACGCCGCTCACCTCCGTCTTCCCCTCTGAGACGGCCGCCGCGATGAACACGTTCCACTCGGGGGCGTTGCCGTCGGAGCACGGCGTCGTCGGCTGGAACGTCTACGACCCCGACGCCGACGAGATGTTCGAGGCGTTGCCCTTCCTCCGGAAGGACGGCACCGAACCGGAGCGACTCGACCACGCCGACGTAGCCGACTGCGAGAGCGTCTACCCCGAGCTCGCCGACGCGGGCGTCGAGGCGCACCACGTGACGCCGTTCCCGTCCGAGGAGACGGTCCCGCACACCTACGACCCGGAAGACCTCTCGACGTTCTCGGACGCCTTCGACGAGGCGGCCGAGTCGGCCGTGGACCCGTCGTACGTCTTCGCGTACCTCCCGCAGACCGACGCCGTGGCTCACGGCGAGGGCGTCGACTCCGAGGCGTACCGCGAGACGGCCGCCGAGACCTTCGCCCGCGTGGAAGACGCGATAGCGACGCTCGCCGAAACGACCGGCGACGAAGACGCGGGCGAGACGCTCGTCTGCGTCACCGCCGACCACGGCCTCGTCGACACCGACCCCGAGCGCAACCCCGACCTCTCGGAACCGCCGTTCGACCTCGTCTCGGACCTGCGGACGCTCACGGACGGGACGCCGATTCGGTTCTCGGGAAGCCCGCGGAACGTCCACCTCCACCTGCGGGACGACCGAATCGACCCCGTCTACGACCTGCTCACGGCCGAGTTGGACGCGCGTGTGTTCCGGAAGCGCGAGGTGTTAGAGCGGGGACTGTTCGGTCCCGACCCCTCGCCGACGTTCGAGCGACGCCTCGGCGACCTCGTGGTCGTCCACCGAGACCTCGGCGTCTGGTACGGCGACGAGGAACCGGGGAACCTCGGTTTCGTCGCCATGCACGGCGGTCTCCACCCCGACGAGATGCTGATTCCGTTCGCGACGGCGACGCTGGACTCACTCCGCTGAGTCAGGGTCGGGGCCGCGACCCGTCACGCCGGTCTCCTTCACGACGGCGTCGACCCACCAGAGTTTGAGGGCCATCACGCCGAGCGTGCCGAGGAGCGTGCCGACCGGCCTGCGCCGTATGGCCGAGGCGACGGCGTAGAGCGTGACCGGGACGTTGAGCAGGTTGAGCACGTTCGGGTAGTCGAGCCCCATCGTCCCGCGCTCGGCGTCGAGCCACTCGCGCTCGGCGAGGACGATTCGGCTAAGGTAGTTGTCCGTGCGCGCGGGGCGCGGGAACAACACCGGGTTGACCGCGGTGAACGCGAAGGCAGCGAGAAAGAGCCGGCGGTCCCGTCGGTAGAGGGCGTACATCAACACCGGGTAGACGAGGATGCGCGTGCCGACGCTCCACGGGTTGGCGTGGCGCTCCCAGAAGGTCGCTTCGAGGCGGTCGCGGAGTCCGGAAGCGGAAGGAGACGCGGCGTCGGGGTCGGGACCGGAATTGGAGGCGTTGGGGTCGGAGGAAGGCGGCGATTCCATACGGCGGATTCGTCGGCATCGACTATGAACGTGCGGTCGCAGAACCCCCGCCCACGATTGCACCTTTCTACAAACACTAAATGGGCGGCCACCCGAGGGGCGGGTAATGAATGGCAACGAATTCGGTCGTCTCTTTCAGATGACCACCTACGGCGAGAGCCACGGCGACGCGATGGGCGTCACGGTGTCCGGCTGTCCCGCCGGCGTGGAGCTGTCGGTCGAAGACGTACAGCACGAACTGGACCGGCGGAAGCCGGGCCAGTCGATGATTACGACGAGCCGCGGCGAACCGGACGCCGTCGTCGTCAACTCCGGCGTGCAGGACGGCTACACGACGGGCACGCCCATCGGGATGGTCGTCCAGAACAAGGACGCCCGCTCGGGCAAGTACGAGCCCTACGTGACCGCGCCGCGGCCCTCCCACGGCGACTTCACGTACTCGGCGAAGTTCGGCACGCGCAACTGGGGCGGCGGCGGGCGCTCGTCCGCGCGCGAGACGGTGAACTGGGTCGCCGCCGGCGCGGTGGCGAAGCAGGTCATCGAGCAGAGCGACTACGACATCGAAATCAAGGCGCACGTGAACCAAATCGGCGACGTGGAAGCGCCGGAGGTCTCCTTCGACGACCTGCGCGAGCACACGGAGGAAAACGACGTGCGGTGTGCGCACCCCGAGACGGCGGCGGAGATGCAGGAGCTCATCGAGGAGTACCAGAAGGAAGGTGACTCCATCGGCGGCTCGATTTACTTCGAGGCGCAGGGCGTCCCGCGCGGCCTCGGCGCGCCGCGGTTCGACTCTTTCTCGGCGCGGCTCGGACAGGCGCTCATGTCGGTGCCGGCGGCGACGGCCTTCGAGTTCGGCCTCGGCCGCGCGGCCCGCGAGTGGACTGGCCACGACCGCAACGAGAACTGGGAGTTCGACGAGGAGGGCGACCCCCGCCCGGTCGGCAACAAACACGGTGGCATCCAGGGCGGCATCACGACCGGCGAACCGGTGTACGGCGAACTGACGCTCCACGCGCCCACGTCCATCCCGAAGAAACAGCGGACCGTCGACTGGGAGACCGGCGAGGAAAAGGAGATTCAGGTCGTCGGCCGGCACGACCCCGTGCTCCCACCCCGCGGCGTCCCGGTCGTCGAGGCGATGCTCTACGTGACTATCCTCGACTTCATGCTCCTCGGCGGACGCATCAACCCCGACCGCCTCGACGGGCAGGCCGGCGAGTACGACACCCCGTACCACCCGTCGAGTCCCGACAACGAGTAACAAATCCCGCGTTATCGTTCACTCTATTCCGCGGGCGTGACAGCCCGTTTGTCCACTTTCGATGGTGGGACGGTGAGTCAGTTTAACAATATTAAGTCCTTCATTATCTTTCCTTGTTAATCCATAGCAAAGTCTTTAATCGGACCCTCCCCAACTTTTCAGGTAGCGCCCCAGCGGGGCCGTGAGCTCAACATATGACTGACCACGAACTTATCTGGCGGATCGCAGGGGGTTCCGGTGACGGTATCGCCTCGACGAGCCAGAACTTCGCCAAAGCCCTGATGCGAGCGGGGCTACACGTTTTCACGCATCGACACTATCCATCGCGCATCCGCGGTGGCCACACGTACACGGAAGTGCGCGTCAGCGCAGACCCCGTCAAGTCTCGCGGCGACGGGTACAACTTCCTCCTCGCCCTCGGTGACTCCTTCGCCCGGAACCCGAGCGAGGGTGCCTACTACGGCAACGAGGAGATCAAGCCGCTCTCGGAGAACCTCGACGAACTCAACGAAGGCGGCGTCATCGTCTACGACTCCGGTCTGCTCGACGCCTCCGAAATCGAGGACTTCGACGAGCGCGTCGAGGAGAACGACTGGCACGTCTACGACATCGACCTGCGCACCATCGCCCGCGAACACGGTCGCGAGGTCATGCGCAACACCGCCGGTGTCGCCGTCACGTGCGCCATCGCCGGCATCGAACCCGACGTCATCAAGAGCCTGATGTCGGACGCGATGCCCGACAAGATTCTCGAACCGAACCTGACCGTCTTCGACGACGCCTACGAGATGGTCCAGGAGGAGTACGACGTCGAGGCTCCCGACGTGTCCGCGCCGACCGGCGAACACGACGAAGAGCAGGTGCTTCTCTCCGGCTCCGACGCCATCGCGTACGGTGCCATCGACGAAGGCTGCCGCTTCATCGCGGGCTACCCGATGACCCCGTGGACGGAAGTCTTCACCATCATGACCCAGAACCTCCCCGAACTCGGCGGCATCTCCGAGCAGGTGGAGGACGAAATCGCCGCGGCCGCGCTGGCAATCGGTGCCTCCCACGCGGGCGTCAAGGCGATGTCCGGCTCTTCCGGTGGCGGCTTTTCGCTCATGTCCGAGCCGCTCGGTCTCGCAGAGATTACCGAGACGCCGCTCGTTCTCGTCGAGGCAATGCGCGCCGGTCCCTCGACGGGTATGCCGACGAAGCCCGAGCAGTCCGACCTCGAGCACGTCCTGTACACCTCGCAGGGCGACTCTCACCGCATCGTCTTCGCGCCCGGCACCGCCGCCGAGGCGTACTACCAGACGCGCAAGGCGTTCCAGATCGCCTACGAGTACCAGATTCCGTCCATCGTCCTCTACGACCAGAAGCTCGGCGGCGAGCTTTCGAACGTCCCGGCGTCGGTCTTCGACGAGGAGCCGAACGCCGACCTCGGCTCGGTCCTGACGGAAGCGGAACTCGAAGACGCGCCGCACGACGACTCCGGCAAGTACCAGCGCTTCCAGCACGACACCGAAAACGGCGTCTCGCCGCGTTCGCTGCCGGGCCAGAAGGGCGGTCGCTACCTCGCAACGGGTAACGAGCACATGCCCGCGGGGCACATCTCGGAGTCCCCCGAGAACCGCGTCGCGCAGATGAACCGCCGCATGCAGAAGGTCGACAACATCCGCGCCGAACTCGACGCCGACGGCGAGTTCAACACGATCCACGGCGACGAGGACGCCGACCTCGGCCTCATCACCTTCGGCAGCCAGCAGGGCACCGTCGAAGAGGCCGCCGACGTTCTCAACGAGAAGGGCCACTCGGTCAAGGTCCTCGGCGTCTCCGAGATGATGCCGTTCCCGAAACAGCAGGTCGCGGACTTCCTCGACAGCGTCGACGAGGCGCTCGTCGTCGAGATGACCGCCTCCGCCCAGTTCCGCGGACTCATCTCCAAGGAACTCGGCGGCTACGGCGACCAGATGTCGAGCCTCCTCAAGTACAACGGCAACCCGTTCGAGCCCGCCGACATCGTCGAGGGCTTCGAGACGGCGCTCCTCGAAGGCGAGGAGCTCCCAGACAACCGCACGAAGTTCGTCCCCAAGGTGGGTGAATAAATCATGAGTGCATTCAGCGCAATCGGTGAAGAAACGGAGCAGGACCAAAACGAGTTCACCCCCGGACTCGAACCCCAGCCGACGTGGTGTCCGGGCTGTGGTGACTTCGGTGTCCTCAAGGCGCTCAAAGGCGCGGCGGCCGAACTCGGCCTCTCGCCCGACGAGATGATGGTGACGACCGGTATCGGCTGTTCCGGCAAGCTCAACAGCTACTTCAACAGCTACGGCTTCCACACCATCCACGGCCGCTCGCTGCCCATCGCCCGCGCCGCGAAGCTGGCGAACCCCGGTCTGACCGTGGTCGCCGCCGGCGGCGACGGTGACGGCTACGGCATCGGTGGCAACCACTTCATGCACACCGCTCGTGAGAACCACGACATCACCTACATCGTGTTCAACAACGAGATCTTCGGCCTCACGAAGGGCCAGACCTCGCCCACGTCGCCGATGGGTCACAAGTCGAAGACCCAGCCCCACGGCTCGGCCAAGACGCCGCTCCGCCCGCTCTCGATGTCCCTGAACGCCGGGGCGTCGTACGTCGCGCGGACGGCCGCTGTCAACCCGAACCAGGCGAAGGACATCATCGTGGAAGCCATCCAGCACGACGGCTTCTCCCACGTTGACTTCCTCACGCAGTGTCCGACGTGGAACAAGGACGCCCGTCAGTACGTCCCGTACATCGACATCAACGACTCCGACGACTACGAGTTCGACAACACGAACCGCTCGGAGGCCTCTGAGATGATGTTCGAGACGGAGAACGCCCTCCACGAGGGCACCGTCCTCACCGGCCGGTACTACGTCGACGAAGACCGCCCGTCCTACCAGCAGGAGAAACAGCGCATCGGCGAGATGCCCGAAGAGCCGCTCGCGGAGCGCTACTTCGACGACTCCTACGAGTGGGAGCGGACGTTCGACAACTTCCTCGACAAGCACAAGTAACGCCGACGACGCCGTAGTCGGCGCTCGGTTTTCGACCGGCGGCCGCGCCGGTTCGATGTGACCGAGAACCCTTTTCGGATTCGCAAGATATTTTTCTCCCGTGGGAAAACCAACGGGCATGGAAACCACGTCCACGGAAGGACGCATCCTCGCGGTCTTGGAGGAAGACGCGAAGGCGTCGTACGCCCAGATCGCAGACAGGGCGGACGTGTCGAAGCCGACAGTTCGGAAGTACATCCGAAAACTCGAAGACGACGGCGTCATCATCGGTTACTCGGCCGACATCGACCCGAAGAAACTCGCCGGGCAGTCTATCGCCATGGTCGGCATCGACGCGACCAGCGAGCGCTACGTCGAGGTCACGCGCATCCTCAAGGAACTCGACTCGGTGGAGGCGCTGTACACGTCCTCCGGCGACCACATGCTGATGGCCGAGGTCCGCGCCGTCGACGGCGACTCCCTCGGCGACGTTATCTCCGACGAGATTCTGTCTATCGACGGCGTCACGGCCGCACACCCCTCGTTCCTGCAAGAGCGACTGAAGTGACGCGACCGACGACGGCCGACGACGACCGATAGCGACCGACCGCGACCGGCCCGCCGCGTCCTTCCTTCCTTCCTTCCTCGCTTTACTTTCGCCGCGCTATCTGAAGCTTCAGGTGCGTCGCGCCCGTCACCTCGACTATGGCGGAGGAGACGCTGCCGGGCACGACCGCCGACGACGGCCCCGACAGCATCGTCCTTCACGTCGACATGGACTGTTTTTACGCCGCCTGCGAGCGCCTGCACGAGCCCGAACTCGAAGGCGAGCCGGTGGTCGTCGGCATGGGCTACGAACCCGGCGAGGGCCACGGCGCGGTCGCCACGGCGAGCTACGAGGCCCGCGAGTTCGGCGTCGAGAGCGCCCAGCCGATTTCGACCGCGCTCGAACGCCTCCCGCGAATCGACGACCTCGGCCCCGACGACGACCCCACGGCCGCGGGCCACTACCGCACCGTCGACCTCGAGTTCTACAAGGAGGTCGCCGCCGACGTGAAGGCGATTCTCCACGACTGCGCCGACGTGGTCCGCGAGGTGAGCATCGACGAGGCCTACCTCGACGTGACCGACCGGACTGGGTGGGACCTCGCGGCCTCCGGCGACCGGACGCTGGCGGAGGGCTTTGCCCGCTACGTGAAACAGCGCATCGCCCGCGAGGTCGGCGTCGCGGCCTCCATCGGCGTCGCGCCGAACATGTCGACCGCGAAAATCGCCTCCGACTTCGACAAGCCCGACGGGCTGGTCGTCGTCCGCCCCGGTGAGGTGCGGTCGTTCCTCGCACCCATCCCGGTTGAGGAGGTCCACGGTGTCGGCCCCGTGACGGCCCGAAAGCTCGGCTCGCTCGGCATCGACACGGCGGGCGACCTCGCCGAGGCCGACGCCTCGGTCCTCGAAGCCGAGTTCGGCTCGCGCGGCCGCGAACTCCACGAGCGGGCGCGGGGCTACGACGACCGGACGGTCACGCCGACGGGCCGGCCCAAGAGCCTCTCGCGGGAGTCGGCGTTCACCGAGCCGACGGCCGACATCGAGGACAAGCGGGAGGTCGTCCGCGCCCTCGCGGCCGACGTGGCCGACCGGGCGAACTCCCGCGGGGCGATGTACCGGACCATCGGCATCAAGGTGGTCGTCCCGCCGTTCGACATCAACACGCGGGCGACATCGCTTTCTGGCCCCGTCGACGACCCGGAACTCGTCGAGTCGGTCGCACTCGACTTACTCGACGCCGAGTTCGAAGAGACGACCGTCCGAAAGCTCGGCGTCCGCGTCTCGAAGCTCTCCTTCGCGGACGCCGACCAGTCGAGCCTCGACGGCTGGGAGTCCACCGGGTCCGGCGGCGACGACAACCCCGATGACCGCATCGGCGACGACGGCATCTCAGACGACCGCATCGGCGACGATGACGACGCCGGCGACGACGGTGACGACGAGCCACCGAACGCAGGGGGCGGAGCCCGCTCACACGAGGGCCAGTCGTCGCTCGTCGAGTTCGACTGAGTCTTTCGATACGACGGGGCGAGGGGGAGGAACTATGGCGTCCGAGGGAGTCCACCAAACCGGATGACGGATTCGGACACGGAAACCATCTCGGTCGCCGAGATCAGCGACGGTCCAGGGGGAGAGGGAATCGAAGAACCGGGGACGACGGTCGACCTACCGGTGGTCGATATCCTCACCGGCCGGGGGTTCGTCACGGGCAAGTCCGGGTCGGGCAAGTCGAACACGGCGTCGGTCATCATCGAGAACCTGCTGTCGGCGAACTTCCCGGTGCTCATCGTCGACACGGACGGCGAGTACTACGGCCTCAAACAGGAGTTCGAACTGCTCCACGCCGGGGCCGACGACGAGTGCGACATTCAGGTGAGCCCCGAGCACGCGGAACGTCTCGCCACGCTCGCGCTCGAACAGAACGTCCCTATCATCCTCGACGTGTCCGGCTACCTCGACGACGCGGCCTCCGACGAACTGGTGACGGAGGTCGCAAAACACCTCTTTGCGAAGGAAAAGAAGCTCAAGAAGCCGTTTTTGATGCTCATCGAGGAGTGCCACGAGTACATCCCCGAGAAGGGCGGGATGGACGAGGCGGGCAAGATGCTCATCAAAATCGGAAAGCGCGGCCGCAAACACGGCCTCGGCGTCGTCGGCATCTCCCAGCGCCCCGCCGACGTAAAAAAGGACTTCATCACCCAGTGCGACTGGCTCGTCTGGCACCGCCTTACGTGGCGCAACGACACCAAGGTCGTCGGGCGAATCCTCGGCTCGGAGTACGCCGACGCCATCGAGGACATGGGCAACGGCGAGGGTTTCCTCGTCACCGATTGGTCCGAGTCAATTCGGCGCGTACAGTTCCACAAGAAACAGACGTTCGACGCGGGCGCGACGCCCGGTCTCGACGACTTCGAGCGTCCGGACCTGAAGTCCGTCGACGGCGACCTCGTCTCGGACCTCAAGGAGATTTCCGACGAGAAGGCCAGACAGGAGAGCCGCATCGCCGACCTCAGACAGGAGATAGACAAGAAGGACGCGCGGATTCGACAGCTCGAACGCGAGTTAGAGGAGGCACGCGACCTCTCTCGGATGGCCGACCAGTTCGCGCAGGCGATGTTCCAGAAGGCGGAAGCGCCCTACCGCGGCGGCGACGGCCGTAATCTCAACCGACCCACGGAAAAGCAGGCCGCGCTCGGCGAGTACAACGAGGCCACCGACGGCGACGTGGCGGACGCGGCGGCCGACGCCGCCGCAGATGCCGGCGATACGACCGATAACGCCGGCGACACACCGCCTCGGCGACCGCTCGAAGCGCCGTCGGGCCCGCCGTGGCCGACGCACGGACTGCTCTCCGAGGGCGACGAGGCGGAGGCCAACGGCGCGGGCGGCGCGGGCGGCGCGGGCGCTGCGGCCCCACCGGCCGACGACGAGTCGTGGATGGCGGCCGCCGAGATGGGCGACTTCGAGCCGGCGGAACTCCATCCCGCGCCGGGTGCCGAGAGCCGTCGCGACGTGGTCGACCGCATGACGGCCATCGTGAACGCGCTAGGAGACGTGCACCACGGAATGCTCGCGCACTACCGGGAGCGCGGCATCTCCGACCCGCTCGCCGCCCACGTCGCCGCGGGCGAGACAGGCGACCAGCATCTCGCCTACGGGCGGAACCGGTCGCTCCGCCGGGCGGGCTTCATCCGTCACGCCGGCCGCGGGAAGTACGAGTACGCGCTGCCGGACCTCGTGAGCGACGAGTACGCGGACCTCTTGGGCGACGACGAACTCCGGGAGACGGTCGCGGCTATCGAGGCGTCGTTCGTCGAAGAAGAAGCCGACGGCGAGTAGACGCGAGACGCGGGCCGTCGGCCGGAGTCAGAGCGGTTTTTTTCGACGCGCTTACAGTCCGGAGACGAGGTCTTCGAGCGCCGCGCGCGGGTCGTCGGCTTTGGCGACGCCGGAGGCGAGCAGGATGCCGGACGCGCCGAGTTCCTCGGCGGTCACCACGTCGTCGCCGGTCGAGATGCCCGCGCCGCAGTAGACATCAACGTCGTCGTCGACGTTGGCCGCGGCGTCGACGGCGTCGGTGACGATGCCGGGGTCGGCCGTCGCGACGGAGACGTCGCCGCCGATGAGTTCCGGCGGCTCGACGGCGACCGAGTCGGGGCCGAGCGCGGAGACCGCGCCGATTTGGGCGGGGTTGTTGGCGCAGACGCAGGTTTCGAGGTCCGCTCGCTCGGCGGCCTGTACGGAGCCGTCGATGTCGGCGAGCTTCAGGCGCTTTTCGGAGTGGTTGATGAGCGTGCCGACCGCGCCGGCCTCGGCGACGGCCTCGGCGAGGGTGCTGCCGGTGTGGCTGCCGTGACCGTTCGGGTCGACGTGCTGGGCCCACGTCTCGACGCCGGTGTCGGCGACGCGGGAGATGTCGGCCGCCTGCGGGGAGACGGCGATGCGGACGCCGGACTCCTCGGCCACGTCGCGCGCGGCGGTGGCGACTTCGATCGGGTCACACGGGTACGCCTTGAGATTGACTAGGATGAACACAGTCGAAGTCGGGTCCGGCGAGACTAATAAATTGGTTTTCGGGGCCGCGATTGCCACGAGACGGCGTCTCGCGGGCGGAAAATCGTGATAAACGGAACGGAGGATTCGGTCGCGCGGTCCCCGCGACGGGTCGTCGGCATCGGCGTCGGAATCGGCGTCGTCGGTCGCGGGGGACGGGCCGCGTCAGTCCTTACGCTTGACCACGTCGCCGAGGGTGGTCGTCGTGGAGCCGCCACCGGACCACTCGGAGTCGTCGTCGCTCTCGCCTTCGACCAGCGAGATGTCGAGCTTGCGCTCGATTTTCTTCCGGACCGAGTCCGGCGGCATGATGTCGCCGCGTTCGAGCTTGCGGATGAGGCTCGCCTTCTCGTTGAGCGACTGGGCGAGCTCTTCTTGGCTCATTCCGCGGGACTCCCGCGCCTGCCGGATGCGGTCGTCGTAGTCGGTCGCGATTTCGTCCATGTCGTCGAACATGTCGCGGCGGCGCCGCTTCGACGACGAGGAAGAAGACGACCCCGAGGAGCGAGAGGAGTTCGAGCCCGACGAGGAGGACGTGGAGTACTTCGTGCTCGCGCTGGAAGTCGACTCGGTGCGGACCTCCGTGCCGAACTCGGCGCAGTCGTCACACAGCTGCAGTTCTGCGCCTTCGACCTTCACAGTCTTCAGAGAGGCTTGGTCGGAGCCGCACATCTCGCACTGAGGCATACACTCACGTACCCGCCCGCCGCGTATAAAAGGCACGCCACCGGCCACCGAATCGCTCGGGGCAGGGTCGTGATGGAACCGGGCCCGGAACGCGGCCCCTCCGCCTTACTGGCGTCCGAGACGCTGCCGAACCTGCTGTCGGAGCGGGTCCGTGACGACCCGGTGTCCCCGTCGGTAAACGACGAGGTACGAGACGGGGAGCGCCGCGGCGAACGCGACGATAAGCCCGAGCCCCTGCGTGAACGGGTCGGGCGGGAGCGTGAACGCGCCGGCGACGTACGAGGTGACACCGGCGAGCATCACGGCGAGTGCGGCACGCTCGGTCCTCGACGGCGGTCGGCGTCTCGACGTTCCGCTGACGAACAACAGCAGGTACGCGACCAGTCCGACCGGAACGAAGGCGACGAGCGCCCCGAGGAGGTTCGGGAACCCGTGACCGCGGGCGGCGGCGTTCTGCGACACCCAAAGCGACGTGGCGACGAGGACGACGACCGGAACGAAAAACAGCGTCGCCTCTGCCGGCGACGGAACAATGGAGGGCACTAATCGCTGTTCTTCGTGTCAGACTAAATTACTTTTGGGGACGAACCGGTCGCTACCGACTCCCGTCCGCCAGCGGAAGCGTCAGTTGGACGGTGCTCCACCCGTCGCGTCGGTCGTAGTCGACCCGCCCGCCCGCGGATTCGACCACCCACTTGACGACCCACAGCCCCAGCCCGGAGCCGTGGCTGAGTTGCGTGATGTCCTCGTCGCCGAAGACGGCCGCCCACTCGATTTCGGGGATGCCGTCGCCGTCGTCGCTGACGCGGAGTGTCGCGTCGTTCTCGCACCGCTTCGCCTCGATGCGGACCGTCACGTCCTCGGGCGTGTGTTCGAGCGCGTTCTCCACGACGTTGGCGAGCGCCTGCGCGAGTTTCGGCCCGACTGAGACCGGAAGCGACGGCGGGAGGTCGAGGTCGAACGTCGCCGCGGGGAATCGGGTGCGCCGCGGCTCGACGACGGCGCGGACCGTCTCGGTCGCATCGACCACCTCGTCGGGCCGCTGGTCGTCGAGGACGGCGGCCGCGGTTCGGGCCTTCTCGCTGACCCGCAGGAGTTTCTCGGTGTGCACGGCGATGCGCCCGGCCGCGTGGTCGACGCTCGGGTCGGCCGTCGCCTCGCGTATCTCCTCGGCCATGCCGAGGACGACGTTCATCTCGTTTCGGAGGTTGTGTCTGAGGACGCGCTGAAGCACCTGTAAGTGCTCTCTGGCCCGGCGCTGACCGGTGATGTCTGAGTAGATGGAAAAACCGTACTGCCTCCCGTCGCCGCGGCTGTAGGGGATACCGCGGTAGAGGAACTCCCGTCTCCCCCACGCGGTCTGGCGGGTGACGATAGCGTGATTGGCCTTGCCGTCGGCGGTCCGCTGGTCGAAGTCGACCGCCTCGTCGTCGGCGTTCGGCGGGACGATGAAGTCGTTGAGCGACTCGCCGCGCACCTCGGCCGCGTCGTAGCCGAAGACGGCCTCGAACCCCGGATTGACCGACCGGATAATCGGTTCGACGCCGACGATTTCGAACTCGATGACCGCGTCGTCGACGAGGTCGAACAGGTGGTCGAAACGGTCCCGCTCGGTGTGCAGTCGCGCGGCCGCCGGCTCCGACGGTTCGCGGCAGACCCCCCCGGCGACCCGTCCCGCGCCGGTGTCGTCGCTGTCGGTGTCGTCGTCGCGTCCGGGATACGGGGTGAACTCGACGAGAACGTCGTCGCCTCCCATCGCCGCCCTGCCATCGACGCCCGAGAGCCGACAGCGACACTGATGGCTCTCCCACACGTCCACCGCTCGCGTGGCGTCGAGCGCGGCGCGGACGTCCGGCCAGTCCTCGGCGACGACGAAGTCAGAGAGCGGACGCCCACGGAGCGTCGCGGCGTCCGCGCCGAGGTGCGCCGCGAACCCGTCGCTCGCGCGTGCCACGGCCCCCGCCGCGTCGAGGACGAACATCACTCGACGAGCGTCGCGTACGGCGGTCGGTCCCGGGTTCGGAGTCGGCGGGTCGCCTCGGAGACGCCGGCCGGTGCGGTCGTGAGTTCGACGCGCTGTGCCGCGCCGTCGCGGGACGCCCTGAGGACGTAGTCCGCCGCGCCCGTGTAGAACGCGCCGAACTGCGCTTCGACGGACGACCCGTCGACGACGTTGAGGACGGTGTCGTCGTCGCCGAGGACGCCGTCGTCGTTCGCGTAGCGGGCCTCCCGTGCGGCCGACTCGCCCATGACGGCGATTTCGCCCGCGATGTTGCCGATGACGAACAGTCGGTCGGAGCGCCGCTCGGCGGTCGTCCGGTTGACCGCGTCCAAGGGTCTGCGGTCGAGGTCGAACACGTTGTACTCCGTCCGCCACTCGCCGAACGCGTCGAGGACGAACAGCCGGTCGCCGTCAAGCGCGTCCGCGAACGAGAGGCCGACCGCGTCGAGAGCAGCCGCGAGCGTCCGTCGGTCGAGCGAGGACGGCGGCGTAATCGACACGGCGTACCCCGCGTCGAGCGCCGCGGCGGCCAGTTGCGCGACGAGCCCGTCGACCGCCACCTCCCCGTCGTGTTGGACGACGGCGCGACTGCCGACGGCGAACCCGCCGCCGCAGAGGTCGTCGAGTCCGTCGACGCCAGTCGGGATTCGCTCTGTGTCCGCGATTCGCTCGGACCGCGACTGCGACGCGGAGTCGAGCGCGCCGCTGATTTCTCGGAGCATCGTCGTCTGCTCCGCGCGCGCCCCGCGAATCGTCTCCACGTCGTCTTCGATGTGGTCTGCGCCCTCGGCGACGCGCTCGATGCGCGCCGCGACCGCCTCGGTCGTCTTGGCCTGCTGGTCGGTCGCTTCGGAGACTGACTTCGTCCCGTTCGCCGTCTCCTCGACGGCCTCGGTGACGGCGTCGAGGCTCTGCATGGTCTCTTCGACCTGCTCGGTCCCGCGGTCGATCTCCGAAACGACGGCTTCGAGGTGGTCGACCGTCTCGTCGGTCTCCTCGCGGACCGTCCCGAGCACGGCGTCGATTTCGTCCGCCTCCTCGGCGAGCGTCTTCACCTCGTCGGCGACGACAGCGAAGCCGTCGCCCTCCTCGCCCGCGCGGGCGGCCTCGATGGAGGCGTTGAGCGCGAGCAGGTTCGTCTGCGCGGCGATGTCGTCGATGCCGGCCAGCGCGTCGGCGACGCTGTCGACGCGCGCGCGGAACGCCTCGACTTCGTCGGCCACCGCGGTGCTGACGGCGCGAACGTCCTCCATCACCTCGATGGCCTCGCGCGCCGACGACCGGCCCTCGGCGGCCCGTTCGGCGGCCCGCTCCGACCGGTCGCTGACCTCGGTCGCGGTCGCCGCTATCTCCTCGACGGTCGCCGAGAGGTCCGACACGTCGTCGACGGCCGCCGCCGCGTCGTCGGCCTGCGTCTCGGTCCGGCGGGATATCCCGTCGAGTTGACCGTCGACGGTGCTCGAAATCTCGCGCACCACGTCCAGCGCGCCCTTCGCGTTGGCGACCATCGCGTCGTCGCCCGCGGCGTCGGTCCTCCCGGGGCGTTTCGGGTCGGGCCCCACGTTGAGGCCGCCGTCTTCCGAGCGCGTCACGGCCGGACACGCTCCAGATTCAAAACTGAACATAACCGAAGCCGACGCTGGAATCGTAGCCTATTCAGGCGTTGTATGGTGTAATTCAGAATCATTTGAAGATGGTAACTGGTGATAATCTCAATCATATAAATCTGGTTCACCGGGCAAGATCCACACTCGGTACTGGGGGGAGAGTACTTGCGTGCGAGTGAACACGGACCCCCGAAACGAATCGAAAGAGAGTGTAGACGCGACCGGTTCGGGGGGTCGGCCGGGTCGGTTCTGGTTGTCGAGTCGGGCGACGCCGGTCAGGTCAGGTCAGGTCGCTCCACGCGCCCCAGAAACGCTGGACCGCGGTGAGGTGGCCGACGACGGCGAAGAACACGAGGAGCCAGCCGACGAGCGTGAACCCGCCGAGCGTGCCGGTGTAGACGGCGGACGCGAGGCCGACGAGACCCATGAGCGCCAGTCGGTCGGCACGCCCGACGAGACCGCCGTAGGCGCGGCCGAGCCCGACCGCCTGAATCTGCGTGCCGAGGTAGGAGGTCATGAGGACGCCCGTGACGGCGGCGAGGCCCAGCGCGAACGAGTCGATACCGGCGGCGAGACCGACGATGACGACGATGTCGGCGTAGCGGTCGAGCACGTGGTCCAGCAGGTCGCCGGCCTTCGAGGAGACCCCCTGCTCGCGGGCGAGCGCGCCGTCCACGAGGTCGAGCCAGCCGTTACAGAAGACGAACACCGCGCCGAGGCCGTACCAAACCGGGTCGGCGAGGCCGAAGGCGACGCCGGCGGCGACGGCGAACCCGAAGGCGACGACGCTCACGCCGTTCGGCGAGAGGCCGGCGGCGTCGGCGACCGAGACGAACGGGGCGAGCAGCTTGTCGGCGGTGTCGCGGTACTGGTCGAGCGTCATAGGTAGTCGATGAAGTCGACGGTCCCCGCCGAGGGTTCGCGCTCGCCCGTGACGACCGCCGCGATGTCGTCGGCGACGGCGTCGGGGTCGCGCTCGGTCGTGTCGATTTCGTACACCGACTCCTCGCCGTGGAACTCGACGGCCTCGCCGAGAATCACGTCCAGCGCCTCGGACTCGCGGTTCTCGCGCGCCTTCGTCTCGGCTTCGCCGCGGTCGAGGAGGCGCTGTTCGAGGATGTCGGGTCGACAGCGAAGCACGACCACGCGGTCGGCCTCGAAGTGGTGTGCGAGGTGGCTCTCGACGATGCCGTCCCAGTCGCCGAGTTCGTCGCGGGCGGCGTCGAGGTCGACGACGAGCGTGTCGCGCTCCTCGTCGCGCTCGGTCCAGAGGCCTTCGTCTTTCACGAGTCGGTTGAGGTGGACCACGTCGAGGTCGAGGTCGTCGGCGACGCGCTCGGTGGCGGTGGTCTTTCCGGTGCCGGGGGTGCCGGTGACGACGACTCTCACGCCGGCGGCACCTCCGAGACGATGCGGTTGAGCACGTCCACGGCGCGCTTGGTCTGTGCTTCGGTGCCGCAGGAGACGCGGATGCACTCCGGCAGGCCGAAACTCCCACAGTCGCGGACGATGACGCCCTCGCGCTGGGCGGCCTCAGTAACGGCGGTGGCGTCGGCCACTTCGACGAGGACGAAGTTGCCCTCGCTTTCCCACGTCGGCGCGTCGAGGTGTTCGCGGAGGTACTCGCGGGACCACCGGGCCGACTCGACGGATTTCTCGACGTGTTCCTCGTCGTCGAGCGCGGCGAGCGCGGCGCGGCAGGCGACCTCGCTGGCGGCGAACGGCGTGTTCACGCGGGCGTAGGCGTCGGCCCACGCCTCGGGGACGCAAGCGTAGCCGATGCGGAGGCCGGCCAGCCCGTAGGCCTTCGAGAACGTCCGCAGGACCGCGATGTTGTCGTACTCCGAGAGGAGGTCGATGGCCGACGGTTCCTCGGCGAACTCGCCGTAGGCCTCGTCGACGACGAGGAGCGTGTGGTCCTCGACCGACTCGGCGAGCTCGACGAGTTCGTCCCGCGGGAGCACGGAGCCGGTGGGGTTGTGCGGCGTCGTGAGGTAGACCATGCGCTCGCCGTCGTAGGCGTCGAGGACGAGGTCGGCGGTCTGTTCGAAGTTGTCGCCCTTCGACACCTCGTACTGGACGGCGTCGCCGTGGTGGTACTGGGCGCTCATCGAGTAGTACGAAAAGCCGGGCGACGGTTCGAGAATCCGGTCGTCCGGTTCGAGCATCGCGCGGGTCAGGTAGTCGATAGAGCCGTCCGCGCCGGGCGACACCCACACCTGTTCGGCTTCGAGGCCCCACTTGTCGGCGAGGCGTTCGGTCAGGTCCGTGTGGGCCGTCTTCGGGTAGACGCTCACGGTCGGCGCGGCGTCTTCGATGGCGGCGACCGCCTTCGGACTCGGGCCGTGGGGGTTCTCGTTCGAGGAGAGTTTCGTCAGGTCCTCGGGGTCCATCCCGAGTTCGCGGGCGACCTCCTCTGTCCCGCGGCCGGGTACGTAGGGAGCGTGCGCGGAGAGGTCCCGTGGTTGCATGGTCGGAAAATGCGGGTCGCGGTTCTTAAGCGTGCGTACTCCGGATCGGACGAGGCGGCAGGGAAGCCGGGTTGGAGACGCGACTCCGACGGGCGCTACCCGAGTTCGGCCCGAAGCGACTCGGCGAGTCGAAGCGAGAGCGCCGCGATGGTGAGCGTCGGGTTCATCGCGCCGCCGGTCGGGAAGACGCTCGACCCCGAAATCCAGAGGTTGTCGAGGTCGTGGGCGCGGCACTCGGCGTCTACGACGCTCGACTCGGGGTCGTCGCCCATCCGCGTCGTCCCCATGTGATGGTACGCGGGGCCGGTCTCGTCGGGGCCGACGGTCCAGCGGCCCTCGACGCCGAGTTCGTCCAGCACGCGCGCCTGAATCTCGTTGGCCCGCGAGAGCGCGGCCTCCGTCTGTTCGTCGACGGACCAGTGTATCTCGGGGACGGGGTCGCCGAGGTCGTCGGTCGTCTCCCGGTCGAGGCCGACGTAGTTGTCCTCGCGGGGGAGCTGTTCGACCAGCGCGCCCATGGACACGTGCGTGCCGTAGCGCTCGTCCAACTGGTCGAGCAGGTCGTCGCCCCACGTGTCGGCGTGGAGGGCGTCGATGACCGGCGACGGGCCGGCGTAGTTGAGAAACTCCAGTTTGAGGCCGTTGACCGGGTCGGCGTCGTCGTAGAACTGGTGGCACTCGCTGGTGTTGAAGCCGACGTGGTTCTGTCGCGTGGGGCGGTCGAGGCGGCCGCCCATCCCGGCGAACAGGTGGTCCATGAAGTACCGACCGACGGCACCCGAGGAGTTAGCGAGACCGTCGGGGTAGCGGTCGGAGTCGGACAGCAACAGCAGTCTGACGTTCTCGACGCCGCCGCAGGCGAGGACGAACTGGGTCGCCTCCTGCCTGTGGGTCTCGCCGTCGGGGGTCGTGTAGGCGGCGGCGACGACGCGCTCGCCCGCCTCGTCGTGTTCGAGTCGCCGGACTCGCGCGCGGTCGATGACCCGTGCCCCCGCGGATTCGGCCTTTTCGACGTGGGACTCGGCGGTGTACTTCGCGCCGGAGGGACAGACCGGCTTGCACGTCCCGTAACCGACGCAGGGCGACCGGTCGTCGTACGGTTCGGAGTTGCGGGCGTTGCCCACGGAGTGCATGTCGATGCCGAGGCGCTTGCAGGCCTCGGCGAAGATGGAATCCGAGTGCGACGGCCGGAAGGCGGGAAGCGGGTAGGGCTCGTCCCGCGGCGGCGCGTAGGGGTTGTCGTCCGCGCCCGCGACGCCAAACTCGCGTTCCGCGGCGGCGTAGTACGGCCGGAGGTCGTCGTAGCCGATTGGCCAGTCGGCTCCGACGCCGTGTCTGGAGTCGAGTTCGAAGTCGCGCTCGTGGAGGCGCATCACCATCCCCTGCCAGTGGAGCGTCGACCCGCCGACGCCCTTCACGCGGGCGGCGTTCAGCGGGTAGAACGACTCGCCCGAGGAGGAAAACGCGTCCCGCGGGCCGCCCATCTCCCACGGGCCGCCGAGGCCGGGACGGACGTGCTGTTCCAGTTGCTCCCGCCTGTTGCCGTCGAACCGCGGCCCGGCTTCGAGGACGACGACTGTCGCTCCCGACTCGGCGAGTCGGTGGGCGACGAGGCCGCCGGCGGGCCCGGCGCCGACGATGCACACGTCGGCGTCGGCGACGGGGATTCTATCCATCGCCCTCACCCCCGGAGTCGGTCGTCTCGGGGTCGTCCATCGTCGCCCGCCGGTAGCTCTCGGCCCCGCCGGGGTGGCCGATAGGGTTCTCGATGCCGACGAGGCGGCCGCCGGTCGGCGAGGCGTAGAAGGCGTAGAGCAGTTCGTTCACGACGTGAAATCGGAGGCGCTCGGAGAGCGTCCCGTCCGGAATCGGGTCGGCCGCGTCGACGCCGAGTTCGCGGAGCAGGCGGTCGCGGTCGCCTTCGGGAAGTTCGGCGAAGGCCGCACCCTCCCAGTCGCGGCCGATGTCGTCCAACTCGGTCGCGGCGTCGACCATCGCGGTCCGCCGCGAGTCGTCTCTCGCGCGCCCGACGACGTAGGTCTCGACGAACTCCGAGACGCCCTCGGCCGCGCTCGGGTAGACGACCTCGGCCGCGGCGACCATCGTCTCGCGCACCGCGGTCGGCGGGGTGTCGTCGCCGTCCGCTCCGTCCGCACCAGTCGACTCACCTGCCTCGTCGGTCGAATCGGCGGTCGGCGGGTCGAACTGCGTCAGCGACACGGCCCCACCGGTGACGCCGAGACCGGCGAGCACGGTCAGCGCGTCCCGTCGCGTCAGTCGCATTCGGCGGGAATTAGGCCAGCCTAATTATAGGGTTTGTCCTCTCAGCCCGCGCGGTCGAGGACGACGGCGACGACGCCGAACGTGACGACCGCCGGGAGGACCGCGACGAACATGTCGAACCGCGCCCCGAGGTTGTATGCGAGGACGAGCGCCTGCACGTACGCGAGGAACGTCGCCAGTATCGAGTCAAAGACGGGCGGGACGTTGGTTCCGCTTCCCGCAGCCCCGGCGAACCGGGTGACGAGGAGCGCGCCGAGGCCGATGACCGGGATGAGAAGCACGCCGAGCGGGGCGGCGACGAAAGAGTCGGGGTCGCCGCCGACGCCGAAGTGAATCGCAACCGAGGAGGGAAGTCGGGGGAGGGCCGCGACGCCCGCGACGGCGCTGAGTGCGAGTATCGCGACGCCGACGAGTGTCAATCGGGGGACACGCATACGGCCGGGTTGTGACTCGGCGATGAAAAAACGGGATGTCGGTCGCGCTCAGTCCTGTCGCACGTCGTGTTCGAGGACGCCGACGCCCTCGACTTCGACCGCGACGCGGTCGCCGTCTTCCAGCGGGCCGACGCCCTCGGGCGTTCCGGTCGAGATGATGTCGCCGGCTTCGAGCGTCATGTAGGACGTGATTTCAGCGACGAGGTCGGGAATCGAGAAGATGAGGTGTTCGATGCTGGAGTCCTGTCGCGTCTCGCCGTTCACGCGCAACGAGATGCTCGCGTCGTCGGGGAGGTGGTCGGGGTCGGCGAGGACCGGACCGAGCGGGGCAGAGCCGTCGAACGCCTTCCCGCGGACCCAGTTCGTCTCGATGTCCTGGTCGTCGCGGTTGGACACGTCGTTCATGACGGTGTAGCCCGCGATGACACCTTCGGCGTCCTCGGCCGCGACGTTCCGGCACTGCTCGCCGATGACGACCGCGAGTTCGGCCTCGTGTTCGACGTTCTTCTTGCCCGCGGGGAGCGTCACGGTGTCGCCGTGGCCGGCGACCGCGTTCGGCGGCTTGAGGAACAAAAGCGGCCGGTCGGGGACCTCCTCGTCGCGCTCCTCGGCGTGCTTGGCGTAGTTGCGGCCGATACAGACGATTTTCGACGGCTCGCACGGCGGGAGCACGTCGACCTCGTCGAGGTCGTAGTTCTCGCCGCCGAAAGAGACCGAATCGCCGTGCCACTCGCCGGTTCGAACTGCGCCCGCGGGGTCGCGGAATCGGACGTGATGCATGCCCCACGCGTCGGCGGGGGGCGTGATAGGCTTTTACATCGCGCGGGTCGCCCGGTGACGTGGGACATTCTTGCACGATTCTCATCGCTTTTGTGGCCGTGGGATGACGGACGTGTATCGGCCGTCCCGGACAGTTCGTTCGAGTGGACTCGGGCGGCCGATTCTGCTGTCGAATTCGAGACGAGAGCGACTGTGCCGTCTCCCTAGCCGTCGCCGCGACTCACCGATGAGGGGGACCGCCGAAAAGCGGTCACACCGCCCCCTGCGAATAGCTTTTTGTGTATTTCGCCTGTAACAACCGAGTGCTATGGAACTCACCTGGCACGGTCACTCGACGTGGTACGTCACGGTCGGAGACACCTCGCTTCTCATCGACCCGTTCTTCGACAACCCCGCCACGTCTCTCGACCCGAGCGACGTGGAGACTCCCGACTACGTCCTGCTCACCCACGGGCACGCGGACCACATCGCCCACGCAGGCGAGTTCGACGGCGCGACGGTCGTCGGCACGCCCGAACTCACCGGCTACGTCGAAGCCGAGATGGGCGTCGACGAGACCATCGGCATGAACATCGGCGGGACGGTCGAACTCGGCGACGCGTTCGTCACGATGGTCCGCGCCGACCATACCAACGGCATCAACACCGGCTACGAGCACGAGGCCGGGATGCCCGGCGGCTACATGATTAGCGACACGCTGCCGACACAGGAGTCCGACGCCGACTCCACGACGTTCTATCACGCGGGCGACACGGGACTCATGACCGACATGCGCGAGATTTTCGGCGCGTACTTCGAACCCGACGCGGCCGCGCTCCCGGTCGGTGACCACTACACGATGGGTCCGTGGCAGGGCGCTATCGCCGCCGACTGGCTCGGCGTCGACCACGTGTTCCCGATGCACTACAACACGTTCCCAGCTATCGAAATCGACGTGCGCGACTTCGAGCGCGAGGTGAAAGCCGCCGGCAGTCAGGCCGAGGTTCACGCCCTCGACGGCGACGAGTCGTTCACCCTCGAATAGCCTCTCACCTCGCTCGGTGACGACCCGTTTCGGGTCGTCGCTTGTGCACACCGTTGTCCTATTGAGGAACTTTTAGGGTCGGTCGCTCCGTTCCTCGGAATGAATGTCCGACATCCAGACCTCTACTGTCAGCGAGGAAGGGTACGCATGCACGAGCCAGGTCGGCGACTTCGACCTCCAGATCGACGCCACCGACGAGACGGGTCCGAACCCGAACGCCGCGCTCGTCGCGACGTACGCCTCCTGTTTCCTCCCCGCCTTCCGCGTCGGCGGTCAGAAGACGGGCTTCGACGACCTCGGTAAGGTCCAGATCGACGCCGACGCCGACCTCGACGACGGCGACGACCTCACGAGCATCAGCTTCGACGTCTACGTGGAGTCCGACCTCTCGGACGACGAGTTCGCCGAAATCACGGAACTCGCCGAGGACATCTGCCACGTCCACGACGCGCTCCGCGACGAGCTGCAGGCCGACGTGACCGTCGTCGGCGACGCGTTCTAAGCGTCGCTCGCCACTCGCGCCGACACACACTCGCATTCTTTTCACAGAAATCGAAGCCGCCAGCGACGGGTGTCGCGGCGGACTCGGAGACGCCCCGCCGGGTCAGTAGCGGCGCTTCTTATAGCTTCGAAGACTCATAGCCTCGCCTTCCACGATGATAACCTCGCGGTCTTGGGGGTCCGATTCGACGACGTCGTCGACCTGTTCGCGGAAGTACGGGCTGTTCGGCTCTTCCATACCACTCCCTTCGTCGCCCCTAATAAAAATCTTTGTCAGACATTCTCACACGCGATATCGTGTGAGCGGCTCGGCGAATCAGTCGTCCGCGGCCGCTGCGGCCGGTTCGTGGCTGATTTCGGTGCCGAGTACGTCGAGGAACGCCGCCAGCCACTCGGGGTGGTCCGGCCACGCCTGCCCGGTGACGAGGTTGCCGTCGACGGTCACCTCGTCGACCCACGAGCAACCCGCGCGCTCGACTTCCGCGCGAACGGCGGGATAGGCGGTCATCTCGTAGCCGTCGAGGACGCCCGCGGCGGCGAGAATCTGCGGGCCGTGGCAGATTGCGGCGACCGGCTTCCCCTCGTCGAAGAAGTGCCGGACGGCGTCCAGCACTTCGTCGTAGCCGCGGAGATACTCCGGTGCGCGGCCGCCGGGGACGACGAGCGCGTCGTAGTCCGCGGGGTCGATATCGGCGAACGTCGCGTTCAGCGCGAAGTCGTGGCCACGGGTCTCCAGATACGTCTGGTCGCCGCGGAAGTCGTGGACGGCGGTCTTACACCGGTCGCCGTCCTCTTTTTCGGGACACACCGCGTGGACCTCGTGACCCACCATCTGTAGTGCCTGGAACGGTACCATAATCTCGTAGTCCTCGACGAAGTCGCCGGCGAGGAGCAGAATCTTCTTTCCGGACATGGGCATCACCCGGTCGGTAGTTGTCGCGTCAGAACGATAATGATTGTGCAGGCGGGGTTATCGGCGGCTCGGAAGTCGACTCTCAACCACTTTCGCGGCCGAGAACGGCTATTTCGAGAGGATGTAACCTATTTCGAGAGGATGCGACCGATGTCGCCGAGGCCGTCGAGGACGTGGTCGGGTTCGTACTCGCTCGCCGCGAGGGCCGCGTCGTCGGTCACGCCGGTTCGGACGAGCGCGGTCCCCATGCCCGCGTCGAGGCCGAACGCGATGTCGGTGTCGAGGCGGTCGCCGACGATGAGCACCTCCTCGGGCGGCAGGCCCAACTTGTCGAGGACGTACTCCTGGGCGACCTTCGAGGGTTTGCCGAGAATCGCGTCGGGGTCGCGCTCGGCGACGCCCGCGACGGCGTTGATAATCGCGCCCGACCCGGGGATATCGCCGTCGGCGGTCGGGATGATGACGTCGGGGTCGGTGCCGTAGAAGGCGGCCCCGGAGCGAAGCGCGCGGTTGGCGTCGCGGAGGTCGTCGTAGTGGAACTCGCGGTCGATGGCGACGACGACGACTTCGGGGTCGTCGGTGGAGCCGACGAGTTCGAGGCCGGCGTCGCGGAGTTGGTCGCGGAAGCCCGCCTCGCCGACGCAGAACGTCCGCGCGCCGGGATGTCGGTCGGCGAGGTACGCCGTGGTGGTCGTGCCGGAGGTTACCACCTCGTCGGCGGTCGCGTCGATGCCGGCCCCGCGGAGCCGCGCCTCGTAGGCGACGGGGGCCTTCGTCGGGTTGTTCGAGACGAACAGTCGGTCGAGCCCGGCGGCGTCGACGGCGGCGAGCCCGTCGAGCGCGCCCGGAATCGCTTCGTCACCGCGGACCACGGTCCCGTCGACGTCGAGAACGACACCTCGGTAGTTCATCGTCCTCGGTAGGGAGCCGGGGCTGTTGAACGTTCGCCCGAGAGAACCATTATGTTCATTGGTGACATATGTCGTCGTATGGGTGTCTCTTCGAAGCGGTTGGTCGGGTGGCTTCGCGGGCCGGCGACCGGCAACAGCGCCATGGGCGTGTACGGCCTCGTGACCGCGATGGTCGCGCTGTTTTTGACCTACTCCATCGTGGCCACGTTCTCCGTCGTCCTCCCGCTGTTGTCGACGACGGCCATCGTCCTCACGGCGCTCGCCGTGTGGGTGCTGACGTGGGCGGTCCTCGACGTGGTCGCCAGCCGGACGATTCGCGATTCGTCGGCCTGAGGGCTCTCACCCTCGCCGTCGTGGGCCTCATCGCCGTCAGCGAGCGCGGCGTGGCGCGTCCACGCTGGCGGTGAGCATGCCGCAAGCGTTGCGAGCGTCGGGTGCGTCGGTTCCGAGGTTGCGGCGGGACCGTCACAGAACCAAAGACCAATATGCGCGTCGCCCTACTCGTCTACCGTGACGAACACGCAGCTGACACTCGTCCAAATCGACAACTACGGGCCGTGGACGGTCACTCCGGACCCGCGGCGGGAGATGGACCTCCAGACGCTCCAGTCGCGGCTCTTCGCCGACTTGGCCCAGTTCGTCGGCTCTCGCGACGGGTACGCGTTTTTTACCCGGTTCGACAACATGGTCGCGGTCACGAACGGGCTCGACCGCGACGACCACGAACTGCTGCAGGAGTCTATCGGAAACCGCTATCCCGTAACGCTCAGTCTCGGTATCGGCGCCGACCGGTCGCCTGCAGTCGCGCTCGAACGCGCCACCGACCGCATCCAGCGCGCCGGCAGCGCGCAGGACGGCGACCGCCGCGAGGTGCTCTCCGGTGAGACCCTCGCGGACGCCGACCGCTCGGACACCGACCTCCAAATCGCGCACTTCGACGTGAACGACGCGACGGGCAAGTACACCGACCGCCTCAACGAGTTCGACACGTTCATCCACATCGAACAGGGCTACGCGTCGCTCATGCGCCACCTGCGCGAGGAACACGGTGCGCTGTCGTTCTTCGTCGGCGGCGACAACATCATCTCGGTCACGCCCGACCTCACCGAAGACCAGTACCGTAACGCCATCGACCACGTCGAGGCCGAGGCGGACGTGGAACTCAAAGTCGGCGTCGGCACGGCTTCGAACGCCCACGAGGCCGGCTTCGCGGCCAAGCACGCGCTCGAAGACTGCCGCCACCGCGGCACGACCGTCGAGTTCGCCGACGCGGCCGTCGAGACCGCAGACGACTGAACGATGGAGGGTCGCGCGGTCTACTTCGTGGCCCCCGAACGCGTCGAGGTCCGCGACCGCGACGTGCCCGCTCCCGGCCCCGGTGAGGTTCGCGTCCGCACCCTGACCTCCGCCGTGAGTTCCGGCACCGAGCGACTCGTCTACCGCGGCGAGGCCCCGACCGACCTCGCCGCCGACGAGTCCATCGCGGCGCTCGACGGCGACCTCTCGTTTCCGCTCCGCTACGGCTACGCCGCCGTCGGCGAAATCGAGGCCGTCGGCGACGACGTGCCCGGCTCGCGGCTCGGAAGCCGCGTCTTCGCGTTCAACCCCCACGAGAGCCGATTTCTGGCGTCCCCCTCGGAACTCATCTCCATCCCCGACGACGTGACCGACGAGCGCGCCGCGCTCTTGCCGACGATGGAGACCGCGCTCAACTTCGTGATGGACGGACGGCCGCTCATCGGCGAGCACGTCGTCGTCTTCGGACAGGGCGTCGTCGGCCTCGTGACCACCGCGCTCCTCGCGCAGTTCCCGCTCGGGAGCCTGACCGCGGTCGACTGCGTGGCCGAGCGCCGGGCCATCGCCGAGGCGCTCGGTGCCGACGAGGCCGTCCATCCCGAGTCGCTGGACGCGCCCGCCGACGGGGCCGACCTGACGCTCGAACTCTCGGGCGACCCCGACGCCCTCGACGACGCCCTGTCGGTGACGCGGTACGACGGCCGGGTCGTCGTCGGGTCGTGGTACGGAACCAAGCCCGCCACCCTCGACCTCGGCGGGCGGTTCCACCGCTCGCGCATCAGCGTCGAGAGCAGTCAAGTCAGCACCATCGACCCCGACCTCCGGGGGCGCTGGGACGCCGACCGCCGCTTTTCCTTGGCGTGGGACCACCTCGAAGACCTCCCGCTGGACCCGCTCGTGACCCACCGAATGGGTGTCGAGTCCGCCGCGCGCGCCTACCGACTCCTCGAAGACGCCCCCGACGAGGCCGTCCAAATCCTCTTTACCTACCGGAACGCTTGACAGTTCATGTACCGCGTCTCGGTTCGCAGGGACCTCATCGCCCAGCACTACCTGACGGTTCCGAACCCCGGACCGGAAGGTGAGCTTCACTCCCACGCGTTCACCGTCGAGGTCGAACTCTCGGGCCCGGAACTCGACGAGTACGGCTATCTCGTCGATATCGACGACGTAAAGGCCGCGCTGGACGCGACGCTGTCTCGCTACCGCGACGAGACCATGAACGAACTCGTCGAGTTCGCCGGGCAGAACCCGAGCGTCGAGCGGTTCGCCCGCGAGGTGTGCGAACAGTTCGTCGAGGCGGCGTCACTTGAGGCGCCCCAGCACGTCTCCGTTCGCATCTGGGAGGACGACGTCGCGAGCGCGACCTACGAGACGCCGCTCTGACGTGCGGGTCGGAATCGTCGTCTACGGCCCGCTCGACGCCCGTTCGGGCGGCTATCGCTACGACTCAGAACTCGTCGATGGGCTCCGCGCCGCCGGCGACGACGTGACCGTCGTCTCGCTCCCCGAGCGGTCGTACCGAAAGCGACTCCGAGACAACGTCTCCGCCGCGCGTCGCCTCCGCGGCCTCGACGTGGACGTGCTCTTGCAAGACGAACTGTGTCACCCCTCGCTCGCCGGCACGAACGCCGCGCTCGACGACGACATCCCGGTCGTCTCTGTCGTCCACCACCTCAACTCGCTGGAACAGTTCCGTGCGTGGCGACGACACGCCAGACGCGCCGTCGAGAGTCGGTATCTCCGCTCCGCGGACGCGTTCGTGTTCAACAGCGAGACGACGAAAGAGACGGTCGCGGCCGTCACCGACCCCGAACCGAGCGTCGTGGCGTACCCCGCCGGCGACCGCTTTTCGTCGTTCGGCGCGCCCCTCGGCGACGACGAGATACGGGCGCGAGCCACCGACGGGCCGCTCCGGGTCGTCACGGTCTGCAACCTCGAACCGCGGAAGAACGTCGACGGCCTGCTCCGTGGCCTCTCCCGCGTCTGCGGCGACTGGGAGTTGAGGGTCGTCGGTGCGGCGGTCGACACCGACTACGCCGACTCCCTTTCAGACCTCGCCGTCGCCCGCGGCATCGACGACCGCGTGACTTTCGCGGGCCGGCTTTCGGACGCCGACCTCGCCGCGACGCTCCGGGAGTCGCACCTGTTCGCGCTCCCCTCACACTACGAGGGGTTCGGCATCGCGGCGGTCGAGGCGATGGGGTTCGGCCTGCCGGCGCTCGTCTCGTCGGCCGGCGGCGCGAGCGAACTCGTCACGCACCGCGAGGACGGCTTCCTCGTCGACCCGACGGACTCGGCCGAAATCACCGACGCCGTGGCTCCGCTGTGTCGGAACCGTCGACGACTGCAGTCGCTCTCGCTTTCCGCCCGCGACCGTTTTCTCGCGCACCCGACGTGGGACGAGACGGCGGCGACGGTTCGCTCGTTCCTGTTGGACCTCGTCGATGCCGACAACACGGGGTCGTCCCCGAACCGGAAGTAGCCGCGGGTCGCCGCTGCGGTCTCAGTCGCGGGCGACGCGGACCCACTCTTGGAGCGTGAAGCCCTCGTAGTCGGTCTCCGAGTCGAGTTCCCACTCGTCGTCGTCCCACTCGGGGTAGAACGTGTCGCCCTCGTACTCGCCGGGAACGCGACTCAGCATCATCCGGTCGAGGTGTGGTTGGAACAGCGCGTAGATGGCGGCCCCGCCGATGACGTAAGCGGTCTCCGCGCCCAGCGATTCCGCGATTTCGACCGCCTCCTCGACGCTCGCCGCGCGGTGAGCCGTGTCGACCGAAAACGACCGCTCGCTTCGGCTCATGACGATTTGGGCGCTCCCCGGCAGGTCGTCGAGCATCGACTCGAACGTCGTCCGGCCGAGCACCACCGGGTCGTCGGCGATGCGGTTTCGGTACTGCTCCTTGTCGGCGGGGATGCTCGGCCACGGGAGTTCGCCGTCGCGGCCGATGACACGGTTCTCGGCGAGCGCGGCGACAGAGACGAGTTCCATCACTCTCACGTCGGGCGCGCGCGAGAAAATCGTTGTGCAGCGCGGTCATCGTCCCGGGTCGTCCCGGGTCGTCCCGGGTCGTCGGACCGTCGACGACCAACGGGCCGACGCTCAGCCGCTCCGGTCGACGATTCGCCGACAGTCCTCGATGAACTGGAGGAGGTCCGTCCCGGCGTCGGTCCCGATGCTGATGATGATTCGCTCCGCCCCGGAGAAAGGAAACTGCAGGACGAACGCGTTCTCGTAGTAGTGGACGACGGCGCGGCGTTCACCGATGGGATGGGTGTCGATTCCGGTGGTCGAAAACGGCGTCTCGACGCGGAGGTCGGAGACGACTTCAGTCAACGTTCCTTTCGTGTATTGCTCCGAGAGGTCGTCGCGGAGATACTCCAGTTCGTACCCGTCGTCGTCGGCGATGACTACCGTCCGGAGTCCGTCGCCGAGTCGCCTGCTGAGGTACTCGGCGAGTCGGCGCGCTGTGTCCCGTACCATACCGCGCCGTCGCTCCAAGCGCCTATAGTTTATTGGTATCTTTGTGGTATTCTCTCCGACCCGAACGCCAATAGTTTTCAAACGAGCGACAACAACTGCGGGGTATGGAGAAGCAACCGCGGGACGTCCGGCGCGACGGTGCGCTAGTCCTCCTCGGATTCGCGGGGTTGGTCGCGCTCCGGGTGTTGGTCCCCCCGGACTCGGTCACGGGCGTTGCCGAGGTGTTTCGGGGGGCCCTCTTCGGCGGGTCCGTCTCGGTGATGGCGGCGGGCGTCTTCCGCGTGCCCGACGAGCAGGCGTTTCGGTTGACGGCCGCGGTGGCCGCGGGGTTCGCGCTGGGCACCCTCGAATTTCTACTGTGAGGGCGGTTTCGTGGCTCTCGCGGAAGAACTCTGGTGGAGAATCGCTCACGGAGAACGCACCTCCCGGTTTTTGCTAAACCGGCGATTCAGCGCCTCTGCTACTAAATAAAACCCTACGAAAGGATTAAGGTTAGAATGGGGCCGGAGGGATTTGAACCCCCGATCGACTGATATCTCCGGTGGGCACCTCGGAACTCCAGAGGGTCGTCAACACGACCGATGATCAGTCGGCCGCTCAGTATATCAGCTGGAGTGTCGTCCCGGGCGCCAAGCCTCTGGAGTCAGTCGCCATGCCGGGCTTGGCCACAGCCCCGATTCGTGCTGTCTGCACTCTCTCGTATGGCGATTTTTCTTAAAGGGGTTTCGATTCTACTCGTCGCGGTCGTCGTCGGCCCAGTCGCACTCCTGACACTTGTAGGCCGTCACGAACTCCGTCACGCTCGGCATGTAGCCCACCTGGATGACGTTCTCGCCGCACTCCGGGCAGTCGAAGTCGGCGTCCTGAATCGGCTCGGCGTCCATCGGGCGCTCACCCTCGACGAGTTCGGCGAGCGTCTCGGGCGTGACCATCCGTCCTTGTACGACGCGGTTGCTCATACCCGTGCAACCGTCCCGAAGTAAGTAAGCCCTCCGCCAGCGGTCGGCCTCGCCCACGGTTTCGATGCACTCGGCGTCCGCGAGGCCGCACCGCAGACCGGTTCAGGGCGTCGCCACCGTCACGGTCCGGGTGCGCGGGCCGTCGCACTCCACGAGGAGGACGGACTGCCACCGACCGAGGTCGAGGTCGCCGCTCGCGACCGGTATCGAGACGCCGTTGCCGACGAGGAGTGCCCGGAGGTGCGAGTCGGCGTTGCCGTCGAGTTCGTCGTGGTCCCAGCCGTCGTCGGGGACCGCCTCGGCGAGCATCGACTCGATATCACCGAGCAGTCGGGGTTCGGCCTCGTTGACACAGACGCCGGCGGTGGTGTGTTTCGAGAAAACCGTACAGACGCCGTCGGAGTCGGCGGGTATCGCGTCCGCGACTTCGTCCGTCACGTCGATGACCTGAAGCCGGCGCTCGGTTCGAACGTCGAAGGTCCGTCGCATGCGACGGGGTTCGTCGGCTGGGAGAAAAAGTCGCCCGGCGGGTTACAGCCAGGGCGCGCGGGACTCCTCTTCGCCGGGGTAGCCGTACCCCGGTTCGGAGTCGTCGTCGGTGTCGTTCGCGTCTCCGTCGACCAACGCCTCGTAGTCCTCTGACGACTCGACGTCGTCGCCGCCGTCTGCGACCGGCCCGGCCGCGGCCGCGCCGTTCGCGTTCGGCGTGGCCGATTCGGAGTCGGACGCGTCGTCGACGAACTCGTCGAGGTCCGCGTCGTCGGAGCCGGGGTCGAACGCGAACAGCGCGGTGACGCCGAGGACGCCGAGGGCGACGGGGGCCTGCGTCGGCATCAGGCCGAGCACTTCGAGCGCCAGCATGCCGAGGGCGACCGAGCTACCGAAGCGGAACAGGTCGATGTCGACGTTGCCGCGGAGCCGCGGGGCGAACAGCGCGATGGCACCGGCGAAGCCGACGCCCGTGCCGGCCGCTGCGCCGGCGCTGAGCAGGCGCATCGGGTCGGGGGTGACGATGAGTTCGAAGCCGGAGGGCTCGAAGCTCGCGACGAGGCCGAGGCCGATGATGATGCTCGGCGAGGGGAGATACTCACCGACCTTCGAGGACGCCGTCTTCGCCGCCACGGCCAGGATGACGAGGCCGGCGAAGCGGTGGAACACCTCGAAGTTCAGGAGCGTCTCGATGGTCTCCGCGACGGCGGCCTCGGCGACCGCGACCGGGATGAGCAGCACGCCGAGCAGGAGGATAGACGTGAGCTGTTCGCGGCGCGTGCCGTCCATCTCGGCGAGGATGACCGCGACCGTCGCGGAGCCGCCGAAGATGAGCAGGCCGGTCTGGAGGATGCCCGTGACCGAGGGGTCGCCCGTGGCGGTCGTCAGCGCCCCCGCGATGATGAGCGCTGGGAAGATGCCGTCGATGAGGGGAAGCCCCATGACGGTTGCGAGCAGACGGGTGGCACCCCCTACCTGTTGCTCGAGGCGAAGGGCGACCGGGTGGCGTGAGACACTCATTCGATGTTACTGGCCGTCACCATGGCCCAAGCGGCGATACGAACGCAATTCGGACAGGGGCGTGCTGGCGCTCTGCACGCGAAGCCCATTTCGTCCGAAATTGAACTCCCGTTTAAATGTCTGCCACATCGCTGTAAAGAGAATGCCGGAGTCGGAGGTCGTTTGACCGGCAATGCGCGATGCGGCGGGACACGTGGAGTCCATACAGGATTACATTAGGACAGGAGTATTAAACGTTGTGTGGGATACGACCGCATGGGACACAGGTATTTCTGGCTCGCTTATAAAAGTCACTGAAGATTCGTCGGATATGAGTTGAAATCTCGAAGATACTGTGTTACAAGTTCATGAATATGGTGATTATTCACGACGGTCTTGCGGTTCGGTACTCCGTGACGAGGGGACGAACGCCCTCGAGTGGTCGCGGCCGACGGCGTCCGTCGCACGCGGGTGTCGTCACGTGTTCTGGTGGTCGTCTCGGTCCGCCGGCGATGCGAAGAATACTCACGCACATGTATAAATCCCCGAACTGGTTTGCGATACATCGACACGCCCGTGCTATCTCGCAACCCTTTTGTCGTCGCCGCAACCACGCTTGATATGGCGAACGACGTTCCTGACCGAGAACCCTTCACCGAGAAGCTACGGGTGCCCGAATCCCTCACATTCGACGACGTGCTGCTCCGCCCGATGGAGAGCCGCGTCGAACCCGACGACGCCGACGTGTCGACGCGCGTCTCGAAGAACGTCGAACTCAACATTCCCATCCTCTCCGCGGCGATGGACACCGTCACCGAGAGCGGGATGGCTATCGGGATGGCCCGCGAGGGCGGTCTCGGCGTGCTCCACCGCAATATGAACGCCGAGCAGATGGTCCGCGAAATCGAGCGCGTCAAGCGCGCCGACGAGCTCGTCATCCGCCGCGAAGACGTGGTCACGGCCAACCCCGGCCAGACCATCAGCGAGGTCGACGAGATGATGGAGCGCGCCGGCGTCTCGGGCGCGCCCGTCGTCGACGACGACGACGTGGTCCTCGGCATCATCTCCGGCACCGACATCCGCCCGTACCTCGAAGTCGGCGAGTCCGACAAGGTCAGCGAGGCCATGACCGACGAGGTCATCACGGCCGAGCGCGACGTGACCGCCCGCGACGCGCTCGAACTCATGTACGACCACAAGATAGAGCGCGTCCCCATCATCGACGACAAGAGCCACCTCGTCGGCCTCGTGACGATGCAGGGTATTCTCCAGCGCCGCGAGTACGAGAACGCCGCCCGCGACGACGACGGCCGCCTCGTCTGCGGCGTTGCGGTCGGTCCGTTCGACGACGAGCGCGCGCAGATGGCCGACGACGCCGGCGTTGACGTCATCTTCATCGACTGCGCCCACGCGCACAACCTCAACGTCATCGACACCGCCCGCGACATCAAGGAGTCCGTCGAGGCGGACGTCGTCGTCGGGAACGTCGGCACGCGCGAGGCCGCGGCCGAACTCGTCGACTTCGCGGACGGCATCAAGGTCGGCATCGGCCCCGGTTCCATCTGTACGACCCGCGTCGTCTCCGGCTCCGGCATGCCTCAGATTTCGGCCGTCGCGGAGGTCGCCGACGTCGCCGCCGAGTACGATATCCCCGTCATCGCCGACGGCGGCATCCGCTACTCCGGCGACGCCATCAAGGCGGTCGCCGCCGGAGCCGACGCCGTCATGCTCGGTTCCTACTTCGCCGGCACCGACGAGGCTCCCGGCCGCGTCATCACGATGAACGGCAAGAAGTACAAGCAGTACCGCGGCATGGGCTCCGTCGGCGCGATGCAGTCCGGCGGTGCCGACCGCTACCTCAAGGAGGACAACGAGGACGAGGAGTACGTCCCCGAGGGCGTCGAGGCCGCGACGCCGTACAAGGGCTCGCTCGCGTCCGAGCTTCACCAGCTCGTCGGCGGCATGCAGTCCGGCATGGGCTACGTCGGCGCCGAGACCATCCCCGAGGTCAAAGAGCGCGCCCGCTTCGTCCGCGTCTCCGCCGCCGGCCAGACCGAGGGTCACCCCCACGACGTGATGATTACCGACGAAGCGCCGAACTACAGCCCGAGCGAGTAACGCGTTCTCCCACTCCCCGGTTTCGTCCCGCCCGAATTAGTTCCCGACGCGCCCCGCTTTGCCGGTCGCCACTCCGCTGTTCTTTCTCTCGCCGCACGCTCCGACTCCGTCTGCGGCCTCCTACCTGTCACGCGAGCGTGACGAGGACATGGGATAATTAATACGGATGTATGTCGTGCATCTACAAGCGATGGATACCGCGGAGCTACGGACCGCACTTCGGAACGCCGGGTTGTCACAGTATCAGGCGGAGGCTTACGTCGCGCTGCTGCAGCTCGGCGCGGCGAGTGCGACCGAACTCGCCGATGCCTGCGCCGTGCCGACCGCCCGTATCTACGATGTTCTCCGCGACCTCGAGGCCAAAGGCTACATCGAGACCTACGAACAGGACAGTTTGCACGCGCGGGCGTGCGACCCGAAGTCGGTGATGGAGGACCTCAAGAGCCGCGCCGTCCAACTCGACGAGGCGGCGGAAGAAATCGAGACGCGCTGGCAGCAGCCCGCGGTCGACCGACACATGTTGAGCATCGTCAAGCGCTTCGAGACGGTGTTCAACCGAGCGGAGGAGATGATTCGGGAGGCGGACGGCGAGGTACAACTGTCCGTCACCCCCGAGCAGTTCGACGAACTCAAGCCGGCGCTCTCGGAGGCGTACGAGAACGGCGCGCTGGTGAAGGTCGTGTTGCACCCCGAGCGGACCGACGAACTCGAACCGCTCGCAGAACAGGAGTACGAGGAGGTCGCCACGGAGGTCAGACACCGCACCCTCCCGACGCCGTTCGTCGCTATCGTCGACCGGACCGGAGCGTGTTTCGCGCCGCACGACAGCTCGATGAACCAGTACGGCGTCCTCGTCGACGACTACACGCTGGCGTACGTCTTCCACTGGTACTTCCAGACGGCGCTGTGGGAGGTCTGGGAAGTCGTCTACGACGCACAGACGGACGAACCCCCGTTCGTGTACTCAGACATCAGACACTTCGTACAGGACACGGAGCCACTCATCCGCGACGGAAAGCGCATCGTCGCCCACATCAAGGGGTACGAGACCGACGAGCGTGACCCGGTCGAGTTCACCGGCGAGGTGACAGACCTGTACTACACGGCGGTCTCCGCGCCGACTGACACGCTGTCGTTTTCCGAACTCGCGGGACAGGTCTGTCTGACCGTCGAGACCGACGAGGGAACCTACACCGTCGGCGGGTGGGGCGCGGTCTTGGAGGACGTCGAGGCGAACCGAATCACCGTCGAAGAGATATCAGAGACATCTGACAGGTGAAATCTGTTCGATTCGCCGGAATGTATAACAACTCCGGGGGGCAATTAGTGCGCACAAGCGCAGTTTCGGCCGGCGTTAGACAAGAGGTATTTTGATATACCACTGCACGACATTGAGTTTCGTGAGCGTCCCCGGAACACCCCTACACTACCAATGAGCGCAGAACAGCCACTGGTGCTCATCGTTGAAGATGAGCCTGACCTCGCCGATCTGTACGCAACCTGGCTTAGGAACGACTACAGCGTTCGTGTCGCCTACGGCGGCCGCGAGGCGCTGGATAAGCTCGACGACGAGGTTGACGTTGTTCTCCTCGACCGTCGAATGCCCGACCTCTCGGGCGACGAAGCGCTCTCGGAGATACGGGATCGCGGCTTCGAGTGCCGCGTCGCGATGGTGACCGCGGTCGAACCCGACTTCGACATCATCGCCATGGGCTTCGACGACTACCTCGTCAAGCCCGTCTCGCGCGAAGCGCTGACTGACACCGTCTCTAACCTCATCCTGCGAAACGCTTACGACGTCGGGATTCAGGACCTGTTTTCTCTCGCGTCGAAGAAGGCGCTCTTAGAGTCCGAAAAAGACGAAGCGGCGCTCGAAGATAACGAGGAGTATCAACAGCTCACCGCCCGGTTGACCGAACTCCGGCGCGAACTCGACGAGACGCTCGGTCAACTCGACGAGACCGAGGGAATCTCCGCAGTCTACCGAGACATCGGCGGCGAAGTCGATATCGACAGCTCCTAATCGGGTGCGAGCGTTCCGGACGCCGACCCTTTCATCTCTCTTTCCCGCTTTCGCGCGTCCACAGCGCTGTTTGCGACGTCGATGATTACTTGCGACACGTGTTCACTTAATTAAGTTATTTTCATATCAGATATACACGAAAAATTATATTTCGCGCTCGCTCCTTGGGGTAAGTGCACATGTCCGACGACAGCAACCAGATGGTCGCGTACCTCCGTCAGAACCCCCGCATGATGGGCGTCCTGTTCACGCTCACGCTCCTGCTCTCACAGGCCGGAAGCGTGGCCGCCGGAAACACCAGTATCATCTACGGCCCATAATCACGAGAGAAATTCGCAGTCCCAATAGACCGTATCGTCGTAAACGACCGGAACCTGTTCTAGCGCGAGGAAGTCTCGGAGTTCCTCCTCGGTGAGTTCGATATTCTGGAGTGCACCCGAGGAGAGATGGTAACCGTAGTCTCCAGGTAGTGCTGGCCTAATTAGGAACCCTAACCCACTCCGCGATGTCGGGTACGCGTTGTACGACAGTTCGTAAGTGTCCGAGTCAATGTGCTCGACCTCGCAGAGTATCGCGACTCCACTTTCGGCTTGGACTACAGAGAGGCTCCCGTCCCCGACCACGCCGTACTGGTGGGCGATGTCGCTGTCGGTTCGGACCACGTCGAGGGACGCCTGCAGCGGGAACCCGCCGTTAAGCAACCGGGCCAACGTGCGTCCCACGCCGACCGCCTGACTGTTGATGACCTCGCTGAACGTGACGATGCCGCCGATAGCGCCGGCCTCGACGAGCGCGAGTCCCTGGTCGTACGACTGGCACGCGTTGAGGAAGAACGCGCCCGTCCCGACGCGGTCGAGCGTCTCGGCGTCGACCCGACCGTCGCGGCACTGGAACCCCTCGTCGTCGATGTGGCCGATGTAGTGGAGGAAGTCAGTCGGCTCGGCGAGTAGCTCCCGAAGCTCCGCTCGGCTGAGGTCGTAGTGCGCGTCCACGTCGAACGACAGCCCGTCGCGCGAGCCGTACACCTCGTCGACGATGTCCGTCTCGGCGAGCATCTCGGGGTCGTTACAGACGACCGTGATGCCGATATCTCCCTGCGTCGGCTTGCGCTGGAGGCGGTTCCGGTAGGCGGCGGGCGTGGTCTTGCTCGCACCGACCGGCGTTCCGTCGCTTATCCACGCCTGCTCGACCGAGTCGGTCGAACTGGGCTTGACGTACGTCTCGTTCGGTGTCGTCGTGCCCGCGCTCCTGACGATGTCGTCGCGGAGGAAATCGTCGACGACGGCGGCTTGCACCTCCGAGTGGGAGACTTCGGTCCCCGTCGGCGTCCTGACGACCGCGAGGTCGTTCGTGATGAACGGCAGGAGTTCGATGTTGTCGGTCTGCGGCGCGACGTGCGTCGTCAGCTTCCACTCCGGAACGAGGTCGGCGATGTGCTCGTAGGGTATCTCGAAATACGCCGAGAGCTGCTCGCCGAGCGACGCGTCGTACAGCCGCTCGACGTCGATGTCCGTCCGCGACTCGACCGTCTGACGCTCGTGGAGCGGCACGTCGTAGATGCCCTCCGTCCGCACGACGCAGTCGAGGAAGAACGTCCGTTTGAGCGCGCGCGCGACCGACTCCTCGAAGCCATGGGGGCCGTCGAAGTCGTGGACGAACCCGTCTTCGGCGACGAGTCGGGGCGCGTCACCGGGGACGAGTCTCGCGCCGAGGTAGTACGCCAGCGGCGTCGCCACGAAGATGTGACTCAGCGTCGGCGGGAGTTCGATTCGGACGCCGGTGTCGGGGACGTGGAGTCCCTCGGGGATATCGAGTTCATCACCCAGTTCGAGGAGCGGCGGGTGACCTCGGAGCGTGGGGTACGACCGCTCGACGCTCGTGGTCTTGAGCGCGGAGCTGAACGCCGAGACGGCCTCCATCACGTCCAGTGGGTCGTCGGTCGTCGTGACCGTCGTCGCGGGGCTCTCGTGTGACGACCGTGCACCGACGTACACCGTCTGCGGCTTCTCGAACGAGAGGACGGTTTCGAGCGGCTTCGCGTCGACGGTCAGCGGTCCCTCGACTCGGAGATACGTCTTGACCGCACCGAAGAGCTCGATGCTGTAGGTTTCCGCACCGAGTTCCTCGTGTCCCTGCTGGTCGACCTGCGCGAGCATCGACCCCGCCTCGTCGCGGACGCAGACGACCGTGTTCGCCGCCAGCCCGATACGGTCGGTCTCGATGCCGACCGCCGCGTCCGTCGGGAGCGAGAACCGATGCCGGTCGGCCGGCTCGGGCGCGACCGGCGACGGCGTGCGAAGCATGAACTGGTGGCGTTCGACGTTGTCCCGAACGACCAACCCCGCGCCTTCCGAAGGGAGCGAAAAGCCGACTTCCAGCGTGGAAGACGCGTCAGTCCGCTTGCCCTGCCCGGACGATTCCATTGAGTCTATGTGACACGATTAGGGTAAAAAACGTATTGGTCGTGAGAAGTTCACGGTTCCAACGGGAACCAGCCGGACGAGACCTCCTTCCCACGGAGGTGCCAGCGTTGGCGAGCCTCCGCGCCCTCGACGTCGAGTTCGACGACGGCGTCGAACAGCGGTTCGAGCATCCGGTTTATTTCGTCCTCGCGGTCGCCGGGAGACCAGACGTGGACCATCCCGTTTCGCGCGCGGACGTGAGACGTCATGACGTGAAGAAACCGAAACACGTGGTCCCGCTCGTACCGCGAGAGGAGCGACGGCAGACAGTCGAACGCGACGCGGAGTTCGGCCGGAGAGAGCCCCCCGGCGAGGCTGTCGAACTCGGTCACGTCGGTCGCGAGTTCCGCGCCGAGTTGGCCGAGGCCACCGCTCACCCGGCGTTCGCAGGTCTCGACCGCAGTCGGGACGGCGGCCGACGGTGACGACGACGCCGTCGCACTCCGTTCGAGCGTCGAGTACCGCACCACGCGGGTCCACTCCTTCGAGCGCTGGATATCGGCGTCGAGACGGGTGTCGAGCGGCGTCGAGTCGTTGAGAACTAACAGGCGGCGTCGCGGCTCGTCGGGAGCGCCGAGCATCTGCTTGGACGCACGCGAGTAGAGTTCCGTCGGAACCGACCCGACGACGAGGAGCGCGCTCCCTCGTCGCTTGAGGTCGTCCAGCCCGAGTTGGAACGTGGACGTGTCCTCCGTCACAGCGATGTCCGTGTCACCTCCCGAAGCCATTCGTGTTGCACGAGGAAACCATATTTAATAATACTTTGCGTGTTGGTCTCTCGAAATGTGCCATCATGTGTCATTATCGATGGTGCACTCTGAGTGGGGCGTGGTCGGCCGCTTCGGCCACCCGAGACGGCCGAGTCGACTACCCCGTCGCCCGGACCGTCAGCACGGGCACCGGCGCGGTCCGGACGACGCGCTCGGTGACGCTCCCGAGGAGCACGCGTTCGACGCCCGTCCGGCCGTGCGTCGCCATCGCGATGACCTCCGCGCCGTGTTCCGTGGCGTAGTCGAGAATGGTTTCGTGGGGCGCGCCCCGCCGCACGGCCCCGACCGTCTCGATGCCGCGGCTCTCGCCGCGTTCGACGACCTCGTCGACGACGCGTTGGCCCTCCTGCTCCAGCGTTTCGAGGACCGTCCCGCTGATGATACCCGCGTTGTCTCGCGTCGTGTTCACGACGAACAACACGTGTACCGTCGCGTCGTACCGCTCCGCGAGGTCGAACACGTGCGGTATCGCCTGTTCGGCCGCCGGACTCCCGTCGACGGGGAGCAGGATTTCGTCGTACATCGCTGGATGTACGCGCCCGAAGTGTGTGAATGCTTCGCATACTCACGAAACTCGCTCGTTCGAGAAAAAGCGGGTTCCGGGTGTGGTCCGGTCGGCTCAGTCGCTGACGTACGCCTCGATACGGTCCATCGCCTCGCGGAGTTCGCGCATCCCCGTCGCATAAGAGACCCGAAGGTGGCCCTCGCCGCCCTCGCCGAAGACGCTCCCCGGGACGAGCGCGACGTTCTGTTCTTCGAGGAGGCCCTCGGCGAACGCCTCGTCGTCGCCGTCGGGAGCCTCCGGGAAGACGTAGAACGCCCCTTTCGCCTCGAAGCAGTCGAGTCCCATCTCCTCGAAGCGGGCGAGGACGAACCGCCGGCGGCGGTCGTATTCGCGGCGCATCTCGTCGACGGAGTCGTCGCACGACCGCAGGGCTTCGAGCGCCGCGTACTGCGCCGTCGTGGGCGCCGAAAGCATCGCGTACTGGTGGACCTTGTTCATCGCGTCGATGGCTCCGGCCGGCCCCATGGCGTAGCCGAGGCGCAGGCCGGTCATGGCGTAGGCCTTCGAGAAGCCGTTGAACACGATGGTTCGCTCGCGCATGCCGGGGTGGGTGGCGATGGAGGCGTGGTCGTCCTCGTACCGGAGGTCCGAGTAGATTTCGTCGGAGAGCACGACGAGGTCGTGGTCCCTGACGAACGAGGCCACGTCGGCGAGTTCGTCGTCGGTCATCACCGCGCCGGTCGGGTTGTTCGGGTAGCAGAGCACCAACACGTCGGCCTCGTCGGCCCCGGCGGCTTCGAGCGCCTCAGGCGTGAGTTTGAACTCGTCTTCGGCGCGGGTCGGCACCGGGAGCGGTTCGCCGCCGGCGAAGATGGCTCCCGGCGTGTACGAGATGTACGACGGCTGGGGAATCGCCACCACGTCGCCGGGGTCGACGAACGCCCGGAACGCGAGGTCGACCGCCTCGCTCGCGCCCGTCGTGACGATAATCTCGTCTTCGGGGTCGTACTCCTGTCCGTAGCGGGTGACGCGCTCCGAGATGGCCTCGCGGAGTTCGCGCATCCCGCGGTTCGACGTGTAGGAGGTCTTGCCGCGTTCGAGCGAGTCGATGGCGGCGGTCCGGGCAGCCCACGGCGCGGAGAAGTCGGGTTCGCCGACGCCGAGGGAGATGACGTCGTCGACCTCCTCGGCGAGTTCGAAGAACTTCCGAATCCCCGACGGCGGCACCTGTTTGACGCGGTCCGAAAGCTGGTCGCCGAGCGTCATGGCGACACGGAGAGCCGGTCGTCGTCGTCGCCGTCGCCGAGTTCGATGCCCTCCTCCTTGTAGGAGTCCATCACGAAGTGCGTGACCGTCTTCGTGACCTCGGGGATGGGGGCGATGCGCTCGGAGACGAAGTTCGAGACGGCGTGCATCGACGCGCCCTCGACCTCGATGAAGAAGTCGTAGTCGCCGGAGACGAGTCGCAGCGTGGCGACCTCGGGGAACCGCGCGATGCGGCGGGCGATCTCCTCGTAGCCCGTCTCGCGGTCGAGTTCGACGTCGACTTCGACCTGCGCCCGGACGTGCTCCTCGTCGACGTTGTTCCAGTCGACGACCGCCTGGTAGCCGCGGATGACCCCGTCGTCTTCGAGTTCCTCGAGCGCTGCTGCCACTGCTTCGGCGTCTGCGCCCAGTTGGCGGGCGATGTCATCTACGCTCTCGCGAGCGTCGTGACGCAGCAAGTCGAGCAGTGACTGCTTGTCCATGGACAGTCCGTTGCGGGCATCCGTAAAATGGTTTGCCCAACCGGGCGGAATTGTCGTGTTACACGGTAGCAGTAGTCACAAATGACGACGGTCCCGCCCGGCGGAACACTATTCCACCGTCGGCGGAAACGTGTCCGGCATGAACGCCGAGTTCGATTGGCTCACTCTCGACGACGACGAAGAGGTGCTCTGGGCCGACACCCCGCATCCCTACAGCCTCGTGCCCTCCTTCATCGTCGGCGTCCCGCTCTCGCTCGTCCTCGTGGGCATCCCGCTCCTCGTCGGGTCGTACCTCTCGCACAAGAACACGAACTACGTCGTCACCTCCGACGCGCTCTATCGGAAGACGGGCGTCCTCTCCCGGAGCGTCCAGCGCATCGAGTTCGACAAGGTACAGGACACCTCCTACAGTCAGACGTTCCTCGGCGCGCAGTTCGGCTACGGCTCCGTCAACATCAGCACCGCCGGTGGAAGCGGCATCGAGATGAGTTTCCAGAACGTCGCCGACCCGCAGTCGCTCCAGACGCTCGTCAACGAGCGAATCAAGCGCCGCTCCGGGCCGGAGACCGACGCGGAGGGGAAGGCCGCCGTCCTCGACGACATCCTGACCGAACTCCGCGCGATTCGGCAGGCCGTCGAAGGCGATGAAGCCGCCACCCCGGGCGACGATGGTCCCGACGAGGTCGGAACCGAGTCCGCCTCCGACGCGTCGGCCGACGCGCTCGAACCGAGCGACTTCGAGTTCGACGCGACGACAGACGAGCGATGACGACCGACTCAGCGACCGACTCGGAGACAGTCGCGGCCATCGACGACTGGCTTGCCCGCGGCGACGACGAGACCGTCCGCTGGGAGGGTCGGCCGCGGATACAGACCGTCATCCCCGCCGCAGTCGTGGGCCTCTTCATCCTCGTCGCCGTGGCCGTCGCGGCCGCCGCGAACGGCGTGCCCGAACTCGCGGTCGTCGGCCTCGTCGGACTCCTCCTGCCGGCGTGGTCGTACCTCCGCGTCACCAACACGCGCTTCGTCGTCACCGACAGGGCGCTCTACCGGAAGACGGGCGTCCTCTCTCGGACCGTCCAGCGGGTCTCCCTCGACCGCGTCCAGAACAGTGGGCTCTCGCAAGGCGTTACGGGGTCGCTGTTCGGCTACGGGACCGTCTCGGTCGAGGCCGCTGGCGGCGGCGCAATCAGCTTCGAGGACGTTGACGACCCCGGTGCCGTCCGCGACCGAATCGAGGGCCGGAACGACCGCGATGGCGACGAGATTCCCGGCACGGTCGAGCAGTGGGTCGCCGTCCGCGACGAGGTGCGGGCGCTCAGGGCGGCGTTAGAGCGGTAAGGAAAAACGGTAGTTTTCGGTTTGCGGCGCGGGTTCGCGTCGCGTCAGTCGTCGTCCGCCGCCGGAGCGGCGGGACCGGGCTGTGCCGTGCTGTTCCCCGAGAAGCCGACGCCCGCGAGGACGAAGGCGAACAGCACGAGCGGCGAGAGGTAGCCGAAGAAGTAGTACCACATGTAGTCGAACGTCGCCACACCCAAGACACCGGCCATGTACGCGCCGCCGGCGTGCCACGGGAGGAGCGCGCCGGTCGGCGTCCCGGCGGACTCGATGGCCTGCGAGAGGTCCGAACTGTCGAGGCCGAACTCGTCGTAGGTGTCGCGGAGCGTCATGCCGGGGACGACGATGCTCATGTACTGCTGGGCGGTGAGCGCGTTGGTCAGCATCGCCGAGAGACCGGTGGAGGCGACGAGCAGGCGCGGGCTCCGAATACCGCGCTGGAGGCGGTGGGCGAGGACGGCGAGCACGCCTGTCTGTTCGAGCAGGCCGCCGAGCGTCAGCGCCGCGACGACGACGGCGATGGTCCACGCGGAACCGGAGACGCCGCCGGAGGCGAGCAGGCTGTTGACGAGTTCGGACCCGGTCTCCGGGCCGGTGCCGCTCATGAACGTCTGCCACGCCGTGACGAACGACGCGCCCTGCACGAGGATGCTCGTGAACGCGCCGGCGAACGCGCCCGCGAGGAGGACCGTCAGCGCGGGGTAGCCCGCCGCGGCGAGGCCGAACGTGACCGCGAGCGGCAGGAACGCGAGGAGCGTGATGTCGTACGAGGAGGCGAGGGCGGTCTGAATCTCGGCGATTTGGCCGGCCGGAATCGCGCCGGTGATGCCGAGGCTGAGGACGACGAAGCCGACGAGCGAGAGGCCGAACGCGACGGCCGTCCCGTTCCGCATCGCGTGGATGTGGTCGTAGAGGTCAGTGTTCGTGACGGCGGCTGCGAGGTTCGTCGTGTCGGACAGCGGCGACTGCTTGTCGCCCGCGTACGCGCCGGAGAGAATCGCACCGGCGGTCATCGGTTCGGGGACGCCGAGCCCGGAGCCGATGCCGATGAAGGCGACGCCGAGGGTGCCGACCGCGGTCCACGACGAACCGATGGCGAAGGTGGCGATGCCGACGAGGAGCGCCGTCGCGGGCAGGAACACCTGCGGCGACAGCAGGTCGAGACCGTAGTACATCAGCGCCGGAATCGTCCCCGCGGCGACCCACGTCGAGACGACGCCGTAGATGACGAACAGAATGAGAATCGCCTGTAGTCCCATCGCCAGGCTGCGTTCGATGCCCTCGTAGAGGTCCTCCCAGGTGTAGCCCCAGACGAAGCGACCGAGGAGGCCGACCAGTGCGATACTCCAGATGAGCGGGATGTGCGGGTCGAGTCCCAGCCACGCCGACCCGAGACCGAGGAAGGCGACGAGCCCGAGAACCGGAACGAGCGCCTGTTTGAGCGTCGGGCGCTGCTCCGGGGCGATGTCGTCGTACGACCGCGGTGTGTACCTGTCAGTTCCCATCGTAGCTCAATAAATAACTTTAGAGCATAAAATTGTGTCGTGTTATGCTTCAAGTGCATTGTTATGCAATGACGTACTTTTGTTTGACAATATGATGCCTGTCAGTAATTCATCGAGCGAGTGGCCCCGAGCAGTTGCGCCGAACGTTCAATTATTCCGATAGGTCGATATTTCGGAACGTGTCAACGAATAGGGAAACAGCCATACCGGAGGCGCGCCACGGGTCGGGCATGGCCCTCGACGAGTTCTTCTTGTTTCCCCTCGGGTTGGTCGCCCTCTTGGGAGCGGTCCCCCTCGTCATCCTCTATCTGTTGCGGCCGGAGCCGGTCCGGCGCACCCTTCCGACCTTCCGGTTCCTCGCGGACTCGGCGGGGCGAAACGCGTCGAACCCCATCTTCGATCGCCTGCTTCGGAGCCTGCTCCTCCTCATCCAACTGCTCGCGCTCGTCGCGCTCGTCGGCTCGCTGGCGACGCCGTACCTGATGGTTCCCGAGTCGGAGACGGTCCAAGAGACCGTCCTCGTCGTGGACACGAGCGCGAGCATGGGCGTCCGCGACGGCGGGGGAACCCGATTCGACAGCACCCTCGCCGCGGCACGAGACGAGGTCTCCGGCACGACCTCAGTCGTCGCGGCGGGGTCGAACGCGAACGTGGTGCTCCGCCGGGGGAGCGCGACCGAAGCCCGCGCCGCCCTCGACGACCTGCGCGCGAGTGCGGCACCCGGCGACCTCCGCTCCGCGATTACTGCCGCCGCCTCCATCGCCGGCGAGGACGCCCGCGTCGTCGTTCTGAGCGACTTCGCGGACGACTCGCCGTGGAGCGACGCGGTCCGCGAGGCCCGCGCCCGCGGCCTCGTGGTCGAACTCCAGCAGTTCGCGGGCGGCGGACAAGGCAACGTCGGCATCGTCGACCGGCGCTTCTCCGGCGCGAACGTCACCGTGACGGTGAAGAACTACGGCGACTCGGCGGCGACGCGGACGCTCTCGCTCGCCGGAGCCACCCGAGAGGTTCGTATGGACCCCGGCGACGTGGCGACCGCGACGCTCCCCGTTCCCGCGGGCGGCGGGCGCGCCGAACTCTCGCCGGGCGACGCCTTCCCGACCGACGACGCGCTGTACGTCGCGGCCCCCGAGGACGCCTCGGTGGACGTGCTCGTCCTCACGAACGACGAGAACCGCTACCTGACGGCCGCGCTGTCGGTCATTCCCGAGGTGTCGCTGACCGTGGACAACCCGCCGACGGCCGTCTCGACGAACTACGACGTGATTATCTACAGCAACGTCAACCCCGGTCGCCTGCTCTCGGGCAACGTCGAGGCCGGCCGCGAGGTCGTCGCCGACGGCGGCGGCGTGGCGATTCAGGCCCAAGAGGAGTCGCCGAGCTACGGCGACCTCCAGCTCGTCTCGCAGGCGAGCATCGAGACGAACCCGACCATCGGGACCGTCGAGAGCCACGAGATAACCCGCGACATCACCTTCCCGCCGCCGACCGAGTACGTTGCCGGCGACCTTCGGTCGGGTCAGTCGCTCGTGACCACGACCGGCGGCACCTCGCTCGTCGCCGTCGAGCGCCGCGGGGCCGGGCGCGTCCTCTACTACGGCTTCATGGAGGACAGCTCGGCGTTCAAATACAACTACCAGTACCCCGTGTTCTGGAAGCGCTCGGTGTTCTACCTCGCCGGGCGCTCGACGCTCTCCGAGCTGAACCGGGCGACCGGCGGGTCGCTCGCGGCGGGCGCGAATCAGACCGTCGAGACGCCCGCGGGCGAGGCGACCGGCCCGGAGGTCCGCCTCGCCGACGCCGGCTTCTACCGCGTCGGCGACGAGCGGTTCGCGGCGTCGCTCCTCAGCGAGGCCGAGTCCGACGTGGTCGCCGCCTCGCTGGACGGCGAGTCGGCCCCCTCGGACTACCCGACGCGGGTCGAAGAGCGCGAGGTTCCGGACCCGCTCATCGAGTGGGCCGCGTTAGTCGCGCTCGCGGCGACGATGGTCGAGTTAGCCTACCTGCGCCGGCGGGGTGACCTCTGATGGCGGCGCTCGGGTCGGCGTTGGCCGCGCTGACAGCGCTCGACGCTGTCGCCGCCACGGCTCCCGCCGCCGCGACGACGCCCCTCGCGTGGACGGTCGAGGCCGCCGGTCGGACAATCGGCGTGCAGCGCCCGCTGTTCCTCGTCGCGCTCCCAGTGGCCGCGCTCCTCGCGTGGGCACTCATCTTCCGCGGGGCGGAGGGGACTGCCGGCGGGCGCTCCCGGCGACTCCTGTTCGCGTCCCGATTCCTCGTCGTCCTGTGCCTGGTCGTCGCGGCTGCGGGACCGTACACCGTCACGACGCGGATGTCTGACGGCGACCCGCAGGTGACACTCCTCGTCGACGACTCCGACAGTGCGGCCGTCACCGAGGACGTGGCGTCGCAGCTCGCGGCGGACATCGAAGCCGAGGGCGTCCCCGTCACGACTTCGACGGTCGCCCGCGGCGAGGAGTCGCCTATCGGCGACGCCGTCGCGGCCAATCTCAGGCCCAACGGAACGGTCGTCCTCGTCTCGGACGGGCGGGTCACCTCGGGGCGGAGCCTCGCGTCCGCGACGACGCTCGCTCGCGACCTCAACGCGACCGTGAGCGCGGTCGCGCTCGAACCGACCGACACCGAACACTACGTCACCGTCAGCGGCCCGTCGAAGACCAGCGTCGGCGTCGAGAACGCGTTCCTCGCGCAGGTCGACGGAGTCGTCTCCGAGGACGCCGAGGGCGCAACCGTCGAACTCGTCGTGGAGGTCGACGGCGAGGAGGTCGCCCGCGAGACGGTCAACACGACCGGCAGCGTCGAGTTCTCCCAGACGTTCGAGACCACCGGGACCCACCGCGTCACCGCCCGTATCGAGAGCGACGACCGCTTCCAGACGAACGACGTGTTCCGCAAGACGGTCCGCGTGGTCGAGCCGCCGCGGGTGCTGTACGTCTCCCGCGGCGACTACCCGTTCCGCGACTACCTCTCGGAGCTGTACGACGTGGAGACCGCCGAGGCCGTCCCCGCGGACCTCTCGTCGTACCACGCCGTCGTCTTACAGGACCTCCGGGCCGAGGACGTCGGTAACACAGAGTCGCTCCAACGGTTCGTCATCGACGGGGGAGGTCTCCTGACCGTCGGCGGGCGGAACTCGTTCGAAAACGGCGGCTACGACGGGTCGAGCCTCGCGTCGATGCTCCCGGTCACGACCGGCGAGGGCGCGTCCCAGCAGACGAACCTCGTGTTCGCCATCGACGTCTCCGGCAGCGCGGAAAGCGGCATGCGCGTCCAGAAGTCGGTCGCGCTCGACGCGCTCGACCAGCTCGGCGACGAGAATCAGGTCGGCATCGTCGGCTTCAACTACCGCGCCTACGAGGTCTCGCCGCTCCGCCCGCTCGGGCCGAACCGCGAGTCGACTGCCGACCTCATCCGCCGGCTTCAGTCCGGCGGTGCGACCGACATCTCCGTCGGCCTCGAGGGCGCGGCCCAGCAACTCGGCGACAGGCGCGGGACGATTATCCTCATCAGCGACGGACACGACCGGTTCCAGGACGCCGCGAGGGTCGCGGACCAACTCGGCCGCGACGGGGTCCGCGTCATCACCATCGGGACCGGCCCGAGCCCGAACGAACAGACCCTCCGGACCATCGCGCGGGCGTCCGGCGGGAACTACCTCAGGGCCAGCGAGACCGACCGGCTCCGCATCCTCTTCGGCGGGTCGAACCGCCAGTACGCCGGCGACGGCCTCACGGTCGTCGACCAGAACGACTTCGTCACCGCCGGCGTCGAACTGACCGCGAACCCCGGCAGCGTCAACGACGTGTCGGTCAGGAGCGGCGCGAACTTCCTCGTCGCGGCCGACGACGGAACCCCCGCGGTCGCCTCGTGGCGCTACGGCCTCGGCCGCGTCGCCACCATCACGACGTACGCAGGCGATGGCACGCTCGACGGCCTGCTCCAGAGCCCCGACTCGCTCCTGCTCACGAAGTCCACGAACTACGTCATCGGCGACCCGGAGCGGAAGGCGACCGGCGTCGCCGAGGTGGCGGACACCCGCGTCGACCAGCCGACGACCGTCGTCTACCGCGGTGGCGAGCGCCCGCGGGGCGTCGAGGGGCTGTCCTTCTCGGCGGTCGACTCCGGCGTCTACGAGGCGACGGTCGTCCCCACCGAGACGGGCTATCGGGACGTGCTCGACACCGCCTTCGCGGTGAACTACCCCGCCGAGTACGCCGGGTTCGGCCGGTCGGCCGCGCTCGAAGCCGCCGTCTCCGACAGCGGCGGGACGATGTACGACCCCGAGGACGCGACCGAAATCGCCGCCTCCGCCCGCGACAACGCCGCCGGTGTCCAACCCGTCCGCGACGACTGGGCGGCCGCGTTCGTCGCCGTCGCGTTCCTCCTCTACCTCGCCGAGGTGCTCGTCCGGCGTCTTCAAGTGTATCGGGGTCGAACGCAAAGTGAAGGTGGTTTGATATGAGCGCCCTGGGTCGGTCCCTGAACCTCGGTCTCGTCCTCGTCATCGTCCTCCTCACTGCCGGAACCGTCGGCGCGACGATGTTCTACCAGTACTCGGTCGATTCGCTCGACCAGCAAAACGAGCAACTGCGCGAGCGAAACGAGGCGCTGGAACAGGACCTCTCGCAAACCCGACAGAACCTGTCGGCGACGCAGGCGGAGCTACAGGAGCTGAACAGCAGCCTCGAACGCACCCGCGGCGACGTCTCGCAGGTCGCGAACAACCTCGAAGACACGGAGTCACAGCTCGAATCGACCCAAAGCGAGCTGTCGTCGACCCGGAGTGAACTCCAAGAGACCGAAAGCAATCTCCGAGACGCCCGCAACCGTATCAGCGAACTCACGGCGACGCTCGACGAACTCGAAGAACAGCGCAACCAGCTCGAAAACCAGATAGACGACCTCGAAACGGATAACGAGGAACTGGAGGAGACGAACGCCGAACTGGAGACCCAGATAGAGACGCTCCAGTCCGACATCGCCGACCTCGAAGACCAGGTCGACGACCTCGAAGCCGACCTCCGGCGGGCCTGTTCCGAGTTCGAAGACGGCAACGAACCGGCGGTGTGCGATGGTGTCTGAAACACCCTCGTCCGAACCGGGCACCGACGACGCACCTGACACATCCGACGCGACCGCCTCGGCCGCCGACTCGGACGCGGGAACCGCCCGCCGCGAGGCGATGGCCGACGCCGTCAGCGAAGTTCGCCGGGAGGCCGCGAAGGCCGCCGTCGTCTCCAGCGTCGTCGACGCCGCGGTCGCGACGCTGTTGGCGAACATCGCGTTCCGGGTCGTCGAGTTACCCGTCCAGTCGGCGGTGTCGCTCGGCTTCCTCCCGCGGGTCGACCCGGCCGTCTCGGTCCACGTCGCCGTCCCAATCGCCCTCGCGGTGGGCCTCCTCGTCGGCGTCGCGGAGTACCTCATCCTGATGCGGGTACCGCCGGTCGAGCAGTTCGAGGCGGTGAACCCCTCGATCGCCGAGGCGCTTCGGACTGCCCGCGACCTCGTCGCCGACGAGGGGAACCCGAACCGCGATTCGCGCATGTCGGTCGCGCTCTACGACGACGTGCTGTCCCGCCTGCGGGAGTCGTCGTCGGTGGAGTTGCTCCCGACCCGGCGTATCGTCGGCGCGCTCCTCGTCGCCCTGCTCCTCTCGGCGGGGAGCATCCAAGTCGCCGTCTCGGACATCCAGTTCGATGGGCTCGCCGGCGACGGCGGACCGGCGGGCGACAGCCTCGACCAATCTGACGAGGAGGCGGAGCTCCAGAACGGGAGTTCGATTCTCGGCGACCCCGAGGACGTGGCCGCCGGCTCGGAGCAGTTGAACGCCACCGTCGCCGGGACCGGCGGGAGCGGTGACGGACCGGGGTCGTCGGCTGCGGCCTACGACTCGACCGGCTACGGCGGCGACAGCGCCGTCGAGAGCCAGCGCGCCGGCTACCTCGCCGACGACACGCTCGAAGAGGCTGACCTGATTCGCGACTACACCCTGAAGATACGAGAGAACGAAGATGAGTGACAAACGAGACTGGCTCGGCGACGACGGACAGCAGACCGCGGCTGAAGGCGATATCGCGGTCGAGACAGACGACGACCTCGACCTCAGCATCGAGGACCTCCAAGCGAGCGTCGCGGCGGTCAAAGACGAGGTCGGAAAGCGCATCATCGGCCAACACGACGTGGTCGAGCGACTGCTCGTCTGCGTCCTCTGCGACGGCAACGCGCTGCTCGAATCGAACCCCGGACTGGGGAAGACGACGCTCGTGCGCGCCCTCTCGGACGCGACGGACCTGCAGTTCTCGCGGGTGCAGAACACGCCCGACCTGATGCCCTCGGACATCACGGGCACCGAAATCATCCGCGAGACGCCGGACGGTCGGGACTTCGTGTTCGAGCGCGGCCCCATCTTCTCCAACGTCGTCCTCGCCGACGAGATAAACCGGGCGACGCCGAAGACGCAGGCCGCGCTCCTCGAAGCCATGCAGGAAAAGCAGGTGACCGCCGCGGGCGAGACCTACGAGCTTCCGGACCCCTTCTTCGTCCTCGCGACGCAGAACCCCATCGACCAGGGCGGCACCTACCCGCTCCCCGAGGCGCAGACCGACCGCTTCCTGATGAAGATTCTCGTCGACTACCCCGAGTTCGACGAGGAGCGGACTATCGTCAAGCAGTACGCCGAGGGCGGCGCGTCGCCCGAAGTCGAGCGCGTCCTGCCACGGACGCACCTGCTCGCGGCCCAACGACTCGTGCGGCAGGTCCCCATCTCCGACGACATCCGCGACCGGACCATCGAACTGGTCCGCAGGACCCGCGAAGACGAGCAGGTCGAGTTCGGCGCGAGTCCCCGCGCGAGCATGGCGCTCGTCCTCGCCGCGAAGGCGCGGGCGTTCGTCCACGGGCGCACCCACGTCTCGTGGGAGGACGTGGTCGAGATGGCCCCGCCGGTCATCAGACACCGCATCATCCTCGACTTCCGGGCGGAGCGCGAGGGGCTCGACCCCGACGACGTGATTGCGCGGCTGTTGAACGAGTGACGGACCGATGATAGACCCCGGCTTCCTCGACGAACTCGACCGCTTCGACACCTCGCTGAAGCGTGTCTCGAACGCCCGACTGCAGGGCGACCAAGAGTCGCCGGACGTGGGCGAGGGACTCACCTTCAGCGACCACCGGCGGTACGCCGCCGGCGACGACCCGCGGCTCATCGACTGGAAGGTGTACGCCCGGACCGAAGAGCTGTTCATCAAGCGGTTCGAGGCCGAGCGGAACCTGACGGTCCACGTCCTCCTCGACACCTCGGCCTCGATGGACTTCGGCGAGGGCGACACGAACAAGTTCGAGTACGGCGCGAAGCTCGGCCTCGGTTTCTGCCACCTCACCGCCGAGGAGAACAACGACTTCCGCTTTTCGCTCCTCGGTGACCTGCCCGACCGCATCGACACCGACGCGTCGAGCCGCGGCGAAGTGCTCCGGCTCGTCGAGCGACTCAACGAGACGACGCCCGGCGGCGACGGCGATATCACGGCCGCGCTCTCGACCTACGCCGAGACCATCCGCTCGCGGTCGCTCGTGGTGGTCGTGAGCGACCTGCTTTTCGACCCCGACGACGTCGCTTCCGGCCTCGCCGCACTCGCGCGAAACGACGTGCTCGTCGCGCAGGTGCTCACTCCCGAGGAACTCGGTCCGGAGGCGACGGGCGACGCCATCTTCGAGGACCCCGAGTCCGAGGCGACGCGCCGGACCTACTTCGGGGGGTCGGCGGCGCGACAGTACACCGACCGGCTCCAGAGCCACCTCGCGGCGGTCGACGAGCGGTGTCAGGCGCTCGGCATCGAGCGCGAACTCGTCGACACCGGTGAGGACTTCTTCGACACGTTCGCCGACCTCTGGCTCGGCGCGCGGCTCGGCGGGGAACGTCGCGGCCGCGGCTAACCCGACTCCCGACCCAACATCGCCGCGGACCGCGAGCTTTTCACGAATCACCCCCCATTGGCCGGTGTGACGGAGACACAGGAGCGCCGCGTAGTCGGCCTCGTCGCGGGCTCACACGTCGTCAACCACGCCTACCTCGTCGCGCTCGCGCCCGTCATCGGCCTCGTCGCCGACGACTTCGGCGTGAGTATCGCCGCCGTCGGCCTCGCCATCGGCGTCCAAGGCGGGGTCGTGACGCTCCTGCAACTCCCCTTCGGCTACCTCTCGGACGCGCGGAGTCGGACGCTCGTCCTCGCTATCTCGCTCGTCGCCGGCGCGGCGGGTATCGTCGCCACCGCGCTCGCGCCCTCGTACCTGTGGCTTCTCGCCTCACAGACGCTCCTCGGCGTCGGCATCGCGGGCCACCACCCCGCGCACTACCCGCTGTTGGCGACCGCCTCCTCGGAGACGAACCGCGGGCGGGCGTACTCGCTGCACGCCCTCGGTGGCTCGCTCGGCTTCGCCGTCTCGTACGCCATCGCCGCCGGCGTCGGCGCGCTCGGCTTCGGCTGGCGCTGGACCATCGCGGCCATCGCCGTCTTCGGCGCGGCGTTCACGCTCGTCGCGCTCCCGGTCGCCCGCGGGTTCCCCGAGCGAATCCGGAAGCCGGCCGCGGAGGACCGCCCGACTGCTCGCCCCACGCTCGCGGGGATTCGGCGGGGCGCGTCGGCACTCCTCTCGTCGTCGGGGCTGATGGGGCTCGCGCTCCTCTCGTTTCTCACCTCGGCGGCCGCGTGGTGCATCCGGACGTACTCGCCGCAACTGCTCACCGCCGGCTACGGCCTCGCGTCGGGCACGGCGAACCTCCTCGTCTCGGGGATGCTCGTCGTCGGCGCGGGGACGATTCTCGTCGGCGGCGCGCTCACCGACCGCGTCGGCCCCGGAACCGTCGCCCTCGTCGGCTACGCCGCGCTCGCTGGACTGGCGGCGCTCCTGGCGAGCGGGTCGCTCCCGCTCGCGCTCGTCGTGTTGATTCTCCCCTTCAGCGGGACCATCAGCGTCTCCCGGCCCGCGCGCTCGACGCTTGCGGACCGCCTCTCCGAGCGCGCCGACCTCGGGAAGAACTTCGCCGTCGTCACCATCGGCATCTCCCTCGGCGGGGCCGTCGCGCCCCCGGCGTTCGGGGCGCTCATCGACCTCGCCGGCGTGCGCGTCACCTTCGGCGTCGTCGCCGTCCTCGGCCTACTCTCGTTCGGGCTGACCCGGTGGCTCCTCCGCCGGGTGGACGGGTCGGCGCGTCAACCGCAGGCGGCCCCGAGCGACTGACGGCGGCGCGTTCACGCTCCCGGTCGCCCCGGTGCTTCGCGCTCAGAACTCGTCTCCTCGACCCACGAGTACCCCGAGTGCGATGCCGACGACCGCGCCGAACCCGGCACCGAACGGCCCCAGAAACGCGAACCCCGCGCCGCCGAAGACGAGCGCCGGAATGAACACCGAAATCGGCGAGACAGCAGCGGACATGCCCCACGATTCCGCCCCACAAAGTTGAATCTATTGACACTTATTAGTCACGGGTGCCCGAATCTTGATTCCCTTCTCCGGGCACGTTCATGATGACAACAATTCATAACTAAGCGGCCGTCGCGCGTCTCTCCGAACGGTGGTGGACATGGCAGCAACATCCGAGAAAGAACAACAGCACCGAGACTCGTTCATGCGCGTGGCGGACGAACTGTGGAACAAACGCGAGTACGAGGTCATCAGAGAGGAGTACGACCCGCTGGTCGAGGTCCACGCCTTCTCTGACCCCGACGGCATCATCGGGACCGACGCGGTCGAGGAGTGGGCGCGGCGGTACCACGACGCCTTCTCCGACTTCCACGTGGAACTGTTCGACGTGGCGGCGCGAGACGACAGCGTGTACGCCCGGTATCACCTGACCGGCACCCACGACGGGACGCTCCGAAGCGCTCGCGGCGACATCCCGGCGACCCACCGCAAGATGGACACGTGGGGTATCGTGCAGGCGCGCTACGAGGGCGGCTTGTGCGTCGAAGAGTGGAACAGCACCGACATCATGACCATGCTGTCGCAACTCGGCGTCGCTCCCGAGTGAACCGACCGAGTCGCGAAAAACAACCGTTTTTGGTCGCTATCCGGACCACTCGCCGCGAACGTCGTCGGCGACCGCATCGCGCCACATGCCGAACCCCTGTTGACAGATGGGGCTCTCTTCGAGGTGGTCCATGAACCCCTCTCCTTCGCTCTCCAGTTCGTCGAGGCAGAACGGGCACCGAGTCGGGTCGTCCCACGTGTGTGCGATGACCGAGGGTTGTACTTCCTGGGACATACCCACCAATACGCGATAATACTTGATAAAATTTGGTCGTTGGCGACATCTTGCACCACTTGTCTATCCACACCGAGTCATTGTACTCGATTCTAAACTGAGTCACATCCCGCTGTCACCGTGTTATCGTGGCTCGCTCGCGTCGGCGTGCCGCCGAATCGTAACCCTATACACGACTCGGGGCCGCGTTCTATCCGTGAACTACATCTCGTGGGCGGTCGTCGCGCTCGGGGCCTACTCGCTCGTCGCGCCGCTGATGAAAGTGGCGACGACGGGACAGGGGAAGATTCCGAGCGACGTGGCCGCGCTGGTCGCCAACACCGTGCTCGTCGTGGGAACCGTCGGGGTCATCGTCGTCTCCGGGCAGAGCGTCACGGACTCGGTCGTGAGTTCGAAACTCCCCTACGTCCTCGCCGCCGGTGCCTGTCTCGCGGTCGGCATCCTCTCGTACTACCGGGCGCTCGCGCTCGGCCCCGTCTCCATCGTCGCCCCCATCTTCGGGATGTTCCTCGCGATTTCGTCGGTCGTCGGCATCGTCGCGCTCGGCGAGCCGCTGACGGTGCGCAAGGTGGCCGGTATCGCCTTCGCCGTCCTCGCAATCGCCCTCGTCTCCATCGACTGAGCAGTCATCTCGGAGCCGCCGAAGGCGACGCGGAACTGCCGCGGGCCAACCGCTTTTGACGCTCGCGGGCCAACGTGGCGACATGGTACTCCTGGAATCCGACTCCGAACTCGAACGCGGCGACGCCGCCCCCGACTTCGAACTCCCCGGCACCGACGGCGAGACGTACTCCCTCTCGTCGTTCGACGACTCCGACGCGCTCCTCCTCGTCTTCACCTGCAACCACTGTCCGTACGCGAAGGCGAAGTTCGAGGAACTGAACCACCTCGCGAGCGCCTACGACGACCTCGCGGTCGTCGGCATCAACCCCAACGACGCCGAGGACCGCCCCGAAGACTCCTTCGAGAAGATGCAGGAACTCGTCGAGGACGGCACGATTGGGTACACTGCCTACCTCCGCGACGAGTCGCAGGCGGTCGCCGCCGAGTACGGCGCGGTCTGTACGCCCGACCCGTTCCTCTTCGAGAACACCGGCGATGGCTTCGAACTCGCGTTCCACTCCCGCATCGACGACGCGATGAGCCCCGACGACGAGGTGTCCGACTACGAGATGCGGACGGCCGTCGAGGCGCTCCTCGCCGGCGACGACATCCCCGTCGAGGAGTACCCCTCGCAGGGCTGTTCCATCAAGTGGAAAGACCAGTAAAATAGCGCAATCGGAAGCGATTCGACCGGCTCGCGGGCGGCTCTACTCGTCGCCCAGGAGGGCGTCGCGGGCGTTCTCCACCGCGGCTTCTTTCTTCGCCGGGTAGGCCTCGACTTTCGCGCGGAGCGTGAGCCCCCCGCCGCGACGGGCCTCGCCCTTGAACGCGGCCTGTTTGTCCAGTCGCAGGAAGAACTCCGTGTTGTCCGTGACGCGCTGGTCGAGTTCGTCGAGGAGCGTCTCGAAGTCGGGGAGGTCGCGAATCTTGGCGAGGACGTGCCGCACGTCGTTGGCGCGCTCGACGCGCGCGGAGAAGACGATGATGCGGTCGCCGTGGTGGCCGGTGCTCTCGACGCGATCGACGTCGAACTCGTCGGGGAGGAACGTCCGAAGCGCCTCCTCGACCCGTTTTTCGTCTTCCGTCTCGTAGCAGAACGTCCGGAGGTCGATGTAGTGGAAGGGAACGCGTGGCATAGTGGGTCAGGGAGGCGTCGGTCGGTCGTCAGTCGATTACTCTTCGTCGGCTTCGTCTTCGTCGTCGCCGTCGGCGGCTTCGAGCTGGTCCTGCGCGATGCCGACTTCCTGGCCCTCGTCGAAACTGATGGTGTAGGTCGGCTCGCCGAACATGCTCTCGATGACCTGCGTGACCGTGCCGGTCTCGCCGTCGTACTCGCTGTGCTTGTCGTGCAGAACGACCTTGTCGTCTTTCTCGAAGCTCATACGCACAGGTTCCGCGTCACCGGATAAAAGAGCGATGATTGGCCGCGAAGTCGCCGGCTCCGCCTCGCGACGACGCGTGTCGAAGCCGATTTGTGGAGTCGCGCCGAACCGTGAGCTATGCCGAGTCGCCCGCTCGCACATCGACCGCCGGACGCGCGCCGATGACGGTCGACGACCTGTGGTTCCTCGCCGACGAGGCGCGACAGCGCGCCGAGCAGGCCTACCATCGCCTGCGCCGGAGCCACGCCGACGCCGACTACCTCGAACCGGTCCACACCCGCCGCGTCTCCCGCCCGCGGTTTCGGACGCTCGCCTCCCGAGTGAAGTCCACGGGGACGCCCTACGGCGTCCACACCGTCGTCCGCCGCCGCGACGACGAGATACTGCTCGTCCGCCACGAGGGCGTCGACCTCTGGGTCCTCCCCGGCGGCGGCGTCGACGACGGAGATGAGGGGTTCACCGAGGCCGCCCGGCGCGAACTCGCCGAGGAGGCCGGTATCACCGCCGACTACGGCGGCCTCGCGATGGCCACCCGAATCGACATCCGCTGCGACGGCCACCAGACGTGGGGCGTGATGCCCGTCTACCGCGCCCGCGCCGACGGGACCGCGGAACTCAGCGTGAACGACCCCGACGAAGAAATCTCGGCCGCGCGGTGGTTCCGCGTCTCGGAACTCCCGGCGGACACCCGCGACCGCGACGACCTGCTGTCGTGGTACGACCACGTCGCCGGCGACTGACCGGGTCCCGGTTCAGCCGGTCGGTTCTTGCGTGTCTTGCACGTCTTCCGCGTCCTTCGCGTCCTTCGCGTCCTTCGCTTCGTCACCGTCGCCCTCGACGTGTTGGCCCCAGAATCCGGGGTACTTCTCCACCCAGAGGTCGCCGAGGACGACCGTTTGGCACGCCAGTCGGAGCCCCGAGTCGGGGTCGTGCGGCGGGAACCGGAGTCGGCGGCGCTCCTTTTTGGTCCGGTAGGTCACGGGGCCGCGAATCCGGACGGCGCAGGTACCGCACGAGCCGCCCCCGTGGCAGTTGAACCACGATGAGTGACCGTTGTGCGGCGGTTCGCCGGCCGCTCGAAGCACGTCGCGGAGCACGTCCCCGCGGTCGCACTCGATTTCCCGGCCGCGAAAGTGGACGGTTGGCACGTGTCGGGTGACGCCACGCGAGGGTTAAGCGGTGTCGTTCGAGCGGCGACAGGAAAGGGCCGGCAAGGGGTCGGTAACCATCGACCGCCGCGTCGCCACAGTTCCCGAATCGAACCACGAAAAGCGGCAAGGGCGTCCGAAACCCCGCGATTCGCCTCGGAGAATCTAAGTTCGTCCGTCCCCGACCCCGACCATGCGCAACACACGACGCGCGTACCTCGCCGCCACGGCGGGTGCGCTGACGCTGGGCACCGCCGGCTGTCTCGGCGGCGGAAGCGGCGGTTCCGGCGACGACGCCGTCGCCGCCATCGGTTGCGAGGTTCCCGAGCGCGACACGGTCAGCTCCCTCCCCACGCCCGTCATCGGGTCCGAGGACGCGAGCGTCGTCGTCGACGTCTGGGAGGACTTCGCCTGTCCCCACTGCGCGACCTTCGCGGTCGAGGTCGCACCGCAACTCCGGTCCGAGTACGTCTCGGAGGGCATCGTCCGCTACCGCCACCACGATTTCCCGATTCCGGTCGACGACTGGTGGTCGTGGAAGGGCGCTTCGGCGGCCCGCGCCGTCCAGGACGAGGCCGACGACGAGACCTTCTTCGACTTCGCCCACACGCTCTACGAGAACCAATCGGAGTTCACCGGCGGCGACGCCGAGGGCTCGCTGTCGACGCTCCAGTCGCTCGCGAACGACGCCGACCTCGACGGCTGTTCGGTCGCCGCGGCCGCCTCCCGCGAGCGCTACCGTCCCCTCGTCGAGGCCGAGCGAACCGAGGCCGTCGACGAACGCGGGTTCCAGGGAACGCCGACCGTCCTCGTCGACGGCGAACAGGTCGCCCCGCGGTGGTCCGACCTCCAGAGCGCCGTCGAGAACGCCCGGTAATCGGATTCGACTCGCACACTACCTCTCGCGCGGGATTCGCGCACGACACCAGCGACTCTTTACGGAGAGATTCACTAGCCACGAGTATGCACGCGACGCGACCGCTCCGTCGACTCCGACGAGGTGACGCCCGGTGAGACGACGCGCCCTCCTCTCTCTTCTCGCGGGCGCGGGCGTCGCCGGCCTCGCTGGCTGTCTCGGCGACGGTGCGGCCTCCGAGGGGTCAGCCGAGACGACCGCGGACGACAGCGCCGGAACTGCCTCGGCAACCGCGTCGCCCGACTCCGGCGACCTCCCGCTCGTCGTCGACACCGTGGAGGCACAGGGGTCGTCGGCCGGCGAGGCGCAAATCCCCGTGGCGGGGACGCCGACCGTCCTCGACCTCTTCGCGACGTGGTGTGCGCCCTGCGTCGCCCAGATGGAGTCGCTTCGGACGCTCCACGATGAGTTCGGCGACGACGTGGCGTTCGTCTCGGTGACGAACGAGCGCCTCGGCGGCGGCCTCACGATGGACGACATCCGCGATTGGTGGGCCGAACACGACGGGAACTGGACGGTCGGCCACGACCCCGACAGTAACCTGATGCGCGCGGTCCGCGCGAACGGTCTCCCGTACCTCGTCGTCTTCGACGCCGACGGGTCGATAACGTGGACCCACCGCGGCCTCGCCAGCGAGGAGAACCTCCGCGCCGCCGTCGAGGACGTCGCCTGATGCCCGGGTTCGGTCTCGGTCCCGTGCTGGGACTCGACCCCGCGTTCGCCGGCACGCTCGCGTTCGCCGTCAGCGCGGGCGTCGCCACCTTCTTCGCGCCTTGCGCCTACCCGCTTCTCCCGGGCTACGTCGGTTACTACCTCTCCCGCGAGGAGGCCGACCTCGGCGGCGCGGTCGTCCGTGGGTCGGTCGCGTCGCTCGCCGCGCTGGTCGTCCTCGGGGCTATCGGGAGCGCGCTCGCGGTCGTCGGCGGCCGAATCGCCTCGCACCTCGCGCTCCTCGAACCGCTCGTCGGCGCGGCGCTCGTCGGCTTCGGCGTCCTCATGTTCACCGGGCGCGCGCCGAGCCTCCACGTCGTCCTCCCGGAGTACCGGTCGTCCGTGACCGGCTTCGCCGTCTTCGGCGGGGTGTACGGCCTCGCTGCCGCCGGCTGTGTCGTCCCGATTTTCCTCGGCGTGGTCACCCAGTCGCTCGCGCTCCCGACCGCGCAGGCGGTCGTCTCGCTCGGGGCCTACGCCGCGGCCGCGGCGCTCCCGCTCGCTCTCGTGACCGTCGCGGCCGCGCTCGGCGGCGACCGAATCCGGTCGCTATCGGGCTACGTCGGCTCGGTCCAGAAAGCCGCCGCGGTCGTGATGATACTGGCCGGCCTCTGGCAGATTTGGCTGGCGCTGTCGTTCTTGGGACACGTCTGAGGGCGCGGGCGGTCGGCTGCCCGATAGCTCGCGGCGGCCGACTCAGCCGTCCAATCCCGGCACCTCGCCGGTCGGCGTCGGTAACGACCGAATCTCCCGCGGCGGCACGAGGAAGTTGCCGCGGCGCTTGACGAAGATGTACTCTAAAATGCCGTTGTTGACGCGCTGGCGGACGGTCGGCACGTCGGTCAGGTCGGTTCCGTTCATCGCCTCGCGGACCTCCTCGAACGCCGAGATGCCGCGCTGGAGCGACGGGAAGTGCAGGCTCGCCACGCCGTCGTCGGCCGACTCGAAGTGCCTGCGGAGGAGTCTGACGTTCCCTTCCTCGTCGCGGTTGGCGCGGGCGGCCTTCTGGGCGTGGCCGACGTGCCCGAACTCGAAGGCGTCGTCGCGGAGGCGGTCCAGCATCGCGTCGATACCGCTGTCGTCGCCGAGGTTGTCGCCGACGCCTTCGACGAGGTTCTGCTCGGCGTGGGCGGGCGAAAACAGTTTCATGACCCGATGGTAGCGGTCTTCCTCGTCGTACCAGTCCGAGAGGCGCTGGCGGACGTTCGCCACGTGCTTCGTGGTCGCACCCGCGAACGGCCCCTCGTCGATGGTGACGTACTCCTCCGTGGCCTGATTCTTGGCGAACCCCGCTTTGAACCCCATGAACAGCGGCGACGCCTCGGGGACGGGGTTCCCGTCGGGGATACCGTTCAGGTCGGACTGGTGTTCCGCCGGGAGTCCGGCCCCGACGAACCCCGTCCGCCGGGAGGCGACCGAGAAGACGCCCGAGAGGTCGGCATCGACGGCGACGCCGTTGGCCTCGTCGGTCTCGCCGAGAAGCGCTTGTTCGGCTTCGAGAACTGCGTCGGCGCGGTCGGACGCGAGGTGGACGAGCGCGTCCTGCCGGTCGAACTCGGGCGTTTCGAAGGGCGACAGCGCCCGCGGTTCGGGCAGGTCCACACTGTCGGGAAGCGGGTCGTCGAAGCGGTCGAAGTACCGCGGCGAGTAGGCGGCCGACCAGATGACGCCCTCGTGGCTCCGCTCGTAGGCGCGGTCGAGGACCCGGAAGGCGCTCTCGACGGTCTCGCGGTCGGCCTCGTCGGGCGGCCCCTCACCGTCGAGGTCGAGATAGAGAAGCACTTGATGGCGGGGAATCTCGACGTTGCCGTGGTCGTCTTCCCGGCAGAACTCGTTCCACGCGTGCTGCCGACTCGGGAGCGTCTCGAACGCGTCGGTTCCCGCCGGGACAGGGTCGTCCGGTGCCCTGTCGAGGCAGGCGGAGAGCGCCGCCGCGCCGCCGACGGCGACCGCGGCCTTCAGGAACTCCCGGCGGGACGGAGACCCGTCGAACATACGCCCGGCTAGGGACCTCGCGGGGAAGTCCGTTCTGGTGTGTGCGTCGAAGATTTCGCGTCGGTCGTGCGGGACGAGAACACGCGCGCTGGCGTTCGAAACGCACACCAAACGGCATTTGAGTATCGGGCCGCTAGCGAGGGTAATGAAACGACGCACGTATCTCCGCGCCGCCGGGGCGGGCGCGGCGCTCGGTCTCGCTGGCTGTCTCGGCGGCGGCGACGCCAATCCGAACGTCTCGCTGTCGAAGCCCGACCGCGAGAACGACGTGTCCAGTGAGGACCTCCCCTACCCGGCGTGGGGCCAGCAGGTTCCCGACGTGACGCTTTCGGACCCCATCGCGGGAAGCGAGGTGTCGGTCCGCGACATCGACGTGCCGCACTTCCACACGTACTTTTTCACCAACTGCATGACCGTCTGTCCGGTCCTCATCAGCGCGCTCCGCGAGGTCCAGATTCACTCGGTCAGCGAGGGCTACGCCGACGAGGTGTCGTTCTACCCCATCACGTTCGACCCCGCCCGCGACGACGCCGACGCCTTCCGCGCGGAGGCCGACCAGATGAACGTGGACATGGACGCGGGCAACTGGCACTTCCTCCGGCCCGCCGACGAGGCCGAGGCGAAATCCGTCGTCGAAGACCAGTTCGGCGTCTTCTTCCAGAAGAACGAGCCGAACGACGAGGGCAACTACATGTTCACTCACCTCGGCCTCGTCTCGCTCGTCAACGGCGACGGCTACGTCGAGCGGACCTACCGCGGCAACCAACCGGACGAACAGACGCTCATCGACGACCTCACCGCGCTCCGGGAGGCATGACGAGTCGGCGTCGCTTCCTCGCGGCGAGCGGGACCGTCGCGGCCGCGGGCCTCTCCGGCTGTCTCGCCGAACTCGGTCGGCTCTACACCTCGAACGAACCGCCGGTCGTCTCGAACCGCCCCGACGAGGTGTACGTCCCGACCCACACCGAGGGGATGCGCATGGTCGGGAGCGCGGACGCCGGCGACCTCCGCGTGGGCGTCTTCTACAGCTATCCCCACCGGTTCTGGGTCATGTCCGACGAGAGCGACGGCTTCGACACGTCGAAACTGTCGGTCGGGGCCGGCGACGACGTGCATCTCATGGCCGCCGTCTGGGACGCCGAGACTGGCGTCGTCGTCCCCGACACCGGCCTCTCGCTCGAAATCGCCCGCGACGGCGACCTCGTGAGCGAGGAGGTCGTCTACGCGATGCTCTCCCAGCGGATGGGCTTTCACTACGGCTCGAACTTCGGCCTCGACGGCGACGGGAGCTACGAGGTGACGGTGGACGTGGGCGCGCCCTCTCTGCGCCTGTTCGGCGACCTCGCCGGCCGGTTCGAGTCGCCCGCGACCGCGACGCTCGACTTCGAGTACAGTAGCCGCGACCGCGACGACATCCCGTACACGATGCTCGACGACCAGCAGGGCGACCCCGGCGCGGTCAAGCCGATGGAGATGGACGGGCTTCCGCTCGGTTGCGCTCCCGAGACGCTTCCGGGGACGGCGCTCGGGGAGGCGACGACGGGAAGCCTCCGACTCGTCGGCACCGTCCTCGACGCCGACCGCTTCGGCGACGACCCGTACCTCGCCGTCTCGCCGCAGACACCCTACAACCGCCTGCTCGTCCCGCGACTGGGACTCACCGCGACCGTCGCGTCCGGTGGGTCTGGCGGGGCGACCCGCTTCGACGGCCGACTCGAACCCGGCCTCGACGCCGACCTCGGCTTCCACTATGGCGCGTCGGTTCCGGGGCTCGCCGCCGACGATGCGACCGCGGACCTCACGGTTGACGTGCCGCCACAGGTCGCCCGTCACGAGGGCTACGAGACGGCCTTCCTCGAATTCGACCCCGTTCGTCTCGGGTAACGGCAACCGAATCGAACAAGGACAGGGCTATTTTCGTCCGGGCCGACCGACCCCGTATGGACTCGACGCGCCGCGAACGCGCGACACTCGCCCTCGCCGTCTGGGGCGTCCTCGTCTCGCAGGTCCTCCTCTACCCCGGCGTCTCCGACCTCGTGACCGCCCTCGGCGGCGGGCAGGGGGAGTACGACCTCTCGGCGGGGATGCTGTTTCTCGTCGCCGAGTTCGCCTCGTTCGTCGCCTTCTCCAGCGTCTGGGGCGCGCTCTCGGACACGCTCGGCCGACGGACGTGGCTCATCGTCGCGGGCGCGCTCGGGGGCGCGGCCAGCTACGTCGCGCTCATCGCGCTCGCCACGGTCCCGTGGCTCGACGCGACCTTCGGCGCGGTCCTCGCCGTCCGCTTCGTCGGCGGCGCGATGACTATCGGCGCGTTCTCGCTGTCGATTACGATGCTCGCGGACCTCTCGGGAGGCAACGGCCGAAACATGGGCGCGGCGGGCATCGCCATCGGCCTCGGCGCGGCGCTCGGCTCGGTCGTCGGCGGCCAACTCACCACCATCGACCCGCTCGCGCCACTGTACGCGTCCGCCGCGTCGCTCACCGCCGTCGCCCTTCTCGTCACGACCGTCACCGACCGGACGCCCGACTCGACCCGCGTCGGCGTCGGTGTCGTCCTCCGAAAACTCGCCTCGCGACCGGCGTTCGCGGTCCCGTACGCCTTCGGATTCATCGACCGCATGACCGCCGGCTTCTTCGCCCTCGTCGGAGTGTACTACTTCCGCGAGGCGTTCGGCGTGAACGCCGCCGTCGCCGGCGGGGTGCTCGCGCTCTTTTTCGTCCCCTTCGCGCTCCTGCAGTACCCCCTCGGCTCGCTGTCCGACCGCATCGGCCGGTTCGTCCCCGTCGTCGCGGGGTCGATGCTCTACGGCGTCGCAATCGTCGCCGTCGGCGTCGCTCCGGCCTTCGAACTCGCGGCCGCCCTGATGGTCGTCGTCGGCGTCTTCGGCGCGCTCGTCGCGCCCGCGACGATGGCGCTCGTGACCGACCTCGCCGAGTCGGGCGAGCGCGGGGCGGCCCTCGGCGGCTTCAACGTCTTCGGGAGTCTCGGCTTCCTCGCCGGCTTCCTCATCGGGGGCGTCGTCGCCGACGCGGTCGGCTACCTCCCGTCGTTCCTCGTCGTCGGCTTCGCCGAGGTCGCTATCGCCATCGTCGCGCTCCGGGCGGTGAAGCGACTCGACGGCATCGACGCGACTCAGACGCCGTCGAGCGCCGACTGAAGTTCGGCGTTCACGACGAGCCACATCCCGCGGAGGCAGACGACGACGGCGAGGCCGACGCCCGCGAGGACGAACGCCAAGAACAGGCCGACGAAGACGCCACCGCCCCGCGGGTCGGGGACAGTCGCCGCAAACTCGCCGAGTTGGACCGCGAACGCGACGATACCGGCGACGAGGAACGCGAGCAGCAGTTCGAGGAGCCGCCAGAACGTCTCGATTCGCAGGCCGCCGCGGCCGGTGAGGAGGAGAGCGATTCGCCGCGACGCGGCCAGAAGCGAGACGGCCGTGAGCAAAAGCGTCGCGGCGGCCGCGAGCCCGAAGCCGACATCGGCGAGCGGGAGCGACGACGCGAGCGGCGAGACGAGCGTCAGCGCGACGCCGAGGAGGACGGCGGCCGCGAGGAGCGACTCGACACCGAGAATCGCCGTCTCCGGCTCGTCGCGGGCGATTCGAGCGAGTGTCCCGTGCACGGCCGACTCTCTCGGCGGGCGCTCAAGGCTGTTTCCCTTAGCCTTAGTCGTGTCCGGAGACGCGGACCGGCTGGTAGGGTTCTTCGAGGTAGTCGATGTCGGAGGCCGAGAGCTTGATGTCGAGGGCCTCGACCGCGTCTTCGAGGTGTTCGATACTGCTCGTGCCGACGATGGGCGCGTCCACCCAGTCCTTGTGGAGCACCCACGAGAGCGCGAGCTGCGCCATCTTGACGCCTTTCTCGTCGGCGAGTTCCTCGACGCGCTCGTTCACCTCGCGGCCGCCGCCCTCGAAGTACGGGTGGCCCTTGGCGTGTTCGTCGGTCTGGCCGCGGGTCGTCGCCTCGAACTCCTCGTGGGGGCGGGTGAGGTAGCCGCGGGCGAGCGGCGACCACGGCATGACGCCGACGCCCTGCTTCTCGCAGAGGGGGAGCATCTCGCGTTCCTCCTCGCGGTAGAGCAGGTTGTAGTGGTTCTGCATCGTAGCGAAGCGGTCCAGCCCGAGCGAGTCGGCGGTGTACTGCGCCTCGGCGAACTGATGGGCCCACATCGACGACGCGCCGACGTAGCGGGTCTTGCCGCGGCGGACCGCGTCGTCGAGCGCCCGCATCGTCGTCTCGATGGGCGTGTCGTAATCGTAGCGGTGAATCTGCAGCAGGTCGAGGCTGTCCATCCCGAGGCGGGAAAGCGAGTTGTCGAGTTCCTGCTCGATGGCCTTCCGCGAGAGACCGCCGGAGTTCGGGTCGTTTTCGTCCATCTGGAAGTACACCTTCGAGGCGACGACGGCCTCGTCGCGGCGGCCCTCCAGCGCCTTCCCGAGGACGCGCTCGGACTCGCCGTTCGAGTACATGTTCGCGGTGTCGAAGAAGTTGATACCGAGTTCGATGGCGCGGTCGACCAGTTCGAGGCCCGCCTCCTCCTCTAAGACCCACTCGCGCCACTCCGGCGTGCCGAAGCTCATACAGCCGAGACAGATGCGGGAGACCTCCATGCCGGTGTCTCCGAGCGTCGTGTACTCCATGTGCGAACATCCCCGCGAGTCGGCAAAAAGATGGACCAAGCGGTAGCCGCGGCGGGAAATCCGCCGACTGTCTGGGGAGGTCCGCGGAATCGCCCGGCCGGTCAGCGAGCCGAGACAGTCGGCCCAAACGGCCGTTTCTCGGCGTTTGAAACCGTCTCTCTCGGTTTATGCTTCCCGGAGTCGTATCAGTGACCCGAGGCGTAGCCTCGGTGATTCCGATGTTCACAACCAACCAACTGGCCGCAGTCCTCCTGAGCCTCCTCGTAGTGGGGTCGCTCGCGGGCGTTGCGGTCGCACAACAAGGGCCAGCGGCTGGCGGTGCCGTCGTCGTCGACGAGGGCGAGACCTTCGACGGCGACCTCGACGCGGTCGGCGGCACGGTCGTCATCGCCGGGACGGTAACCGGCGACGTGTCGGCGACGGCCGGGACCGTCCTCGTGGCGGAGACGGGCGTCATCAACGGTAATCTCGATGCGGTCGCGGGCTCCGTGACCCTCGAAGGGACCGTCGGCGGCGACGTGAGTCTCGCTGGCGGCGCGGTGTTCGTCCGCGACACCGCCGACGTCGGCGGGTCGTTAGACGCCGCGGGCGACACCGTCCAACTCGATGGCGCGGTTGCCGGAACCGTCCGCGTCGGTGCCAACGAACTTGCGGTCGGCCCGACCGCTCGGGTCGGCGGCTCGCTCGAATACGACGCGGCGACCGCGACCGTCGACTCCGCGGCCGCCGTCGACAGCGGCGTGCGGCAGGTGGACGGCCTCGTGGTCGCCACCCCCGTCGTCGCCGGGACGCCGTTCCAGTTCGGCCAGTTCGAAGGCCCGGTCATCCCCGACTGGGTGGTCTCGGGCTACTGGCTGCTCGCCAACTTCGTCGTCGGCGCGATTATCGTCCTCGTCGCTCCCGACTTCGCCCGCCGCGTGACGGGCCTCGGGACGAAGAAAGCCGTTCGCAGCGGCGGTGTCGGTCTCCTCGCCATCGTCGCGGTGCCCATCGTCCTGCTGCTCCTGCTGTTGACCATCGTGGGCATCCCGCTCTCGCTGGCCGGTGGGGTCGGCTTCCTGCTCGCCCTCTGGGTCGCGGGCATCTACGGCGCGCTCGTCCTCGGGACGTGGCTCCTGTCGCTCGCGGACTACGACAACCGCTGGGTCGCGCTGTTCGCCGGCCTGTTCGTCCTCGCCGTGCTCGACTTCGTCCCCCTCGGGGGCGTCCTCGAGTTCGTCGTCCTCCTCGTCGGTCTCGGCGCGTTCGCGCTGGCGCTCCGCGGGGAGTCCGCCAACGACGGCGACGAGAGCGTGAGCGCGCCCGACGAGGGCCCGCAGGAAGGCTCGCCGATGGCCTGACGGCGCGGCGCTCTCGCACAATCCAGACGAACAATTATTATGGTCTGTTCTGTCTGTCGAGCCATGGCAGTCGAGTACGAGGCCGAGTCGGAATCGTTCGAGTGGGACATCCCCGAGGAGTACAACATCCCCGCGGTCATCGAATCGCACGCCGACGCCTTCGGCGACCGCGTCGCCCTGAAGTTCCGCGACGCCGACGGCGGCCGCGCGGAGCGGACCTACGGCGACCTCCGCGACGACATGAACCGCTTCGCCAACGCGCTCGAATCTATGGGCGTCGGGAAGGGCGACCGACTCATCCATCTCCTCCCCCGCGACCCCGACGTGTTCGCCGTCCAACTCGGCGCGCTCAAGCGCGGCGCGCTGCTCGTCCCCAGTTCCTCGATGCTCAAACCCAAGGACATCGCGTTCCGCGCGAACGACTGCGAGGCGACGACGGCCGTCGTCCACGAGTCCCTCGTCGGCATGGTCGACGAGGTGCGCGACGAGACGCCGCTTTCGAACTTCGTCGTCCTCGGCGGCGACGCCGACGGCTGGACCTCGTTTTCGAACCTCGTCGCCGACGAGTCCACCGCGCACGACGGCCCCGACCTCCGGGCCGAAGACCCGATGTCCATCAACTACACGTCGGGGACGACCGGCCAGCCCAAGCCGGTCCGCCACCGCCACCGCTGGATGCGCTGTTTCGAACTCGTCAACGCCCCCTACTGGTGGGGCGTCACGGCCGACGACGACCTCTCGGACGAACTGCTCTGGGCGACGACCGGCACCGGCTGGGCCAAGTGGTTCTGGAGCCCCGTCGGCGTCGGCCTGACGACCGGCGCGACCCAGTTCGTCTACCGCGGCGACTTCGAACCGGACACGTTTCTCGACATCATGGAAGAGGAGGGCGTCACCCGCCTCTGTGCCGTCCCGACCCAGTACCGGATGTTCGCCCAGCGCGACCTCGGCTCGTACGACCTCCGACTGAAAGAGGCGCTGTCGGCGGGCGAACCGCTCAACCGCGAACCCATCGAGGCGTTCCGCGAGGCGTTCGACGTCATCCCGCGAGACGGCTACGGCCAGACCGAGACGGTCGCGCTCCTCACGAACTACCCCGGCATCGACGTGAAACCCGGCAGCATGGGCAAGCCGACGCCCGGCCTCGGCACGACCATCATCGACGAGAACGAGGAGGAGGTCGGCGTCGACGAAATCGGCGAAATCGCCGTCCCGGTCGGCTGTCCCGGTATCTTCGACGGCTACTACGAGAAGCCGAACCTCGACGAGAAGACGTTCTCGGGCGACTACTACCGCACCGGCGACCTCGCCTCCCGCGACGAGGACGGCTACTTCTTCTTCGAGGGCCGCGCCGACGACATCATCATCTCGGCGGGCTACCGCATCGGCCCCTTCGAGGTCGAAGACGCGCTCGTCTCCCACGAGGCGGTCGCCGAGGCCGCCGCGGTCGCCAGCCCCCACGAGGAACGCGGCAGCATCGTCAAGGCGTTCGTCGTCCTCACCGACGGCTACGAGGGCTCTGACGACCTCGTCGACGAACTCCAGTCGTTCATGAAAGCGCAGACGGCCCCGTACAAGTATCCGCGCGAAATCGAGTTCGTCGCGGAACTGCCGAAAACCTCCTCGGGGAAGATTCGCCGCATCGAACTGCGGTCACAAGAGCGGGACTGAGCCGCGTCTCCCGGGGAACCCATTTCCCCTTTGTCACCTTTCTTTAGGCGTCGTCGCTTGGTGACGCCCATGTACATCGCGGACCAGACGTGGCCCGAACTCGGCGACTACGTGGCCGAATCGTCGCTCGCGGTCGTCCCCCTCGGCTCGACGGAACAGCACGGCCCGCACCTCCCGCTCGCCACCGACCACCTCATCGCGGAGGCGTTGGCCCGCGAGGCGGCCGACCGGACCGGCTACCTCTGTACGCCGACCGTCAACGTGGGCGTCAGCCCCCATCACCGCCAGTTCCACGGGACGATGTGGGTGGACGCGCCGCAGTTCCGCGACTACGTGGAGTCGATGACGCGCAACCTCGCGTACCACGGCATCGACCGGGTCGTGTTCGTCAACGCCCACGGCGGCAACGTCCAGCACCTCCGGGAGGTCGGCCGCCGCCTCCGCGACGACGGCACCATGTACGCTATCGAGTGGATGTGGGACGAGTCGATTCCGGACCTCGTGACCGACCTGTTCGACCACCCCGGCCCCCACGGCGGGCCGAAGGAGACCTCGATGATACTGCACATCGCCCGCGACCTCGTCCGCGAGGGCGAACTCGACTCGGCCCGCGACGGCGGCGTCGTGGATCTGAGCGACGACCACCTCCGCGAACACGGCGCTCGGACGTTCTACGACGCCATCGAGAACTCCGAAAACGGCGTCTTCGGCGACCAGACCGACGCGTCGCCCGAGGCCGGCGAGGAACTGTTCGAGGCCGCGACCGACCAGCTCGTCCACCTGCTGTCGTGGCTCGACGACCAGCCGATCGAGGACTTGCTCGCGCCCGCGCACGTCGACCCGCAACCGGGCTCGCGTCGCTGACCCATCGACTGGCCGACACGCTCTTTTCTCCGCCGCCGAAGGGACGCCTATGACCGTCTGGGTCCTCGGCGACCAACTCGACCCGTCGGCCGCGCCGCTCCAGTCCGACGACCGCGTGCTGATGATAGAGGCGCACGCCTTCGGCGACCGACTGCCGTACCACCCCCAGAAGCTCGCGCTCGTCTTCTCGGCGATGCGGCACTTCCGCGACGACCTCCGCGAGCGCGGCTACGAGGTGACGTACGTCGAAGCCGAGACGTTCGGCGAGGGACTCGACCGCTACTTCGACGCCGCGCCCGGCGACGACCTCGTCGTGATGGACCCGCCGACCCACAGGGCGGGCGAGCGGCTTCGGGAACTCGTCGCCGCCCGCGGCGGGTCGCTCACGCTCGTCGAGAACGACCTGTTTCTCACGACGCCCGCCGACTTCGACGACTGGGCCGGCGACGCCGACACCTACCGACAGGAACACTGGTACCGGCACGTCCGCCGGAAGACGGGCGTCCTGATGGACGGCGACGACCCCGTCGGCGGCGAGTGGAACTACGACGACCAGAACCGCGAGACGCCGCCGGAGGGGTGGACACCGCCCGAGACGCCGCGGTTCGACCCGGACGAGACGACGCGCGAGGTCATCGAGTTCGTCCGCGAGCGCTACCCCGACGCGTGGGGGTCGCCCGAGCCGTTCGTCTGGCCGGTGACCCGCGAGGAGGCGAGACAGGCGCTGTCGCACTTCGTCGAGGTCCGCCTCCCCGAGTTCGGCCCGTATCAAGACGCGATGGTCGACGGCGAGTGGGCGCTCTGTCACTCCCTGCTGTCGGCGGCCATCAACCTCGGCCTGCTCCACCCGCGCGAGGCGGTCGAGGCGGTCGAGGAGGCCTACGAGGCGGGCGACGCCCCGCTCAACAGCGCCGAGGGGTTCGTCCGGCAGGTCCTCGGCTGGCGGGAGTTCGTGCGGCACGTCTACCGGCGGTCGATGCCCGAGTTGGCCGAAGCGAACCAACTCGACCAGACCGAACCGCTCCCGGAGGCCTACTGGACCGGCGAGACGGACATGCGCTGTCTCTCAGAGGCCGTGGGCCACGTCCGCGACCGCGGCTACGCCCACCACATCGAGCGCCTGATGGTGCTTTCGAACTTCGCGCTCGTCTACGGCGTCGACCCGGCGGAACTCGACCGCTGGTTCCATCTCGGTTTCGTCGACGCGTACCACTGGGTGACGACGCCGAACGTGGTCGCCATGGGGTCGTTCGCCACCGACGTGCTCTCGTCGAAGCCCTACGCCTCGTCGGGGAACTACGTGAACAAGATGTCCGACTACTGCTCGTCGTGTCCCTACGCGGTGTCGAAGACGACCGGCGAGAACGCCTGCCCGTTCAACGCGCTCTACTGGGACTTCCTGAAGGAAAACGAAGAACGTCTCCGGGGGACGGGCCGGATGGGGCTCATGTACTCTCACGTCGACCGGAAGGACGACGAGGAGTGGGACGCCATCCGGGCGCGGGCCGACGAGATTCGGCGGATGGGCCGGGCGGGGACGCTCTGAGAGAGTGCGAGGAGCGGCCACGACCCACCTGAAACCGGCGACCGCGGGGCGCGAGCGCCGCGGCTCGGCGGGTGATAATGCAGAACGCTGTTTGCTATCGAGTCATCGCCGGTCGGAACGCGTCGGACTCAGAGTCGCGTGACGTTCGTCGCCCGCGGGCCTTTGTCGGCCTCCTCGATGTCGAACTCCACTTCCTGACCCTCTTCGAGGTCGGGGCCCTCGATGTCCTCCATGTGGAAGAACACGTCGTCGTCGTGGTCTTCGGTCTCGATGAAGCCGTATCCGCCGGAGGACTTGAAGAATGCAACCTTACCTTTCGCCATTGCGTGTCGAAACTCATCGGTCGGCGGCATAAGGATTCCGCCGATTGCTACCACTGACCGTGGTACTGTTTACTCTCTCACGAGTCAGTCGTCGCGCGGCTCTCGGCCGAGCGTGTGGAACTCCTCGTTCGGTCGCATATCCGCGAACATCGCCATGCGGTTGCTGAGGTTGAAGAAGGCCGTGACCGCGCCGATGTCCCATATCGCCTCCTCGGAGAAGCCGGCGTCGCGGAGTCGCTGCAGGTCGTCCTCGCCGACCTCGACGGGCGACTCGGTGAGTTTGACCGCCACGTCCAGCATCGTCTTGTGTTTCTCGGGGATATCGGCGGTGCGGTAGTTGGCGACCAGTTGGTCCGCGAGCAGCGGGTCTTTCGCGTAGATGCGGACCAGCGCCCCGTGGGCGACGTTGCAGTAGTGACAGTGGTTGACGCCGGAGACGGCCACGATTATCATCTCCACCTCGTGGCGTTCGAGGTCGGTGTCCTCGACGAGGGCGTCGTGGTACTCGAAAAAGGGGCGGAAGTGCGAGGGCTTGTACGCGAAGGCGGCGAAGACGTTCGGCGTGAAGCCGGCGCGCTCGGTCTCGTCGTCGATGCGCTCGCGCAGGTCGTCCGGGAGGTCGTCGCGGTCGGGCACCGGGAACCGGCGCATAGCGTCGTCGTCCATGCGTCTCCGGTCTCTCGGATAGACCTTAACGATTCCTCAGGTTCGAGGGGTGCTCGCCGTCCCGACTTCGGGGGCGCTCAGAGCGCGACCGAGAGGTACGCCGCCGCGGCCACCGCGAACACGCCGACGGCGAACAGGCCGTAGTTGGCGACGGTGTTGTCCGCGGTCCACAGCGAGAGCGTGAACTTCCGGGACGAAAGCGGCCACAGGGGGCGGATGCCGGCCGGCGTGAGCACGTCGGCCAAGAGGTGTGCGAGGATGGTGAGCGCGCCCACGGCGAAGCCGAACGCGCCGAGCGCCGTCGCCGCGGCCTCGGGTTGGCCCGCGTTGCTGGCGAGGAGGTACGCGCCACCGCCGCCGACGCCGCCGACGAGGGCGGCAAAGAGGACGGTGTGGGTCGGCCCGCGGTGGGAGATACCGGGGACGCGCATGTCGTAGTCGGGGAGCATCGCCAGCCAACACATCGCCGCGCCGGCGACGAAGGCGAGTTCGGGACGGCCGGCCTGCACGAGTGCGAAGCCGAGCGGGGCGAACACGAGGAGCGAGACGCCCCAGTGACCGAATCGGTACATCTGGTGTGCCCTCGCGCCCGCGGCGAACAAAACCTTTCGGCCTCCGCGACCGTCAGGGGAGCAATCGTTATCCCCGGTGGCCGCGATTTTTGTCGCATGAGCCAACACCTCTCGTCGTTTCTCTCGGGCCTGTCGGCGCTTGAGGTGACGGCCCTCGTGCTTCTCATCTCGGTCGGCGGCGCGTTCGTCATGGAGATGGTGGTCATCCGCCTCCTGTTTCAGTACACCAGCCGAACCGAGACCTCGCTCGACAACATCGTCGTCCAAGAGCTTCGGTGGCCCATCGTCGTCACCGTCTCGTTGACCGGCATCTTCCTGTTTTCGAGAGCCCCGGCGGTCGCCGAGGCGCTCGTCGTCGACGCGGCGACGCTCAACGACTTCTTCGGCCTGCCGTCGCTGTCCGTCGGCATCGTCGTCTGGGCGTGGGCGCTCAACCGCCTCGTCAACCGCCTCGTCGACGCGGTCAAAGACAAGGGCAGTCGCTACGACTTCGCGCCCGTCTTCTCGAACGTCTGGACCATCGTCGTCTCCGTCGGCACTATCGGCGCGCTCTTGTACATCTGGGGCATCGAAATCACGCCGCTTTTCGCCGGCGCGGGCATCGCCGGCATCGCCGTCGGCTTCGCCGCCAAAGACACCGTCGCCAACTTCTTCGGCGGCATCGCGCTGTACTTCGACGACACCTACAAAATCGGCGACTACGTCGTCCTCGACTCCGGCGAGGCGGGCACCGTCGTCAAGGTCGGCATCCGCTCGACCACGCTTCTCACCCGCGACGAACTGCTCGTGACGGTTCCGAACTCGGTGCTCAACGCCGCGAAAATCATCAACGAGTCCGCGCCGAACCGGCGGCGTCGGCTGAAAGTCCCGGTCGGCGTCGCCTACGGCACCGACGTGGACGAACTCGAAGAGCTCCTGACCGATATCGCCCTCGACGAGCCGTTGGTCCTCGACAGCCCCCGCCCGCGGCCGCGGTTCCGCCGGTTCGGCCCCGACGCGCTGGAGTACGAACTCGTCTGTTGGGTCAACAGCCCGCTCAAGCGCGGGAAGGCGACGCACAACCTCAACCGCGAGATATACAAGCGCCTCAACGACGCGGGCATCGGGATACCGTTCCCCCAGCGGGACGTGCACGTCCACTCGGCCGACACCGAGGCGACCCGGCAGTCGCCCGCGGCCGGACTCTCGAACGGCGGTGTCCGGCACCCCGCTCGCGCCCGAGAGGCGACCGGCGAGGGGATGGCCGACGAAGTCGCGGACGCGGACGCGGACGTGGAAGCGGAAGCGGACGAAGACGACAGCGCCGACGACGAGTGAGCGCCCGGAGCGGCCCGCCGTGGACGCTCCGGGGCGACCCTCGCCGGGAACGTTAACCGCGGCGCGGCCGTGGCTCGGATATGCTCCAACTCGGTCCCGTGGACGGACTCATCGAGACGTTCGGTCCCTTCGCGATTCCGGTCTTGCTGTTCGCCGCCGGGTTCGTCGGCTACCTCGTGCTCGTCGCGCTCGGGCGGACCGGCCGCGACGAGAGCTGAGCGTGCTCCTCGACGACGATTTTACTCTTCGACGACGATAGTGCCCGTCATGCCGTCGGCCTCGTGGGGCACGCAGTAGTACGCGTGTTCGCCGGCCGTCTCGAAGGTGTGGCTGTAGGACTGGCCAGAGTAGACCTGCCTGGTTATCGCAGAGAACCCGATTTCACGCGGGACAAAAAGGACTCGCGGCGCCCGCTTCAGTCGGCCGTCGCCGACTCGTCGCCGCGGAAGCGGTCCAGCGCCGACTCGAAGTCGCCGTCGTCTTCGACGGTGTCTTCCCACTCTTCGAGGCCGCGCTCGGCGCGGGTCCCCGCGATGGTGTTGTCGAAGAAGAAGGCGATGAGGCCGCCAACCGCCATACCGGTCGAACCGATGACGAAGACGGTGTCGGCGACGAGTTGGGTTCCGAGGACGGGGCCGACGAGCGCGACCTGCCGCATCCCCTCGCGGAACGCCGCCGCGCTCCCGACGTTGCCCATGTAGGCGGGGACGGCGAGGCCGGCGAACATGGCGACGCCGACGATGAACACGTTACGGGATGAATCGAGGTCGACGTACTTCAGGTTCGAGAGGCCAACGGCGACGATTTGGCCGAACATGGCGACGTAGAGGCCACCGACGATGGGGTCGGGTATCGTCGCGATGAGTTGGCCGAAGTAGCCGACGAAGCCCATGATGAGCATCACGACGGCACCGACCTGCACGACGTAGCGGGAGGCCACGCCCGTGAGACCGATTGCGCCGATGTTCTCGGAGTAGGAGGTCGAGCCGCTACCGCCCATGACGGCCGAGAAGACGTTCATCACGCCCTCCATGCCGATGCCGTGGTTGATGCGGCGCTCGGAGGGCGCGCCGACGCCCGAGAGCCGGGCGACGGCGTGGTAGTCGCCGAAGGACTCGACCATCGAGGCCGCGACGCCCGCGAGCATCCCGATGATGAACGAGGTGGTGAACTGCGGGATGCCGAAGGCGACCGAGCCCACGACGGGGAGCGCGACGGTCGTCGTCCCCGCGCCGCCCGCGAAGCCCCACTGCAGGGGGTAGATGGGCATGAGCGCCGGGGCCTCGATGACCGTCTGGAGGTTCACGTAGCCCGCCGCGCCGGGGGCGATGACGCCCGCGACCGAGAGGCCGGCGGCGACGACGTACGAGACGATGACGCCGAGCAGCACCGGGAACAGCTTGAACGCCGGGTGCGCGGTGTCGAGGTACTGCGAGAACAGGACGATGAGCGCGAGCGTCAGGCCGAGGAGCCACCAGTTGTTGGTCGCCGACGCGACCTGCGGGGCATTGAAAAGCGACAGCCCGATGAGCGCGATGGTCGGCGCGATGACGACCGGCGAGATGAACTTCCGAAGGCGTCCGAGCAGGCCGAAGTAGCCGACGAACACCTCGACGACGGCCGCGACGATAATCGCACCCTGCAGTTGCAGGAGCGCGCTCTGCCACGCGACGCCCGACTGGTCAGTCGCCGTCGCCACGCCGATGACGGCGAGCGCCGGCGCGAGCATCGAGAAGGGCGCGCCCTGCACGATGGGGTAGCGGTTCCCGAACGTCGTCTGCATCAGCGTCGCGATGCCGGAGACGACGAAGAACGTCCCGACGAACCGCGGAATCACGTCGGCGGGCATGCCGAGGGCTCCGGCGAGGATGAGGGGGACGGCGATGTTCGCGCCCACCATGGTGAGGTAGTGTTGGGCGCCGAGAAGGAGAGCGGTTGGAAGGGGTGGTTTGTCGTCGATACCGTACTGCACGAACGAGGAGGAAGAGGAGTCGTCCGTCACGACCATCCCCCCGTATGTGGTGGTTCGCTCCCGAGCATGGTTGTCCGAGGATTTTGTTCAGACTATATATGTCCTGCTTTTCGCGCGCCTTCGCGGAGTAACGACTTTGTTTCACCGGTTTGACTCGTGACGTGTGACCGACCGACACGGGCGTTCGAAGACGGGGAACCGCGACCGATGGCTGTTCGGCTGGGCGCTGGGCTACGCCGCGGTGGGCGCGTCGTCGCTCGTCGTCCCGCTGTACGCCATCGAACTGGGAGCGAGCGCGCTGTTCGTCGGCCTCATCGCCGCGACCGCCGCCTTCGCCGGCGCGCCGGGCGCGGTGCTCTGGGGCCGACTGGCCGCCCGCGCGAAGCGCAGGCGACCCTTCATCCTCGTCGCGCTCGTGGCGACCGCGGGCGCGCTCTTCCTCACGGCCACCGTGTCGTCGCCGGCCGCGGTCCTCGTCGCCAACGCCCTGTTGTGGTTCGTCGTCGCCGCGGCCGCGCCGGTGTTGAACCTCATCGTCGTCGAGGGCGTCCCGTCGAAGGAGTGGGACCGTCGCTTCGGCGTCCTCAACCACTACCAGGGGTACGGCTGGCTCGGCGGCCTCGTCGTCGGTGCGGTCTGGTCGGCGCTGGCCCCGCGGCTGTTCGGCCTCGACGCGCTCGCGGTCCAGCGACGGTTCCTCGTCGCGGCCGCGGTCGCCGCCGCGCTCGGTGCCGTCCTCGTCCGCGTCTGGTACCCTGAGCGCTCGACGCTATCGGCGCGACGGTTCGCCCACATCTCGGCCAGTATCCGCCGGCAAAGCGGCCTCGTCGGGCGTTCGGTCCGCGCGGTCCCGTACGGCCCTTCGCGGCTCTACTGGGCGCTCCAGAGCCTCGACCTCGACGACCTCCGGACGCGGATGAGTCCCGAGCTCCTCCGGTACCTCGCGGCCGCGACGCTGTTTTTCGTCGGCTTCTCGGTCTTCTTCGGACCGCTGCCCGCGTACCTCGTCGGCTCCGGCCGGACCGCCGACGAGGTGTTCGTCCTGTTCGTCCTGTCGAGTCTCGGGTCGGCGGTGAGCTACGCGAAGGTCGGCGCGTTCGCGGCGCGGCACGACCCCCGCCGCCTGCAGGCCGGGGCGCTGGCGACCCGCGGACTCGCCTTCCCGGCGGTGGCGGTCGTCGGCACGCAGTTCGCGGCGCTCGCCGCGCTCGTCACGCTCGGCGCGACGTTCCTCGTCATCGGCGTCACGTGGGCGGTCATCGCGGTGACGGCGACCGGGATGGTGACGCGACTCGCGCCCGACCGGATTCGCGGGGAGGCCCTCGGCGCGTACACGGCGCTTTCGAGCCTCGGCGGCGGGGTCGGCTCGGCGCTCGGCGGGTTCGTCGCCGACGCCGCCGGCTACGTCGCCGCGTTCGGCCTCGCGGGCGTCGTCGTGGGCTGTTCGCTCGTCGTGGTGTTACTCACCGACGGGCGGGGCGTCGCGGCGGGAGAGCAGTCGCTCGCCGATTAGGGTCTCGAAAACGAAAGCGGGGCCGGTCGCAGAACGTCCCTACTCGATGGCGTGCACCGGCGAAATCCAGACGACGAGGTCGCCGTCGCGTTTGATGACGCCCTCGATGGAGTCGTCTTTTTCGAGCGGCGGGTCCTCCACGTCGTCCATCGAGACGCGCACGACCTGGTACACCTCGTCGACGAGCCAGCCGGTCGCCGCCTCGTCTTCGAACTTGTTGGGGTCGAAGATGACGATGCGCTTCGACTCGCCCTCCTCGTCGATGCTGAGAAGCGACTTCGGGTTGATGATGGACGTGGTCCGCCCGCGGAGGTCCATCACGCCCTCGACGTAGTCCGGCGCGTTCGGCACCGCCGTGAGCTGGCCCTTGTCGACGATTTCGCTCACGTACTCGATATCGACGCAGTACGTCTCCGGGCCGAGTTGGAATTCCAGCACCTGTACTTCTTCGGCGGAGTCCTCCGCGTCGGTCTCGTCCGCGCTCATCTCGGTCGTGATTGCATCTTGTCGCATGGTCATCCCCGGCGGCGACATCCGCCGCCACCTGTCTGCTTCAGAGTGGTGAGATTCAGCGTATAAAGATACGTACCCGATTATCAGCCGTGATTATCCTCGCCGAGTGTTTATATACCCGATTTCCGAACCACGGAGGTAGATGAGCGGTCAACGAAACGGCACACTAACGAAGCCACCAAGCCCTCGGCGGGGGGGCCACTCGGCGTCGTCGAGTTCCCGCCGACCCGGAACCGCCGGGTGGGGACGATGAGCGCGTCCGCCGGCGCGGACCCGACTCGCGCGGTCGTCGTCGACGACTCGCGGTTCATGCGGACGCTGATTCGCACGCTCCTCGAGGACGCGGACGTCGAGGTCGTCGCCGAGGCAGCCGACGGCCGCGAGGCGATTTCGGTGGTCGAGGCGAACCGACCCGACGTGGTGACGATGGACATCGAGATGCCCGAGATGAACGGGCTCGACGCGGTCGAGGCCATCATGGAGGAGTGTCCGACGCCCGTCCTCATGCTCTCGGCGCACGCCGAGGAGGACGCCGACGTGACGTTCGAGGCACTCGACCGGGGGGCGGTCGACTTCGTGACGAAACCGGGCGGCGAAGTCACCTCCGAGATGCCCCGCGTCAAGCGGGAACTGGTCGAGAAGATTCAGTCCGCCGCGGCGGTCGACCTCTCGGCGACGCGCAGGGGCTCTCGTCCGCCGAAGGCGGAGCCGAAGTCGGCGGCGACCGCGGGGTCGGCACCGTCGCGGTCGAGGTCGACCGAGTCGCTGCCGACCGAGGGCTCGACGCTGATTATCGGCGCGTCCACGGGCGGGCCGAACGTCGTCGAGCGGTTGCTCGCGGCGCTCCCCGAGGAGGCCGGTCTCCGCGTGCTGGTCGTCCAGCACATGCCGGCCGGCTTCACGAAGCGCTTCGCGGCGCGGCTCGACGGTCGGTGTGACTACGAGGTCCGCGAGGCGAGCGACGGCGAGCGAATCGGCCCCGGACAGATTCGCATCGCGCCGGGCGGCTCGCACCTCCTCGTGACCGGCGACCGCGCCGGACGCCTCCGGCTCGAACTCTCCGACGACGAGCCGCTTCACGGCGTCAAACCGGCTATCGACCTCACGATGGCGTCGGCCGCGGAGACGGTCGACGCGCCGCTGGCCGGCGTGCTCCTCACCGGCATGGGCCGCGACGGCGTCGAGGGGATGACCCGAATCAAGCGGGCGGGCGGCCACACGGTCGCACAAGACGAAGCGACCTCCGCGATCTTCGGAATGCCGAAGCGGGCCATCGAGGCCGGCTGTGTCGACACCGTCTCGGCCGACGGGCGAATCGCAGACGAAGCACTCAGCGGGCTCACTACCTGACCATGGACGAAGAACTCTACCAAGCATTCATCACCGAGAGCGAAGAGAGCATCACGCAGTTGAACAACTCGCTGTTGTCGCTGGAGTCGAACCCGGACGACACCGAGGCCATCGACGACATCTTCCGGCAGGCCCACACGCTGAAGGGGAACTTCGGCGCGATGGGCTTCGACAACGCCGCGACCGTCGCCCACGCCGTCGAGGACCTCCTCGACGAGATTCGCCACGAGCGACTCGACGTGACGGCGGAACGGATGGACCTCGTCTTCGACGGGATGGACCTCATCGTGGAAATCCTCCACGACATCGAGGAAAACGGCGAGTCCACTATCGACCCGACCGACACGGTCGAGGAGATTCGCGCCGCAGTCGAAGACGGAGGTGACGCGGGAAACTCGAACCCGGCGGCGCCTGACGAGGCCGACCGCGAGTCGGTCGACCTCGACTCTCTCGCCGCCGACTGCGTCGATACGGACGCCCTCGACGCGACCACGCTCACTCACGCCCACGTCGAACTCGACGCGGGACAGATGAAGGGCGTCGACGCCGGCATCTTCCTCAGTAGCATCCCCGAGGACCTCGACGTGGTCGGGGCGAACCCGAACCGCGACGCCATCGAAGACGGCGAGTACGGCGACGGTTTCGACCTGTTCGTCGCCGAGCTCGACGCCACCGTCGTCGAGAGCGAACTCGGCGGCCTCTGGAAGGTCTCGACGGTCGAGACCACCGACGTGTCCGACGCGCTCGCCGGCGGCGACGAGGCCGCGGACGCCGGCGACACACCGGCGGCCGAGTCGGAGGTTGACGCCCCGGCATCGGACGACTCCGAACAGTCCGTTGACGCTGACGGCGCTGTCGACGGTGACAGCGACGCGGTATCTGCCGACGCTCCCAGCGTTGACGACGGGAGCGAAGGAGACGCCGACGAGGCCGAGTCGACCGAGAGCGACGAAGAACCGGAGTCAGGCAACGAGAAGAAAAAGGAGGCCCGCTCCATCTCGGCGGTCAAGTCCGTCCGCGTGGACGTCGACCAACTCGACGAACTCCACGAACTCGTCGAGCAGTTGGTCACGAGCCGCATCAAGCTCAGAAACGCCATCGACGTAGGCCAGACGACCGCGCTCGACACGCTCGACGAACTGGACAAAATCTCGTCGAACCTCCAGAACACCGTGATGGACATGCGGCTCATCCCGCTGAAGAAGGTGTTCGACAAGTTCCCCCGACTGGTGCGCGACCTCGCTCGCGAACAGGACAAACGCGTCTCGTTCAAGGTCGAGGGCGCGGACATCGAACTCGACCGCACCATCCTCGACGAGATTTCCGACCCGCTGATGCACGTCCTCCGGAACGCCGTCGACCACGGCATCGAAGACCCCGACGTGCGCGAGGCAAACGGCAAGTCCCGCACGGGGACCATCAGACTCTCCGCGCGCCGCCAACACGACACCGTCATCGTGACCGTCGAGGACGACGGCGGCGGTATCAACGCCGACGCCGTCCGCGAGAAGGCGGTCGACAAGGGCGTGGCGACCCGCGAGGAGGTGAACCAGATGCCCGACAGCGAGGTGTACGACTACATCTTCCACCCCGGCTTTTCGACCAACGACGAAATCACGGACGTGTCCGGCCGCGGCGTCGGCATGGACGTGGTGAAGACGACCGTCGAATCGCTCGACGGCTCGGTATCGGTCGAGAGCGAACCCGGCGAGGGAAGCACGTTCAACATCCGGCTGCCGGTGTCGGTCGCCATCATCAAGGTGCTGTTCGTGCAGGTCGAAGACCGCGAGTTCGGCGTCCCCATCAAGTACATCGACGAGATAAGCCGCCGCGACCGCGTCCAGACGGTCAGCGGCGCGGAGGTCATCGTCCACGAGGAGACCATCTTCCCGCTGATTCGGCTCCGCGAGGCGCTCGAAATCGACTCGCCCGAGCCCGACGACGGCATGGTGGTCCGCATCCGTCCCGACGACAGGCAGGTCGCGCTCCACTGTGACGGCGTGACGAAACAGGAGGAAGTCGTCGTGACGCCACTGCAAGGACCGCTGTCGGGCGTCGGCGGGCTGTCGGGAACGGCCGTCATCGGCGACGGGAACGTCATTCCGATTCTGGACGTCTCGACGCTCGAACTCCCGGCTGACGGCGAGCAAGCGATGCGCGAGTTCGACCCGAGCCAGCTCCCAGACACCGCCGAGGAGGCGGCCGACTGATGCCCTCGTCAGCGACCGACGACCCGGCGTTCGGCCGGCTCTTGGACTACATCGAAGACTCCCTGCAGTTCCAGACGAGTTCGTACAACGACGCCTATCTCGACCGCCGAGTCTCCGCGCGGATGCGGCGACGACGCGTCGACGACTACGAGTCGTACCACGACCTCCTCACCGACGACGAGGAAGAACAGCAGGCGCTCCTCGACGCGCTGTCGGTTAACGTGACGAGCTTCTTCCGGAACCCCGAGGTGTGGGAGGCGCTCCGCGAGGTGCTCCGCGACCTGAGTTCGCGGGGGAGCCGTCACGACCCCATCAAGATATGGAGCGCGGCCTGCTCGGACGGCCGCGAGGCCTACTCGCTGGCGATGCTCGCCCACGACGACGACCGCGTCGACGAGCGACGCATCGAAATCGTCGGCACGGACATCAAACGCGAGATTCTCCGCGCCGCCAGAGCGGGCGAGTACCGCGCCTCCGAGACGAACGACGTGGCCGAGCAGCTCGACCCCATCGGCCGCTGGGAGCGCTTCGTCGACCGCGACGACGACACCTTCCAGGTGAAAGACGCCGTCACCGACATGGTCCGATTCGAGCGGCGCGACCTCATCCGCGAGGAGCCGCCGGGGACGTTCGACCTCGTCGTCTGCCGGAACCTGTTCATCTACATCAACGCCGAGTCGAAGCGCGCCGTCTTCGAGACGCTCGGCTCCGCGCTGAAGCCGGACGGCTACCTCACCATCGGCATGACAGAGACCATCCCGCCGACGTGTAGACAGCAGTTCGACCCCGTCGAGAAACGACTCCGCATCTACCGCGCGAGCGACGCCGCGGTCGGGAGGTGAGCCATGAAGCCCGGTGAGCAAAAACTCGGAGACACCCGCGGGCGGTTCCTCCAAGTCATCAAGAACGGCCGGGAGATTCACGACGTCGACTGGACGAGCGGCCGAATCCTGCTTTCGAACAGACGACTCATCCTCGCGGGCACGGGCGGCAAGCGAACGATTCAGCTCTCGAAGATAGAGGAGTTCGGCGGCCGGTACGACGTGAACCAGCGCATCGCGACTGTCTCCGACTACTTCAGCGTCCACATCCCGTCGGGCGTTGTCCTGCTCGCACCCGTCGACTACGACGAGTTCGAGACGGACTTCTTCGGGGCGCTCCTCAACACCGAGCAGTTCCTCGCACGACATCCCGCGGTCGCCGGCGGCGTCGTCCAGAACACCGAGTGGGAGAAGTCCCGGCTCAAAGTCGAAGACGAGGCCGTGAGCATGGCGACCGTCGGCGGCAAGTTCGTCGAGATACGGCTCGACGACATCGGCGACGTGAAGACCGGCGAGCGGACCATCGTCGACGAACACCGGAGCGTCATCGAGGTCGAACACTCCGACGACGAAGGGACGAGCCTCCAGACGTACATCTCCGGCTCCGACCGCGCCGTCAGTTTCCTCTACACGCTCCTCCGCGAGGGCGAGGAGCTTTCGGAGACCTCTATCGAACTGAGCGAAACGGACAAACAGGTCCTCACGGCGCTGTACTCCGGCGTCTCGCCGTTCGACATCCCGAACTTCCTCGGCCTCGACGTGGACGAGGTCGAGGAACTCTTTCAGCGACTCATCGACCACAACGTCGTCGAGGAGATTCGCGTGCGCCACGAGGTGCAACTCAACGCTCGCGGCCGCAGCATCGCCTCCGACGCAATCAACGAACAGTAGTCAGCACTCGGTTTTTCGCGGCGCAGTCACCGGACGGAGAGCGACGCGTCGCGCTTGTCAGTCGTCGCTCGCGCGCTGAGAGGCCCGTTCGAGCGCGATTCCGCCGTAGACGCCTCCCAACCAGACCCCGGCCAAGAGAACGATTCCCCGCACGCGCTCTCCGGGTTCGAGGTCTAGGCCATGAATCGCGAGGATTGGTAAAAGAGCGCTCAGGACGCCGACTATGCTGTACCAGAAGTGGTCGTTCGGCCCGGACCCCCGCCAGCGGTACGCGGGAAAGGCAACGAATCCGAAGCCCGCAATTGTGTACGTGAGAAGCAGGGTGACGCCGACCAACGCGTCGCCGTGTCGGAAGCCGAAGGAGTAGCTGACTGCGCTTCCGATTCCCAGTCCGACGAGCGCCGAGGTCCGCGTCCGCATGGGTGCAAATTAGTTGCCCAGATGATAGTTCTTCGTAACCACCGGACGGCCCCGGTTCCGCCAGAAAAAACAGATTCAGACGTTCACGTCTTCGATTTCCTCGTTGACGACGAACCGCCCTTGCGGCGTCAGCGAGGTCGGAAGCTCGTCGTCGCCGATGAGTTCCTCCTCGTGGAGTTTCTCCAGTTCCGCGTCGAGGACTTCCTCTTCGACGCCGAGGAGTTCGCTGAAGTCGACCTCCGCGGCCATCTCGCCGGCGGAGTACAGTCCGACGAGGACTTCGAGGCCCTGTTCCGTGACCTCGACGTTGCGGACGCCGGACTTTATCCAGTGGTAGACGAGTCGGAGGTAGCGCCCGAGGATGTTCATCTTCCGCCGCGAGTCGAGCGTTATCTCGGAGGTGACCGTCTGGCCCTGCTTGACGTGCTGGACCGAAAGCACCAGCCGCTTTTCGCCGTCGACGGTCCGTTCGAGCACCTCGAAGAAGATGACGCTCGCGAGGTCGATGTGGAACGGGTCGCCGTTCTCCGTGAGTGGGCCGTCGTCGTCGGGGAACGTGACGGCCTCGTAGTCGAGGTGGAGCCCGGAGGGTTGTCGCTCCGTGTCGAGGACGCGCCCGCCGATGCGGGCCGGGTGGGTGACCTGCGCTCGCGAGCCGTTGAGCGCCGCACGGAACAGCAACAGCGAGAACTTCTCGATGGTCTCGCGGTCGCCGCCGATGACGGTCGTCCGGCGCTGGCGGCCGATGATGTAGCCAACCATCACCGTGTAGTCGAAGAACTCCTCGACCTCCGGTGGGACCTGCCCGACGGCGATATCGAAGATGGAGGTGATGGGGATGACGGTCTTGGCCTTCGAAGTGGCGAGGATGAGTCGCCGCTGGCTCATCAGGACGCGGCCCTTGACGGGTTCGAACGAGGCGTTGCCGCCGGCGACGAAGTTGGCGACGAAGTCGACGACGATTGACTCGCCGTCGCTGGTCCGCTTTTCCGTCTGTCTCTTCGAGCGCTCCCGCTCTTGTTCCTCGCGTTCGTCGGACGGCTCGGACTTCTTCCGGCGGTACGCCTGCAGAAGGTCGCTTTTCGCCACGTCACCCCCTTCAGGCGCGCGGGAACGGGCCTCTTGTGCGGTCTGTTCACCTGCCGCGTCTGGCATCGAATCTCGGGTCTGTTGTCCGTCTTCAGTCATATACTAATCAGCGCTCCTGCGAGCGACGAGGTGGCGACCGCCATCAGGGAGCCCACCCAGACGAGCATCACGAAATGGAGGTACGCGTTCGCCTTGTGCCCGCCGTCGACCATCCGAATCATGAGCGACGACAGGAGGGCGTTGAACAGGATGATGAGCGTCAGCATGTACTCGATGAAGGGCACGTCGTAGACGCCGGCGTAGATGAGCGTCCCGAACTGGAGGCTGTCGAGGTTCATCTGCGTCGAGAACGACGCGAGAATCTCGACGACTTCCAGCCCGATGAAGAACGCGAACGACGCGGAGGCCGTGATGCCGTAGAGGACGCCGATGAGCGTGACGGTCGACTGCTTCCGCTGGCGGCGGAGCTTGATTATCTCGTTCATGTTGCGGCTGATGAGCTCGCCGAGGAGCTTCGGTTTGCCACCCATCGACCGGCCGACGTTGTACATCTCGGAGAACTTCTGGACGAGATAGGAGTTCGTCTCCGCGGTGAAGAAGAACCACGACCGGTCGGGGTCGAGCCGCATCCGAAGCCGCGTGTACAGCCGCGATATCTCCCGCGAGAGGACGCCGAAGTCCTTCGTCTTTAGCGTCTCCAAGACGGCCGTGGTCGTGCTCTGTTTCGCCGTCTCGGACGCCCCGAGCGCGCGGATGAAGCCGGGGTACTCCTCGTCGCGCTCGCCGATGCGTTTCTCGTGGCGGCGCGCGACGATGCCGGGGACCGCCAGCGGGGTCAGCGGCGTCGAGATGAGGAGCGGAATCGGGAGTTCCATCATGATGGGCCGGACCGTCTCGCCGACGATGGTCAGGTTGAACGTGCCCAACGCGAGCACGAGCACCATCGTGATAGAGAGGCCGACCGCGCCGTACAGCGTGATGTCTATCTGCCGGTCCGCCTTCGTCCGGTACTCGCGCTGGTGGAACCACAGCGGGTCGTACGGCGACATGGTCCGGATGACGAAGTAGAACCCCAACTGCACGAAGACGAAGAGCACGATGACCGCGCCGATGGTCATCGTCGCGTCGGTCCCCGTCAGGATGGGGAGAACGATGGCGTTGATGATGGCGAAGGTCATCGACAGAATCATCGAGAGATAGAGGTCCTTCATGACCTCCAGGTTCCCCAGCGCGCTCTCGTAGACGGTGATGTACTTCTGAATCATCGCGTTCTGCTCGCCCAGGAGGAAGTCGTCGATGCTCTGGCCGGCGTTGATGGAGTACGCGAGCCTGTCGAGGAAGTCCGCGAGGGGCTTCGACGGAACCTCTCGTGCCCGGCGCTGACAGGCGTCGTCGAGCGACTGGTTCCACGCGTCGACCAGTTGGACGATGCGGTTCATCTCGGTCGCTAGCTCGCCGTACTCCTCCTCGCGCGCGAGCGTTCGAAACACGGCGACGCGGTCGATGTTCGTCGTCGAAAGCACGGTCATGTGCGTGATGAGGAGGTGGAGTTGGTTCTCCAGACTGCGGCGCGTCTGCTCGACGAGGAGCCGCGGGTAGAGGACGGCCCCACCCAACAGCAACACGCCGAGGAGGAACACGGGAATGCGGACGAGGAGGGGAAGCGGGAGCGCGATGGCGCCGGCCACAGAGAGGATGAAGAACACGATGGCGGGGCCGAGCACCGCGAGCAGGTACCGCGGAAGCGCCATCGGCATCTTCTCGTAGGACTCGATGATGTCGCTGACGAAGTCCCGAACCTGCACCGCCTGCATCGACGCGCTCTGTTCCCCTGACATCTCGCTACACCCTCGCCATGTCGAACGGCAGTCCCTCGACGCCGTCGCGCTGGTAGTCCTCGATGAGTTCGTTCACTTCGTGGTAGCCGAGGACGTTCTCCTGAATCGCCCGGCGGACGAGCTCGGCGCGGAACTGGATGTCGTCGTATATCTTCCGCGTGTCGTCGTAGCCGAGGAGCGTCGCGACCTTCTGTTCCATGATGAAGGAGTTGTTCATCCCCTGGAAGATGATCTCGTCTTGGACGGGGTCCCAGTAGAACGCCTCGCGGGTGACGACGCCGCCCATCTCCTTCGAGTAGCCCTCGATTTCCTGGACGCTCGTCACCCGACGAAGGATGTCGTTGCCCCGGCGGACGCGGTTCTGGAACAGCGCGATGTCGCAGTTGTCCATGAACGTCTCGGGGACGTTGATGGGGTCGCCGGTGAAACGCTGAATCATCGAGACGATGTCGGATGCGTGGAACGTGAGCATCACCGGGTGGCCGGTCTGGGCCGCCTGGAACGCCATGCGTCCCTCCTCGCCACGGACCTCCCCGACGATGATGTAGTCGGGGCGGGAACGGAGCGCGGCCGCGACGAGGTCGAACATGTCGACTTCGGAGTCGGAGCCGCGGCCCTCACGGGTGAGGAGCTGCTGCCACGTGTCGTGCGGCGGGAGCACCTCGGCGGTGTCCTCCGCGGTGTAAATCTTCGAGTCCTGCGGGATGAACGAGAGGATGGCGTTGAGCGTCGTCGTCTTCCCCGACGCCGTCTCGCCGACCACGAAGATGGTTCGCTCGTTCTCCAGCGCGATCCAGAGGTACGCGGCCAGTTCGGGCGAGAGCGTCCCCCACTTTGCGATTTGGAACACCGAAAGCGGCACGTCGTCGCCCTGACGGATGGTGAGCGACGACCCCTTCAGCGACACGTCGTCGGAGTAGATGATGTTGATACGCGAGCCGTCGGGGAGCGTGGAGTCCACGATGGGGTGGGCGTCGGAGACGGGGTCGCCGATACGCTCACCCATGTTGCGGAGCCAGTTATCGAACTGCTCCGTGCTGTCGAACTCGACGCTCGTCTCCAGCAGGCCGAACGTCCCGTGGTCGACGTCGACCTGGCTGGGGCCGATAACGTGAATGTCCTCGTTCTCCGGGTCGCGCATGATGGGTTCGAGCGGCCCGAGGCCGACGATGTCGCGGACGAGCCGGTACTGTATCTTGTCGTAGGTCGTCTGTGAGACCTCGATGCCGGCCACGTCGAGTCGCTTGGCAACCGAGCCGAGCGGCCCGCGGTCGTCGCCCTCGATGTGGACGATTTCGGCGAGCAACTCCTCGATGCGCTCTTCGTAGTCGGCGCTTTCTTCGGGGGCCGGCTTCGAGACGCTGCGTTCGAGCAGTTTGTCCTTGACCCGGCCGAACACCTCGAGTTCGTCGTCGTCCATCTCGGGTTCGATGGTGTAGTACTTCGTCGTCTCGCCGAAGTTGCCGTATATCTGGCAGAACACGGGGCCGCCCAGCGGGTAGATGATGTTCGGACGCCGGGACTCGTAGTCGCCCGGCTCGTCGACGAGCATCGGGAACTCGCCGGTGATCTGACGGAACCGCTTGAGGTGGTCCCGCAGGTGCGGCCACTGCATCGCGAGGCGCTTGAGGTCGTCCGACAGCCTGGCGGAGCCGTGTTCGGTCGCCATCTACGCCACGCTCCTCGACTCGATGACGAGTCCGATACCCGACCGGACGGAGAAGCCGACGCGGTCGCCAACCTGCTGGCCCATCCCCGCGAAACGCTTCACGAAGATGTTCCGGCGAACGTCGTTTCCGACCTCCACCATCTCCAGTTCGAAGTAGACGTCGGCGATAGAGCGGAACGGGCCGATGGAGCCCTCGTCGACCGACGACGGGTCGACGGTGATGATGATGGTCTTGCCCTTCGTCGTCAGCTCGCGGAAAAACGAGATGATTTCGAGGGCGGCCTGCCGCTCGTCGTTCTGCCGGACCAGCGCCTCGAACTGCGGGTCGTTGCGCAGGATGGCGTCGAACGTGTCGATGATGATGACATCGGCGTCCCAGAGCGTCTCGGCGTCCATCAGCCGGCGGAGGAGCTGCTTGCGCTCCTTCTGGCTGCTACCGCCGGAGAGCGCGCCGCTGCTGTCGATTTCTGCCTGGAGGAACAGGATTCGCTCGTCGAGCAGATGCTTGACGATGTCGTACGAAAGCGAGTGCATCTGGTCGAGGAAGCCGCGGACGCCCAACTCGGTCGAGACGAGCGTCACCACCGTTTCCTCGTCGCAGAAGCCGTAGCTGAATCGCTGCGACAGCACGCTTTTTCCGGCGCCGTAATCCCCTTCGATGAGGACGATTGCACCCTTGGGGATGCCGCCGCCGAGTTCCTTTTCGAGACGGTCGTGCCCGGATAGCCCGAGAGAGAATTGACTGCTCATGATACGCGGAATTCGAACACCTCTTCGTCACCGTCGACGACGACGGTCATCCGGTAGTCGCCCGAGCTCAACGCGATGTCCGTCACCGTGAGTTCGATGACGTTGCTCGGCCGCCACTCGGTGCCGTCGACGACGTTCACCGTGACGTTGGTCTGATACTGTCCGCCGACGATGATGTCGAAGCCGCCGCTGGTCGCCGGGAGCGTCCTGAGGCCGGTGTTCTTGACGTACACGGAGAGGTTGTCGTTCGCGCCGTCGTAGACGCCCGCCTGCGGGTCGCTTATGACTTCGATGTCGGTTCTGATTTCTGTACTCACGTCTCCGCCGCGCTCGTCGAGCGAACTGCTGATGCCGGTCACGGTGTCGATGAGGACGCCCGAGACGCCGGCGGCGACGACGATGCTGGCGATGAATAGGATGAGGCTCGGAACGGAGATGTCGGCCATCTAGCTCACCGCCTCCGTGGCGGCGACGCCGCTCCCGGTGACGACCTTCACGCGCTCGGGCGTGGGGTCGGCATCGACGACGAGCGAGAGGTTCTCGCCGGCGTACCAGAGGTCCGTCCCGGTGTCGCCGTCGACAGTCGCGTTGGCCGCCGGCACGTCGACGTACGTGTTGTCGACGAGCAAGGTCGTCTCGCTCACCGAGAGCGTCTCCGAGCCGACGTTCGTCAGGTTCACGGTGAGGCTCTCGTTGCCCGCGTCGTAGGTCGCGTTCGTGACGGCGATGTCCGTGTTCGTCCGTTCGAGCGCCCGCTCCGCGTCGGCGTCCTGCGCTTCGAGCACGTTCTCCGACGCGTTGGACGTCGCTGTGTACAGCGTCCCCGTGGCGACGAGGACGCCGAGGAAGATAACGGCGGTCGAGCCGCTAACACCGAATCCCATCGAATCTCCTCCCGTAGGCGACTAACTCGTCGTACAGTTGTCCCCGCGGAACGTCCTCCGCGAGGCGACAGACGTACGCGAGACTCGTCTGGTGGTCGTCGATGCGGAGTTCGTGGTCGTCGGCATCTTCGACCGACGGCGCTATCTGCCCGACGTGGGCGTTCAGTTCGCTCTCGACGGCGCGCGATATCCAGTCCTGCTCCCGATACTGGCGAAGCGCGCGCGACGCGCCAAGCGCGCCACCGACAGCGACGAGGTGTTCAGCCCATTCGAGGACGAGCACCTCGGAGACGTAGTTCGACGGGAGGCTCGTCAGATAGGCGTCTGACTCTTCGACCGTCGGAGACAGCTCGGGTTCGGCGGCCGAGTCGTCCTCGTCGGCTTCGTCGTCAGACAACTCGTCTTTGGCCATCGCCGCGGTGGCGTACTCGGCCTCCAGTTCGTCGAGCGTCTTGCGAACGTCGCCGTCGGCGTCTTCGACCGCTGGCTCCGGTTCAGCTTCGGGCTCGGACGCTTCGTCGGCCGGGTCGGCGTCAAGCGCCTCCTCGACCGAGAAGTCGTCTTCGTCCTCGTCGGCCTCGACCTCGGGTTCGACCGACTCGGTGTCGTCGAACGCCGCTTCTTCTTCCGCGTCTTCGAGGTCGTCGGTGGCGTCGGCGAGGTCGTCGGTGGCGTCGGCGAGGTCGTCGGCCTCGTCGGCCTCCTCTTCCGCTTCTTCGTCCCAGCCGCCGCCCTCCTCGTACTGTTCTTTGAGGTCGTCGAAGCTCGCGCCGCCCGCGCCGCCCGAGTCGTCGGTCTCGTCGGTCTCGTCGTCGTCATCGAGCACGTCCGCGGGGCTCTCGCGTTCCGCTTCAACGAGTTCGTCCTCCGCGGCGAGTTCCGCTTCTTTCGCACCCTCCTCGGCGTCAAGTTCGCCGAAGTCGTCGTCGAAGAACGACTCCGCGTCGGCGTTCGCCACCTCTGGGTCGAGGTGCTCTTCGTCCTCGGCTTCCGCCTCGAAGAGACCGAACGACCCGCCACCGCCGTCGAGGCCACCCATCTCGCGGGCGTCGTCGACGAACGGGTTGATGCCGCGGGTGACCATCTCGTAGATGTCGAGTAGTTTGCGAATCGTGTCGTCGAGCTCTTCGACGGTCTCACCGATCTGTTTGTTCTCTTCGCGGACGGTGTTCATCCCCGACGAGATGGCGCTTACTTCGTTCTCGAGTTCGCCGATGCGATCTTCGAGCTCTGCGAGTTCCTCGCTGTTGTCGTCGCCGAATCCGCCGAATTCGTCGTCGTCGTCGAATCCGTCGTCGAGGTCGTCGCCGAAGTCACCAAACTCGTCGGAGAGGTCGTCTATCCCCTCCTCGAATCCAAGTCCATCGTCTGATGACATGTGTTGTCCTTCCGTCTCCGTTTCGTCCCCGGCGTCGGCCGTGTCTTCGTCGTTCTGCCACTCCATCATGCTCGCGGCGAGCACCTCCGCACCGTCTGCGAGGCGATTCGTTCGAGCGACGGCCTGTCACCCGGCCGAGCGGCGGACCGGCCGGGGAGGTCCGACGGACTCGGGGGAGCAGGTAACATTGGTGCAAGGTACGTAAGTCGGTACAAGAAAGTTCCCGTCCCGTTATCAGTAGCGATATTTTAGACGTTCGGAATTTTCGCCCACCAAGTATGTAATAAAAGTCAGACGGCGCCGTAGCGGCGGTAAGAAGAATTATCCGGCGTCGGCACGGACGTTCTTCCGACAGCCAACACACGTTTCAACACAATCATGACAGAACTAGTCAAGACCGGTGTCGAAGGACTCGATTCCATCCTGAACGGCGGTATCGTCAAGAACGCCGCGGTGCTCATCAGCGGAAACCCGGGGACGGGAAAGAGTATCCTCGGCCTCCAGTACCTCTACAACGGCGTCGACCAGTTCGACGAAGGCGGCCTGTATCTCACCTTCGAGGAGACCGAAGACGACATCCGCGAGGCGGCCGAGTCCATCGGCTTCGACCGCTGGCACGAGTACGTCGAGTCCGGAGATATCAAGGTTTACGACAAGCGGACGCTCCTCCGCGACGGTGACTTCTCGACGACGCTCGACCGCATCCTCGGCGACCTCCAGGACACCAACTACGACCGACTCGTCCTCGACTCGCTGACGATGTTCCAGCTGTTTTTCGACGACGAGAAAGAACAGCGCCAGTACCTGCTGAAGTTCATCGACATCCTGAAGGACAGCGGCCTCACCTCGCTTCTGACCACCGAGCAGTCGGCCATCTTCCCCGAGACCGACATCGGCCTCGAGAACTTCCTGACCGACGGGAACATCTATCTCATCCAGAGCCCCGCGGGCGCGACGAGCAACCGCTACGTCTGGGTGGCGAAGATGCGCAAGCAGAGCATCAAGAACTCGATGTTCCCGCTGGAAATCGCACAGGGCGGCATCAAGATATACGAGCAGGCGGCCGGGTTCTCCATGGTCGGCGAATCCCCGCCGTGGTTCGGCGAAGAGACCGAATAACGCGCGGACTCGGCGGCGAGCGACCTCGGTCCCGACGTTCTCTTTCTATCTTCGCCGAATCAACCGTTCTGACATCGACCCAACGCGGACTGCGAGCCGCGCTCGTCAACTTTGTCCGGGGTCATGTCGCTACTGACGGCTCGCTTCGCCTCGCCTCCCTGGGCCTCTCGACTCGGCCGTGTCGGCCGTGATAGTCGTCTCTCGAGCGAGCATCGTCGATGCCGGCGTACCGCGATGCCGGCGTCCGAGGGCGGCCGTTTCAGTCCAATTGCGTCTGTGTGCGCGGTGTACTACTGATACACGACAGCGCAGCCGCTCGGCGGTCGAGGTCGATAAAATGAACGGAAAGCGTGAAGTCGGGTTACAGTTCGACCGGTTCGCCCTGCGTCTTGCCCGCGAGCTGCTGGGGCATCGTCAGGATGACCTGCGTCGTGCCACCCGTGCGGGAAGTGATTTCGAGGGTGACCTGCTCGCCCGTCGAGAGGCCGCCGACGAGGTCGGTCTCGTCACCGTTGCTGTCCTCGATGGCGGCGGTGTCGATCTTGACCTCGTAGCGGTCGTTCATGCTGTTGAGAACACCGAACGAGCTGTCGTCGTCGGTGACCTCGGTGAGACCGAACTCATCGGCGTCGGGGTTCGGTTCCGTCCCGTCGCCGTCGTACTGCGTCTGGTTAGTCAGAGTCTCGACGCTGTCACCGCTGAGGTACTTAATCGAGGTTTCGTTCATGTCCACCGCGTCCGAGCCGGCCGCCAGACGAACGGTGAGCGTGATGTTGTCGATGTCCGCCTCGCCGCCGACCGTCCCGTGCGTGTTGAGGACTTCGACGCGGTTGGTGACCTTGTTCACGGACTGCTCACCGGCGTCTTCGGCAGTCGCCTGCAGGAAGCCAGCCGTGTTCACGAGGACACCCGCCGCGATTGCGGCGACCAGAACCATCGCGATGAAGACGATGAGCGTGCCGATACCGACCTGACCGCGGTCGTCGTCAGTAATGTTGTTGAACATATGAATCTCCTTAGAGCGCGATGGGGTCGTTGTTGTCTTTGCCCGCGAGCTGCTGGGGCATCGTCAGGATGACCTGCGTCGTACCACCGTTGCGGCTGGTGATGTCGAGCTTGACCGTCTGGCCCGTCGCCGTACCGTTGGCGGAGGAGCCTTCGACCGTCGAGGTGTTGATGACGATCTCAGCGCGGTCGGACTGCTCGTTGAGGACCTCGAACGAACCGTCGCTGTCCTCGAGGACGCCCGCGGTGAAGTTGTTGCCAGTCGTCAGGTTAGCGGGGTCTGCGGTGTCAGCGTTGTTGACGGTGTCGTTGTAGGTGAGCGTCCGCGCGGTCGTCTCACTCAGGTACTTGACCGTCGTGTCTTCAAGAGAGACACTTCCGGAACCGGCCGCGAGGCGGACGGTCAGGAAGACTTGGTCGACCGTGCGTTCCTCACCGGACTGGTTGACCAGCCCGTGTGCGTTGACGACGTCGACGCGGTTGGTGACCTTGTTCACAGATTGCTGTCCAGCGTCCTCGGCGGTAGCTTGCAGGAAGCCAGCCGTATTCACGAGGACGCCCGCCGCGATTGCGGCGACCAGAACCATCGCAATGAAGACGATGAGGGTCCCGATACCGACCTGACCCCGGTCTTCTTTGATGTTTTCGAACATGGGTTGTCGTGGGTTTGGTCCCACACTCAGCGGGGAGCGGGGAACCGTCACTCGTCAACTTGGAGAGGTGCTACATAACGCTACGGCCCTCACTATCAAGATTGATATCGAACGACCGGTGCGTCGATAAGTAAAATTCTTCGCACGCCCACGCGAGACGCTAGTAGGTACTCACCTCAGAAAACGTAAGAAAAGAGTCCGGAGCCGGAGCCGTTCAGTCCTGCGTAATCTTCTGCCACACGTCGTCGAGTTTGTTCTTCACCTCCGGGCGCTCGGTCACGCTGACCGTGTAGTCGTCGCCTTCGAACCGGACGACGATTTCGTCGACTTCGCGGCGGTAGACGTTCGTTCGTCGATGCTCGTCGGAGAGAACCCGGTCGTGCAGTTCGAGGAGGCCCGCGGCCGTCAGTTCCTCGATTCGGCGATAACAGGTCGCGATGGGAATATCCAACATCTCGCTGAACTCCTGTGCCGAGTGGGGTTCGTCCGCGGCACGGAGGATGTCTGGGTTGTATTCGTTCCCCAGTGCCGAGAGGGTCCTGTCAGACTCCATAGATGGAGATTTATCAGGACGCGCGGCTTGTCAATGTGTTGGTTGTCCATCTGCCACGTTCTCAGTCATAGTAGTGAGTCCCCCACGCACGGTGACGATGGGATTATATGCCACGGCACCGAGCATCCGCCGATGGACGACGAGGACGAACGTCCTCCCAATCACCCACGGGAACAGGGTGTCGTCGGGGCGGAGGACCTGGATATCAGCCGCGACGAGCACGTCGCGGCGCTCGACACGGGCCGGTACGTCATCTCGACGGGAGAAAACAGGCCGCCCGCGCCGGTCGACGACGCCGACGACGACGACGACGGTCGTCAAGCGTCCGACGCGGCGGCCGCCACACCGCCCGGTTCCGAGGACAAAAACGAGGACGGCGAGCGCGACAAAGACGCGTCGACTCCCGAACTCGTCCTCCCGAAAGACCCGAAAAAACGGGCCGTGCTCGCCCGCCGACTACTCGCAGAGCGCGTCGGGGCGGTCAGCGCGGACCACGCGCTCGTCACCACTGCTCTCGTCGATGGCGAGGTAACCCGCCACGAAACCGTCTCCGACGACGTGACTGAGGTCGTCAACTCGTTTCTCTCGTGGTACGCCGACGCCGTTGGTAGCGCCGACACGCCGCGCGACGAAGTGCTCGGTATCCTGCTTTTAGCTTCGGAGGTGCAGGTCACCTATCCCGGCCGAGCCGTCGAAGCGCTCGCAACTGCACACGGACTCGGACGCGACGACAGCATCGGCGACCTCCTCGACGCCGTCGAAGAGACCGGCGCTTCGTTCCCGCCGCGTCGACGATGATGCGCCGGTGACAGGTCCCGGTTCGGACACCGGAGCTCCCGAATCTTCGGTCGACACGATGTGACGCGGGTGAATCGCCCGTTTGATGCCGTATCATCCTTGATAATGGGGAGGAAGGGTTTATGGTGTGATTTTCGGAAATCTGGAGGTATGGCAAGCAAGGTACTGGTCGTGGACGATTCTGCGTTCATGCGGAACCTCCTCAAACAGCTCCTCGAGGGTGAACACGAAGTCGTCGGCGAGGCCGAAAACGGGGTCGAAGCGGTGGAACTCTACCGCGAACTCGAACCCGATGTCGTCACGATGGACGTCGTGATGCCGATTCGAAACGGCATCGAAGCGACGTCCGAAATCAAGTCGCTCGACGCCGGCGCATCGGTCATCATGTGCACGTCGGTCGGACAGGAAGAGAAGATGCGCGAAGCGGTCGAAGCGGGGGCAGACGGCTACATCACGAAACCGTTCCAGAAGCCGAACGTGCTCCAGGCTATCGCCGACGTGATTCAGGCAGAGGCATGAATCTCGACGTCCGGTCGCTTCGCACGTTCAGTCGGCTCGCCCACTCGGGCGCGGAGAAAGCCGCGGGTTCGCTGACCACGCTCGCCGGCATCGACACGTATGTCAACGTCACCAAGGTCGAACTCGGGACGAAGGCGGACGTCGAAAACGAGTTCGCCGAACGCGACCTCGTGAGCGTCCATATCGGCTTTTCGGGCGGCTTAGACGGCCACACCGTGTTGGCGTTCTCGCCGGAGTCCGCAGAGCGCTTGGTCGACGCGCTGATGCCGGGTATCGACGCCACCGACGCCGAGGGCGAACTCGCCGAGAGTAGCCTGAAGGAGGTCGCGAACATCATGCTTGGCGGCTTCATCGACGGCTGGGCCGACTACCTCGACACCACCGTCGATATCACGACGCCGACCTACGTCGACGACGAAAACGACGGCCCGCTCGACCACGTCGACGCCGAGGGCTTCGACAACGGCGGCGACGACGAGCACGTCCTCGTCTTCCGTAACCAGTTGGAGGCCGCGGACAACGCCATCGAGTTCGACCTGTACATGGTGCCGACCGCTTCGTCCATCGAGACCATCGTTGAGGCGAGCGGCGAGGACGGCGCGCTCCCGGTCGAGTCGTTCGCCGCCTTCTCCGAGATGATAAACGACGGCGCGAATCAGGCCTCGGAGGACATCACGGCGATGACGGGCATCGACACGACCGTCGAGGTGAGCCGGCTGAGCTTCGTCCCCATCGAAGGGGTACCGATGTCTCTGACCGACGCGGTTCGCCGCGGCGTCGTCTTGGAGTTCAGCGGGACGCCGAGTGGCTACATCGCTATCCTCTTCGACGAGCCGTCGGCCGAGAACATTGCGAGCAGCCTTCTGCCGGGCATGGAAGGCGACGAGGCGATGCGCCAGAGCGCGATTCAAGAGATCGGAAACATCACGACCTCCGGCTTCCTCGACGGCTGGGCCAACGCGCTCGAGACGACTATCGACATCTCGCCGCCGAAGCACGTCCACGACATCGGGTCGGCCATCATCGACCCCCTCGCGACCGACCTCGCGCAGTCTCAGGAGTACGCGTTCCTCATCGATTCGACCATCCGGACGGACGATGACGAGTTCACCTGCGACATCTACGCGCTCCCCGACGAGACGGAACTGCGCAAGGCGCTCAAGCAACTCTCGCCCGCCGCGTGAACCCTCCGTAGAGGCACCTCAGCAATGCAAGTATACACCACGGACACGCCCGCGGCCCGCTCCGGTCGAATCAAGGTCGGAATCGCCGACTACGCCGTCTCCGGCGACGAGAGCACGCTGACCACGAGCGGTCTCGGCTCCTGTATCGGCGTCGCGTTGTACGACTCCGAGACCCGCGTCTCCGGTCTCGCACACGCGATGCTCCCGGAGGCGGACGACGACAGCGAGCCGGCGAAGTTCGTCGACACCGGCATCGAACTCCTGCTCTCGGAGATGCGAGCCGCCGGCGCGGACATCGACCGCGTCGTCGCGAAAATCGCTGGGGGGAGCACCATGTTCGACTTCACCTCGGCCGACGGTGACGGCAGTATCGGCGATAGAAACGTCGCCGCGACGCGAGCGACGCTCGACGGGTTCGGTATAGACGTCGTCGCCGAGGACGTCGGCGGCTCCCACGGTCGGTCGTTGGAACTCGACAGCGAGACCGGTGACCTCCGCGTTCGGAGCGCAAAAAGCGGCAACCACGTCCTCTGAGCGCTGTTTTTGCCGAATTTCGACGAGGCTCTCGACCGGAGTGAACACGTCGAACCCCGACCGCGACCGCCGAGCCGGGTCGCCAACGATACTGCCCTCGACGGCTCGGTTTTCGACCGGGGATATCAGTTCTGATAGCGTCTCGAATAGATTTATGTCGCCCCCTTCGAATGCTTTCACCGACACGGTGCGATATCGCGTGTGACACCACGGACAGCGCTCTGCGCTCTCCGCCGCCCTGAGTCGGGGGACTTGGGGGGAATCGTGCCGTCCTGAACGAGGTGACCCATGTACTTGGACCCGGACGAATACGACCCAGACGAACTTCGACGTATCGCTCGTGACGCTCCACGACCCAGACGGAACGGCGACGGCCGCTTCGACGACGGTAGATTCGATGACAGCCGCTTCGACGACGGCCGGTTCGACGAGCGGAGCCCCTTCCGGTTCGACAACCCGCTTTTCGACCGGAGCCGACAGGAGGCGTCCGAGGCGCTCCGGTCGAGCCAGCTCGAACACCTGCTCGTCCACCAGTCTCGCGGCGAGGAAGACGGCGTCGAAAAGCCGTACCTCCGCTCGCTTCCGGACAAGTACGGCGCTGAGCGCGTCGTCTTCGACTGGCTCGAGTTCCTCGTCCTCAAAGGCGGGTTCAAGCGGGCGATGGACGCCCTCCGGTACTATCAGACGGTCGACTGGGTCACGCCCGACGTCGAGGAGACGCTCCGGGATTACCTCCTCGGCTTCTCCGCTGATGTCGACGAACCGACCGACTTCGACGTCGACGACCACCTGCTGAGCCTGGTCTACGTCGCCCGTCTCTCCTCGATGGTGTGACGCCGACCGCCGGGTCTCGAACACGGTCTCTCCTTCCGACAACCGAGTGTATACCATGACTGCGCGCATCACCCGTCCGCCGAGTCCGAATCGAGTTGATACCGCATGACGAACGACAGAGCCGCCGCTAACGGCGCTGACGCGACGAACGAAGCCGACGAAAGCGGCGTGCCGACGGCCGTCGGCGTCAAGTTCGGGAGCGCCCGGACCGCGCTCGTCTTCGACGACGGCGACGCCGCGACGACGGTTCGGCTCCCTTCGTGCCTCGTCGGCGATGACGACGAAGACGAGGGCGCGCTCGCCGGCGACGGGAGCGGCCGCCACGGCGGGGAGGCGCTCCGACAGCCCTCCGAACGAGGGGAGTTCATGCTCCGCTCGGGCGTCCCCGCGACCGCCCGCGACGCCGAGCGCTTCGAGCGGTTCGTCCGCGAACTCTGCGAGCGACACGACCTCCCAGCGGAGAGCGCCGTCGTCTACGCGATGCCGACAGTCGACGACGAGGTCGGCCTCGCCAACTTCGGCACCGCGGTCGGCGAGTGCGGCATCGGTGAGGCGCTCGCACGGGGCGTCCCCGAATCGCTGTGCGCGTCGATTCCGGCGCTCGGCGACGGAATCGAGGCGGTCGACGAGGTCTTCGTCGCCCTCAACCTCGGCGCGACGAACCTCGAGGCGTGCGCGTACCGACACGGAGAGCGGTTGCTCCCGTTCGTCTCTGCGGAGGCGTCCGGCGACCGCGTCGACCAGCGCATCGCCGAGGCGGTCGAAGCCGAGACCGACGAGCGAGTGACTATCGACCCCGCCACCGCCCGCGAGTACAAGGAGACCCGCGCCGACTTCGACGGCTTCGAGCCATTTACCGACGCGGTCGAACGCGAGGCCGAGGGCGCACACGAGTTCACCGTCGAGCGGGGCGTGATGGAACCGCTGGACGACTACCTCGACAGCGCGGTCGCCGAACTCGGCGACTTCTTCTCGCGGCTGGCGAACTCGCACATGAAGACCTATCAGCTCGCTCGCGCCCGCCCGCTGGTCGTCACCGGAGGGATGGCGTGCATCCCCGGCTTAGTCGAGGAGTTCGAAGCGCGTCTCGCCGCGGAACTCGACCGCCCGGTGAACGTGGTCGTCCCCGACGACCCGGTGGCCGCCGCGGCCGAGGGCGCATACAGGCTCGCGGTGCGGCTCCGCGACGCGGCCTAAACGCTCGGCTCTCGGGTCGTCTCGTTTTCCTCTGTGACTCGTCCAGTTGGCCAGTCGCTGCGTAGCTCAGTCCGTCTCCGACTCGGTCGCCACTGTTCCGCCGTCGCTGACGGAGACCGCTCGGTCGGCGCTCCGGAGGCCGACGATTGCGATGGTCCCCCTGGGGTCGTTCTCCGCGAACCGAAGCTGACCGTTCGAGCGGTCGATTATCCACTGGACCAACCAGAGCCCGAGTCCGCTGATGTGTTGGAGCGGCGTCTCGGTCCCCGATTCGAGGACGGAGAGCTCGGCGTCGGGGACGCCCGGCCCGTTGTCGGCGATTCGAATCTCCACGAAGTCGGTCGAGGTCGCGCTGCGCTCGACCGTGACGCCGACTTCCGGAATGACGCGGTCGTTGTGTTCGAGCGCGTTGTCGATGAGGTGTTTGATGGCCGATTCGACGAGGTCGTCCGCGGAGACCCACGCCTCGTCGGGGAGGCTCCGGTGGACGATGGCCTCGGGGTAATCGGACTCGATGTCGTCCAACTGCGCCTCGATGCGCTCGACGACCTCGACGGGTTCGATTCCGGACGACCCGCGGGTCAACGTCGTGTCGATGTGGCGAGTCTGCTCGCCGAGTTCGACCAGCGACGACGCCTTCCGCTTTATGGTTCGGGCGTGGTCTTTCGACTCGGCGGGGATGCGCTCGTCGAGGAGGAGGTCAGCGTGGCCGAGGATGACGTTCATGTCGTTTCTGAGGTCGTGTCGGAGGACGCGGTTCAGCACCCGGAGGCGCTGTTCGTAGCGATGGCGACTGGTCACGTCCCGCGAGTTCAACACGACGCCGTCGACGGCGGGGTCGTCGAGGAGATTCACGCCGACCGTCTCGAACCGCCGCCACATGCCGTTTTTGTGGCGGATTCTGAACTCCGAGCGCACGGGAGAGTCGCCGGATATCACCTCGTCGAGGCAGCCTGCGACCCGGTCTCTGTCTTCGGGGTGGACGAGGTCGAGCACCGACTCGCCGACGAGCGCGTCGGTCTGATAGCCGAGGACCTCGGTCATCGAGGGGCTCGTGTAGGTCCGTTCGCCGTCCTCGTCGAGGACGGTGATGACGTCCCGGGAGTTCTCGATGAGCGCGCGGAACTCCTCTTCGGTGTGCCGGCGCTCCGTCACGTCGTAGAAGACGAGCAAGAGCGCGCGGTCGTGCGTCTGGTCGCCGACCACTTCGGAACGGATCTCGAAGTAACGGCAGGTGCCTCCCTCTTCGACGACCGCCTCAGCCCTGTCTCGACCCTCCAGAACCGTCCGGACCTCGGCCGGAACGCGAACGCTTTCGAGGACCGGCTCACCGATACACTCGTCCACCGGTCGCTCTAATAGCTCCGAGGCGGCACCGTTCGATTCGACGATTCGGTCCTGTTCGTCGAGGACGACGACTGCGTCCCGCATCTCCGAGAGAATTGCGTCGCGGGCGATAGGTGTGATGTCGAACAGCTGGTGTCTGAACAGTGCCCAGAGCACGACGACCGAACTGACGCCGATAGAGAGGGGGACCGGGTTGATTCGAATCGGGAAAAAGAACTCACCAGCGAGTGCGGCGAGGGGGATGAGACCGGCGACGACGAGAAACCCGGCCTGTCGTCGATGGATGCTCGAACTCCGGAGGTACGTCTTTCCGATGACGGTCAGCCCGGTGAGGGCGACGCCGGACCCGTAAATCACGTGTACGACAAAGGGGAGTTCCGGACCGAGCGGGACGAGATGGTGCAGACCGGCTCCGCCGGAGTTGTCCGGTGCGGTGGCCGCCCAGAGGTCGAGCGAGGACCCGAGGAGTCCGTGAGAGTTGTTCGTCAGCGCGAGGGCGATTGCGACGGCGGGCTCGATGGCGAGGAAGCCGACCACCTGGGTGGTGAGCAGCTGGTCCTCGCCGGCGTAGACGAGGGCGAAGATGAGCCATATCGTGGGGACCACGGCCGCGCCGGCCCAGGCTAGATAGGCGTAGAACAACTCGGCACCCGGCGTCGTCGCGAGAAAGGCGAAGCCGTACGCGGTGGCCCAGATACTCCCGGAGAGCGTCAGGAGCGCGAACGGGAGGCGGACCCGCCGAGAGTAGAGTCGGAACCGACCGAGGACGACGAGCGTCACGACCCCCGCGAGGATGCCCGCGGCGAACAGCGCGTACGCGTACGGGAACTGCCCAACGCTGGTCATGGGTTGGTCGTGGTGAGCATCTGTGAGCCTCTGGAACTGTTATTTCCGATGAGTGTCAAATCGGAGCGATATCAAACGTGTATCCGTTTCTGAACTTAAGCAGTTCGCCCCCTCTATCAACGATGATACTCAGTTCCGTTCGAGAGGCAAGCGGCCGGTTCGAGCGCCTCTCACGCCTCAATAAGGCCCTCATTTACCGGATAGTCGGTTACATTATCAGAGATAACATCACGGTGACTGCTGACGGTTCGCGCGCGGTGTAGAACTGTCGATATTCGGACGTTCGCCCGAACGCTTAATTCGGATGGACGCACACGCAGGGATAGATGCCGCGCGAGTCACGTCGTTCCAACGTCGCCGAAGACCCGAGCGGACCCGGACCCCGTCGGGACACCAGCGACCGGTCGTTCGACTGGGTCGACGCACCGACGAATCGGACGTGGAGCGACGTTGCCCACGAGCGTCTCCTCGCGACGACCGCGGCGGTCACGTCGGACGGCGAGCCGTTTCTCGACGAGATTCCGCGGACGCCGCGGGCCGAGCGGGTGCTTCTCGAATGGTGTGTCCACCTCGTCGAGCGATTGGGCGGCCGCGGCGCGCTGGAGATGGCGTCGTACTACCGCGATATCGGCTGGATAGGCGACGAGCCGCACGACACGATTCGCGAGCGGGTCGTCTCCTTTACGGTCCCCTCGGATTTCGAGGACGCGCCGACAGAAGAGGACCACGTCCGAAGTTTCTCCTACGTCGCCCGACTGTCGGCGATGGCCGAGTCGGAGTGAGTCATCGTCGAACTCGGCGGCCGCTCAGAGGCCGAGTTCGCGGCCGATGATAAGGTGTTGAATCTCGCTCGTCCCCTCGCCGATTTCCATGAGCTTCGCGTCGCGGTAGAACCGCTGGGGGGCGAAATCGGTCGTGTAGCCGTACCCGCCGAGCACCTGCACCGCGTCCTCGGCGACCTCGCGGGCGGCCTCCGAGGCGTCGAGTTTCGCCAGCGCGGACTCCCGGCTGACCCGCTCGCCGGCGTCGTATCGCGTCGCCGCCTTGTGGGTGAGGAGTCGCGCGCGCTCGGTCTTGCGATGCATCGAAACGAGTTTGTCGCGGATGGCGTCGAACTTCGAAATCGGCCGGTCGAACTGCTCGCGCTCTTGGGCGTACGATTTCGCGTGACCGTACGCGCCCTCGGCGAGTCCAACCGAGAGCGCCGCGATGGAGATGCGGCCGCCGTCGAGCGTCTTCATGGTCTGCTTCCAGCCCTCGCCTTCCTCGCCGAGGAGTCGGTCCTCCGGGACCCAGCAGTCGTCGAAGGAGAGCTCGCAGGTCGGCGAGCAGTTGAGGCCCATCTTGTCCCACTCGGTCGTCACCTCGAAGCCGTCGTCGTTCTCCGGGTCGACGATGAACGTCGAGATGCCGTCGTAGCCCGCGCCGGGGTCCGTGACTGCCTTCACGAGGATGGAGCCGGCGACGCTCGCGTTCGTGATGAACTGCTTCGTTCCGTTGATGACGTAGCCGTCGCCGTCCCGCTCTGCGACGGTGTCCATGTCGCTGGCGTCGCTTCCGGAACCGGGTTCGGTCAGCGCCCAGCCGCCGAGGTACTCGCCGGTCGCCAGCGGCGTGAGCCAGCGTTCCTTCTGCTCGTCGGTGCCGAACAGCTCGATGGGCTTCGACGCGAGGCTGACGTGGGCGGCGTACGACAGGCCGATACCGCCCGAGACGCGACCGAGTTCTTCCACGACGAGAGCGTACATCAGTTGGTCGCCGCCGAGACCGCCGTACGCCTCGTCGATGGGGACGCCCATCACGTCCAACTCGGCCAACTGGTCGAATATCTCCGCGGGGAACCGGTGTTCGTCCTCGATGTCCTGCGCGATGGGCGCGATTTCTTCCTCGCAGAACTCGCGGACGGTGTCACGAATCATCCGGTGTTCGGCCGGGATGTCGAAGTCCATGCGACCAACTATCCTCGTGGCGGACATAAACTAATCGAACGACCATGAAGGATTGAGCCTCGCGGGCGGCGAAGTGGAGGCGGCCGACCGCTTTCGGGCCGACCATCCCCGACTCGTCCGCTCCCACCGCGTGGGAATAGGCGTCCGGGTCTTTTTGCGCCGCGGTCCGACGTTCTCGTATGTACTCCCACATCCTCTTTCCGACCGACGGCAGCGACTGTGCGGACGCCGCCTTGGACCACGCAATCGAACACGCCCGCACCTACGACGCGACGCTCGTGGCGCTCTACGTCGCGGACGTGCGCGAGGTCGGCTACGCCGCGCCCGCGCTCTCGCTCGAACGGGTCCGCGAGGCGCTCCTCGAAAGTGGCGATCAGGTGTTAGGTCGCGTCGCCGAGAGAGCCCGTGAGGCCGGTGTCGAGGTCGAGACCGTCGTCACCGAGGGCACCCCCGCGAGCGAGATTATCCGCCACGCCGACGAGCGGGACATCGACCTCGTCGTGATGGGAACTCACGGTCGAAGTGGCATCGACCGCTATCTCATCGGCAGCGTCGCCGAGCGGGTCGTCCGCGGCTCCGACGCGCCCGTGTTGACCGTCCGACAGGAATCGTCGTAGGCCCACGAGGTTAAGCCGCCCCTCGTCTTACGGGGGTGCATGGACCTCCGTCGGCTCGTCCGCGGCCGCCTCGGGTGGCCGCGTCTGGAGACGGTCGCCCGCGAACTCGCCCGGCGATACGACCGCGACACCCTCCACATCCGATTTCTCGAGGCGGACAACTGGCTTTCGACCCCGATGGTCGTCGACGACGAGTGGTTCGTGAAGGTCATCTCCAAACAGAACTCGCTCGTCCACGCCGTGTTCACGACCGGGCGGAACCTCGGCGCGTTCTCCAGCGGGACGGAGGGCTTTTTCGGCCACTTCGGGACGCCGTTAGAGATGGCCGAACACGAACTCGAAGCGACGAAGCGACTCCGCGACATCGGACTGCAAGCCCCCGCACCGGTCGAGGCGTTCGAGGTGGACGGCCTCGGCGTCCTCGTCCTCGAATATCTGCCGAACTTCCACACGCTCGACACCGCCCCGCGAGCGGAAGTCGAACGGCTCGCGCCCGAGTTGTTCGCGGCGCTCGCGGAGATGCACGACAACCACCTCGCCCACGGCGACCTCAGGGCCGAGAACGTCCTCGTTCGCGAGGACGGCATCTACTTCATCGACGCGACGAACGTCAACGACGAGGGGATGCGCGACGCCCGCGCGTACGACCTCGCCTGCGGACTGGCCGCGCTCGAACCCCTCGTCGGCCCCAAGCAGGCCGTCGCCGCGGCGCTCGACTCCTACGAGGTCGAGGCGCTCTTGGACGCCGTCGACTTCCTCGACTTCGTCAACATCCGGCCCGACCACGACTTCGACGCCGCGTCGCTCAAAGGCGAGATTGAAAAGCACGCGGCGTAGCTGTCTCCGGTTCTCTGCGTCTCTACGACCGACTCACTCGCAGGGGAGCGTCCCGTCGTAGCTCGCGTCGCCGACCACGACGACGCCGCACATCGCCGTCGAGCCGTGGATACCGCAGTCGTACTGGTAGACGCCGGGGTCGTCGAACCGGTAGGTGACCCGCCCGTCACGGCCGACCGTCTCGGACTGAAACGACCAATCGGCTGCCGCGTCGTCGAAACTCGCCGCGCGGACGTTGTGTTGAAGCGCCTCCCCGTTTTCCCACGTGACCGTCGTCCCCGGCTCGACCGAGAGCCGCATCGGTGAGAAGGCGACACCTTCCATGACGACGAGCGAGCCGGACGCATCGCCTGACGCCGGTTCGGTCGTCGAACCCGGTGATTCGCTCGTCGGCGTCGGCGACGCTGTCGGTGTCGGTGTTGATGTCGCCGTCGCCGTTTGACTCGGAGACGACGCCGTCGTCTCGGTCGGGGGCGATTCCGTCTCCTCGCTCGGTAGCTCCGTCTGGTCGCCACCCGTACAGCCGGCGAGCAGTCCGATTCCGGCGGTCACAGCGGCAAGGGCTCGTCGTCTCGTGAGTCGCATACCGGTGGTCGGACCACCCGAAGAATAAGCGATGTCCCAAATCCCGCCCGATTGGAACCCCATCTCGCCGACAACGGCGAGGGGTCGCGGGCGGAACGCGGTTCTGGGAGCGTTCGGCCGCGGGTCGCGCCCGCGGCTCGTGAGTTACTCGCCCTCGACGCCCTCGTAGTCCGCGCCGCCCATGTAGAGCCGCGAGACTTCGGGGTCGTCGAGGAGGCCGTCGGCGTCGCCCTCGTAGGCGACGGTCCCCTGGTCGAGGACGTAACCGCGGTCGGAGATGCCGAGCCCCTCTCGGGCGTTCTGCTCGACCATCAGGACCGCCGTTCCGAGTTCGTTCACCTTCTTCACGTCCTCGAACACCGACTTGACGATGTTGGGCGCGAGGCCCGCCGAGGGCTCGTCGATGAGGAGCACTTCGGGCTCCATCACGAGCGCGCGGGCGAACGCGAGCACCTGCCGCTGGCCGCCCGAGAGCGTCCGCGCCTTCGCCGAGCGCTTCTCGTCGAGAATCGAGAACTGGTCGTACAGCTCGTCGATTCGGGCCTGCAGGCCCCCGGAGCGAGCGACGCCGCCCATCTTGAGGTTCTCGTCGATGGTGAGAGACGAAAAGACGTTGTCCACCTGCGGGACGTAGCCCATCCCGACGCGGACGAGGTCCTCCGGCTCCTCGCCGGTGATGTCTCGCCCGCCCAGTTCGACCGAGCCGGTCCACGGCTTGAGGAGGCCGAACACCGTCTTGAGGACGGTCGACTTCCCCGCGCCGTTCGGGCCGATGATGCAGACGATTTCGTCCGATTTGAGGTGGAGCGTCAGGTCGCGGAGGACCTGCACCTCGCCGTAGCCGCTGTCGACGCCCGAGACGTCGAGTGCGCGGTTGCTCATGGGCCGGCCCCCCCAAGGTACGCCTCGATGACGCGGTCGTCAGAGCGGACTTCGTCCGGCGAGCCCTCCATGAGCACCTTCCCTTGGTCGAGAACGATGATGGGGTCTGCGAGGTCCATGATAAACGGCATGTCGTGTTCGATGATGAGGAAGGTCTGGCCCTCCTCGTTGAGTTCGCGGATGAACCGCTTGATGTCGTTTGCGAGCGTCGGGTTGACGCCGGCGACCGGCTCGTCCAAGAGCAAGATGTCGGGGTTCGTCGTGAACGCCCGCGCAAGCTCGACGAGCTTCATCTGCCCGCCGGAGAGGTCGGTCGACGGCTGGTCGATGAGATGCCCGATTTCGAACCGTTCGAGCAACTCGCGCGTCTGTTCGATGTTCGCCCGCTCCTCTTCGGTCACGTCGGAGCCGGAGAAGAAAAGCGAGAAGATGGACTCGCCTTTCTGCGGGCCGGGGCCGACGAGCATCGCCTCGCGGACGGACATCCCCTCCAGCCGACGGGGCGTCTGGAAGGTCCGAACGAGTCCCTTTCGGGCGCGCTCGTGCGGTTCGAGGTCGGTCACTTCCTCCCCGTTGACGGTGACGTGGCCGGCGTCGTTCTCGTAGAAGCCGGAGATGAGGTTGAACAGCGTGGACTTCCCCGCGCCGTTCGGCCCGATCATTCCGGTGATGGTCCCGCGGTCGACCTCGATGGAGACGCCGTCGGTGGCGACGAGGCCGCCGAACGCCTTCTCCAAGTCGGTCGTCTTCAGGACGACGTCGTCCTTGCCGAGGTGGGCACCCTCGTACGCGCCGTCGTTCATCTGTCGTCACCCCCGTTCGAGGCGGTGCCGCCGTCCGGGACAGCACCCGACGGTGACGCGCCACCGGTACTGCTCTCGTCGCGCGCCGCCGGCCAGATGAGTTCGTCCTTCGGAGGGAGGAGCCCGTCCTGCCGGAAGCGCATGATGAGGATGATGAGCCCGCCGACGAACAGCAGTCGGAGCGGGGCCAAGTCGATGCCGAGCGTCTGGATGAACCCGATGTCGTTGAGGAAGCGCGTCCCCTCGCGGATGGCGATGACGACGGCCGCGCCGACGACCGCTCCGCGGTTCGACCCGGTCCCGCCGAGGATGACGGCGATCCAGATGTAGAACGTCGTCAGGGGGACGAGGTCCGAGGGGTCGATGTAGAGGTTCAAGTGCGCGTAGAACGCCCCGGCGACGGCCATGATGACCGAGCCGATGACGAACGCCTGCATCTTGAACTGGTAGGTGTTTTTACCGAGCGCCTTCGCGAGGTCCTCGTCGGACCGGATGGTCCGGAGGACGCGCCCCCACGGCGACCGGTGGACGCGCCGGAGGAACAGGTAGACGACCGCGAGGAGGACGACCACGATTGCGGCCGTCGTCGCGGCGTCTGTCAGCGGGAGCCACGACATGAGGTTCGGGATGCCGCTGATACCGCTCGAACCGGCGGTCCACCGGCGCTCGTTGAGGATGATGGCGCGAATGACCTCGGCCAGTCCGAGGCTGGCGATGGCGAGGTAGTCCTCGCGCAGGCGGAGCGTCGGGATGCCGATAAGCACCGCGATGAACGCGCTCACGACGATTGCCGCGAGGAACCCGAACACCGGGTGGAGTCCGAGTCCGAGCGGGGAGTTCGGTGCGGTCAACAGCGCGGCGCAGTAGGCGCCGATGCCCCAGAACGCGGCGACGGAGAAGTTGATGAGTCCGGCGTAGCCCCACTGGACGTTGAGTCCGAGCGAGAGCAGGGCGTACATCCCGACGAGCGCGATTTGGAACAGGAGGAACCGCGGTCCGATGACGCCGGTGAGGACGCCGACGACGAGCAGCAGCGTGATGAGTCCGAGCGTGGCGAAGATGCGCCGCTCGGTCGCGTCGCGGACGAGCGTCTCGCTCACCCACGAGGACACGGCGCTCATCCGCTATCACCCGCGATTCCGCTCGGGCGAACGAGCAGGATGGCGACCATGATGACGAACGCGACGGCCGCGGCGTACCGCGAGCCGACTGGAATGATGCCCCACTGGTTGAAAAGCGGAACCAGCTCGTGGACCATCCCGATGACGAGGCCGCCGAGCATCGCGCCGTAGACGGAGCCGATGCCGCCGAGGATGACCGCGGCGAAGACAATGAGCAGGATGTCGAAGCCCATCCGCGGGCGGACGAGTTCCTCCAGCCCGAGGAAGACGCCGCCGGCCGCGGCGAGCGCGCCGCCGATGAGCCACATGGCGAGGATGACCTCGCTGGTCCGAATCCCGCTGACCCGCGCGAGGTCCGCGTTGTCGGCGGTCGCGCGCATCTTCCGACCGAGCGTCGTCCGCGTCAGCGTCAGGTGCAGCGCGGTCACGAGCACGATGGTGAGCGTTACGACGACGAGGTTGCGCGGCGTGACCGCGATACCGAGCGTCTCGCGGACCCACGGAATCGGCCCCTGTCGGGGGACGCCGTAGCGCTCGGCTTCGGTCCCGAACGACAGGAAGACGAGCGCCCGATAGACGAGCGCGACCCCGATACTGGAGATGAGCAGGCCGATGGAGTCTGCCCCCTTCACCGGTTGGTAGACGACGCGGTCGGTGATGACTGAGATGACCGCCGCCGCCCCCATGCCGAACGCGAGCGCGAGGAAGAACCAAAGCGGCAGGCCAAACACGCCCGCGTCGCCCAGCATCGGTCGGAGGAACCCGACCGAGAACAGCGCGGAGAACGCCCCCACGGTCATGAGGTCGCCGTGGGCGAAGTTCGCGAAGTCCGCGATGCTGTAGACGAGTGACAGCCCGATGGCCGCGAGGACGATGATGCTCGAAAACACCACGCCGTTGGCGACGTACTGGAAGGGGCTGATTTGGAGCGGTATCACGGCTCCGGAACCCTCCCAACGGTCGGTCGGCGTCCGTTCCGTGCGTGCATGGTTAGCTCGTGATGTAGTCGCCGAAGACGTACTCGTGGTCCTGGACGCTGTAAATCTGGTAGTAGCCCGGCGGGTCGCCGTTCTCGTCGAGGTCGACCGGACCGCTGACGCCCTGATAGTTGATGTCGCTCGGCGAGCCGCCGTCGCGGAGGACGGCCGCGGCCTCCTCGAAGTTGAAGACCTCCTCGCCCTCGGGACGGGTCACGTCGCGGACGACGGACGCGAGCGCCTCGCCGGAGAACTCGTCGGCTGCCTCGATGGCGAGCGCCGCCACCGTGACGGCGTCGTAGGCGTACGCCGACCAGACCGTCGGCGTCGCGTCGTAGTTCTCCTCGAACGCGGAGACGAAGTTCTGGTAGTTCTCCTGGTCCTGCGGGGCGCTCTCGGTGATGCCTTTCATGCCGTCCATGCTGCCCGCGGGGGTGTTTTCGATGATTGAGTCGGCGACGGTGGACTCCGCGCCGTAGTAGTCCACAGCGGTGTTGTAGCCCTGGTCGAACCCCTCGTTGACCATGACGGTGTACTCGTTGGCGTACGTGATGAACACCCACGCGGAGGCGTCCGTCGAGGCCATCTCGGTGAGGATGCCGCTGTACGACGACTGTCCCTGGTCGTGGGGCTCGTTGTAGGCGACGGTGCCCCCGAGTTCTGACTCGAACGTCTCGGCGAACACGTCGGAGAGGCCCGTCCCGTAGTCGTTGTTGATCCACGTGACGGCGACGGTGTCGTGGCCGTCGTCGCTGACGAGATTGGCGAGCGCTTGCCCCTTTGCGGCCCCGGAGGGACTCATGCGGAGCAGGTCCGGCCGCGACGTGAGTTCGGGGCTCGTGCTGTTCTGGCTGATTTGGACGACGCCGGCGTCGTTGGTGACGCTGTCGTGGATGGCGATGGAGACGCCCGAGCCGACAGAGCCGATGAGAAGCGGCACGCCGTCCTGGTTGACGAGTTTCTGCGCGCCGTTGACCCCGCCCTGGTTCGTACTCTCGTCGTCCTCGACGGAGATTCTTAGCGACGCCCCCTCGGAGCCGATGCCTGCCTCGTTGATGGCGGCGAGGGCGAGTTCGCGACCGCGGGTGTTGCGCTCGCCGTAGGGCGCGAGCGACCCGGTGAGCGAGTCGACCATGCCGATGGTGTACGACTCGCCGCTGCCACCGCTTTCCTCGGTGGTCGTAGTGGTCTCCTCACCGCCGCCACCGCCACTCTCCTCAGTCGTCGTGGCCGTGGTCGTGCCCTCGTCTTCGCCTTCGAGACAACCGGCGGTCGCCCCGACAAGTGAGAGCCCCGACAGCTTCAGCAGCGTTCTGCGGTCCATGTCGTGTGGTGACATAACAAGATATGCTCTCCAATTATCGTAAATATACCTGTAACCGTCCATGGTCGGGAGCCCGAAATCCGACGGACGAAACGAGCGTCCGGAGATTATTTCAGTAATATTTTTCAGAATTATTTGGTAGGGTCTCTCTTTAGGGTATGTGTCTCACAATAGCGGGACATGATACCCCCCATCGCGAACAACTTCGTGGCGGGTGAGACGGCCGACGGGGCAGTCTCGCACGTCGAGTCGCTGAACCGCGACGGCATCGCGGGGATACTGAACCTGCTCGGCGAGCACTACACCGACCGGGCGGACGCCGACGCCGACGCCGACGCGTACGTCGACCTCGTCCGCCAACTGGGCGCGACGAACCTCGATGGGTGCGTCTCGGTGAAGCCTTCGCAGATCGGCCTCGACATCGGCGACCACGCGTTCCGGGAGAACCTCGACCGCATCGTCGACGCCGCGGACGCCGAGGACGTGTTCGTCTGGGTCGACATGGAAGACCACGAGACGACCGACGTGACCCTCGACGCCGTCGATGACCTGGGTCACCGGACGGGCGGGAACGTCGGCGTCTGCGTGCAGGCGAACCTGAAACGCACGCGCGAGGACCTCGAACGCCTCGCCGAGGTCCCCGGGAAGGTCCGCCTCGTCAAAGGCGCGTACAACGAGCCCGCGTCCATCGCGTACAAGGAGAAGGCGAAGGTTGACGAGGTGTACGAAGAACTCCTCGAATACATGTTCACTGAGTTCGACGACGGCGTCGCGGTCGGCAGTCACGACCCGCACATGATCGCGCACGCCCGCCACCTCCACGAACAGTACGGGACCCCCTACGAGGTACAGATGCTCATGGGCGTTCGCGAGGACGGCCAACGCGACCTCGCCGACGCCGACATCGAGATGTGGCAGTACGTCCCCTACGGGGACAAGTGGTTCTCCTACTTCTACCGGCGCGTCCGCGAGCGGAAATCGAACGCGCTGTTCGCGCTCCGCGCCGTCGCCGGCATCTGAGCCGGGGATACCTACTCGTCCCGCGCTACTGCGGGTCGAGCAGTTTCGATTCCGCCTTTCGGAGGTGTTCGAGCAGCGTCGTCTTCGAGATGTCCATCTCGGCGGCGAGTTCGCGGGTGGACACCTCGCGGGGCCAGCGGTAGTATCCTTCTTCGCGCGCGAGTTCGAACGCCTGCCGCTGGCTCCGGGTGAGCGTGTCGAGTCGCCGACTGCGCTCCGGTTCCGCCCCCTCGGACGTGGAGATGGAGGCGACGCGAATCTCCGCACCGGTCTCGTCCATGACGGTCTCGATGCGGGGCTGTATCTCTTCTCTCGCGCCCGCGAACCAGACTTCCCACCGCTCTCGGCCGTTTTCTATCTGCGTGGGGGCGCTGTGGACGAAGCCCTGCTTGAGTAGCTCCGGACACATCATGTCGCTCGGGTCGTACTCCAAGAAGAACTCGCGGGCGACTGGGCCGGGCGCGACGTGCTTCCCGCGGGAGTCGAACCGCTCTTGCAGTTCCAACACCTCGCCCGTGAGGTTCGAGTCGGCGATAACGTCGAGGAGCGTTTCGACCTCGTCGAGCGACTCGCCGTAGGCGGTGAACAGCCCGTTCGACCGCTCGACGCCCGCGGTGGGGGCGTCGTAGATGGCGTGTGCGAGGATGCCGCCGTCGTACTCGCTCGTTGATTCTATCGCCCAGCAGTTCGGATGCCATAGGTCGAGCGTGAGGCGCGTACCTTCACCTGACGTGCGCTCGCTCATACACCGGGTAACACGTCGTTACGTAAGATGTTGTCTGTGGTCACGTGGCGTCGCGGTGATGCGTCGGTTCGGACGCGGCCCTTCCATGGGAGGGTCCGGGGTTATTAATCCTAGTTGTGACTCTAGAGTCATATGGCGCAGGACGAATATCGACACTACATCGACGGCGAGTGGACGGACGGAACCGGCGACGAGACGTTCGAGAGCACGAATCCCGCGACGGGCGAGTCGCTGGGAACGTTCCGACGCGGCACGCCCGAGGACATCGACGCCGCGGCCGCCGCGGCCGATGAGGCGTACGAGGAGTGGCGGGAACTCTCGCACATCGACCGCGCGGAGTACCTCTGGGACATTTACCACGAACTGCGCGACCGCACCGAGGAACTCGCAGAGGTCGTCACCAAAGAGTGCGGCAAGGAGATTTCCGAGGGCCGCGCCGACGTCATCGAGGCGTACCACATGGTCGAGTGGGCCGCGGGCGACGCCCGCCACCCCAAGGGCGACGTGATTCCCTCCGAGATTCCCGCGAAGGACGCCTACATGCGCCGCAAGCCCCGTGGCGTCGTCGGCTGTATCACCCCGTGGAACTTCCCCGTGGCCATCCCCTTCTGGCACATGGCCGTCGCGCTCGTCGAGGGCAACACCGTCGTTTGGAAGCCCGCCGAGCAGACGCCGTGGTGCGGCCAGATTATCGCCGAGATGTTCGAGGACGCCGGCATCCCCGACGGCGTGTTCAACATGGTACAGGGCTTCGGCGACGCCGGCGCGAGCATCGTCGACGACGACCGCGTCGACTCCGTATTGTTCACGGGGTCCGCCGAGGTCGGCCACGAGGTCGCGAGCAAGGTGGCCCAACAGCCCGGCAAACTCGCCGCGTGTGAGATGGGCGGCAAGAACAACATCGTCATCACCGAGAAGGCGGACCTCGACATCGCGGTCCACTCCGCGACGATGTCGTCGTTCAAGACCACCGGCCAGCGCTGTGTCTCCTCCGAGCGCATCGTCGTCCACGAGGACGTGTACGACGAGTTCAAGGAACGCTTCGTCGAGAACGCGAAGAACGTCTCCGTGGGCGACCCGCTCCGCGAGGACACCTTCATGGGCCCCCTCATCGAGGAGGGCCACAAGGAGAAGGTCACGAAGTACAACGAACTCGCGGAGAAGGAGGGCGTGAACGTCCTCGTCGACCGCACCGAACTCGACGCCGACGAGATTCCCGAGGGCCACGAAGAGGGCCACTGGGTCGGGCCGTTCGTCTACGAGGCTGACCCCCACGACGACCTCCGCTGTACCCACGAGGAGGTCTTCGGTCCCCACGTTGCCCTGCTCAAGTACTCCGGCGACATCGAGGACGCCGTCGAGATTCAGAACGACACCGACTACGGACTGGCCGGTGCCGTCATCTCCGAGGACTACCGCCAGATCAACTACTTCCGCGACCACGCCGAGGTCGGCCTCGCCTACGGGAACCTCCCGTGTATCGGCGCGGAGGTCCACCTCCCGTTCGGCGGCGTGAAGAAGTCCGGCAACGGCTACCCCTCGGCCCGCGAAATCATCGAGGCCGTCACCGAGCGCACCGCGTGGACGCTCAACAACTCCAAGGAGATCCGCATGGCACAGGGCCTCTCCGCGGACATCAAGACCAAAGAAGACGAGTAAGGTCGGTCACCCGCCGCGGCCCCGCATCTCTCCCACCTTTTCGTTCCGTCGTTTCACCTGCTGTTCGCAGACACTCCCTCACCGTGAGCGGCCGCCGTAACGTAGACGCCGGGCATGTCCGTCTCCTCGACGGTCAGCGTCACTTCCTCGTCCTCCTCGGCCGGACGGTCGGTGACGACGGTCACCGCCTCGATGGGGTCGCGGCGGACGAACGCCCAGATGAGGTCGAGTATCGAGGGGTGACCGCCCTTCCGGACGACGAGCACGTGGCGCGAGTCGGCCAGCGCCCGGAGTTCGGGCGACAGGTCCTCTTCGTCGAGTTCGTCCGGCGGGATGGCGTGCAGCACGTCGCCTCGAATCGTCTCGGTCATGGTGTCTCCACGGCCCCCGGAGGAAAGAAGCGTGCGCTCCGAGACGCGACCGGTATCGGCGACCGACGGCGCCGCGGCTCGGAGAGAAGTGGTCGTCAAAAGGCGGAGGCGAATTCGCCTCCCGCCGAATCTCGTGTCACCAGTTGGCGAAGTGAGACGAGGGGAGTGTGCCCCCACCGGGCTTGGGGGCGGGAAACGACGTGGCCACGTCGTTTCGGATGCCGCAACGGACCCCGAAACGTTGCGGCGGGTGCGGCGGATGTGGAGTCGCCGACGACTGGCGAGAAAAGCGCCTATTGCGTCGGCGACTTTCGCTAAGGAGCCGCGATGTATAAACCCACCGCAACACGGGTTCCCACGCCTCGTGAGCGCACGGTTCTGGGGGTTCGTCTCTCCGATCTCGACGGGACCGAACGGTCGTCTTCGGCCTCAGGCGGTCGCTTCGAACTCGCGCCGGAGCGCCGCTTCGAGGTTGTCGAGTTCGCGGTCGAGATTGCGCTCGAAGAACGCCTCTACACCCGGTAGCCGGCCGTCGACGATGAACTCGTTGACGAGGCGGCTCCCGCCGTCACGCTCTTCGATGGTGTGTTCGCCCGTCACCCGCATCACCCGCGACTTGCCGACGAACTTGACGTGCGTCGGCTCGTCGACTTCGATGTCTTCGGTCTCGACGGTCACCGTCGAGCGGACGAGCGGAATCGGCAGTTCGAGGTACCACGTCGCGTGGCGGCCGTCGTCGGCCACGTCGAAGCGGTCGACGACGCTGATAGCCCCCGCTCGCTTGGCCGGGTCGGCGATAAACTCCCAGACGCGCTCGCCGGGAGCGTCGAACTCGAAGGTTCGTTTCACGCGGACGGTCATGGGATACCATCACGCCTCCACAGTAAAAAGCCGTGGAATCGCCTCAGCTTCGGGTGACGCGCCACGTCGTCGAGCGGGCGCGTCCCCACTTCTCGATTTCGACGTCCTCGGACTTCTCGGCCAGCCGCGGCAGGCGGGACCCGACCTGCTTCGCGGTGAGACCGATGGCTTCGGCGATGTTCTTCGCCCGGAAGTAGCCCTCGCCGCGGCTGACGCTGTCGCGGAGATAGGCGAGAATGCGTTGTTCCTCGTCGGTGTACTCAGTCATCCTCGGGCCGTCTAGGGAATGGGCGTTATTAACGGTTACCCGTGTTCCTCAACGTTGATAGCTACTGGAACAGATGCGCACCGCAGACAGCCAGCGAGGCCGCGATAATCGCTACCATAAATCCGAGCGCCTTCGTCAACTGGTCCGGTCCGGCGACCATCAGCCCTGCGCCGACGAGCGTGAGCACGCCGAACAACGCCGCAAAGCCGATGGACTTGTCGGATTGCACCGTCTTGGTTTCCATGTTTCCGACCTTCGCGGGTGCGCACTTAGTTCATTCGACACCGCCTGTCGTGGGGGGTCGTAACGTGGGCGCGAGATGTGTGGTGTGGTCCCACGGACCGACCCCGCGCTCGGCCGTTCGACATATGTACCACTAGTCTCGTGTGTCCACAACGATGGGACTGACATCCGTGCTGTTCGGCGGAAAACTCCGTATCGCACTCGCCGCGCTGGTGCTCGTCGCGGCCGGCGTCGGCGGGGCGTACGCGACCGGCGTCATCGGCGCGCCGAGCGTCGACCGGGTCGACAACCGGTTCGCCGGGGTCAACGAGACGGAGACGGTCATCGAGACCGACCTGTACGTCTCGAACCCCAACCCGCTGTCCGCGAACCTCTCGGGCCTCGAAGTCGATTACGGCGTCGAGATGAACGGACATCTGATGGCGACGGGCGAGAAGGAAGGCGTCGCTATCGGGCAGGGGACCTCGGCGGTTCCGCTCCGGACGACGCTCGAAAACGAGCGCATCCCCGAGTGGTGGGTCTCGCACATCCAGAACGGCGAACACACCGACCTCGTCGTGGACGCCAACGTCTCCTCGGAGACGCTCGGCCGGACCTTCGAAGCGCCCGAGATAACTCGGAGCATCGACACCGACCTGCTGTCGGCGTTCAACTCGACGGAGACCCGCGAGATAGACGCGGACTCGCCGGTCGTCTCGGACCCCGTGTTGTACGTCAACGAGACGAGCGCCGAGTGGGGCGAGTCCACGGGCGAGCGCACGGCACTCGAACTCACGTTCGTCGTCCACAACCCCAAGCCGTACCCGGTCGCAGTCTCCGAACTCGGCTACGACATCTCCATGAACGACGTGGACGTGGGCGAGGGGACGACGAACTCCGAGTACGTCATCTCCCCGAAGTCGACGGAGACCATCGAGGCGACGACCTACATCCAAAACGACAAACTCGACGAGTGGTGGGTCTCGCACCTCGAACGCGACCAGACGACCGACCTGCGCATCGACTTCTACGCGAACCTCGACGCCGGCGGCACGACCCTCCGCGTCCCGCTCGACCCGCTGACCTACGAGAAGACGTTCGAGACGGACATCTTCGGGAACAAGGCGGCGTCGGAGGGGAACGAGACGGCGACCGAGACGACGGCGACCCAGACGGCCACGGAAACCGCGACGACCACCTCGACCGCGACTGCAACTGAGACTTCGACAGACACCGCGACGGCGACAACGACGACAACCGAGACGACAACGACTGCTACAACGACGACGACTACGACAACCACGTCGGACGGCGGAACCACCACGACCGACGACGGCCTCCTGTAGCGGCCGTGTCCCACCCCGCGGCGGACGGGGAGTCGAACCCTCGTGCGACCGCCCCAATTCGCCGAGAAATCCTCGGTGATTCCTGACTCAGCCGACAACCCTTTACCGTCGGACGAGATATTCGATGATATGACACGGAGTACCCACGCTCCTGATCGAGTTCTTCTCCCGTAATGAGAACCCTGTGTCCGTCGAGAGCGACGACGAAACCATCGTCGTCTCCTTTGGCGACCAGTCCTGTGAACTGTCCCGAGACGCCGCCGCCGACCTGCAGGAGGCCATCGGCTCGGCGCTGACCGAGAAACGAGAGTTCTTCCGCACGGCCGGCGAGTACCGGCGGGACGGGAGCTACGTCGTCTCCCGCCGCGGCGCGGACTCCACTGGCAACGCGAAGGTGTTCACCAGTTTCGACGAACTGCGTCGACTGTACGACCGCCTGCCCGAGCGCTTTACCGCCGAGGACATCGGCCGAACCGGCATCACGGGGTCGCGGCGTCACATGATACTCCGGCACTTCGGCGAGCATCCGGCGTTCGACTGCCGCATCGCCAGTCGCAACCCGCTGACGGGCGAAAAAGAGTCGTCCGAGACCGAGAACAGCGAGGCGATGGAAGTCATCGCCGACTGAGCGCGACGGCGCGCCGCCGCCCCGTCGCCCGCAATTTCCTTCGACTGCTCAGTCTATCGTGACGTGGTCCGACTCCTCGTTGAGCGCGAGGTTCGACGCGATTTCGGCGTTCCGCATCGCGTACTGCGCGGTCTGCTGGAGGCTCACGAGCACCTCGCGAATCTGGAGGAGCTTCTGGTTTTCCATCTCCGGGAGGTCGTTGAGGATGTCGCGCTCGCGGTCGCTTATCTCGCGGAACAACTCTCGGCACTCGATTGTGAGGTCGTAGTCGCGCTCGACGACGGCCCGCACCGCGGTCGTCGTAATCTCGTCGACGTGGTCCGTGAACTCGCGGATGCGCCGCATCGTCGACTGGTCGACGTCGATGGTGTGTCCCTCGGCGTCCATGACGATGTTGGCGATGTCCTCGGCGTTATCTGCGGTCAGTTCGAGGTTCTTCGCCACCGAACGGTAGCCGATGAGCGGGAAGCCGGAGTCGAGGCCGACGGCCCGCGCGAGGTTGGGATTCTGGTAGGACGTGAAGATGAGCCGGAGCAGGAGGACGAAAATCTTGTTCGCCTGCCGCTCGCGGTTGAGCGCCCGCTGGGCGAGGTCGGGGTTGCCGTGGGCGAGCGCCTTGACGGCCTCGCCGCGCATCGTGCTCCCCGTGTTTTCGAGGCGTTCGAGCAGGTTGTCGAGGGTGAAGTCCTCCGCGTCGACCGAACAGCGAATCGCGATTCGCTCGGGCGTCTCCTCGATGACGCCGAGGCCCATGAGCTGGGTCTCGGCCTTGTAGACGGCGTTGATGTGGTCCGAATCGAGCGCGCCCTCGCTTTTTTCGATGTGGATGACGCGCCGCCCGAGGACGTACTGCGCCACGATAGCGCGTTCGAGCGCCTCCGCGTTTAGACTGTCAGCGCGAATCGTCGCCTTCGAATCTTCGGTGTTGACCGATTCGGGGAGAACGGTCAGCGTTCCCTTCCCGCTCGTCCGAATGGTCACTTCGTCGCCCTTCTCGACGTTGTGTTCCTTGGCCCACTCCGCTGGAAGCGTCATCGCCAGCGTGGAGGGACCGAGACGCTGGACTTTCCGGGTTTCCATGCCAGTCAGAACCCATCCAATGACCTTAAATCTCACTATATTACACCCTCCATGAATAATGGGTAGTGGGTCTCATTGCACATGATTCCAAATATTAAATCATCCACGTTGAGCGGTCGGGACGGGGAGAGAACTATCTCGTAGACCGGCGTATTAACCCCGAATTTCCCCGGAACGTCGTCTATACAGACACATTATGATTGTCCAGACAGTTCATAACTTTACTGCTCTAGAACCTCGTAATAAGTGCCTCCATAGCGACGGGACTGCGGAGGTAACGGGGAAAGAAATGCTATCGAAAGACACACGGCAGGAGATGGAGGGAATGCTCGGTCAAGTCCCGAGTTGGATGGAGGACTTGGCAGAACCGGCGAGCGAACACAGTTGGGGGCTCTTCCGCGACCTCAATCTAGGGGAAGACACCGAACTGTCCGGGCGAGAGAAAGCGCTCATCGGCGTCGGCGTCGCGGCCGCGACTAGCTGTCCCTACTGTATCTACTTCCACACCGAGGAAGCGCGGTTGGGCGGCGTCACGGACGAGGAACTCAGAGAGGCAGTCAACCTCGCCGCCGACACGAAATACTTCTCGACGGTTCTCCACGGGAACGAGACCGACCTCGACGAGTTCAAGGCCGAAACGGACGAAATCGTCGAGTACATCACGAGACAACAGGCACCGGCGGACGACTGACGAGACGGCCGATGGGGGCGACCTCTCACTCGATTTTTCTGTTGGCGCGCCGAGTCGGTCGCGACCGACGTGCCCCGCTCACTCGATTTTCATCATCCGGCGCTCAACGCGGCCCACGCGGACTTTCGTCCACCCGCGAAGGTCGGCGTCGAGTTCGGGGTCGTCGGTATCGACCCGGAGGACCGGAATCGCGTCGAGTTTCGACCGGGAGGCGACGACCGACACGTCACAGCGGCGAATCACGTCCGGCGAGAGTTGGGGGTTGCCGCGGCCGAAGACGAACCCCTGTCCGCCGATTGGGGTGACGACGATGACGTTCTCCTCGCCGAGGTGGTCGAGAATCTCGGCCTCGGTCGCGTCGCGGGCGAGCACCTCGCCGTCGCGGTAGACGTCGACGCCGAGCGGCGACCCGTCGATACCCAACTCGGCTTTCACCGCGCCGACGGTGCTCCCGGGGCCGAGAACGTAGGTGACGCCCTCGGTCCCGCGGATGTCGTCGGCGACGCCCGCGGCGAGCGCCTCGACGGTGCCGCCGCCGGTCTGTTTCGACGACTGGAGGTCCTCCGCGACGGGGACGTGTGCGACCGCCCGAAGTTCCGGCCTGACCTCGCCCTCGCGGTAGTCGTCCTCGTCGATGTCCATGACCTCGCGGGCCTCGGTCCGCTCGAACGAGGTGACGACGTGGGCGGCGTCCTCGGGCGAGACGGCGAAGACGGAGGAGTAAACCTTCACGCCCGCGGGGACGCCGAGCATCGGCACATCGGTTCCGCCGAGCGCCTCGGCCACGTCCGCCGCGGTGCCGTCGCCGCCGACGAACAACACGAGGTCCGCGTCGGCGTCGACGAACGCCTCGACGGCGGCGATGGTGTCGGCCGCGCTCGTTTCGTCGTCGGACGGTTCGCCGAGCACGTCGGGGTCGAAGCCGGCGTCTCGGGCGGTCGACGCGCCCATCTCGCCGCCCCACGCGAGCAGTTCCGTCTCGGGGGCGGCCTCGAAGAGCCGGGAGAGCGCCCGTCGCGCCCGCTCCGGCGACCGCGGCTCCGCGCCGCGCGCTCTGGCCTCCTCGACTTTCCCGTCGGTTCCCTTCAGGCCGACCCGGCCGCCCATCCCCGCGACGGGGTTGACGACGACACCGATTCGCATGACTGAACGAACCCGCGCCCGGGGGAAAAACGACGCGGTAGCCACCGGTCGAACCGCCCGCCGCGAGCGACGGTGCCGCGAGCAACGCGTGTCGGCCACGGCGGCGACGTTCAGCCCGCGCCGACCGTCGCCGGAACCTCACCGTTTAACAAGGGGACCGAGCAATTGTCACCTATGATTCCGTTAGAATCCGCCGGACAGGTGCTGCCGACCTCGGAGACGGCCGCGACCGTGCTTCTCGTGGGTATCCTCATGACCGCCGGGTGGCTCTGGTACCTCCAGCGCTGACCCGTCGGCCGACCGACCCTATTCTTCGTACAACTCGACTCGCGCTTCGAGCCACGCGGCCGCCGATTCGACGGTCTCCTCGTCGGCTCCGGCGAGTTTGATTCTGACGTGGTCGCCGGGATAGCTCCCAACGGTCACGTCGAACGTCGACTGGACGGCCTCGAACCGCTCGATGAGCGAACTTTCGGGCTCCGACGTGTGGACGAACCGGACGTGGGTCCGCTCGCCGGCGAACTCGTCGGCGACGCGGGCGAACATGGTTTTCATCTCGCCGGGGACGCCGGGGAGCACGTACACCGAACCGATGACCGCGCCGGGCGCGACGCCCTCGTCGTTCGGAAGCATCCGCGACCCGGCGGGGAGGTCGGTCGTCCCCTCCACGAGGTCCGCCGCGGAGTAGCCGCCGTTGGCCTCCAGCCACTCCTCGGCGTCGGGGTTCCGCTCCAAAGAGCGCCCGAACGCGGCCGCAACGGCCTCCATCGTCACGTCGTCGTGGGTCGGCCCCAGCCCGCCGGTGACGACGACGGCGTCGTACTCGGCGTGGTACTCGTTTACCACGCGGGCGATGTCGGCGATGCGGTCGGGGACCGTCGTCACGCGCTCGACGGAGACGCCCCGCTCTGTCAGTTCCGTGCACAACCACGCGGCGTTCGTGTTGACGGTGTCGCCGGCGAGGAGTTCGTCCCCGACGGTGACCACGGCGACTTGCATACCCCGAGGTAGCGGGCTGCGAGGCAAAAAAGCGTTCACACCGGCGAGCCGAGTCGGCCGACCGACCGACCCCGCGTCTGTCGGTCGTCCGTCAGCGGTCGTCGTCTTCCACGTCCAAGCCGAGTTCTTGTCGGCGGTCGCGGAGCGCCTGAATCTGCCGGCGGTAGTAGAGTATCCCCGCGCCCCCGACCAGCACCGAGACGGCCGCGACGGCCGCGAAGATGCCGAGGTCGCGCTGGAGGTAGAACTGCACGACGACGTTCCCGTCGGTCACCTCGGGCCACCGGATGTGGACCCGGTCATCGACGACCTCGGTCTCGTAGCCGGACGGTCGAACCGCCCCGAATATCGGGAAGTCGACGCGGCGGTCGGCGGGCAGGACGACCTCGTAGCTCCCCTCGACGAAGACGGGAAGCGAGAACCGCTTCGGCGACGAGGACGAACTGAACGCGATTTTGCCGGCGCTCCCGGCGTCCGCGGGAAGCGTGACGTTCGTGATGCGGTCGTTCTGGGTCACGTCGCCGCCGCGGGCCTTCAGTTCGGTCCCGTTGATGACGGTCCCGTTCTCGTAGCGGTAGCGGACCGCCTCGACCGGAAGCGGCGTCCGACTGCCGAAGCCGTCGAAGCGGTAGAGATCGACCGAGGTGTCGTTCATCTCGTAGACCGCGCGGAACCGGCCGTTGTCCTGAACGGTGATGTGCGCGTCGGTCTCCGCGGACCACGCGTACTCGCCGTCGGGCTCGGCGTCGAGGCGGTCGTTCGACACGCTGGAGGTGCCGCCGAGACAGCCGGCGGTCACGAGGAGGAGGGCGAGCGCGGCGATACCGACGAGGAGTCGCCTGTTCATCGTTTTACTGGCCGATGACGCACTTCAGTTCGGCCGGCAGGTACGAGCCGATGCTGGCGAGGAGGCCCGGCGGGTCGGTCTCGTCCCGGCAGACGATGCTCTGTTCGAGGAGGCCGAGGCGCTCGACCGTCACGATGTCCTTCGCGTGGCCGGCGCGGTTGACCGTCGCGCGAACCTCGCCGCGGGTCGCGCTGTTGACGTTGACGCGACCGCTGCCGCGGGTCCAGTCGTAGAGGCGGTCTATCTGCTCGTCGGCCAGCCGCGAGGGCTCGTCGTCGCCGCCGTAGACGAACGTCAGCGGCATGTGCTGGACGAGGCCGAAGCGGTCGCGAATCTGGGTCGCGGAGCCGCGGCCGAGGCCGAGTTCCTCGGTCGGAACGCGGACCTCGATGCCGGCGTCGAGGACGAAGCCGTCGTCGTCCCAGTGTTCGAGCGTACCGACGTAGGTCTCACCGGCCGAGAGGTGCGGCGTGACCTCGCCCCACTCCTCGCGGAGGACGTTGCGCGCGACCGTCTCGTCGGCGCCGGAGACCGTCACGGAGATGAAGTCGTCGTCGCGGACGCCGATGTCGTACTCCACGTCGAGGTCGCCGATGTCGTTGGCGACGAGCGAGGTGAGACTGTCGAGCGCTCGCTCGCGGGCGTCGCCGTCGATGTAGCACTTCGTTGCGAGAACGACCATTCAGTTCGTCCCCGTCACTTCGACGTTGAGCTCGTCTCGAAGCTCTTCGATGCGTCGTTCCATCGCGTCAACGAGGTCGTCGTTGTCCATCGGTTCGAGGGGCGCGCCGGTCTCGGGACACTGGAAGCCCAGCTCCATCGCCTCGGAGAACTCGAAGCGAATGCCGGCGGGTTCCGAGAGGTAGAACTCGTGGTCGCGCTCGTAGTCGAGTCGTTCCTCGAGCGCCTCGAGGAGGCGGTACATCTCCTCTTCGAGGTTCTCGGGGATGTTTTCGTAGTGGAACGTCCAGAGGTAGGTGAGCCAGCCGGAATCCTCGTCGCGGACGCGACGATACGACGCGAGGTCGTTCTCGTAGAGGATAAAGAGCGCACGGCGCACGTCGTTGAGCTCGAGCCGCAGTTCCTCGGCGAGTTCCTCGTCGGTGACCTCGCCGTCCGGGGGTGCCGCCGCGACCGGCATCCCAGTGGGCCCAACCAACTCGTGGAGGTACTTCTGGATAACAGGGTCGTTCAGTAACTCCTCAAAAGCCATTGTGCGAAATGGCGTCAGGAACGCCATTAAGTCTTATTACTCCCGGGCAGCGGAGAACCGCTGGCGGGCGCGCCGACGCGTCCGATTACTCCTCGTCGGCCGGCACGACTTTCTTGCCCGTCGCCATCGGGACGACCCGGTTTTCGGCGTCCTCCCACTCGCGGTCGAGTTCGCGCCCGTCGAACAGGCGGTCGAGGAACACCGCGAGGCCGGCGACCTCCGAGTGCGGCTGGTTCGTGACGCCGACGTTCCAGTCCGCCCCCTCGTACACCTCGAAGGGGACCTTCTCCCCGCCGACGACGACGAGAAGCGGTTCCTCGGCGTGCGCCTCGCGGATGTCGTCCTCCACGTCCTGAACGCGCTCGCCGTACATCGTGAGGTGGACGACCTTGCCCTCCCAGTTGCGGATGACGCCGTTGAGCGCCTCGGTGAGTTCGACCTCGAAGGGGCCGCCGAACCGGCCCGTGATGTCCTCGACGGTCTCCATCGAGTGGCCGGCGTTGTCCGGGAGAATGACCCGGTCAGCGCCGAGCGCGCGGGCCGTCAGGCCGACGTGCGTCGTCATCCGGTCGTCGCGCCCCGGCCGGTGTCCGTACCGGAGGACGGCGACCTCGGGTTCGTTGTGCATGTCTCTCCGAAGACGGCGGGGGAAAGTGGTGCTTTCGGAACGCCGGCGGCGGTCGCCGGGGATGGGGTGGCGGACGTCACCGACGCCTGACCGCGGCCCGGAGGGGAAACGGACTTATCACTCGGTCGAATCATCTGACCCATGTCGCTGGAACTCTCCGACAAGCGCGTCCTCGTGACCGGGGGCGCGGGACTCGTCGGCTCTCACCTCGCCGCGCGCCTCTCCGAGGACAACCACGTCGTCGTCGCGGACGACCTTTCGAAGGGAGACCGTGAGCAGGTCCCCGACGGCGTCGAGTTCGTACAGGCCGACATGACCGACCCGGACGACGTCGCCGAGGCCGTCACCGAGGACCTCGACATCGTCTTCCACTTCGCGGCCTACACGGACACGAACTACGGCAACCCCCGTCAGCTGTTCGAGGAGAACACCGAGATGACCTACAACATCCTCGAACGGATGCAGGAGGTCGGCGTGTCGAACATCTCCTTTACCTCCTCGTCGACGATTTACGGCGAGGCCCCGCGGCCGACGCCCGAGGACTACGCGCCGCTCGAACCCATCAGCATCTACGGCTCCTCCAAACTCGCCGACGAGGGTCTCCTGTCGACGTTCGCCCACTCGTACGACGTTACGGTCTACATGTACCGCTTCGCCAACATCGTCGGCCCGAACCAGCGCGGCAACGTCATCCCGGATTTCATCGAGAAGCTCCTCGAAGACCCCGAGACGCTCGAAATCCTCGGCGACGGCCGACAGGAGAAGTCCTACCTCCACGTCGAGGACTGCATCGACGCGATGTGCCACATCGTCGAGAACGCCGAGCGCGACTACAACGTCTACAACCTCGGTACGCGGACGACGACCTCCGTGACGACCATCGCCAACATCGTCGCCGACGTGCTGGACCTCGACCCCGAGTTCGAGTACACCGGCGGCGACCGCGGCTGGACCGGCGACGTGCCGAAGATGCGCCTCTCCATCGAGAAGCTCTCCGCGCTCGGCTGGGAGCCCGATGGGTCGAGCGACGAGGCCGTCCGCCGCGCCGCCGAGGAACTCGCCGAAGAGCTTCGCGCCGAGTACGAATAACGGCTGCCGATAACTGCGGCCGGCAACCGCGACTAACAACCGCGGCCGACAACCGCGACCAACAGCCCAGACCAACACCGACACCCGGGGCGACGCCCGACAGACCCCGCAGTCCGACCCCGGAGCGAGCCACCTTTCTACCGCGACTCCCTACCCTGAAGCGTGCAGGTCGTCGGCTACGATACCGGAACCCCCGCGCTGTTCGTGAGCGCGAGCGGCGGCATCGACTCGGTCGCGCTCGACCCCGGCACCGAACTGGACTACCGCCTCGGCGAGCGCCACTGCGCGGGCACCATCCACGACGACCGCCACGTCGCCTGCGACAACGACCGCGCGCCGTACTGCGCTGACCACCGCCACACGTGGGTCTGCGCGAAGTGTACCGGGACGTGCCTGAAAGACGAGATGGACTGCTACGAGGACCACGCGGTCTACCTCGCCGCGTTCGCCCCCGACACGTTCAAAGTCGGCGTCACTCGCGAGTGGCGGCTCGACACCCGTCTGCGCGAGCAGGGCGCGGACCGCGCGGCCCACGTTCGGACGTTCTCCGACGGCCGCGTCGCCCGCGAGTACGAGGCCGAACTGGCGACCGAAATTCCCGACCGCATCCGCGTCCCGACCAAAATCGAGGGGTTCGGCCGGTCGGTCGACGCCGCGGCGTGGGACGCCCTCGTCTCCGAGTTCGACTCCATCGAGACGTTCGCGTTCGACTACGGCCTCGACCTCGACGGCTCGCCGGTCGCCGAGACCGTCGCCACGGGGACCGTCCGCGGCGTGAAGGGGCGCGTGCTCGTCCTCGACCACCGCGGGACGACCTACGCGGTCGACATGCGCGACCTCGTCGGCCACGAACTCGAAGACGGCGGGACGGACCGCGACCTCCAGTCGAGCCTCGGCGCGTTCGGCTGAAGGTCACTATTCTCAGAGACCGTCAGCACTTTCCGGGAGGACGGCCAATTCGCTCCCATGGCTGACGACGAACCCGCAGACGAGACGCAGACGCCCGACGAGGGCGACGACGGCGAAGAAGAGAAGTCGTTCCGCGAGCGGGTCGAAGAGATTCGACAGCGCCGCGAGAAAGAGCGCGAGGAAGGCGAACGCCCCGACCCCGAAGAGATGATGGGCGGCGGCGGCCCCGGCGGCATGGGTGGCGGCGGCGGCAACCCCTTCGCGCAGATGATGAGCGGCATGATGGGCGGCGGCGGCCCCGGCGGTATGGGTGGCGGCGGCGGCATGGGTGGCGGTCCCGGCGGTATGGGCGGCGGCCCGCGCGACCCCGAGCAGGGAAGCGGCAGCGACGAACAGCTCGTCCGCGAGGTCCGACAGCTCCGCGACGAGGTCCGCGACGTCAACCGCGAACTGCGCCGCATCGCCGACGCGCTCGAAGGTCGCGACTAACGCGGTTTCGCAGTCGGTCTCGCTGTTTTTATTCCGACGCCAACCGGTCGTAGAGCGCCGCGAGCCGGTCGACGGAGCGGTCGACGCTCACCTCGTCGCGGCGGTCGAGACAGCGCGCGCTGAGTTCCTCGCGTTCCGCCAGCGCGCGCCGAATCCCGCGGCGGAACCCGTCTAAGTCGCCGGATTCGTAGTGGTAGCCGGTCACGCCGTCGAGGACGGTGTTCTCAAGCGCGCCCTCGTTGACGCCGACGACGGGCGTCCCGCAGGCGTTGGCCTCCAGCGCGACGAGCCCCTGCGTCTCGACGGGGCTCGGGAAACAGAACACGTCGAGCGCGGAGTAGAACGCCGGCAGTTCCTCGCGGTCGAGGAAGCCGAGGAAGCGAGCGTCCACGCCGAGGTCGTCGGCGAGGGCTGACAGCTCGTCGCGGGCGGGACCGTCGCCGCCGAAGACGAGCGTCGCGTCGAGGTCGGCCGCGGCCCGGACGAGTTCGTCGAGGCGTTTCTCGTAGCCGTGCCGGCCCGTGTAGCCGATGAGGTCCCCGTCGCCGAGGTCGTAGCGGCGGCGGAAGTCGTCGCCCGCGACCGGCTCGAACCGCTCTACGTCGATGCCGTTCGAGAGGACGACGATTTCGGCCTCGACGCCGACCTCGTCGACGAGGCGGCGCTCGGCGTCCTCGCTCGGGACGATGACCGCGTCGGCGCGGTCGAAGAACCACCGCTCGTACCGCTCGGCGGTGCGCTCGACGCCGCGCTCGATAGCGCCGACGGAGCTGAGGTACTCGGCGTACTCGCCGGTTGGGGTGTGGTAGGTCGCCACGAGCGGGAGGTCGCGCCGGCGGGCGAGTCGGAGGCCGGCCAGCCCGAGACCGAACGGGGTGTGAGCGTGGACGACGTCGACATCGCCGACGGCCCCCGGAATCCGCGGCGCGCCGATTCGAATCCCCTCGTAGAACGGGAAGGGGAGGCTTCGAACGCCGTACTCGCCCGGTTCGGGGTCGTAGTCGTCGTCCGCCGGGAACACCACGTCCATGCGGCCGCCGCGGCGGTGCCACCGCTCGCGCCACGTCTGAATCGTGTAGGTGACGCCGTTGACGGTCGGTAGGTACGTGTCGGTGAACGCGGCGACCGACTGCATGGCCGTTCGTGCGACCCCGACGGGATAAACCGTTGTGACTTCCCGCTGGACTGTCGTGTGTTACCGAACCAATCGGCCGTCTCCTAGAGGTCGGCCGTCGAGAGTCATCAGCCGGGTGTCGGTCACTCAGCCTTCGAGTTGACCGGACAGCGCGTCTTCGTACGTCTCGACGAGCCTGTCGCCGACGCGGTCGAGGCTGTGTTCGGCGGCCGTCTCGCGGGCGTTCTCGCCGAGTCGCCGCCGGAGGTCGGGGTCGCGGGCGAGGAGGTCGAGCGCCCGGCGGAACTCCGCGTCGGTCGAACACTTCAGGCAGTCGTGGCCGTGGGTGTAGAACTCCTCGAACACCGGGATGTCGCGGAGGACGACCGCCTTCCCGCAGGCCATCGCTTCGAGGACGGCGATGCCCTGATTCTCGTTTTTCGTCGCGAAGAGGTAGACGTCGCCCGCGCCGAACGCGCCGCGGATGTCGTCTATCCAGCCGGTGAACGTGACGTTCTCCGGGGCGTTTTCGACCCAGTACCGCACCTTCTTCGAGGCGTGCGGACCGGTGTCGTAGGGGCCGAACCACGCGAAGTCGTAGTCGGTCTCCTGTGCGAGCGTGCAGAACGTCGTGAGCCCCTTGCGCTCGAAGACGTTGCCGACGGTGAAGACGGTCATGCCGTCGAGGTTGTACTCGGCTCGGTACTCGTCGCGGAGGTCCTCGAACCCGTCGAGTGCGGCGGTGTCGACGCCGTTCGAGACGGGGCGAATCGGCGCGTCGACCGGGTAGGATTCGAGGGTTCGCTTCGTGTACTCGGAGGGACAGAGCACCACGTCGGCCTGCGAGTAGAACCACTTGAGGTACTTCCCGAGGACGGGGGCGACCGCGGTCGACCCGCGGAAGCTCTCGGCGAAGTCCTCGCGGGTGACGTGCGAGTGGAGCACGAGCGGGATGTCGTTCCGTTTGGCGTGTTTAGCCACGGCGAGCGAGCCGGGGCCGATGAGGTTGCAGTGGGCCACGTCGTAGTCGCGGACGACCCCGTCGCCCCGCAGGAGGCTCGCGGCACCCGCGGCGACCGACTCGGGCCACGGGGAGGTGACGACCTCCACGTCGGTCGTGGCGAGGGCCGCCCGCTGCTGGTCGGTGGCGGTGCCGATACCGCTACGGTCGAGTTGCGAGGCGAACTCGAGATAGTTCAGGACGCGCACAGTCGCCGTTTTTCCGGGTGGAGTATCACAGTACCGGCTTCGGCTCCGCGTCGCGGTTCGGAACGTCTTTGTCCGGGCCGCTCGCCCGAACGTGTATGAACATCGCGGAGGAGCGCATCGACCGACTCCACGACCTCGCCCGCGAGGCGGCGAGCGACCGCGACCACGAGCGCGCCCGAGAGTACGTCCGCCTCGCCCGACGGGTCGCAGAGCGGAACCGCTGCGGCCTCCCGAAGGCGTTTCGCCGGTTTACCTGCGACGACTGCGACGCCTACCTCCTCCCCGGCGTCAACGCCCGCGTCCGGACCCGCGCCGGCGGCCACGTCGTGGTCAGATGCGACTGCGGGGCGACGAAGCGCTATCCCTACTGACCGCCCGACGGCGATTTCGGCAGAATCGGCCCCTTCTCGCGTGTGTACGACAACCAAACGGCCGCCAAAGCCTTACTATTGAAGCCCTCCGGCACATAGTGGAGGCTACACATGAACACGCAGGAGCTGCGAAAGGAGGCCCACGACGTCGACGTGACCGTCTGGGTGGGCAAGAGCGGAATCGAAGCGGTGGTCGGCGAACTCAACGACCAGCTGGCCGACCGGAACCTCGTGAAAGCGAAGTTCCTCCGGGCGGCGCTCGGCGGCACGACGGTTGACGAGGCGGCCGCCGACCTCGCAGACCGGGTGAACGCCGAGCTGATAGAGACACGGGGGAAGACAGCGGTCTACCACCGATGAACGCGCTCGCACTCCCGCTCCAACTGCAGGGTGATGGCGGTGCTGTCGGCCGGATTCTCACCCAGCAGAACGTCCCGTACGCCGAGACGCTCGGGACACTTCTGGGCCTCGTTCTCGGCTTCGCCGTCGTCTACATCGTCGGCAAGGCGGTCGTGTCGTCCGCGCTCAACCGCGTCCTCGACCGACGCGGCGCGGACGAACACGCGAAAAAGCCCCTGATGAAAATCGCGACCCTCGTCGTGGCGTTCGTCGCCCTCGGCGCTGGGTTCGCGTTCGCCGGCCTCGGCAACATCCTGCAGTCGCTCGCCACCATCGGCGCGGCCGCGACGCTCGCCATCGGCTTCGCGATGCAGGACGTTATCGCCAACTTCGTCGCCGGCATCTTCATCTTCACCGACAAGCCGTTCCGCATCAACGACTGGATTGAATGGGACGGCAACTCCGGCGTCGTCGAGGACATCTCCTTCCGCGTGACGCGGGTTCGCACCTTCGACAACGAACTGCTCACCGTGCCGAACTCGCAGCTCACAGACGGCGTCATCAAGAACCCCGTCGCGAAGGACAAACTCCGCCTGCAGGTGCCGTTCGGCATCGGCTACGACGACGACATCCAGCAGGCGACCGACATCATCCTCGACGAGGCGGAGAACCACGAGGGTATCATGACGACGCCCGAGCCGTCGGTCAGACTGACCGAACTCGGCGACTCGTCGGTCACGCTCAAGTCGCGCATCTGGATCTCCCAGCCCAGCCGCGCCGACTTCGTGAAGACCCGCGGGGAGTACGTCACCGCCGTCAAAGAGCGGTTCGACGAGGAGGGCATCGACATCCCCTACCCGAACCGCACCCTCAGCGGCGAACTCTCGGTCGGCGGCGCGGAGCGCCTCGCGCAGTCCAACGACTGAGAAAGAACAGCGCCGACCGCGGGACCCACCCGCGGCGGTCGCCCGTGCGGACAACCCGAACTTTTTCGACTCCCGACGCGCCGCTTAGAGTTCGATGCGCTCGACGAGCCTGTCGTCGGACTTCGTGTTGACCGCGACGATGCGGACGTGGTCTTCGAGGCCGGAGCCATCCAGCTTCGCCTTCAGGAGGTTGTCGACCTGGTAGACGCCCGCGGCGTTCACCATCTCGATTTCGACGAGGACCGCCGACTCGTCGCCGGGCTTCAGGACGACGTTGTTGATAGCGCGGCTGGAGAGCGTGTTGATGCCGCGGCCGCCCTTCTCGTAGGGGATGCGCGACCGGCCGCGCTCCATGTCGAGCGCGTCGGCGACGCGGATGACGCCGGCTTCGAGCGTGAGCGGGTCCTCCTCGCGGTGGTGACAGAGGATGGCGTGGAGCACCTCCGCCTTGATGCGGACCGTGTCGGCGAGGTCGTAGAACTCGGGGAGGAAGCGGTCGAGCACGTCCGACGCGAGCGGAATCGAGTAGTAGGCGTGGTTGTCGCGGTGGACGATGTGGCCGATGTCGTGCAGTTGCGCCGCGAGGGCGATGATGACCGCCTCGTCGGCCTCGTCGAGCCCCTGTTCGGCCGCGCCGTTGAACTCGCAGCCGCCGGCCTTGAGCAGGTCGTACAGCCGGAGCGCGCGGTTCAGAACGATTTCGATGTGCTTCGGGCCGTGGTCGTTGTAGCCCTTGCGCGTCACCGCGTTCACGTTCTGCGCTTCGAGGAGCGTCGTCACCTCCTCGTCTTCGAGGAGCGCGGGGAGCACCTCGTTGAGCTTCTCGTCGGGGAAGGCGTGGTCCGCCTCGGGGTCGTAGACGCGGCCGCCGTTCAGGGTGTCTTCGGTATCGCTCATGACCCGCAAGGTGGTCGCACGGAGAGAAAAGAACTTGGGCTCCGAATAAGGTGCGCTAACGCGTCGCGTGACGGGGCGAGCCTACGCGGCCTCGGTCGGTTCTTCGAGCTTCGAAGCGGCGGCCTCGACGGCCTCGTAGTCGGGTTCGACGCCGGGGTCGTCGCTGACCCACGCGTAGGTGACCTCGCCGTCTCGGTCCACGACGAACACAGCGCGCTTCGCCACGCGGTTGACGCCGAGGTCCGCGAAGTCCATCGCCACGTCGTAGGCGTCGATGAGCTCGCGGTTCGTGTCGCTGATGAGCCCGAAGTTGAGGCCGTTCTGCTCGGCGAACTCCGTCAGCGTGAACGGCGTGTCGATGCTGATACCGTACACCGTCGCGCCGACGTCCTCGAAGTTGGCCATCTGGTCGCGGAAGGTGCACATCTCGGTGGTGCACGTGCCGGTGAAGGCCGCGGGGAAGAACGCGAGGACGATAGGCGCGTCATCGAGGTTCTCGGAGAGCGTGAACGACTCGATGTCGCCGTCGATGTCGGTAAGCGGTGCGGTGAAATCCGGGGCTGCGTCGCCGACTGATACCATACGGGTGGCATTTGACTCCGCACACATTATTTCACCGTCCTCGGAAATTCAGGGGTCGTTGACGGTGGACCGGGGGCGTCCCCGACGCCTCGGGCAACCGAGCGCGTCCGGCAACCCGGCCACAAGCTTTTCGTAGGAGTTACGCGCCCAAACGCGTCGATTCGGCCGATGCGGGCGTTCCGGCACGCCGATATTCCGTCTTTCCAGAACCCGCAGAAGGCAAAAAGCCTATAATTGCCACTAGGTAACGCAGAAATAGCGATGTTCGAGACCATCACCCCACTGTTCCCGGGACTCCCGGGCGGGCCCGAGCTGCTCGTCGTTCTGCTCATCGTCGTCCTGCTGTTCGGCGCGAACAAGATTCCGAAGCTCGCTCGGTCCTCCGGGCAGGCCATCGGCGAATTCCAGCGCGGCCGCGAGGAAATCGAGGACGAACTGCAGGATATGAAGGGCGACGACGAAGACGAAGACGACGCCACTACGGAGAGTTCGGCCGAGTCGGTCGAAACCGAATCCACTTCGACCAAGTCGTCGAACTAACCGCAGCTCACTCTCTCTCTTCTGCCCGCGCAGGGCGAACCACGCGATTTTTGACCAGTCCTGAGAGACTGCGCCGTAGGGCGTGTGGCCTAGTGGACAGGGCGAGAGGTTCCTAACCTCTCGATCGCGGGTTCGAATCCCGTCACGCCCGCTTCGCTCACTTCGTTCGCTCAGCGGCCGTTCCTGAGTCCCACTCGCTCCGCTCGCGGGACTCCCGCCACGCCCGTTTTCCGGCGAACGAAGTGAGCCGTGAAAACGGCACAGGGATTCGAATCAGGGAGCAACTCGCAGAGTTGCGACCGAGGTTCGAATCCCATCACGCCCGCTTCGCTCACTTCGTTCGCTCAGCGGCCGTTCCTGAGTCCCACTCGCTCCGCTCGCGGGACTCCCGCCACGCCCTATCGTGATGAGCGGAGTGAGTCCGATAACGCACCGTGCGGGATTCGCAACCCGACGAGACGAGCGAAGCGAGTCTCGGCACGGTTCGAATCCCGTCACGCCCGCTTCGCTCACTTCGTTCGCTCAGCGACCGTTCCTGAGTCCCACTCGCTCCGCTCGCGGGACTCCCGCCACGCCCGTTATCGTGACGAGCGGAGCGAGACGACCGTCTTGCTCTGGTTCGAATCCTCGGATTCCAACCTCCTCGCAAACGCCTCTGTCTCACCGCTTTTACGTCTCCACGACGGTGAAATCCCGGCCCAACGGCGATGGCCCATCTCCCGTGCTGCGAGACATATCAGAAAACCACTACCCTACGGGCGTCCCTCGATTCGCCCCGGTTCACGCCGCGATAAAGCCCCAATTAAGCCGGCGGTCTGGATGCGCCGCCACGACGTTCCCTGATAAAATGGTATAAAAATAGAACTTAAAGAGGACTTAAACTGTGAATTAGCTGAGAAAAAGACTTTTCCATCGGCCCGGATACCCGGTGACAATGGCAACCGACGACGCCGACGGAGGGGAGCGAAAGGCGTTAACGGGTGATGTAACGCCACCCGAGGAGAGCGACACCGCTCCGGAGCAGGCGTCGAACGCGCGCGTCGGGTCGTACACGTGGGCAGACTTTCTCGACGAGTACGGAAGCGACGGCGACGTCGAAGCGCTCTACGGGACCGACCCGCGGACGCGACGCGACGCGCCCGGCACGTCCCGGTGGGAGGAAGACGACGAGCGGGCGGCCTCGACGCCGACCCGGACCGACTGGGACCGCGTCGACCTCGACCCCGAGGAGTACCTCGACTGTCACCCGGTCGACGTGACGGAGTTCATCGGTAAGCGCGGCGCGCACGCGACGGACATCAACGAGCAGTTCGAAGCCTTCTGCGACCCCAAGACGACGCCCGTCGTCAAAGACGTCTGGCTGTGGGAACACTACAAGCGCGAGTACTACTACGAGGACGACGGTTCCCGCCCGCGGGATTCCGAGGGCGAAATCGTCCGCTTCGACGGTGAGGAGGCGCTCGGGTTCGACCCCGACTACATCGAGAACGCGCTCGCGCGGGCCGGCCAGCGCGCCGAGGAACTCGACGCGGTGGTCGAAGAGCGCACGGTCGACGTGGACCCCGAGTTCGACGAGGACGCGTTCTTCTCCAGCGTCGACGGCACGACCACGCTGGCGAACCGCTACGACCTCGAAAAGGCCGTCCCGATGGAGAAGAAGACGCACTTCCGCGAGGTCGAACGGTACTGGGTGAACAAGCCCTACGCGTTCGTCATCATCTTCCACTCCGTCAAGGAAAACGAGAAGAAGTACTACGTGGTCGAACCGCACCTGAACCGCATCGAAGACGCCCTGACGGAGTTCCTCACGAACAAGCTTCGGACCGCCATCAAGTACGGCGACGACAGCGTCGTCGAGGGCGGCCGCGACAACCGCGGACGGGTCATCGAGGCCGAGACGTACGAACTGCTCTCGCGGTACGACCTCTACGACCCCCCGAAATCGGCGTCCGCGGCGGACGGAAGCGACGACGACACGACCGCCGACGCGGCGGCGACGGAGTCTTCGGGCCTCGCGTCTCGACTCGGACTGGGCGGCCTTTTCGGCGGCGGAAACGGCTCGTCGGCCGACGCTTCGACGGCCACTTCGACCGCCAGTCGCTTCGGCGGACTCGGCGGCGTCGGGTCCCGGCTCGGGCTCGGTTCGGTCTTCGGCGGTCGCTCACGCGACGCCGACGATGACGAACCACTCGGCGGTATCGACGGCATCGCCGCCCGACCCGAACCCGCGGTCCTCGCCGACGATGCCGACGACCTGAACGATTACCAGGTGCGGAAGCTCCAGTACTACCTCCGCCGCGACTTCATCGGCTACGAGCGCATCGACGGCATCAAACACGACATCAACGTGGAGGACATCTCCTGCGACGGCTACAACTCGCCGGTGTTCGTCTACCACTCCGACTACGAGCAGATCATCTCGAACGTCTACCACGGCGAGGGCGAACTCGACGACTTCGTCGTGAAACTCGCCCAGCGCTCCGGGAAGGGCATCTCGAAGCGACGCCCGCAGGTGGACGCGACGCTCCCCGACGGCTCGCGCGCGCAACTCACGCTCGGCCGCGAGGTGTCGGACCACGGGACGAACTACACCATTCGCCAGTTCAAGGACGTCCCCTTCACACCCATCGACCTCATCAACTGGTCGACGTTCTCGCTCGAGGAGATGGCGTTCCTCTGGCTCTGCATCGAGAACGACAAGAGCCTCATCTTCGCGGGCGGCACCGCTTCGGGGAAGACCACCTCGCTCAACGCCGTCTCGCTTTTCATCCCGTCGAACACGAAAATCGTCTCCATCGAGGACACCCGCGAGGTCGAACTGCCCCAGCGAAACTGGATTGCCTCCGTCACCCGGCCGTCGTTCGCGGACGACGACAAGGGCGACGTGGACGAGTTCGACCTGCTCGAAGCCGCGCTCCGCCAGCGCCCCGACTACATCGTCATGGGCGAGATTCGCGGCGAGGAGGGCCGGACGCTGTTTCAGGTCATGTCCACGGGTCACACCACCTACACGACGTTCCACGCGGACTCGGTCGGCGAGGTGCTCAAGCGGTTTACGACCGCGCCCATCAACGTCTCGAAGACGATGTTCACCGCCCTCGACCTCGTGTCCATCCAGACCTCGACGCGGGTCGGCGGCAATAAGGTGCGCCGGAACAAGTCGCTCACCGAAATCAACCACTACGACCCCGAGAACGACGAGATAAACGTTCAAGACGTCTACCAGTGGCAGGCCGAGACCGACGAGTTCCTCCAGATGGGCTCGTCGAACACGCTCGAAGAGATCAAGTTCGACCGCGGCTGGAATCAGGAGACGCTCGAACTGGAGATTTTCAAGCGACAGGTCATCCTCGCGTACCTCATCGACCGCGGGCTCAACACCTACACGCAGGTCGCCGCGACGTTCCAGGCGTTCATCAACGACCAGGACACCATCCTCGGGCTGATGGCGACCGACGACCTCGAACGGAGCCTCGAAGACCTCCGGGAGATGGAGTCGGTCCACATCAACATCGACCCCGAGAGCGAGGCGATGGTCCCACGGCCCGACCCGCCGGAACACGTCCGAAAGCTGGCGAAGGAAATCCTCCGCCGGGCCGAAGACGAACTGTTCCCCGACTACCGCGACCGCGACGCGGGCGAGGTCGCGGAGGCGCTCAACCACATGCGCGACGAACCCGACGTGGAGGCGACGCCCGGCGAGCGGGGCGAACTCGACTCGCTCGACGCGTCGACCCAAGACCCCGAACTCGACGAGGGAACGGACCGCGACGAACTGGACGCGGGCGACGAGACCCCCGAAATCGCGGGCGACGATGGCCCGTCGTCGCTCGGCGGCGAGGGCGAGACGCCGGCGCTGGAGGCCGGGCGCGACGAGGCGGACGTGGACCGCGAGGGCGACGAGCCGACCGGCTTCGGTGACCCCGACGGACCGTTCGGCTTCGACGACGCGCCCACCTTCCCCGACCCCAACGGCGACGACCCGGACCTCGACGACTTCTTCGGCGCGTTCGGTATCGACGACGAGACGGAGACAAAGTCGGACGGCAGGGCGGGCCGAGACGGACGCGACGAGACCGGAATCTACGGTGGCGAAACTGACGCGGCCGGAACCGACGACGGTGAAGCCAACGACGCCGACTCCGACGGCACAACCGACGAGACGTGGGGCGGGTTCGAGGCTGCCGAGGCCGACGACCCGCACGAGGACGACGAGGACGACGATGCGGGCGCTCGCGGGGCCGACTCCGGAGAGGGCGAGTAGATGAGCAACCTCGATTCGAAGACCTCTGGCGGTCTCGACCGCAGCACCGACACCCTCGGCGACGCCTTCTACCCGCTGTTTCAGCTCATCTTCGACGAGGACGGCGAGTTCGTCGCCGACATCGAAGAAAAGCTGCAGCAGGCGCGGATGCCCGACACCGTCGAACTCTATCTCTCGCGGGCGCTCGCCGTCGGCGTGCTCGTCGGCCTCGCGCTGTGGCTCGTCGGGATGGTCGTCGGCTACGGCGTCTTCGCGCTCGGCCTCGTCTCGGCTGACTCGGTGAGCCTCGGGATTCCGGTCGGGAGCGAGGCCACGGCGGCCACGCTCCGGTCGCTCGCGATGCCCGCGGCCGTCGTTCTCTCGGGGCTCGTCTTCGGGTCGCTCGGCTTCGCTGGCGGGTTCGGGACGCTCGTCGCGATTCCGTACTCGACGGCGTCCGCCCGCAAGCGCGAGATAAACATGCTCCTGTCGGACTCCATCTCGTTCATGTACGCCCTGTCTGTGGGCGGGCTGAACCAACTGGAGATTCTGGAGGCGATGGCGCGCGCCGAAGACACCTACGGCGAGGTCTCTCGGGAGTTCCAGAGCATCGTCCAAGAGACGGAGTACTTCGGCACCGACTACCGCAACGCCATCCGTCAGCAGGCGATTTTGACCCCCTCGGACGACCTCTCACAGTTCCTGACGGACATGCTCTCTATCGTCAACTCCGGCGGTGACATGCAGGGCTTCCTCGACGACAAGAAGGACAAACACCTCCGGACCGCGAAACAACAGCAGGAACAGACGCTGGAGACGATGGAGCTGTTCGGCGAGATGTACATGACGCTGTCGCTGTTTCCGCTGCTTCTCATCATCATCCTCGTCATCATGAGCATGCTCGGTGAGGCCCAGTCGAGGCTGTTGTACGCGACTGTCTACGGGCTCATCCCGCTGACCGGCGTCGGCTTCCTCGTCCTCGTCTCGACGGTCAAGCAGGACGAAATCGGCGACGGCTTCCTCAGCCCCGAAGACGAAAGCGACCGCCTGCAGGGCCAACAGCGCGAGGGGCTCATCCACATGGGGCTCGTCGAGAGCTACGTCGGCGAATTCAGCCTCTTTTCGCGCATCAAATCCCGCGAGGGGACGTTCAAGACGAAAGAACTCCTGCGCCGCCCGCATCTGTTCTTCAAGCGGCATCCGCTTTTCACCCTCGCGCTGACGGTGCCCGCGGCGCTCTCACTCCTCGCCGTCTCCGTCGTCGGTGGGGCCGCCCCGACGACGTGGGACGGGATGGTGGCTAACCCCGTCTGGGGGACGTTCATCTGGTTCTACGTGCCGGTCTACCTCATCGCGGTGCCGCTGACCGTCTTTCACGAGTGGAACGTCCACTCGCGGTCGGCCATCACGGGGAAGCTCTCCGACAACCTCCGGAAGCTGTCGAGCGCGAACGACACCGGTCAGACGCTCCTCGAATCCATCAAGACCGTCTCCGACACCTCCTCGGGGAAACTCGCCGACGAGTTCGAGGTGATGTACGCGAAGGTCCACTACGGCATGAGCCTCAGAGAGGCGCTCGTCGAGTTCAACAACAAGTACCACATCCCGCGGCTCGCTCGGACGGTCAAGCTCATCACGAAGGCCCAGGAGGCGTCGAGCCAGATAACCGAGGTGCTGACGACGGCCGCGCAGGCCTCCGAGAACCAAGACGACATCGAGCGCGAGCGCATCTCGCGGACCCGGATGCAGGTCGCCATCATCCTCATGACCTACGTGACGCTGCTGGCGGTGATGGCCATCCTGAAGACGCAGTTCCTCGACGTGATGGCCGGCCTCTCCTCGCAGGCGTCGGGGTCCGGCGGCGCGACGACCGGCGGCCCGAGTTTCGGCGGCGGCATCGACCCCGACCTGCTGTCGCTTCTGTTCTTCCACGGCGTCACCATCCAGGCGATGCTCTCGGGGTTCATCAGCGGCTACATCCGCAACGCAGACCTCCTTTCGGGGGTCAAGTTCGTCGTCATCCTCCAGACACTCTCGCTCGCGGTGTGGATGGTGGTCGGCTGATGCGGCGACGCGGCCCGCCGGACGACCGACGCAGTGACGACCGACGCGAGACGAGCGGCCGGAGCGCCCGCGCCCAGACGACCATCGACTTCGCCGTCGGCGTCGGCATCTTCCTCCTTGCGGTCGCGTGGGTCGTCGGCACTATCCCGCAGATTCTCGACCCCTTCGAGGCCGAACAGGACCGCCCACTCGTCGCCAACCGCGCCGCCGACTCGCTCACCCAGCGCCTGCTCGTCGACGACGAGAATCCGGACGTGCTCGATGCGGCCTGCACCCAGGCGTTCTTCGACGGGGACCCACCGCCCGGCGACTGCGACTACGGGAGCGCCGACCCTAACGCCGCGACCGGCATCGACGCGTCCTACGGCCTCAACGTCACGCTCTCGCGGGGTGGGACCGTCGTCGAGACGACCGGCGAGCCGGTTCCGACAACCCGGAGCGTCGTCGCCGCTCGGCGGGCCATCCTCCTCGACGGCGACCTCCACGAGCTATCTGTGAGGGTGTGGTGACCGTGTCTCGCGCACAGGCCCACGCGCTCGAAGCCATCGTCGCCGCGATGGTGCTCCTCGCCAGCGTCACGTTCGCGCTGCAGGTGACCGCGGTGACGCCCCTGACCGCGAGCACATCGAGCCAACACATCGAGAACCAGCAGGCCGCTGTCGCCGACGGCGTCCTGACGGCGGCCGCCGAGACCGGCGCGCTGAAGCGGACGCTCCTGTTCACGCACCCCGAAAACGGGAGCTTCTACGACATCGACGCGCGCGGCTACTACGTCGACGGCGGCCCGCCGACCGCCTTCGGGGCGATGCTCGACGAGTCCTTCTTGGACCGCGGCATCGCGTTCAACGTCTACCTGCACTACCTGCGCGACCGGGAGGTCCGCCGGACGACCCGCCTCGTGTTCATGGGCGAGCCGAGCGACCACGCCGTCTCGCGGACGCGACTCGTGACGCTCGCGGACGACGATACGCTGACCGAGCCGGGAACGTCGCCGGGCGGCGAGCCTCGGGCAGTCGAGACGACCAAGACGCTCGAATCGGTCGCCGCCGCGAGCGACGAGACGTATTTCATCCAAGACGGGAGCGCGGGGCCGCTCTACGGCGTCGTCGACGTGGAGGTGGTCGTATGGCGGATGTAACCGACGCGTTTGACGGCCCGAGCGACGAGGCCACGGGAGCCGCGCGCTTCACCGGCGACGACCGCGGCCAACTGATGCTCGTCGCCGCGCTCGCAATCGCAGTCCTCCTCGTCGGGCTCGCGCTGACGCTCAACACCGCGATTTACACGGAGAACCTCGCCACGCGGACGACCGATACGAGCCTTGACGGGGCCGTGAGCCACGGCCGAACGGTCGAAGCCGGTGCGGGAGTCCTCCTCGACGAGACCAACCGCGGGGGCGGAACGTACGGCGAACTCACCGGCTCGTTCGACGAGACGTTCGGCAACTGGAGCGACGCGGCCGCGACGCTCGCGGCGGTCAGGGGAGCCGTGACGAACGCCTCGCGCGTCGACCACGTCGAGGGTACCCGAATCTCCCAAACTGACGCGGCGCGGAACTTCTCGGACCGCAGCGAGTCGTCAGACTGGACGCTCGCCAGCGGCGTTGGCGTCCGCGGCGTCCGGTTCAACGTCTCGCGCGACTCGCTCGCGACGAGCAGCGGGTCGGCGTTCGAACTCGTCGTCGACGACGGGGCCGGCACCGTCGAGACCGAAATCTACCGGGATGCGACGCAGGTCTTCGTGACCGTCGAGGACGCCGGCGGGACCCGGACGACCTGTAGCGTGGCGGCCGACGCAGGTCACTCCGTCACCGTCGACATCGCCGAAGGCCGACTCAACGGGACCACCTGCGACCCGCTCGACGCGGTCCACACCGACCTCGACGGCACGGTCGCGGTGTCGTACCGGAACGCCGTGCAGGCTGAGGGGACCTACGAACTGTACGTGAACGAGACGAACGCGACGGTGTTCGACGCGGCGAGGTACGCGCCCGCCGGAAGCGGGTCGTCGCCGGTCGCACAAGAGGCGCTCTACGCCGTTACCGTCTCGTACGTCTATGAGTCGGGCGAGACGTACGTCTACCGAGAGCTTCGGGTCGCACCGGGTGAGATTGCGTGACGCCACCGAGAAGGCCAGGCGCTCCCGGAGACCGCACTCGACGCGGGAGTCGCCGGTTCGGCTCGACTGACCGCGGCGTCTCGACGGCGCTCGGTTACGTCCTCACGCTCTCCATCACGGTCGTCCTCATCTCGGGGCTGTTGGTCGCCGCCGGCGGCTTCGTCTCCGACGAGCGCGAACGGGTCACGGAGACGGAACTCGACGTGATCGGAAACCGGCTCGCGTCGAGCCTCGAATCGGCCGACAGGGTCGGAGCCGCGCCCGGCGAGTCGCGCGTCGAGGCGACGATTCGACTGCCGCCCAGAGTCGCCGGCACGACCTACTCCATCAAGGTGGTGTCGGGGTCGCCGAACGAACTCGTCTTGACCTCGACCGACCCCGAGGTGACGGTCCGCGTCCCCGTTTCGACCGAGACCTCGCTGGCCGCGAGTCGGGTCGGCGGCGGCGACGTGACCATCACGTACGACCCGGCTTCGGAGACGCTGGAGGTGGCGTCGTGAGCGACCGCGCGGTGAGCGACACGCTCGGGTTCGTGTTCGTCTTCGCCATCGTGCTCTCGATGGTCGGTCTCGTCTCCGCAGTCGGGATGACTGGCCTCCAAGACGCCCGCGACGTGGAGCGCGTCAACAACGCCGAGCGCGCGCTGGACATCCTCGGCGACAACATGGAGGACATCGCCGACCGCGGCGCGCCGAGTCGGGCCACAGAGGTGAAACTGCAGGACGCCAGCCTGACGCTCGACCGGCCCGTCGAGTTCGTCGTCTCCGGGGAGTTGACGTCGGACCCGTCGGTCAACTTCACCAACACCTACGAGGTCTCGCCGGTCGTCTACGCGGCCGATTCCAGCGACGAGCGAGTCGTCTACGTGTTCGACGCGCTTCTCAGGACCCGCGGAGACAGCGGGACGTTCGTCCGGCGACCGTCGTTCGTCCTCTCCCAAGAGCGGGTGTTGATCCCGGCGTTCGTGACGCGACCCGACGAGGAGGCGACGACCTCGGTCGGCGGGTCGGGGACGTTCCTCATTCGCGCCGACAAGGCTGCAAGCGACGTGCTGGCCGCGCGGACCGACGGGCAGTACGACGTGAACCTGACCGTGCGCTCCCCGCGGGCGGCGCTCTGGCGCGAGGAGCTATCGAGCCGCCCCGACGTGACCTGCGACCCGGTCGAACCGGCCGCGACGCCGGACAGCTACCCGAGCGTCTCGTGTTACGTGAACGGGGCCGAGCGCGTCTACGTCGTCTCGACGTCGGTCGATATGACGTTCGCGGACTGAGAGTGTCGGTCGGGATGTGTCGGGAGGGGACGAGGGACGTACCGCTTATCTGACTTCGACTTCGACCTCGTTTTCCGTGACGTGCAGGAAGGTGATGAACTGGCCACCCTCGGCCTGGTCGTAGTCGAGTTCCCCGCGCGACCCGGACTCGTCGACGCTCTGGCTGTTACCCGGCCCGTCCGTGACGGTCAGTTCGAACTGCGGCGCGGCCAGCGAGAAGTAGTGGTTGATGACGAAGTCCATCTGGGCGGTGTCGCCGTCGGCCTTCGAGAACGTCTGGCCGCTGTCCGCGTCGTGTTCGTCGAAGGTGACGCTGTCGTAGGCCTCGCCGTCTTTGATTTCGGGGGCGAAGTGCCACTTGTTCTGGTTGCCGAAGCCCTTGTCAGACTGGATGTCGCCGTAGGTCATCATCTCCGAACTGGTGAAGTCGACGGTGAGTTCGGGGGTGCTGACCGTGCAGTCGATGCTCACCGCGTCGCTCGTGTCCGGGTCGAGGTCGGTCGCCTGCCAGCCGTGGTACTTGCCGTCCTCGGTGGCGTAGTACAGCGTCAGGTCGAACGTGCCGTCGTAACTGCCGCTCTTGCACTTGCCGTCCGCCTGTACGTGGAGTTCGAGGTCCTTCTGGTCGCCGTCGTAGTACATCCCCCACTCCATGTTCTGGAGGTGCTGGTCGTTCGAGAGCGTGAGCGTGAACGTCGAGACGTTGTGGTTCGCGGCCATCCCGCGCACGTCGACCGACGTGCCCTCGTTCGGCATCTGGAACTCGCCGACGAGGCCGACCGTCTCCAGTTCCACGCTCGCGGTCCGGTTGGCGTCGTCGACGGCTACTGTGCCTTCGCTCCGCGACTCGAAGAACGCCGCCCAGCCCCGGTAGTGGTCGCTGTGGACCGTCACGACGACCGTCCCGTTGCTGACCGGGTTGTCGAAGCTGGCCGGTATCGTGTCGTAGCTCGCGGTCTCGTTGGGGTAGACGCGCCGGGCTTGCTCGGTCGCCGAGACCCGCGCGGACACGTCACCCGAGGCCGACCCGTCACCGGCGACTCGGACGACCGGGAGCGTCAGCGTCGCGCCGCGGTAATGGAACTCCGGCGGTGAGACCATGGTCGTGCCGCCGTCCTGCGTGCGCCAGACGCCGCCGCCCTCGTAGGCGATTCGAGCGTCGCCGTCGCGGTACTCGACGCTCCCGAGCGACTCGTTGTAGAGTTCTTGGTCGTCGCCGGCGTCGGTGTAGTTCTTGTGCGTGACGCGTAGCCACCCGGTGTCGTCGTCGACGACGTAGGTGCCGCCGCCGGTCCCGCCGAGGTCGACGAACTGCGTCTCGCCCGCGCCGAGCGCGGAGATGGCGACCCGCGAGTCGAACAGCGTCATCGAGTGCTCGGCGCGCGTCAGTTGGGACTCCTGTTTCGTCTCGTCGAGGGCGACGCCGCCGAGGGCGACCACGGCGGTCGTTCCCGCGACCGTAATCGCCAACAGGAGGACCACCGCAATCGGCGAGGTCTGCGCCGTCCGGTCTCTGACGACGCGGTAGAGTAGTGGGACTCGGGGGCGACCGCTCATTACCTGACTGAAGGAGATGCGGGGTCAAAACGTCGCGGGGTACCTGACAGTCTGGTAAGCAGAATTGTCGGTCGGAGCCGGCCGGGGTCGCATCGACCGCCCCCGTGTCAAGGAAAACGAACTTCACCGGTTGCGAGACAGACAGACGAGTGACCGATGTCGGAGGACGCCGAGACGACGACCGGGTGAACGAGACGGACGCGGCGGAGTATCGACCGCGAGCGGATATTTCGCCGCGACGACTACACGTGTCAGAACTGCGGCCGCGAGTACGACGAGGGGTCGAACATCTTGGAGGTCGTCCACGAGCGGGCGAAGGTGAATTCCGCTCTCATGCCAAGAGTGATCTCCCCCTGACCTTCGAGCCCTCAAACGAAATCAGTCGCACCTCGGTCGAATAAATAAGGGCTTTGAGTCGCTCGACGGCTGTGGGGTGCGGACGCAGATCGCAGTCCGTCGTGGTGTACCTTGCCTACGCGGGCCGAACTTCACAGACGTAAACATCCGTGAACAGGTTTCGGAACGTCCCCATCCAATGCTCTTGGGTGTCCTGAAACTGGTCGGTGTGTGCCTTGACTTCCACGAGAACCGGGCCGCCGAACAGCTGTTGGTCGATACCAACGAGGTCCGGCGCGCCGGAGAACCCGAGCGCCTCACGCAAGCGCTCGATGGGTTCGGTTCGGTCGAATATTTCAGTGAGAACCGTTTCAGACACATCGGTCCGCATCGGTCCGGCGATCTCGCGGAGGCCGCGTTCAATCGCGTCCGCGAATCTGACCTGCGAGAACCGAGCGTGTTCGTCCAAGTTATCGGTCTCCCACGCCGATTCTACAAACTGTTCGCCGTCGAGGACGGGATAACTCCGCGTGCTGTCGATATTGATGACGAGGCCGCCGAGACACTCGGTGAGGTAAGTCGAAACCAAGTCCTCGGCGTTGACTGCGTCGCCCTCGTAACAATACTCGTAGGGCTCCGGCGATTCGAACGACCCCGGATACGACGCCGTGTCTTTCGCCCAATCCAGCTCTAAGTAGGTTCGACCCGCTATTGTGTTGGTTTCGGGTAGCCGTCTGAAAACCAATTCGTACTCGCCAGAGCCGTATCGCATCGTGTATCGCTGTCGCCGTAGCCCCATATCGGTTTATCGGAACAGGCGCCCCGGTCGGGACTCGTCGTACGCTCCTGCGCTTCGAACGACGAACCGACCCGTTTTTTCCGTCGCTGACGGAACGACAGGGTATGACTGATGACGACGCTCCCGAAGTCCCGGTCGTGTGCGAGGCCTGCGACACGACCACGCGCGTTTCACTTTCCGAGGTTGCAGATGCCATCGAGCGACACAACAACCAGGTCCACGACGGCGACGACATCGCGCAGGTCGACCCGGAAATCGTCAAGCACGTGACCGACCTCGCGGCGAAGGACATGAGCGTGTTCGAGGACGAGGCGTGAGTCGCTGAGAGACGCTGGTGTGTCGCGTCGGCATCCACCAGTAGCTCAAGTACGATTGCCGGACTCGCCGGGAGTCCCGCGAGCAGAGCGAGACGGCATTGCCGTCTCGCATGCCATGCGGGCGACTCGCGGGTCGCCCGCAGACGAAGCGAGTGGACTCGCCGGGACTGAGCAAACCGGAGGTGTGCGAAGGTCGTGAACGGAGTTCACGGGATTTGAACTCACTCGCAAATCAGAGATTTGCTCGCTGCTCAAATCCCGTCTCGAACAGACATCGATACAGTCGATACACGCGGCTCGCTTCGCTCGCCGGTGGTATCGACAGAAGTTGATGGACTCGCCGGGATTTGAACCCGGGGCCTCTCCCATGCCAAGGGAGTGATCTACCCCTGATCTACGAGCCCTCAAACGCAATCGTTCATTCCCCGGTCGAATAAATAAGGGCTTCGAATCGTTCGACGGCTGTGGGGGTGTCGCGTGGGAGGCGGTCGGCACCACCGTCTCGATTCGGCGGCGAACTCACTCCACGTCAGCCGGTCGGTCCGGGTCGGCAAAGACGACCAACGTCCCGCCATCGGTCACCCTGCGCTCGACATCGCCCGTGGCGACCAAGCCATCGACGACGCGACGGGCGTGTGCCGGTGACCAGTCGAGTTCCTCTTCCAGCACGTCTTCGAACATCCGCCCGTTGTTCTTGTGGAGAAGCGAGACGACGCGCTCGGCGTCGGAACGGGAGTCCGCCGTGGCCGCAGTCGGGGCGGTGGACGAGGCTTCCGATGACGAGGACTTGTTGCGCCCTCTGAGGATACCTGCCGCGACGAAACCGACCGCGAAGACAGCGAGGGCGCCCAAGAGGAGCAACGTCTGGCCGTTCGACTCGTCTCCGCCGGAATCATTACCCTCACCGCCGCCGGGCGTTTCCGTCTCGGACGGCGCTTCAGTCGGCGCTTCGGTCGCAGTCGGTTCGTCCGTCGGGGCGTCTGTCGGTTCTTCAGTCGCCGTCGGGTCGTCAGTTGGTGGTTCGGTCACCTGCTCCTGTGTCGTCGTGTTCGACTCCCCGCCAGGGCCCTCTCCGTTTCCGACGCATCCGGCAGTCACCACGACGAGTGCGAGAACGACCGCGACGAGGACCGCGCGACTCGTTCGGTGGCCGTCAGTTCGAATCGGCATAGAAGTGAAAATACGCCAACAAACGAGATAACCATTTGTCTGAATATAGGACTTTATGGGAGAATTTCACGCAACAAGTGAAATAATGCGTGATTGCACCGAAGTTCGCCAAAGCCCCGGCGAACCCAAACAGATGCGATGCACGAGCTGAGCAGGCCGATACGTCCGCGTCAACGATATTCGCTCCCCGGAGAGTCGAGCGTCCCCCCGCAGTGAGGGCATCGATACTGCACCGGGCCAGCCATCGTTTGCGTCGGCTCCGCCGACTCCGCCGCCTCATCCGTTGATTCCGTCTCGGTCTGGTTTTCGCGTTCGCGTTCGGCGAAGAACCCCGCCGCCAGGATGCTCGACGGGAGCGCGAAGAAAGCGATTCCGCCGAACGTCGTAATCGCGCCGAGTATCCGCCCGAGCGGGGTCACCGGAACCACGTCGCCGTATCCCACCGTCGTGAGCGTGACGATGCCCCACCAGAGCGCGTCCAGAATCGACCCGAACGCCTCGGGTTGGGCACTTCGCTCGGCGAAGTACATCAGCGTCGACGAGACGAGAACGAGCATCGCGGCCCCGCTGAAGGCGATGGCGAGGTCCTCGCGCTGGCTGGCGATAACCCGTTTGAACCGTGTGCGCGAGCGCCGAAACCGGGGAAAGTCGAATATGCGGGCGAACCAGAGCACGCGGACGCCACCGAGACTCTGCGGAGCGGAGACGAAACTAATCCAAAAGACGGCGATGACGACGAAATCGAGGAGGACGAACGGGCGGGCCACGAACCGGAGTCGGCCCGACGACCCGCGGTACTCGGTTCTAATCGCCGAGGCCCACAGCCGGAGGACGAAAAGGAGCGTGAAGAGCGACACAGAGAGGACGGCGAACCCGTCGAACAACAGCGCGTACCTGCTGTAGAGCGCATCGCTACTCTGAAACACGACGGCGACGACGTTCAGCGAAGCGAGGAGGAGCGCCGCGGATTCGAGGCGCTGTCCCGAGCGCCCGGTCTCCTCGGGATTCACCAACTGCCACACGCGCCGCTTCGTCGAACTGCTCATACGGAACGTAACAACAGAGAAACGTATAGCGTCGCTGGCGACACGATTCGGAGTCACACGAGTAAGCGACTAGATTCACCCAACGACCGATAGAGATGGAGTCGCGGTGGTGAGCGCTCGGCTCGCTATTTTTCACTTCGTTCAGAAATGGACTCGTCGGGAGTCCCGCGAGCAGAGCGAGACGGCACTGCCGTCTCGCATGCCATGCGGGCGACTCGTGGGTCGCCCGCAGACGCAGCGAGTGGGACGTCGGCGAGTCCACGAACGACTGAAGGGAACGAAGTGACCGAAAGGAAGTGAGTGGACTCGCCGGGATTTGAACCCGGAGGAAGACGTGCTCGCTCACAATGTTCGCTCCGCGCGACTGCCAGGGCTTCAAATCCACGCGCTCGCTACGGCGAGCGCTCGTCTCGTCATTTCTTCACTTCGTTCAGAAATGGACTCGCCGGGATTTGAACCCGGGGCCTCTCCCATGCCAAGGGAGTGATCTACCCCTGATCTACGAGCCCGCACCTTCCGATAGCCGTCGCCCGTTTAGAAGCCCTTCGATTCCGACCGGGTCGAGTCGGAGCCGAGTCGAAACGGTTTAACCCGGCGCGCGTGGACAACCCGATGGGAATCCAGCACGGCCGCAAATCTGACTCGCCCAGTTTGGGCTTGGGATTGCGGTAGTGCCCCGGCAGTCGGTGATACGACTGCGGGGTACTCGTTTCTGCGGTCAGTGCGGTTCCAACCCGCAACAATGGCACGAATGCACACCCGCCGCCGTGGCTCGTCCAGCTCGGACAAGCCGGTGGCAGACGAAGCACCGGAGTGGAGCGACGTCGACGCGGCTGACATCGAAGCCCGCGTCGTCGAACTTGCAGAACAGGGCAAGGACCCGAGCCAGATCGGCCTGTCCCTGCGCGACGAAGGCGTCAAGGGCGTTCCCGTCCCCGACGTCAAGCTCGCCACGGGCAAGAAGGTCACCACCATCCTCGAGGAGAACGACGCCGAAGGCGACCTCCCCGAGGACCTCCGTAACCTCATGGAGCGCGCCGTCCGCCTCCGCGAGCACATGGAGGAGAACCAGCAGGACAAGTCCAACCGTCGCGCCCTGCAGAACACGGAATCGAAGATTCGCCGCCTCGTCTCGTACTACCGCGGCGACAAGCTCGACGACGACTTCACCTACAGCTACGACGTCGCTGTCGAACTCCTCGAAGAATAACTGAATGTCCGTGAGCCCCGCCGAACAGACACCCGCCGCCGACGCCGCCGCGACCCTACGCGAGGCGACGTTCGTTCGTCTCCGCGTCCACAGGAGCGGTGCCGCCGTCGCGGCCGCCGGTGTCATCGGGCGGGCGCTCAGGACACTCGACGTCCCCTTCCGCATCCGCGCGACCGACGCCCCTGACACTGTCGCAAACGACGACGTTGTGGCAGTCGTGGGCCTGTCGAACGCCGATGCGGACCTCGAACTCGACCCGACCGACGCCGTCTCGGTCGTCCGCGAACTCGGAGTCGACCCCGACCCGGCGGTCGCGCTGGCCGGCTTCCACGCCGCCGGCGTGACGCCGGACGACGACACCGAACTCGCGAACGCCGCAGCCGACGCGGGCGTCGAAGTCGGACCCGGCGTGGCCGTCCCGACGGGCGACCTCGCAGACGGGCTGGCGCACTCGACGCTCGTCCACGCGTCGTTTTCGGCCGACACGGAGCGCGCGCAGGCGACGCTCGCCGAACTGTCGCTCCCGGCCGAACTCGACGCGGACGCTCGCAGACGCGTCGCCTCCCTCGTCGCCATCGACGCGACGACCGGCGAGGCGACTGCCCGAGCGGCGACCGCCGTCGAGCGCGTCTTGCGCTCGGAGGCGACCCCGAACGGGCCGTTCGAAACCGTCGGCGGTTTCGCCGACGTGCTCGATTCGACCGTCCGGGAGTCGCCCGGGACCGCCGTCGCGCTGGCGCTCGGACACGATGTTCGTGATGCCGCGCTCGACGCGTGGCGCGACCACGCACAGGCGACCCATGCCGCGCTCCGCGAGGCGACGACGGGCCGCTACGAGAGCCTCTACGCGCTCTCCTGTGACCTGTCGTCGCCGGGGCGACTCGCTACGGTGGCGAGGCTCGCCCGCGACTTCCGCTCGCCCGAGCCGACCGTTCTCGCGGTCGGCGTCGGTGCCGCGGCCCTCGTCTCGACCGGCCCCGCCGGACTCGACGAGAACCTCGCCGCGGCCGCGAACGAACTGCCGGACGCGTCCGCGACCGGGTCGCCGTCGGAGGCGACGATGACGTTCGACTCCGCGGCGGAGCCGAGCGACATCGTCGCGGCCGTCAGGGAGGTGCGCCGATGACCCGGCGTGCGACCCTGCGGACGACCCACGACGACCCCGGTATCGTCGCCGGCGCGCTCGAACCGGACAACACGGAGTCGATGCGCACCCGAGTCGAGGGGGACGAACTCGTCACCACAATCGAACGCGATTCGACCGGCGGCCTGCACGCCACGGTCGATGACTACGTCGTCAACGTGACGGTCGCCGAGACCGTCATCGAAGCCACACGAACGCACACAGACACTAACCATGAGTGAACGATCCGTCTCCAAGCAGAAGCGCGGAAAGCGATGGTACACCGTCATCGCTCCCGAGAATTTCGACCGTAAGGAACTCGGTTCGACCTTCGCGGACGAACCCGAGAAGATCAACGGTCGCACCGTCGAGTCCACCCTCGGCGAACTCAACGACGACCAGGGCGCGAACAACGTCAAGCTCACGTTCAAGATTACCGACGTGGGCAGCGACGCCGCCTACACCGAGTTCATCCAGCAGGAGCTCACCCGAGACTACCTCCGTAGCCTCGTTCGCCGCGGCGCGTCCAAAATCGAAGCCAACGTCACGGCTATCACCAAGGACGACTACCGCGTCCAGCTCCAGCCCGTCGCCTTCACGACGAAGAAGGCCGACCGCAGCCAGGAACACGAGATCCGTCGCATCATGACGGAGCTCACCCGCGAGGCCATCACGGGCCACACCTACGACGCGCTCACCGAGAGCGTCGTCGAGGGTCGCCTCTCGTCGGCCATCTACGGCGACGCGAAGGTCATCTACCCCCTGCGCCGCGTCGAGGTCAAGAAGTTCTCCCTCGAAGCCCGCCCCGAAGAGGTCGAGGCCGAAGAGGAAGCCGCCGTCAGCGTCGACGAAGACGACGTCGCAGTCGACGTCGACGACGAAGAGACCGAAGCGTAAGCCCGTCTCACCGACGGCCAGACTTCGAATTTCGACTTTTTCGCCGACTGCGCTCCGAGCGGGAGCCACGTCGCTCTCCGGTCAGGTGCTAACTCCCGAAGCCGACGCTGCGCGCCGAGCCTACTCCTCGACGACGATGGTGCCGACCATGCCAGCCTGCTCGTGGGGGATACAGAGATACTCGTACTCGCCGGGCACGTCGAAGGTGTACGTGTAGTTTTCACCGCTTCCGATGAGTCCACCGAGCGAGTTGGAGTAGGCGTCGCGGGCGGCCTGCTCGGTCTCGTAGTCTCCACTGGCGAAGAAGGCGGCGTCTTCGGGAAGGGTCCCCTCGTAGGCGGTGACGGTGTGGCCGCGCGAACTCGTGTTGCGCCAGACGACCTCGTCACCGACCCCGACGGTCAGCGTCGGCGGGTCGAACGCGACCGCGGTCATGCCGATGTCGAACTCGTCACCCGAAGCCATCAAGGTCGCACAGCCCGCGAGGCCGGCCGTCGCGGCTGCTCCGGTCGCCGCGAGGAACTGACGCCGCGTCCGACCGCCGTCCGAGGACCCGTGGTTTCGCATGGTCGCCTCTCGGGACGCGACCGATAAATGTCGCATGGTTCGCTCGGCGAACCGCCGAGTGGGCCGAAGCGCGCCGCAGACAGTCGGTTCGGTCGGCGGCGATGCGGAGCCGCCCACCGACGGACGGAACGTAAGAGGGAAAGGGACGGTACGCAATCGCATCGGTATGAGACCCCGATTCGTCGGTCGGTTGGGCCCCGCCGACGTGGTCACCGCCGGGAACGCGGCGCTCGGCTTCGTCGCGGCGGTGCTGACCGCGGTCGACGTGCGCCTCGCGGCCAAGGTCATCCTGCTGGCCGCGATGGCCGACGGCCTCGACGGCGTGGTCGCCCGGCGCTACGGGGGAACCGACGCGGGGCCGTACCTCGACTCTCTCGCGGACGTGGCCTCCTTCGGCGTCGCTCCCGCCCTGCTCGTCGTCACCGTCGTCCGCGAGATGTGGGGCTTCGACCGGCTTCGGGTCGTCGCCGGCGTCGCCGTCGCCGCGCTGTTCGTCGCGGCCGCGGTCGTCAGACTGGCGCTCTACACCGCTTACGACAGCGGGTCCGACGAGACGGTCGGCGTGCCGACGACGCTCGCCGCGACGATTCTGTCGGCCGGCGTCCTCGTCGGCTTCGTCGACCCGATGTTGCTCGTCGCCCTCTCGGCGATTATGGCCGCGCTGATGCTCTCGGACGTGACCTACCCCGACCTCCACGCGCAGGACGCGCTCGTCATGGGCGTGGTGCAGGGGCTCGCAATCCTCTGTTCCGGGACGCTCGGCGAGGGGTTTTCGTTCGGGCTGCTGTTCTTGGCGCTCGGCTACCTGTTTTTGGGCCCGCGCTTCTACTGGGGCTAATCGGCGCGTCGGGGGGACACGGGACCGGGCCACATCCCCATTACATCCCCATGTCGGCTGCGTCCTCCGGGACCGGCAGGTCGTGCGGCGAGACGCCGAGGAGTTCCGCGGCGTGGTCCAGCGCCATGTCGAAGCCATAGTAGCGTTCGAGTTCGTCGCCGTCGACGGTCGGGCGGACCTTCAACATCGCGTAGCCGTCGATGTTCTGAGCCACGGCGGCGGTTCGGCCGTCACGGTCGAATTCGAGGACGCGCTCGGAGTCGGTGATGTAGTACCGCGCGGTGACGCCGTTCGCTTCTGCGGTTGCGTCGGTCATGCGAGGCGCTAAGGAGTAGGGCTTGTCTAAACTACCGGTTCCGGCGGGCGGGCCGGCACGGCGGACCGGCGTGGAGGGCCACCGGAACGAAAGTGACGTGTGTCTCTCAGCCGAGGGGTGAGCTATGTGGTTTCAGAGCGGCCGCCGGCGCGACCTTTGTGCCATCCTCTACGACGCGGGCGAACTCCGCGGACAGAAGCTGAAGACCCGACTGGAACGCTACTACGACCTCAGAATCGACCCCCAAGCGTTCTACGGCACGCTCGACGCGCTCGTGGAAGCGGGCCACCTCCAACGGCGCACCGAGGGCATCTACGACGTGTACGGCCTCTCCGACGCGGGCGCAGACCGGGTCGAATCGTACCACGCGTGGCTCGCGGAGCGGGTCGAAAACGGGGCGCGCCGGGCGGGCGACACAGCCGACACGGACGAATCGGTCGTCGACTGACGGTTACTTCTGGAGCCAGTCGCCGATGGTGTTGCGGAGAATCTCGCTCGTCCCCTCGTAAATCTCGTTGAGCTTCGCGTCGCGGTAGTAGCGCTCCGCGGCGAAGTCCTTGGTGTAGCCGTAGCCGCCGTGAATCTGGATACCCTCGTTCGCGACCTCGCGGCTGATTTCGCTGGCGTAGAGCTTCGCCTGTGCGGCCTCCTTGATGAACGTCTCGTCGCGCATCTTCAGGTCCGCGGCCTTGTGCATGAGGAGCGTCGCGGCCTGTATCTTCGTGTCCATGTCGGCGAGTTTGTGCTTGATGGCCTGGAAGTCGCCGATGGGCTGGTCGAACTGCTCGCGCTCGCCGGCGTACTTCACGGCGTCGTCGAGGGCGGCGCGGGCGATGCCGATAGAGCGCGCCGCGATGGTGATGCGGCCGCCGTTGAGCGTCTTCAGCGCCTGCACGAAGCCGTCGCCCTCGTCGCCGAGAAGCCGGTCTTCGGGGATGCGCATGTCGTCGAAGCGGAGTTCGGCGGTCGGACAGCCCTTGTCGCCGAGTTTGTGCTCCGTGCCCTCGACGACGAAGCCGTCGTCCTCCTCGGGACGGACGACGAACGACGAGATGCCCTTGTTGCCCGCGTCGGGGTCAGTCTTGGCGAAGACGACGACCGTGTCGGCGACCGAGCCATTCGAAATCCAGAGCTTCCCGCCGTCGACGACGTACTCGTCGCCGTCCTTGACCGCCGTGGTCTCCATGGCCGGCACGTCGCTTCCCGCACCGGGTTCGGAGAGCGCGAACGCGCCGATGTCGGTGCCCTCGTTGAGCGGCGTCAGGTAGGTCTGCTTCTGGTCCTCGTTCCCGAACTCGTAGAGCATGTTGCCGGCGAGGCTCGTGTGGGCGGCGACGATGGTGCCGAGGCCGCCGGAGCCGCGGGAAATCTCTTCGAGACCGATGGCGTAGGAGTGATAGTCGAGGCCGGCACCGCCGTACTCCTCGGGGAAGGGCATGCCCATCAAGCCGAGTTGGCCCATCTCGCGCACGAGGTCGGCGGGGAACTCGTCGGTCTCGTCTATCTCCGCCGCGCGAGGTTTGACCTCCTCGTCGACGAACTCCGAGACCATGTCCTTGATTTGCTTCTGCTCCGCAGTGAGCGCGAAGTCCATACGTGAGTCTGTCATCGACTATGCTTATGATTTTCTCCTGCGCCGTCTCGGCCGTCTGGGAGTCGTCGCCCCCACGAGACTTTTTATCCCCCCTTCCGTAATACCGGTACGCTTCGAATGTCTCGACACGCCGATGCCCGGCCACCGGCAACTGATGACGACCTCGATTGGTGTCACGATGCAGTTCAGGGGGTCTCTCGAACCTTCGCCCTCACGGTCGACGTCCTCGAAGAACCGATGGCGTCGCACATCTGTATCGGATATCTCCTCTGTCGAATCGCCGACACCGTGGAGGATTCGTCTTCAATCGCGCCCGACGAGCAGGCACACCTCCTTCGACTCTACGACCGCGCGCTCGACCCCGACGACGACACCACCGTCGACGAGTTCGTGACCGCAGTACAGCCGCACCTCCCCCCGGAGGGCGAACAGTCCGACGACTGGATGGTCGTCGCCAACACCGCTCGGGTCTTCCGGACGTTCGAGGCGCTTCCGGAGGACGTGCGAGAGGCGGTCACGCCGCCGGTCCGCGAACTCGTCTCGGGCATGGCGATGTTCGTCGAACGCTACTCCCAGACCGGCGGGCTCCGCATCCAGTCCCGCGAGGAGCTAGAGGAGTACTGCTACTACGCTGCCGGCACCGTCGGCAACCTCATCACGAACCTCGTGACCCGCGGCAACATCGACAGCGAGCGCCGCTCGCGGCTCTACGACACCGCCGAGGAGTTCGGCCTGCTCCTCCAACTCGTGAACATCGCCAAGGACGTTCACGACGACTACACGGCGGAGAACAACGTCTACCTCCCCGCCGACTGGCTCGACGACGCCGGCGTCCCCCAAGAGGAAGTCGTCGACCCCGAGCACAACGACCGGGCGGCCTCGGTGGTCAAGCGGACCGCCGACCACGCCAAGTCGTTCGTCGACGACGCCCAGACCTACTTGGAGACGGTGCCGCTCCGCGAGGGCAACACGCTCGCCGCGTGGGCGATTCCGTTCCTGCTCGCGGTCGGCACGCTCCGCGAACTCGTCGCCAACCCCGAACACGCGGTGACCGGCGAGGGCGTCAAAATCTCCCGCCAAGAGGTGTTCGCCGTCGTCTCAGAAATGAACGGCGCTAGCGCCGAATCGCTCGCCGAGATGCGCGAAATTATCTCGCGCCAGCCGTTCCACCGGGCGACCACGAACGTCGACTGAAGACGCCGCCGCGCCGTCGGCCGGGCCTCGGTTCCGCTTTCTGTTCTCTTCTCGCATCGCTTCGTGCCGAGCGCCGCCGACTGCGCGGTAGCTTCGGTCTCGCGAGCGACGTGTTTCGCACCCACCGCGGTCGCCGTCGGAACCGAGTTCGAGGGCCATGCGGTCCCGTGACGAACGCAGTTTGGGAGGATTTTTAGTAACCCAAGCATAACGGGCGTCTATGAGTACCGAAGAAGCACACGACGACCACGGCCATCACCTGCCGGCGGTTCAGGACTGGCCGCGCGGCTTCGGCGAGGCGAGCTGGTGGCCGTTCGTCACCGCCGTCGGGGGCGCGGGCATCTACGCCGGTGCCGGGCTGTACGTCATGGGACAGGACGGAATCGTCGGCCAGACGGCGGGTCCCGCCGTGTTCATCGGCAGTATCTTCCTCTTCCTGGCCGGGCTCTACGGCTGGTTGTACCACGCGTTCGTGAGCCACTTCTGGTCGCGCGACGCGAGCCAGAAGAGCGCATCGAAGCTCCGCTGGGGCATGATTGCCTTCCTCGGCTCCGAACTCGGGACGTTCGGCGCGCTGTTCGCGTACTACTTCTTCATCCGCGCGGGGACGTGGCCGCCGCAGGAACTACCGCATCTCACAGGCTCGTTGGTGTTAGCCAACACCGCCATCCTCATCGTGTCCAGTTTCACGCTCCACTGGGCACACGTCGCCATCCGCGAGGAGAACCACCGTAACTTCATCCTCGGCCTCGCCGTCACGCTCCTGCTCGGCGCGGTGTTCATCGGCGGGCAGGTGTACGAGTACTACGAGTTCATCGTCCACTCGAACTTCTCCATCACCGACGGCATCTTCGGCTCGGCGTTCTACGGCCTCACCGGCCTGCACGGCCTCCACGTCAGCCTCGGCGCGGTGCTTCTCGGTATCGTCTTCGTCCGCGCGCTCCGCGGGCAGTACTCCGCCGAACGCCACGTTTCCGTCAGCACGGCCTCGATGTACTGGCACTTCGTGGACGTCGTCTGGATCTTCCTCGTCGTCGTCCTCTACGTCGGCGCGGAAGTCGGCGCGTAACCGCCCGTCGCCGCAACGCGACGCAACCGATTCTTTTTAGCCGACTCCTCCGAGAGCCACGGACGCCGGCACGTCCTGTCGAGGGACGGTAACGGGCGTCCACTGCCATGGGTTGTTCGGTCTACGTCCCGGACGCGACGTGGACGTGTCGGACTTCTCGACCGCCGAGCGGCGGGATCGCCACACCGGTCGAGAGAGGCGACCGCCTCCGAATCCTCCCCGCATCCGAACCCCGCCAGCGGCCGCTCACCCGAACTGTTCGTTGAACCGGTAGATGTCTTCGTCCACGCCGGCGACGACGAGGTCGTCGTCGGCTTTGACGCGGAACTCCGGGCCGATTTCTGTGACGAGTGTCCCGTTTCGCTCGACGGCGATGACGGTGCAGTTCGTTCGGGCGCGAACGTCGGCCCCGGCGAGCGTCCGCCCCACGAGGCCGGGCGCGTGGGTCCGGACGATTTCTATCTGGGACTGCGGCGCGATGACCTCCTCGTCGAGCACCGTTGAGGCGAGCATCCGGCCGGCGACCGTCGACAGCGCGAGGACGTAGTCCGCGCCGGCGCGGTAGAGTTTGGCGATGCTCTCGGTCTCGTTGGCGCGAGCGATGACCTCCGTCTCCTCGGAGACGCGCTCGGAGACGAGCGTGGCGAAGACCGCCGTCGTGTCGTTGTCGAGCGCGAGGAGGACGCCCCGAGCCTCGGTGACGTTCGCCTCCGAGAGCGTCTGCGGGTCGGTGATGTCGCCGACGAGGTCGACGCCGGGCTTGTCCTGTTTGTCCACGACGAGGTGCGGGACGCCGGCGCTCGCCAGCGTCTCGGCCGCGGTCGACCCGACCTCCCCGTAGCCGGCGACGATGATGGTCCCGCGGCGGAACCGCCGCGCCGACGACAGCGTCAGCGCGCGGAGTTCTTCGAGTTGCTTCTCGCGGCCGACGACGAGCAAGATGGTGTGCTCGTCGATGACGGCGTCCGGGGCGGGCGGGGAGACGAACTCCCCGGTGAACCACGCGCCGATGACGTTGACGCCGGTGACGCCACCGATGCCGCTCTCGGCGATAGTCCGGCCCTCGACGGGACTTCCACGCTGGACGAGCAGTTCCGCCACCTCGAAGTCCTCGCCGATTTCGATGGCATCGCCGAGTTCTGAGGAGATGGACGTGGTCGCCTTGCCGGCGAGGCTCTCGCCGAGGAGTCGGCGCGGCGAGACGACCCGGTCGGCCCCGGCGTAGCGGTGGTAGTCCGCGACTTCGGGGCCCTCGATGAGACTGACCACGCGGGCGTCCGGGGCGGCCTGCTTCGCGGCGAGGATGATGCTCGCGTTCGTCTCGTCGTCGTCGTCGGCGACGATGGCGAGCGCCTCGGACGCGTTCGCGGCCTCAAGCGACTCGATGGCCTCGGGGTCGCCGTGGACGACCTCGTAGCCCTCGCCGTACAGCTCTTCGGCGCGGTCGCGGTCGGCTTCGAGAATCACGTAGGGTACGTCCATCGCGTCGAGTTCGTCCACGAGGGCGTCGCCGCGAGGGGTGAACGTGCAGATGACGACGTGGTCCGTGCGCGTCGACGCCGTCGGCGGCGCGGTCCGCAGGGCGTCTTCGACGAGCGGGACGAGAAACAGCGGGAGTGTGAGGAAGACGGTCGTGACGCCCGTGAGTTGCATCAGAATCGACAGCACGAGGAGCGGCGGATGGTCGACCCAAAAACGAGTCTGTTCGCCGTAGCCCGTCGTCGTGAACGTCTCGACGACGACGTGGATCGCCTGCAGGAATGTGACGTCCTCCCCGGCGAAAAAGCCCGCCGCCCACTGGTAGGCGATGGAGAACGCGAGCATCAACAGCCCGGCCCCAGTGAGATAACGGCCGAGTCGTCGCTTCGCCTTCGACAACCCGGGGCCGTCGCCCGAAATAGACATAGTCAGGCTATGTGCGTCGGTGGCTAAAAGCGTCCTGACCCGGTAGTGTCCTCATGACCCGCCGACGGGACGCCGCGCTCGCGGGGTCGGTGCTCGTCCCCACCGCGGCCGCGGCGGCGCTCCTGCGAACGCCGGTCACGCTCGAACCGGTCCTCGTCGGCGTCGCCGGAGCGCTCGCCCTGGAAGCGGCGCTGTCGCTTCGGGCGTCGAGCGTCCGCGCGCTCTGGGAGCGACGGGTCGTCCGAACCGCGTCAGTCGCGGTCGCTCTCGCCGGAATCGTCCTCGGCGTCGTCCTCTTCGGACGCTCGACGCTACTCGCCGTCGCGGCCGGACTTTCGACCTATCTGTTCCTCCTCGCCGCGGTCGAACTCCGGAGTCGCAACCACGACCACACGCGCCGTCCGTGATTCAGCTCCACGGACCTGTTACGCGAGGAATACTTAACCGACGTCCGTCCCCCAGTACGTGTATGTGTAGCACACTGTCTGACCGCCGAGCCGACAGTCCGCGACCGTGACGCCCTCTGGGAGTAGCGGGGCGACTGCTCGGACGGCCCGCCGGACGAGACGCCGCGTGCTCGAAACCGGCGGCGCGGCGGCAGCGGCCACGCTGGGGTTTGGCGTGCTCCTCGCGACCGAGTGGGTGTGGCTCGTCTCGCGCGCCGACCCTTCACCCGAGACCGCCGCGGCGACGTGGGCCGCCGGAACCCTGCTCGTCGTCGTCGGACTCTGCGCGTACGCCTACGCGAACGCGGACGAGAACGTCGCACCCGAGGATGGACGCACGTCCGGGCCGGCGGAACCGGGCCGCCCTTACGACGGCCTCGGCGTGCCGACCGCCGTCACGCTCACCCGAGGCTTCCTCGTCGCGGGTGTCGCGGGCATCGCCGGCGTTGCGGTTCTCGGCGCGCTGAGTCCGTCGTGGGCGTGGGCCGCCGCCGTCGGCTACGGGGTCGCCGCCGCGCTCGACGCGCTCGACGGGGCGCTCGCCCGCCGACTTGACCGCGTCAGTCGCCTCGGCGCGCGACTCGACACCGCGGTCGACGCTTTTGGTCTCGTCGTCGCCCCCCTCGCGGGCGTCCTCCTCGGAGAACTCGCGTGGTGGTACCTCTCGGTCGGGGCGGCGCGGTACGTCTTTCTCGCCGGGCTCAGGCTCCGCGAGCGGGCGGACCGGCCGACGTTCGACCTTCCGCCCCGCGCCTCGCGGCGCGTCCTCGCCGGCATCCAGATGGCTGTCGTCCCGCTGGCGCTCGCTCCGGGCGTCTTCGACCCGTGGATGCCCCTCGTGACTGGCGTCGCGGCCGCGGCGCTCCTGCTCGGCTTCGCTCGGGACTGGGGTTACGTCTCGGGCCGGTTCAGGAGAGAAGGCGACGGGGACGGGGACGCGTCCCGCACGGCGTAATCACTCGAGTTTGGCCAGCACGTCGAGGTTGTGAGCGACGTACGCGAGCTCGTCGCCCGCGAGCGCGTCGTGCCGGGCCTCGAGCCACCCGTCGAGCGTCGCGCGGTCGACCGCGCCCGACTCGCCGACGGACTCCTCGACGAAGCCGAGGATGCGGTCGAGGAAGATTCGCGCCCCGTCGTCGTGCGGCGGGTGGACGACCCAGTCGGAGCCGCCGGCCGCGACGACCGGTGCGCCGAGGTCGGGAAGGACAGAAAGGAGGTCAGAGCCGGTGTCCGGTCCCGCGCGGTCGTCGCCACGCATCGTCTCGTGGTACGCACCGAGCACCGCGTCGTCAGTGGGGTGACTCGGGCGGAACGCGGTTCTCCCGTCGAACGTGATGGGCGCGTAAAAGAGGCCCTCGTCGGTCAGCCGCGAGAGGAGCGCGTCCACCGCGCGGCGGAGCGGGAGCACGTCGAGGACCGCGTGCGCGACCACGAGGTCGATGGCCTTCGGGAGGACCGTCATGGCCTCGAAGATATCGCTCGTCACGTAGGTGAGTGAGACGCTTCGGCCGTGGCGCTCGATGCGGAAGCCGTCGGGCGTCGGCTCGGCGGTCCAGCCGGCGGCGCGCGCCCACTTGGCGAACGCCGCGGCCGCGTGGTCGGCCATCCCGCGCGTCCTGTCGACCATGACGTACTTTATCTCGTCGTGCGCGTCGAAGACGCCCCACGAGAGGAGCCGCCGACACATCGCGCCCGTCCCCGCGCCGACCGAGACGACGCGGAGCGGCTCTCCCGACCGCGACGAGGCGCGCGCCTCCAGCCGGTCGATGAGGCTCGCGAGGGTCGGTCGGTGGAGCGCGCGGTCGTCCACGGACTCCTTCGCGCGGAGGTAGTGGACGAACCGGTCGTCGTGACTGGTCACGACCGCCCCGTCTCGGCGGACTCGTATAACCGTTCTCCCGAGTCCGAACCGGACCGCCCCGACCCCAACCCGAATCCGACCCGACCGACTCGATGAGCGTGAGCGAATCGGTCACAGCGGGCACGCAGAAGTGTGAACTGGGCGAAACGTTCGCTCGATTCGCCCGGAAAGTATTTGATTCGGTTCCGGTGATGTAACCCCAAATGGATAGCGAGATTATCGACGCGGTGACCGGGTGGGATTCCGCGCCCGCCAAGCGAGGCTACGGTGGTCTCCGGTCGCTCGCGGACGACGGCTTCACAGGTGCCGTCGTCGCAGGCATGACGTGGGGATTCATGCTCAACGGCCGTCTCCTCGGGGTTTTCGACGGGACGGTCGCCGATTTCGAGGGTGAATCGTTCGAGGCGCACCGCGCACCGGACCCGGCGCTGCCGCTTCTGTACGCGATGCGGGAGACCGGCGGCGACATCCGCGCGCAGTACTACACCGAGGAGACGCCGCTGGGGGACGCCGACGGAACGCTCTCGGCGGGCGGCTTCACCGGCTACGTCGAACTGTCCGAGAACGTGCTCTCGGGCGACTACTACGTCGTCTACCACGGGGGGAAGTCGATGAGCGCGGCCTTCGTCGGCAACAGCAAGCGACTCGTCACCGGAGACGACGCGTTCGAGCGCGCGAGCGACGAGGTCGGCATCTACAAAGTCTACGACGTGGACCTCGACCTCGTCGACATCCCGGAACCCGAGCCCGACGAGGAGGAGGACGAGGACGCGGCGGGAGTCGCCGCGGTGGGTGGCGAGGCCGACACGACGGGCGCGTCCGGAGAGCCGGAGACGCCGACGACCACAGACGAGACGAGCACGACCGGGGCAGCCGACAACGAGTCTGAGCGCGCCGCTGACGGCGACGACGACCCCACCGACGGAGAGCCGGCGACGGCCGACGCCCCGGCGAGCGCGGAACCGCCGGCCGAAGCTGCGGCCGACCCGGAGCCGCCGACGTCCGACGACGACGGCACCGAGACGACCGACGAGCCGTCCGCGGGCCCCTCCGAGTCGCAGTCCCCGGAGCCAGCCGAGACAGAGCCGGCGGCAGCGACAGACCGGTCCGCGTCCGACGAGCCGGCCTCACCGATGTCCGAGGGGCCCGTCGTCGCCGACGCCCCGCAGAAGAACGGAGAAGCGCCGTCTCCGGACCCGCTCGCGGAGGGCGGCGCGACCGGCGACGACGTGTTCTCCGCCGAGGCACAGTGGCGAAACGCCCGGTCGATTCCCTCCTTGGACCCCCGCGACGCAGCGGGCGAGTCGGTGGACGACCGCCCCGGGACGCCTCGAAGCCACCAGGGCAACACGACGCAGGCGACGCATCACCGTCCGTCGCGGGGCGGGGCGGGCGGCGAGTCGCGGCCGTCGCCGAGAGACCAGTCGAATCGGCAGCAGTCCCAGCCGACCGAGCAGACGCCGGACGAGCCCGACCCGGCGGAAGCCGAGTCGCTGAAAGAACGAGTCGAGTCGCTGGCGTCCGAGTGCGACCGGCTCGAATCCGAGCGCGACGCCCTCCGCGAGGAGCGGGACGAACACCGCTCGCGCGCCGAGGAGCTCGAAGACCGCGTCGCCGAACTCGAATCCGAGGTCGACCGGCTCCGCGACCGGCTCGACGAGGCAGGTGTCCGGTCGACCGACCGGTCCATGTCGGCCGACGAGGCGCTCCGCGGGACGAACCTCTTCGTCCGCTACGCCCAGAAAGGGCAGGCGACGCTGGAGAAGGCCCACGACGGGCAAGCCTCCCGTGAGGAGGTCATCGAGAACCTCCGGCTGGAACACCACACCACGTTCGACACGGAGGGGCTGGGCATCGACGGCCAGCCATACGAGGAGTTCCTCCACGAGACGCCCGAGTACGGCTTCGCCAAGTGGGTCGTCACCGACCTGCTCTACGAAATCGGCGAGACGGGCAACCGGTCGAGCCTCGCCGGCGTCTTCGACTCGATTCCGAAGGCCGACCGCATCGAACTGTACGGGAGCGTCTCGGTGCCCATCGGCGACGGTGAAAGCGAGTCGCGACAGTTCGACGTCATCGTCCGCGACCAGATGGGCGAGCCGCTGTTCGTGGCGAACCTGAACGACTCGCGGGATCCGGCGACTCAGCCGATGGTCACCCAACTCATCAAGGACTCGAAGGCCGTCGCCGACGCGAAAGAGACCCTCGGCTCGGCGTTCGTCGTCACGAGGAGCTTCTTCGAGCCGGAGGCGCTCGAAGCCGCCACGGCCGAGACCGGCGGCGGTCTCCTGAGCCGGTCGAAGCGCAAGAGCTTCGTGAAGCTCTCGCGCAAGCAGGGCTACCACCTCTGTCTGGTGGAGGCTCGCGGCGGCGAGTTCCACCTGAACGTCCCCGACCTCTGAGTCGGCGACCGGCGACCGTTCGGGTTGAGCGGCGCTGTCGCTGTTTTGCTGTCTTTGTCTGCCGGTCGCGCGCGGAGCGCCGCGGCTGTCGGCGTTACTGAACGATAGTGAAACGACCGCGGCGCTCGGAGCGCGTCCGCGGCGAGTGTCCGTGGTGTCGCGTCGGCACCGTCTGGTACCGACCGCATCGAAGCACAGCTAACGCGGTCGGTCCGATGTCGTGCCCGGAAAGACTCGTCGGACGAAACAGGATAGAACGACCGCGTGCGCCTGAAGTGTGGTTAGTTCTCGATTTCGGCCGCTTCCTCGATCTTCATCGATTCGAGCTTGCCGACGATTTCGTCGAGCTTGTCGTCGAGTTCGTCGACGAACTCCTGGGTGCGCTCGGTGGTGATTGCGCCCTGGCTGGAGGGTTCGATGAGGTTCTCTTCTTCGAGAACGCGGAGGGAGTAGCGGACCTTGTGGTGCGGGTAGCCAGTCTCGTTGGACATCTTTACGATGCCGATTGGCTCACTTTCGATGACCATCTTCAGGACCTGGAGATGGCGCTCCAACATATCGACTTCCTTCTCAAGTCGGTCTATCATGCCATTTGTTAACTCTTCTTGGGAGGCTTTAAGCCTTGCCCTCCCGGTCGGCGAATAATGAGATAACGCGACCTTAACGAGGACACTAATTAACCGTTGTGTTATCCGTCGTCACGCTAATGCGTGTTCATGGCGTATTCTTCGGCAACGGTTCGGTAATTAGGCACGGATGTGCATTGCTCGTCGGCCGCGACCGTAATCTGTTTAGTGCGGCGCGGGGAACGGCCGACGTATGACTGTTACCATCGTCGGTTCGCAACTCGGCGACGAGGGCAAAGGCGCGCTCGTCGACCTGTGGGGCGGCGACGCTGACATCGTCGTCCGCTATCAGGGCGGCGACAACGCCGGCCACACCGTCGTCGAAGACGGCGAAGAGTACAAGCTTTCGCTCGTCCCGAGCGGGGCCGTCCGCGACAAGGTCGGCGTCCTCGGAAACGGCTGTGTCATCAACCCACGGACGCTGTTCTCCGAGATTGACGACCTCCGCGAGCGCGGCCTCGAACCCGACGTGCGCCTCGCCAAGCGCGCGCACGTCATCATGCCGTACCACCGCCGCCTCGACAACATCGAAGAGGAGGCGAAGGCCGACTCGGACCTCACCGTCGGCACGACCGGTCGCGGCATCGGCCCCACCTACGAGGACAAGGCGGGCCGCCGCGGCATCCGCGTCGGCGACCTGCTCGACCCCGACGTGCTCCGCCAGCGACTGGAGTACGTGGTTCCCCAGAAGAAGGCGCTCATCGAGGACGTGTACGGCCTCGAAGCCGGTGAGGAGTGCGACGTCGAAGCGCTCGTCGAGGAGTACACCGAAATCGGCCGCCGCCTCCGCGAGGACGACATGGCCGTCAACTGTGGCGACTTCCTCGCCGAGCGCCGCGAGGCCGGCGACAACGTGATGTTCGAGGGCGCGCAGGGCACCCTTATCGACATCGACCACGGGAGCTACCCGTACGTGACCTCCTCGAACCCGACCGCGGGCGGCGCGGCCACCGGCACCGGCGTCGGCCCGACCGTCGTCGGACAGGGCGAGGTCGTCGGCATCGTCAAGTCGTATCTCTCCCGCGTCGGCGAGGGCCCGATGCCGACCGAACTGAAAGACGACGAGCGCGAGGAGGAACTCGCGGACTTCATCCGCGAGAAGGGCGGCGAGTTCGGCACCGTCACCGGTCGCCCGCGTCGCATCGGCTGGCTCGACATGCCGATGCTCCGCCACGCCGCCCGCGTCAGCGGCTTCACCGGCATCGCCGTCAACCACCTGGACGTGCTCGCCGGCCTCGACGAGGTCAAAGTCGGCCACGCCTACGAACTGGAGGGCGAGGAACGCCTGACGATGCCCGCGACGACCGAGCGCTGGGGCGAGTGCGAACCCGTCCTCAAGGAGTTCGACACGTGGCCGGAAGTGGACTGGGCGGCCGTCGCCGAGGAGGGCTACGACGCCATCCCGGACGCCGCGCAGGACTACCTCGAATACCTCTCGGACGAACTCGACGTGCCGATTTACGCCGTCGGCGTCGGCCCGGGCCGCGAGCAGACGGTCCACATCGAAAACCCGTTCGACAACTGAGCGCCGAGCGGTCGGCCGACCGATGACGGCCCGCCGCCGTCCGCCGACCACCGCCGCGACGGCGGCGAACCCGTACGCTTTTACTTCGCGCAATCCACCGTCACGACAATGAAAGAATCCCTGATGGACATCCTCTGTGACCCCCTCGACAAGAGCGAACTCGAGCTGGAAGTCGACGAGCGTGACGGCGACGAAATCCTCGAGGGGCGGCTCATCGGTACGGTCACCGGCGAGGTGTACCCCATCGAGGACGGCATCCCGAACCTCCTGCCGCCGGACATGCGCGACGACTGAGGCGCGGAACCACACCTCATCGGACCTGAACGTTTTTCTATTCTCGTATCGACGGTGAAGCCGTGTCGAACGCGCCGCTCACCGTCACGCTGAACGACGAGCGCCCCCACGACCTCTCGGTAGCGCCGTCGTTCTCAACGAACGGCCCGTTCTCGGTCGAACTCGTGAACAACGGACAGGCGGTGCACGTCCACCTCCACATCGACGACGAACTCTCGCGCGCGGCGAGCCTGTCCGAAGGAAACCACTTCGTCGACGGCGGCCAGACCAAGACCGTCGAGGTGTTCGTCACCCCGCCGCCCGAACCCGTCTCGGGGAAGCTCAAAATCGTCTCCGGCCACGGCACCGAGACGAGGTACGTCGACGTGACCGTCGAACCCGGCGAGGGCGGCAAACCGCCGGTCGACGTGGACGAGACGCTGTCGAAGCCCAAACAACCCGAACCCGAGCCGAGCGTAACCGAAAGCATCGCCGACGTGTTCCCGAGCGTCGACCCGCGGGCCGCCCCGCTTTTCGGCCTCGCGCTCGTCGCGCTCGTCCTCGCGGTGGCGGTCGCCTCGGTGTTCGAGAGCTTTGCCATCACCCTCGGCGCCGGCGTCGTCGTCGGCGGCGTCCTCGCGGCGCTGGTGCTGACGATGCGGTGACGGCGTCCGAAAACGAAACGCGGAGCGCGCGCGGCGCGACCTACTCGTCGTCGGACGCGTCGGTCGGGACGCCGCCGAGGTTGCCCTCGTCGTCGAACAGTTTCGCGCGCAGGAACCGCGCCCGGTAGCGGTTCGCACCCTCGTACACGTCGGCCTCGCGGATGTCGTCGGTGCGGTCGTCCGCGACGGCCTCGATGATGTCTTCGACCTGTTCCTTCTCGGAGGGCGTGAGTTCGAACTCGTAGGTCTGGGTCTCTTCGCCCTCCAGCCGCGTCCACTTGCGGGACGCCGCGATGACGACGGAACACGGCTCGCGGCACGGGAACGCGCCGTCGCCGCCGTCCACGTCGAGGTCGGTCTCGTCGTCGTACTGCCACTCGCGGCGCTTGACGCACTGACTGTCGTCACAACAGGCCTCCGCGACCCAGTTGACGTGCTCGTGGCCGTCGCCGCGGTTCCACGTCTTCACGACGCTGTACATCCCGGTCTGGCGGCCGATGGCGTCTTCCCAGTGGGCCACGTCGAGTTCGCCCCGGCGCTCGCGGTACCAGTTCGGCACCGACGCGGGGTAGAACGTCTCGACGGTCTCAACGAGGTCGCGGCCGTCGAGGTCGGGGAACACCCAGCCGCCGGCGAGGTTGTTGCCGGTCTTCAGCGGTCGGTACCGCCCTTTCTCGTCGTAGGTCGCCAACTGGCGGGCCGCGAGTGGTTCGTGGTAGGGGTCGAGGTCGTCGCGGTCGGCGTCGGCCTCGTCGGTGTGGCGGAGTTCGTAGGACCGCTCGCCGTAGTCGTCGATTGTGGCTGTGACGTGCAGTTGGCCCCACTCGCGGCTGACCCCGTCTCGGAGGTCGTCGTAGCGCTCGGAGACCGAGGCGACGTCGCCGTCGCCGTCGTCGCTGTCGTTGTCGCCGCCGTCTCCGACTTCATCGTCGTCGTCTCCCGCATCGACGGGCGCGCCCTCGACCCAGCGGAGGAACGCCCGTCGCTGGGGACTGGACTCACCGACGACCTCGGACCAGAAGTACCAGTTCGTCGCGTAGTCGTCGCAGTCGGCGAGAGCCTCGCGGAGACCGCCTTCTGTGAGGCCCGAAAGCGTCGAGTCGGGCGTTTCGAGGCGGAAGCCGTCGTCGCCGTGGACGACGGAGAGTCCGTCGAGCGAGACGCCGTCGCCGGTCGTCGCGGCGTCGACGAGGGCGTCGAGGTGGTGCCCCATCAGTTCGCCTCCTGCGGCGTCTTCCGAGTGCGTTCGCGCACGACTTCGAGGGTGTTACCGATGTCGGCCCCCGCGTCGGCGGCGCGTTCGAGCACCACGTCGGCCATGAGCCCCTCGGTCCCGACCGCGCCGGCGTACCAGAGGCGGTGGCCGTCGACCTCGGCGGGCACGTCGTAGCCCGTGCGGTAGTCGTCGGTCAGGCCCATGTCCTCCGGGATGTCCTCTTGGGTGTGGAAGCCGTCGGCGATAAACAGCGGGACGACGACCACGTCCTCGGACTCGAAGTAGTCGGTCACGTCGTCGACCTCGGGTTCCTCGTCCATGTAGAGCGCCTGCACCTCGTCGAAGCGGTCCATCTCCCTGATTCGGTCGGCGTGGTACTCGATGGCCTTCGCGGAGTTCTCGTTTCGCTCGGTCCCGTGGCCGACGACGGCGAGGCCGAAGCCCTCGCCGACGTTCGGGTCGCCGGTGACCGTCTCGGCGCGGCGGACCAACACGTCGGTCATCGCCGCGTGGGTTCCGACCGGCCCGCAGTAGTGAATCGTCTTCTCGGGCACGTCCGTCGCGGTGAGCGTGACGTGCGACGCCGACAGGCCGTCGGAGTCCCAGTCGGCCACGTCCCACCCTTCGAGGCGGAGTTCTCGCGGGATGACCTGCTCCGTGAAGTAACCCTCGCTGATGAAAAGCGGGACGACGTACACCTCGTCGGCCTCGACGGTCCGGAGCACCTCGCGAATCGACGGCTCTTCCTTCCAGAAGCCGGTTCGCACCTCGTCGAACGCACCCACCTCGCGGACCGTGTCCGCGTGGTCGTAGGTGGGGGCGCTCGAATCCGGGTTCAGGTGCGACCCGTGCGCCACGATGACCAGGGCTTGCATGTCCGGGGGTTACGAGGCGACTGTCTTATGAACTTCGCATCGAAGAAAGGAATCTTCGGGTTCGGCCAACTCGCGTTCACCACTCGTTCAGGGAATACGGCCCGGCACGCGGGGAGTCACGGCCCGGGGACGACCGCGACAGCGCCCGGCGAGCGGCGCTTTTTTGCGCGCGCCCGACGACCCGGCAGACATGTCCCTCGCCGCCGACGCGCGCGACGCAGTCCGCGAACGACCGTACCTCCTCGCCGCGCTCCGCGCGGGCGTCGTCAACTACGCCGCCGCCGCGGCCGAACTCGACCTCGGCGACGACGAGGCGGTCGCGACCGCGCTCCGCCGGTTCGCCGACGACCTCCCGCCGCTCGAAGCCGACCCCCGAGACGCCGCCGTGACGATGCGGAGCGGCGTCGGCCTCGTGGGCGAGGACGTCGAGGAGACCGACGACGACCCCGTGCTCTCGGTCGCTGGCGTCGAACTCGCCGGCGGCGGCCCGCTCACGGCTATCATCGCTGAGGGCGAGGTCGACCCGACCGTCCTCGCTGTCGTCCTCTCCCGACTGGACGCCGAGTCAGTCGTCGTCGACGCCGCGGGCGTCGCGGGCGACACGCTCGCCGTGGTCGTTCCGCGCCGACAGGGGGCCGCCACTCTCCGCGTCGTCGAAGCGGCCGTCAGCGATTTATACGTCTGATTTTCGGCTATCAGCCGTGATAGCCGGCGGCCGGCGCTTATTACCTCGGAACCGGTGAGTACGTCAATGGTTTCGCCCAGCCCCCGCGACGACGACGGCAACATCTCGCTTTCATCCACGGAACTCCTCGCCGAACTCGACCTCGACGCCGACGAGTTGGGCTGGCGGCAGTCGTTCGTCGGCTTCGACGACGAGGACGCCGCGCGTCTCGCCGACCTCCGGGGCGTCGTCGAGGCCCGCGACGAGGCGCTCGTCGACGGCTTCGTCGAGCCGATTCTCGCCAACGAGCGAACGACGGACGTCATCGACCGCTCGAAGACCGACCTCGACGGCCTCCGCGCGGTCGTTTCCGGCTACTACCGCTCGTTCGCCGACGGGAATTACGATCAGAACCACTACGCGGCGCGCACGCGAATCGGCCTGCTCCACGACAAACTCGACATGCCGCTGCACTACTTCGGCGGGATGTTCGCCAACGTCACCGGCATCTTCGCGGACGAACTCCGCGGACGCGCCATCGACGACGCCACCGAGTCGCTGTCTGGCGAGGACGCCGACCGCGTCGAACGCGTCGTCGACGAGGCGTTCGCTGACATGATGGCCGTCGTCCGCGGGCTCAACCTCGACCGACAGGTCGTCAACGCAACCTACCTCTACTCGTACTCGCTGGACGTTCGCGAGGAGGTCCGCCGGGCCAGGGAGAGCCGCGGAGACCTGGAGTCGGTCGCGTCTCAACTGCACGAAGAGACCGCCGGCACGAGCGAGAGCATCGCGGAAATCGAGGGGCTGGCGGCCCGGCAGGCCGACATGACCGAGGAAATCGCCGCCGAACTATCGAACCTCAGCGCGACCGTCGAGGAGGTCGCGGCCACCGCCGACGACGTGTCCTCGCGGAGCGACGAGGCCACCACGCGGGCCGAGGAGGGCCGCGCCGAGGCCGGCGAGGCAATCGACGCGATGCGGCAGGTCGGCGACGACCGCGACGAGATAACCGTGAACGTCGAGGCGCTCGTGGCCGCCATCGACGAGATTCAGAACATCGTCGAGGTCATCGACGAGGTGGCCGACCGGACGAACCTGCTCGCGCTCAACGCCTCCATCGAGGCCGCCCGCGCGGGAGAGGCCGGTTCGGGCTTCGCCGTCGTCGCGGACGAGGTGAAGTCGCTCGCCAACGAGTCGAAGTCGCAGGCCGAGCGCATCGGTCAGATGATAGAGGACGTGACCGACCACATCGAGGACACCGCCGAGGCGCTGTCGTCGGCCGACGAGAACATCGACCACGGCATCGAGCGGGTCGAATCGACCGTCGAGAGCCTCGACGAAATAACCGACTCGGTCGCCGACGTGACCGACGGCATCGACGAGGTCGCGCGGGCGACCGACGAGCAGGCGACGCTCACCTCCGACATCGCCACCTTCGTCGACGACGCGGCGACGCAGGTCGACGAGGTGACCGCCGAGATAGACCGCATCTCCGAGAGCGTCTCCGAGCAGGCCGAACAGGCCGCCGACCTCGACACGGCCGTCGAGGACTTGGACCGCGAGGCCGACCTCGAATCGTTCCGCCGGCGCGCGAAGACGACGACCGATGGCGGCGTCGCCACCAGAGGCGGGCACTACGCGCTCGCGTCGGCGGCGAACGCCGACCGCGCGGTTCGGAGAGAGACGGAATCGGCGACCACGACCGGTGACCGAGTCGGCAAAGCGGAGTCCACCGCGACCGACGTCGACTCGACCGACAACCCGACTGACGACGACCCGACCGACCGGATTCCGGCGTTCGTCAAGCGACTGCTCTCGGAGGAGACGCTGGCGAAGATTCGCCGCGGCGAGGCCGACCGCCCGGAGTGGACGAAGTAGTCGCCGCGAGGAGGTGATGACGGCGCGGCGGTCGCCCCGTGAGGACGGCGACACACCGACCGCGCACCGACCGTGCACCGACCGCGCTTCCGACGGGTTGAAAGTGGTCCCGGAAGTAGCCGAGTGTGATGACCCTGTCCGTGACCAACACCCTGACGGGAGAGCGCGAGGAGTTCGAGTCGCACGGCGACGAAGTGTTGCTCTACGTCTGCGGACTGACGGTCTCGGACCACGCGCACCTCGGCCACGCCCGCCTGTGGATGCACGCCGACCTGATGCACCGCTGGCTGGACTACGAGGGCTACGACGTGCGCCACGTCGAGAACTTCACCGACGTGAACGAGAAGATAGCCGCCCGCATCGGCGAGGACGACCTCGGCAACGACGAGGCGAGCGTCGCCGAGCACTTCGTCGGCGACGTGATTCGCGACATGCGCGGACTCAACCTGAAGCGCGCCGAGGTCTACCCGCGCGTCTCCGAGCACATCCCCGAGATTATCGACCTCATTCAGACGCTCGTCGACCGCGGCCACGCCTACGAGTCCAACGGCTCCGTCTACTTCGACGTGTCCACGTTCGACGACTACGGGAAGCTCTCGAACCAGAAACTCGAGGAACTGGAGTCGCGGGCGACGAAAGACGAGCGCTCCGAGAAGCGCAACCCGACCGACTTCGCGCTCTGGAAGGCCGGCGCGGTCGACCCCAAGACGGCCGCCGAACACCGGAACCCCGACCTCGAACCGCTCCACGAACCCTGCGGCGAGACGTGGGAGTCGCCGTGGGGCGAGGGCCGACCCGGTTGGCACATCGAGTGTTCGGCGATGTCGATGACGCACCTCGGCGACACCCTCGACATCCACGTCGGCGGCCGCGACCTCGTGTTCCCGCACCACGAGAACGAAATCGCCCAGTCGGAGGCGGCGACCGGCCAGCAGTTCGCCCGCTACTGGCTCCACGTCGGCCTGCTCCAGACGGAGGGCGACAAGATGAGTTCGAGCCTCGGCAACTTCTTCACCGTCGGCGACGCCCTCGACGAGTTCGGCGCGGACGTGATTCGGACGTTCTACCTCTCGACGGCCTACGGCTCCGAACAGACGTACTCCGAGGAGACCATCGCCGAGGCCGAAGAGCGCTGGGAGCGCCTCGAACGCGCCTACGAGGCGGCCGTCGATGCCGCCGACAGCCCCGACGCCAGAACGAAAGTCGAGGCGACGGACCTCCGCGAGACGGTGACCGAGACTCGCGAGAACTTCCGCGAGGCGATGAACGACGACTTCAACGTCCGCGAGGCGATGGCCGAACTGCTCGGCCTCGCCGGCGCGGTCAACCGCCACGTCGCCGACGCCGAGGCCGACCACTACGACTACCGCGCGCTCCGCCGGGCAATCGAGGCGTTCGAGGACCTCGGCGGCGAGGTGTTCGGCCTCTCCTTCGGCGACGCGGGCGAGGGCGGCGACGTGTCGGTCGCGGAAGACCTCGTCCAACTCGTCTTGGACGTGCGCGAGGCCGAGCGCGAGGCGGGTAACTACGAGCGCGCCGACGACCTTCGCGACGACCTGACGGCGCTCGGCGTCGATGTCGAAGACGGCCCCGACGGCGCGACGTTCCGGTTCGAGTAGTCAGTCGAACCGAAACAGCACGACTGCGACGTCGTCTCGCGCCGCCGCTCGCACCCCCTCGTCGGCCGCGGTGCGACCGCCGACGGTCTCGGATATTCCGAGTTCGCGAGCCAACAGCCCGTGCGCCGCGGCGTAGCGGTCAAGCAGGTCCACGGCGAACTCACCCGTGACGACCTCGCCGGTCGCCTCGCGCCGCTGGCCGCGGTACCACAGGCGGCACGCCATCGGCCGGCGGAAGTTCTTCCACCAGTTGCTCTCCGCCTTCGGCGTGACGGCGACGATGCCGCCGCCCGCGACGGCGTAGGCGACGGGGAACCAGTACCGTCGGCCGCTCTTGGGGCCGACGTAGGAGACGAGCACGAACCAGCGACTGGCGAGTCGATGGAGCGGCGAGCGGAGCACGCGACGCAGAAACGGGTTGGCGAACCGCTGTTCGAGCGTTCGCTGTGCGTCCGAAACGCGGTGAGGGGCGGCGGTCGGGGACATCTGTTCGCGTGTCGTACGCGCCCGTCGGAGAAAAGTCAGTCACACGGCGAACAGGAATGAGGCAGGTCACATCGTGAACAGGTGCGAGTCGTCGGGGATGTCGAACAACCCCATTCTGACGCCCGCGTCGAGCCAGCCGTAGCCGTACGAGAACGACGCCAGCGCGTTCACCCAGTCGTCTGCCTCCTTGAAGTGCCGGCCGTCGTCGAGGTAGGACTCGGCCATCTCCAAACAGTCGGCGGCGGCCTCGCCGAGGTGCGTCTCGTCGGGGACGGCCTGCACCGCCTCGTCGAGCGCGTCGGCGAGCATCCCCTCGTAGCGGTTCGTCTTCTCCTGTAGGTCGGCGGCCATATGGAGCGATGCGTCGGCGACGGATACCGGTCTTTCGCTCCGCGCGCCGTCGAGGTCGTGGCATGCGATATCGTGCCGGTGTTGTAGCACTCCTCGCAATACAGCGAAACCTTAAGACACCGGTGTAGCGAACTATCGGACATGACAGAGGACGCCGATTCGTTCGTGGAACACAGGAAACTCATCATCGCCGGCTCGGGCATCTCCGGGCTCTCGTCTGCCATCTACGCGGCCCGCTCCAACAACGAGCCGCTGGTGCTCGAGGGCGACGAGCCGGGCGGACAGCTCACGCTCACGACCGAGGTCGACAACTACCCCGGCTTCCCCGAGGGCATCTCCGGGCCGGAGCTCATCAACAACATGAAAGAGCAGGCCGAGCGCTTCGGCACCGAGATTCGCCACGGCATCATCGAGGACGTGGACGCCTCGGAACGCCCGTTCACGGTCACGCTCAAGAACGGCGACGTGTACACCGCGGACGCCATCATCGCGGCGTCGGGCGCGTCGGCCCGCACCCTCGGCATCCCCGGCGAGGAGAACCTGATGGGCTACGGGCTTTCGACGTGTGCGACCTGTGACGGCGCGTTCTTCCGCGGCGAGAAAATCATGGTCATCGGCGGGGGCGACGCCGCCGTCGAGGAGGCCAACTTCCTCACCAAGTTCGCCTCGACGGTCTACCTCGTCCACCGCCGCGAGGAGTTCCGCGCCGAGGACTACTGGGTCGACCGCCTGATGGAGAAGGTCGACGAGGGCGAAATCGAGCTCATGCTCAACACCGAGGCGACGGAGCTTCACGGCTCGCCCGAGGAGGGCGTCGACCACGTGACGCTCGTCCGCAACCCCGAGGGCCACCCAAGCGACAAGCTCGACGACCCCGAGACCGAGGAGTTCGACTTCGACGTGGGCGCGGTGTTCTACGCCATCGGCCACACGCCGAACGCCGACTACCTCGAGGGGACGGGCGTCCAGCGCGACGACGACGGCTACATCGTCGCCAAGGGCGGCTCCGGCGGCGGCCAGACCGCGACCGACGTGCCCGGCATCTTCGCCGCGGGCGACGTGGTCGACTACCACTACCAGCAGGCCGCGACGGCCGGCGGTATGGGCGTGAAGGCCGCTCTCGACGCCGACGACTACCTCGAAGAGCTCGAACGCGAGGAAAAGCAGGCGGCCGCGGGCGCGGCCGAATAGGCGGCATCGAGCGCTCGCGCTCGGCGTTCTGTTTTCTGACCTGCCTTCCGTTCGGTGCCCCCTACGTCAGCGACCGCAACAGCCACGCGAGGATGAAGCTAATCGCCACGAAGACGAGGTAGACGCCCGGCGAGAACCGCACGTCCACGACGCCGGCCGCGTCCACGACCGCCACCGCGAAGAGGACGAGACCGACGACGACGAGCCCGTTTCCGAGGATGTTCGGGACCCCTCGTTTGGTTTCCATACCCCGCGGTTGAACTCGGCGAAAAATAAGCGTACGGAACGTTCCCAGCGGGTGAAAGGGTGCGTGGTCGGTGCTTCGCCTCAGTCGGCCGCGCCCGGACTCGCGTCGGCACCCGCGCCGCGCTCGTCGGGCGTCAGGTAACACTGCGGGTCGGGCCCGAACAGTTCGCCCGTCGCCGCGAGCGACCGAAGCCGCGAGGAACCGCGGCAGACGTCCTGATACTGGCAGGTTGCGCACTTGCCGGTTAGGTGTGCTTCCCGCTCGCGGAGTTTGGCGAGAAGCGGGTTCGACTCGTCGTCCCAGATGTCGCTGAACGACCGGTCCCGGACGTTGCCGAGGCTGTAGCCCTGCCAGAACTGCGTGAGGTGCACATCGCCGCGGTAGTCCACGTCGGCGACGCGCTCGCCGGTCGGGTCGCCGCCATTGACGCGGAGGTACCGGCGAATCCGCTCGGCGTGGTCGCGTCCGAGTTCCGCTTCGGCGTACTCGACCACGTAGGCGGAGTCGGCGTAGTTGCCGACCAGGAGCGTCTCTATCTCCTCGCCCTCGGCGTGGTACTCGCGGGTCATGTCGAACAGCCGGCGGACGGCGCGGCGCTGGGCCTCGTCGTCGAGGTCGGCGTCGGCGATGTCGCCGCCGCGGCCGCCGTAGTCGAGGTGGTAGAAACAGAAGCGGTCGACACCCACGTCGTACAGCAGGTCCACCACGTCCTCCATGTCGGCGGCGTTGTGCTCGGTGATGGTGTACCGGAGGCCGGTCTTGAGGCCCACCGAGAGGCAGTTTTCGATGCCGCGGACCGCGGCGTCGAACGCGCCCTCTTTCCCGCGGAAGCGGTCGTTGCGCTCTTCCAACCCGTCGACGGAGACGCCGGCGTAGGAGAGCCCCGCGTCGCGGAGCGCGCGCGCCTTCTCCTCGGTGATGAGCGTCCCGTTGGTCGAAAGCACCGCCCGGATGCCGGCGTCGGTCGCGTAATCGACGAGTTCGACGAGGTCCTCGCGGACGAGCGGTTCGCCCCCCGAAAACAGGAGCACCGGCACGTCGTAGGCCGCGAGGTCGTCGATGAGCCCCTTCGCCTCGGTGGTCGAGAGTTCGCCCTGCGCGGGGTCGAGGTCGGCTCCGGCGTAGCAGTGTTCGCAGTAGAGGTTACAGCGCCGCGTCGTGTTCCAGACCACGACCGGGCGCCGCTGTTTCTCCTCGCGTATCTGGTCGATGTCGGCGTCGGGGTCGTCGTAGCGGAGGCCGTCGCCCTCTGCGCCCTGTCCACAGAGGAGTTTGCTGATGGAAATCATTCCGCGGACACCACGTTTTCGGCACCGCAGGCGTCTCCCGCGGCGTCACCGTTCTCAGTCCCGGCGTTCAACCCCTCACCCTTCGCCGCGAGGTCGTTCCCGCCGAGTCGGAGGAACTCGTCGGCCGGCGCGAGCCAGAGGTCCGCGTCTCCGTCGCCGAACAGCGTTCGCGCCTGCTCGGTTGCGACGTCCTCGGAGGGTGCGCTCACGCTCCCGACGTGGCGCATCGGCTCGGCCGACGCGTCGCGGTAGAACACTTCCCACTGGCGGCTGCCGTCGATTCGCGGTCGTCGCCTCGGGTCGTCGTCGTCCATGCCGTCGGCTTCGGGCGGGACGGCCACGCTCGTTTCGCCCGTTTTCAGCGCGTGGGAATCGAAGCTTTAGACTTGTTCGGCCACTCACTACGGCCAGCTAATGACGCAACGGTTCACCCGGCGGTCGGTTCTCCGCGCAACGGCGGCTTCGACAGGTATCGCGCTGCTGGCGGGCTGTTCGAGTTCGTCCGGCGACGGCTCCGGCGGCGCAGGCGACGAGGGCGGGGATGGCGACGGCTCCTCCGACGGGGAAGGCACCTCCGAACACGAGATGCGGGACTTCGGCGGCTGGTTCGACCGGACGGGGAACTACGACGGCGTCCACGACCTGACCGGACAGGACCAGGTCACGGTCGCGGTCGGCGCGGCCGGCAACGGCGGCGGCTACGCGTTCGCTCCCGCCGCGGTGCAGGTCTCGTCGGGGACGACGGTCCTCTGGGAGTGGACCGGCAACGGCGGAACCCACAACGTCGTCAACCGCGAAGACGGCCTGTTCGAGTCGGAACTCACCGTCTCGGAGGGCCACACGTTCGAGTACACGTTCGAGGAGTCCGGCGAGTACAAATACGTCTGCGTGCCGCACGAGACGCTCGGCATGGTCGGCGTCGTCGTCGTCGAGTAAGCGTCCGTCGTCGTCCTCGCGTCGTCGCGGGCGAGTGAACACCTCGACCGCTCAGTCCGCGGACAGACCGGCCGGCGTCGGCGTCACGCGGACCGGAGGACGTCGTTCAGCGGCGCGGTACAGAGGACACAGCCGGTCTCCCGGAGTGTCCGCATCATTGGTTCGTTGACCCGGTAGCGCTCGCCGCACTCGGGACAGGTCACGTCGAACTCGCGCATCGTTGCTCACCGGTTAGTGGTACGCCGCGGAGTTCCGAGGGGGCGCACCCTGCATTCGGGGGGGACTGATATCCCATCGACACGTCTCATCTCGTCACTCCTGGAGGATGGCCCCCATGAGCTTCTTTTGCGCCATAGCGAGGTGTTCGGAGAACGTCGAGGTCGTGATACCGAGTTCGGTGGCGACCTCGCCCTTGTTGGCGCGCCGCGGGTGGTCGAAGTAGCCCATCTCGTGGGCCGTCTCCAGCACCTCGCGCTGGCGGTCGGTGAGTTGGCCGCGCTCGACCAACACGAGGTCCCGCGACTCGTCGGACGACGACTGGAGCAGTCGGCGCACGTCCACGGAGCCCGACGACTCCCGGAGGGAGGCGACCACGTCGCGGAGCGTCTCCACGTCGGGCGCGTGGAACGTCAGAAACAGCGCGCCGTCGCGCGTCTGCACGTCCACGACCGGGCAGTCGAACGCCTCGACGCGCTCGCAGGGACAGCCGATGCCCCCCTCGCGGTCGAACCGGTAGACGCTCCCGTCGCCGTACTCGAACAGCTGTTCCATCTCCTCGGGGACCTCGGTGTCGTCGTCGAAGACGAACTCCTCGACGACCGACCCGCGCTCGTTGGGAGCCATGCTCCGCGAGAGCGCGTAGCCCGAGGTGTCACCCTCGGAGACGGTCGCGACGGGACAGCCGTCCGGCCCCGTCACCTTCAACTCCGCTCTGATGCCCGCTACGCTCGTCATAAGAGTATGCAGTCGCTCCAGCCCCTGATATAAACACCCCCGATACACCGGGCCTTTATATCGTGGTTCGTTTCCTCCGCTCGTCGTCGCCACGCGGCCCGCGGCCGGTCGCCGAGGCTATAAAGCGCCCTGTATATTCTGGGTGCCCTTCGACGGGCGCCGCGGGCGAATCTACGGGTGAGCATGCAGACCGGCCTCAGACGCAAGCCGACCGGACCGAATCCCGCCGAACTGGAGGCGGAACAGGTGCTGGAAGCGCTCTCGGACCGCGCGTGCCGGCAGATTCTCACGACGCTGCAGAGCGCGAGCGAGCCGATGACCGCACAAGACCTCTCCGAGGCGTGCGACGTGCCGCTGTCGACGACCTACCGGAAGGTCGAACAGCTCTCGGAGGCGGCGCTGCTCGACGAGACGCTCCAACTGCGGGCGAACGGGACGCACACACACCAGTACCGGTCGAGCGTCGAGTCGGTCACCGTCTCGCTGAGCGACGACCGGGGGCTGGAAGTCGCTCTCGGAGGGGACCGCTGATGGGGTCGGAACCGGCGCACCCGCCGGACTCGGAGAGCGAACATCCCGTGCGCCCGCGGCTCGCGTCTCGGCTGACTACCCATCCCGACGGGCGCGAGGAGTGCACGATTCACCCGGTCGACGCGACGCCTGAAGAACAGCTGACTCGGTGGATCTCGGCGTTCGAGGGGAGCTTCGTCGACCTCGAATCGATGGAGTAGGCGTCGGCGTGACCAGAGGGTTACAGTCGGTCGGCGTCGACGCCGTCGTCGCTCTTGCTCCACGGGCGCGGGCTGTCGAGCGCCATGAGGTACTCTTCTAGGAGGGTCGGAAACGCCCGTCCGCGGAGGTTTCGAAGGCCGAAGTCGGCGGCCCAACTGATGATGCCGGTGTCTTCGGTGACGACGCCGGCGTTGAGTTCGCGGGCGAGGATGAGGAGGTCGAAGTCCTCGCGGGAGTCGAGGACGCCCTGTCTGAGCGCGCCGCGGTAGTCCTCGCGGAGGTCGGAGATGACCTTGTCCACGTCGGAGAGCTTCGACCCGCCGTTGGACCGCTGTTTCGACTCCTCGGCCTTGCGGACGGCCTTCTCGGAGACGCGGAGGCCGCGGTTGACCCGGTCGGACATCTCGTCGATGAAGCGGTAGACGACCTCTGCGGGGATGTACACCTCGTAGCGGTCGGGGTGTTTCTTGATGACCCACGTGTCGAGCTTGCCGAGTACGTCCTCCGAGACGCCACGCTCGCGCAGGATGTGTTCCAGCTCCGCGGCGATGGAAGGCGGCATGTAACACGAGATGTTCAGGTCCAGCCGCGCGGCGGCGATGGTGTCGAGGAGCCGTTCGATTCCCTCCTCGAACGTCTCGTCGTCGTCTCGAATCTCCTCGGAGAGAAACAGCGAGGTGTCGAGCACGAACCGTTGTTTCAGCGGGTACTCGGCCATCGTTCGTCAGTTGGTACCGTGGCACTATGACCCTTCCCCGTGGTGAAGGCGAAAGAACGGTCCCGTGATAAAGGAGAGAGGAACCGCCGGAGAGGCGGTCAGAACAGCGGTTCGATGCGGTCGTCGCCGGTCGAGACGAGGTCGTCGAGCGACGCCGCGCTGGACTCGCGCTTGGCGAGCATGTCGCGTTGGGTCTCGATGGCGACCGCCTGCAGTTCCTTCACCCGCGGCACGTCGTAGACGCCCGACAGGAGCACGACCGCCGCGACGAAGTCCGAGTCGACGGGGAAGTCGCCGCCGCGAATCTCCATCGTCCCGGTCTCGTCTTCGAGCCACGTCCGCGCGCGCTCGATGCCGCGGCGCGAGAGCACGTCCGACGGGCCGGCGACGACGACGAGGCCGCGCTCAGCGCCGGCAATCTCGCAGGGCATCGTGAGTCGGCCGAGCGCGGCGCGGCGCACGAGGCTGGTGATTCGGTTCGTCGAGTCGCCGCCGTCCTCGGCGTCGGCCTTCCCGCCGGAGAGCCGGGAAAGCAGGCCGCGCTTGGGGCGGTCGAGTTCGACGGCGGCGTAGCCGATAGTCGAGACGCCGCCGCTCCCGAGCGTGTTGATTATCTCGGAGGCGTCCACGACGGATTCCGCCACCGCGCCGGAGCCGTCGCCCTCGCCGGCGCTGAACAGCACGCCGAGGCGGCGGGCGAGTTCCGCGTTGAGGCTGCCGTAGCCGGATTCGAGCGATTCGCCGGTCTTTCGCCAGGCGTCGTTGTCGAAGACGATGAGGTTGTCCACCTCGCGGACGAACGTCTGGAGCGACCGCGCGGCGTTGAGCGTGTAGATGCCGCCTTCGTCCCGCGCGGGGAGGATGCCGAGGCCGTAGACGGGCTCGGTGTAGATGTGCTTCAGTTCGCGCGCGATGACGGGCGCGCCGCCCGAGCCAGTCCCGCCGCCGAGGCCGGCGACGACGAGAAACGCGTCTATCTCGTGGACCGGGAGGTCGTCGACCATCGAGAGCACGTCGCCTACGTCCTCCGCGGTCACCTCCGCGCCGAGTTCGTTGTCCGCGCCGACGCCGTGGCCCTTGACGCGCGTCAGTCCGACGAGCACCTGTCGCGATTCGGGGACGTTTCGGAGCCCTCGGAGGTCCGCGCGGGCCGTGTTGACGGCGATGGCGTCGACGACGAACCCCGTCTTCGTTCGCCGCTCGTAGTCGACGAGGGCGTCGACGACCTTGCCGCCAGCCTGTCCGATACCGATGAGTGCGAGTTTCATGTCCGTGTTCCTCTCAGAAATCGAACCACTAGACGCGCGCTCAGGGCTTGAATATGCTGTGCGTAGCGCTGTACAACGACAGCTTAACCGGAGAACAGGTCGGCCGCTCGGTTGTCGTCGAGGTCGTCGTCGTCGAGGTCGTCGTCGTCGGTCGATTCGGCGTCGTTCGTACCGGCGTCGGCGTCGTCCGAACCGGTTTCGCCGTCGCCGGTGCCGTCCACGTCGGCGTCGCGCTCGCGGAACGAGTCGCAGGCGAGTTCGCCGACGACCGAGAGCAAGTCACCGGGTTCGACGATGGTGCCGCGCTCCCGGAGACGCTCGTAGACGGCGAAGCCGTCGTCGCCGGCGTAGTTCCGCTCAGTGAACGGGCGCTCCTCGACGAGGACGAGACGGTCGGCCTCGGCCGCGGCTTCGAGGTTGGCGAGGTTACCGTCTCCGACTTCCACGTCGGCGACGACGGTCACGTCGGCGGCTTCGACCCGCGATTCGACCGCGGCCCGTGCAGCGTCGTCGACCGGCGAGTACGGCGGCACGGTCACGAGGTCCGCGCCGACCCGGCGGGCCGCCTCGGCGTCTGTGTCGCCCTCGTTGAGCGCGCCGGCGGAGAGGGCGTAGCCCGCCGCCGAGAGCAGGTGAATCGCCCGCGCGCCGGTGCCGCCCCCGCCGACGACGTGGACCCGGCCGTTGGCGTCGTCGGACGACGGCGGGAGGGCGGTCACGTACACCGAACCGGTGACTGAGTGCCGCGAGACGACCGCCTCGGCGTCGAACGCCTCCCGCAGGTTCCCCTCGGTGAGCACCGTCGCGGGGTCGCCCGCCGAGAGGATGCGCCCGCCCGACAGGAGGACGAGCGCGTCGCAGTAGTGGGCCGCGAGGTTGAGGTCGTGGATGGCCGCGACCGCGGTCGTCCCGTCCGCGACGAGGTCGGAGACGAGTTCGAGCGTTCGGACCTGGTGGTTGATGTCGAGGCTGGCGGTCGGTTCGTCGAGGAGCAGAACGGGCGTCTCCTGTGCCAGCGCGCGGGCGATGAGGACGCGCTGGCGCTCGCCGCCGCTGACCTCCGTCACCGGGCGGTCGGAAAGCGACTCGACCGAGGTGCGTCGCATGGCGGACTCGACGGCCGCGCCGTCGCGCTCGCGCCAGCCCTCGAACCGCCCGCGGTGCGGGGTCCGCCCCATCTCGACGACGTCGCGGACGGGGAAATCGAAGGTGACGCTCGTCGTCTGGGGAACCGTCGCCACGAGCCTGCTCGCCGCCTTCGACGACAGGGCATGCACGTCTTCGCCGACGACGCGGACCGACCCCTCGTCGGGCGCGAGCGCGCCGTTGAGCGTCCGGAGCAGGGTCGTCTTCCCCGCGCCGTTGGGGCCGATGAGGCCCACGAAGGTACCCTCACCCACGTCGATGGAGACGGAGTCGAGAATCGAGTGCCCGCCGAGCGAGAGCGACACGTCGTCGAGCCGAATCGCCGGGTCGGCGTCGCTGAAGGGGCCGGGGCCGGAGTCGGAATCGCTCACGGCGAACGCACCTCCCGCGTGCGGAGCAGGTAGAGGAAGAAGGGCGCGCCCACGGCGGCGGTGACGACGCCGACCGGAATCTCCGCGCCGCCGGAGCGGGCGACGGTGTCGGTGGCGACGAGGAACGACGCGCCCGCCAGCGCCGACGCCGGGAGCAACACCCGGTGGTCGGGGCCAACGAGCAGTCGGAGCATGTGCGGGACGACGAGGCCGACGAAGCCGATGACGCCAGAGACCGAGACGGCCGCGGCGGTGACGACGCTCGCGGTGGCGAGGAGCAGTTGTTTCGTCCGCTCGACCTCGATGCCGAGGGCGTGGGCGTCCTCCTCACCGAGCAGCAGGACGTTCAGGTCGCGGGCGTGGACCAACAAGACGACGAACGGAAGCGGCAGGACGAGCGTGAGCATGCCGACCTCGCTCCACGTCGCGCCCGCGAGATGGCCCATGAGCCAGAAGACGACCTGTCGGAGGCTCTCGCCGCTCTGGAGGAGGAGAAACGAGATGACCGCGCCGAGGAACGTCTGGATGGCGACGCCCGCGAGAAGCAGGGTCGCCACGGGCGTCCGACCGTTCTCGCTGGCGAGCAGGTAGACGACGAAGGCGGTGACGACGGCGCTGACGAAAGCCGCGCCCTCGAGACCGAACGGAATCGAAAGCGACAGGACGATGGTCGCGACCGCGCCGACAGCGGCCCCCGAGGAGACGCCGACGATGGAGGGGTCGGCCATCGGGTTGCGGAAGAAGCCCTGCATCACGGTTCCCGCGGTGGCGAGCGCGAAGCCGACGAGCGCCGCGAGGAGGATGCGCGGCAGGCGGACCGAGAGGACGATGATGCGGGCGGGTCTCGGCACGGAGAACGCAAACGGCGAGACGAACTCCAGCGTCGGCGTCGGGACCGATCCGAGGACGGGGAGGACCGTCGCACCGCCGAAGGAGACGCCGACCGGGACGGGAACAGCGTCCGCGAGGATAGCGGCGACGGTCCGGGGCGGGATGGTCACGGCCCCGATTCCGGCGCTCACGACGACGACGAGAAGCAAGAGCCCGGAGAGGCCGAGCGACCACGTGGTCGCCCGCGTTCGAACGCTCATTGAGCACAACCGCGCTTTCAGTAGGTAAATATTTATTGAACAGCCGCTGAGGCCACTACCGTGAACCGACAACTCGTCGTCGCCCTACTGGCGCTTGCGACCGTGCTCGCCGGGGTTCCGGCACCGGCCGCGGCCGCGGTAGACCAGACCGCACAGCAGCAGACCGCGCAGTGTACGTTCCCGATGACCGTCACCGACGCCACCGGGACCGAAGTCACCATCACCGACGACCCCGAGCGGGTCGTCACGACCAACCCGAGCGCCGCCCAGACCATGTGGGAACTCGGCGCGAGCGACGAGGTCGTCGGCGTCTCGCAGTACGCCATGTACCTCGACGGCGCGTCGGAGAAGGGGAACGTCTCCGGCTCCGGCGGCCTCAACGTCGAGGCCGTCATCGGCCTCGAACCCGACCTCGTGCTCGTCCCGAACTCCTCGTACAACGCCGAGCCAGACCGCGTCGGTCAGCTTCGCTCGGCGGACATCTCGGTCGTCGTCTTCGAGTCCGGGAAGTCGCTCGACGCCGTCGCCAACAAGACCGAGCGCGTCGGCCGCATGACCGGCAACTGCGAGGCTGGCGTCGAACGCGCCGAGGAGATGCGCGACTCGATGGCTAACATGGAGCAGGCGCTTGACGGCGTTGAGCGCCCGGTCGGCCTTAACTCCTTTTTCGGCTACACCTCCGGCTCCGAGACGTTCATCTCCGACATCATGACGACGGCCGGCCTGCGTAACGGCGCGGCGGAGGCGAACCTCACCGGTTTCGCCCAGATTAACGAGGAACTCGTCGTCGACATGAACCCCGAGTACATCGTCGTCCCCGACCACGCCCCCGTGCCGAGCAGCCCGGCGTACAACAGCACGACGGCGATACAGAAGGGCAACGTCATCGTCATCGAGGCGAACAAGCTCCAACAACCCGCCCCGCGGGCCATCGAGGCGAGCGAGGCGATTCTCGAAGCGGTCCACCCCGACGCCTACGAGCGCTACCAGCAACTCGAAAACGAGTCGGCGACAGAGTCGACCGAGAACGCAACTGAGACAACCACGGCCGCGGACGCGACCGAAACCGACGCGGCCGAATCGACCGCGACGACCGAATCGTCGGAGTCCACGACAGAAAGCGACGCGCCCGGGTTCGGCGTCGTCGCCGGCCTCGCCGCCATCGGCGCGGTCGTCCTGCTCGCGCGTCGCCGGTAACCGCGCAGCGACCACGCCGTTTCCGTTTTTCTACCGCACGCTCTCGGCTCCGTGAGACCACAACCGTATTACCGGCGGATGGCGGACACACGGGTATGGTCGAGAACGTCATCTACCCCGCCTACCTCGACGCCGCGCTCTCGCGCAGCGAGGGCCGACGGGTCGCCGAGTCCGCGGCGGTCGAAGCGCCGACCGTCGACGAGATTGCGAAGGCCGTCCAGCAGGTCGGCTACGACGCCGTCATCGAACGGGACAAGCGGTACTCCCGCGAGTTCGAAACCCGCGGGCGCGTCCTCGTGAACAACGCCGACGACGCCACGAAAAACGACATCGTGCAGGCGGTCGCCGCCTACGTCGGAATCCTCCGCGACTAATGCGGCGAATCGGCACGGTCTCCCGAACGGCGCAGGGCCTCGCTATCGTCCGCCTCGACGACGACGACCGCCCGGACATCGGCACGATGGTCCTCGACGAGTCGCTGTCGACCGTGGGTCGCATCGTGGACGTGTTCGGCCCGGTCGACCGCCCCTACGTCGCCGTCACGGCGGACGACGGCTCGCCCGCCCGGCTCGTCGGCAGCAAGCTCTACGCTCGCTGACGACTCCAGAGCGCAACCCCCATACCCCTCGGGTGGGAACGCCCCTGCATGTCACGCCGTGCCTATCGGGGGGTCGCCCTCGCCGCCCTCATCTTCCTCGTCGTGCAGGTGGGTGCGCTCGCCCTCGTGCCGACGTTCTTCGAACAGGGGTACCAGACGGTCGAAGACCCCACCGACCCGACGAACAGCCTCCTCTACATCGGCGCGATTCTCGCCATGACCGCGTTCATGCTCGCGGCGTTCAAGTACGACCTCGACCAGGTCATCCGCCTCGTCATCGTCTTCACGAGCGGCCTGCTCGCGTGGTACGTCTTCGCCGTCCTCGTCCCCAACGGCCTCGTCGCCATCGCCCTCTCGGCGGGCGTCTCGCTCGCCTTGCTCGTCTACCCCGAGTGGTACGTCATCGACGCCGCCGGGGCGCTCATGGGCGCGGGCGCGGCCGCCCTGTTCGGCATTAGCTTCGGCCTGCTGCCGGCCATCGTGCTCCTTTCCGTCCTCGCCATCTACGACGCCATCAGCGTCTACAAGACGAAACACATGCTCGACCTCGCGGAGGGCGTGATGGACCTCCGCATCCCGGTCGTGCTCGTCATCCCGACGACGCTGTCGTACTCGCTTCTCGACGACGACTTCGCCCGCGACGCCAACGAGGTCGGCGACGGCGAGAACGCGACCGACGGCGGCGAACCGGCGGACGTGACTGACGCGGAGACTGAAACCGAGACGGCCGCCGCCGATGCCGACGAGTCCGACCCCGCCGACCGCGACGCCTTCTTCATCGGTCTCGGCGACGCGGTCATGCCGACCGTGATGGTCGCCTCGGGTGCGTTCTTCTCCGAAGCGCCGTCGCTCGGCTTCGGCGCGCTTCCGGCGCTCAACCTCCCGGCACTCCTCGCCATGGTTGGGACGTTCGCCGGGTTCAGCGGGCTGATGTGGGCCGTGATGAAGGGCCGGGCGCACGCCGGCCTGCCGCTTCTCAACGGCGGCGCAATCGGCGGCTACCTCGTCGGCTCGGTCGTCGCGGGCGTCCCGCTCGTCTCCGCGCTCGGCCTCGCGCCGTACCTCTGAAACGCGGGTCCGTCGAAAATCTCTGTCAGTGACAGTTTGTTGCGGCTGTGCTGAATACAGGGCGCAAGTCGGTCACTGGCGAGTCGTCATCTGGCGGTTTCTTTCACGGTGCTATTTTCACCATTTGGAGTTTGTACGTCATGTTCTGGTAGGTGACGTAGCCCGTCGTCTCGCGGGCGACTCGCCACGCCCCTGCTGGGTCACGCTCGAACGGTGATGGTGGGAGGCGGTCGGAGGCTGCGACTAGTGCCCGAAGTTGAGCCGGCGCGGTCTCGTTACTTTGACCACTCCATGAAACGGATTCGTTTGCTTCGATAGCGGTGACTACCGCTGTTCGCTCCTCCTCTGTGAGGTTTGATTCTGTAAGCGTTGGGACCTCAACGTCGAGCGCTGACGCGTTGCTGACCACACTGACTGACACGTCGATGCGGACTGGGTACGTGCTACCGTGGACTCCTTCTGTTGTCGTTGACGGCGATGCAGTCGAGGTGGTCTCAGTAGTCGGCGCTCCAGTTGATGATGTGCCGATTGACCCACAACCTGCGAGCGGCACCATGAGACAAACGAGAAGGAGGCAACAGAGTAATCTTCTATTGAGGTGGACCATGGTGAAAATATAACAATTCGTAGTAAGTGCTTTCTGCAAAACAGGTGCATAATGAATCGACTGTTAGACTCGCACGCCCATCCTATCGTTCTGTTCACCCCATTAACTGTGAAACATAGAATGGCGATTTGCTGAATACACCCTCTACGTCTTGCACGCCGGTTCTATCACTTATCTAGAAGTTCAACAGCGACGTACCGCCCGAGTTCCCCGACTTCACCTCACACTTCGTCTGCGCCTTCGCGGACGCGAACCGCCATCCCCGCGTCGAAATCGAGCATCGCGTTTGCGGAGAGTTCCGCGCGACCGACGCCCAGCAGGTCGCCGTCGGGGCCGACGACGCACACCTCGTCGCCCGAGCGAACCGCCGGGTCGGCGTCGGTGACGAACTTCGCGAACGCGTTCTTGCCGTCGCGGACGAACGGAACCGACTCGTCGCCGACGCGGACGACGTAGGCATCGCCGTCGAGACTGTCGTAGAGGCGGCGGCCGCCGGCGAAGCCGAGGGTGAACCGGCCGTCGGTGCCGTAGGAGGTGACGCGGTCGCCCTCGACGTACACCTGTCGCGGGCGGCCGCTCCGCGAGCGCGAGAGTTCGATGTCCGCGTCGGCCGGGAACAGCGCGTCGCCCGCGCCGGCCCCGAACTGGTAGTCGGCGACGACCCGGAGGTCGTCCAAATCGGTCGCGTGGCCTTCGGTCATACTCCGCCCTTTGCCCCGCCGGCTAAAGTGGGTCGCGGTCCCGTCCGACCGCGTGCACCGGGTTAGCATGCACGTTCGAGACGGAAAGTCCTAAGTACGGGACAGACCCCCCTCGGAGTATGTCTGTGGACGTTCGACTCGCCGCCGTGGGGACCGTGCTGCTGCTCGCGAGCAGTATGCTTCTCACGCAGACGGCGCTCGACTGGCGGCTCCCGACGGTGCTTGCCGCCATCGCGGCGCTCGGCGCGGTCGCCACCGTCGCCCGACTGGCGACGCCGACGGCCTGACTCACGCTCGCGGGCCCGAATACGGACCCGACCACGCCGGCGTCTCGACCCACCCGTTTTACGTATTGTCACATCGACACGTCGAGGTATGGCCGCGATCAACTCCCTCCAGACAGCCCTCCGAGGCATCCGGTCGAACCCCGTGTTGTTCCTCGGCGGACTCGCCTTAGGTCTCGTCACGCTCCCGCAGCTCGCCACGCAGTTGGCGCAGATACCCATCGTCCCGACCGCCCTGATGGCGGTGACGTTCTTCGTCACGCCGTTCGTCGCCGCCGGCCTCTACGGGATGGCCGACGAGGCGGTCGACCGCGATGGCGGAGGCTCGACCTCGCTGTCGACGCTCACGGCCGTCGGCCGCGAGAAGTACGTCCCGATGCTCCTCGCGAACATCGTCCAACTCGGCATCGTCATCGCCTTCGGTATCGTGTTCCTCATCGTCGCGGTCGTCATGGCCATCTCGCTCGGTCTCGGCGGCCTCGCGACGGGCGGGAGCGACCTCGCGCTCGGCGGCGGCTTCCTCGTCGGCGTCGCCGTGCTCGGCCTCATCGGGCTGGCGTACCTCGTCGTCATCTTCCTCGTTCAGTTCTATCCCGTCGCGGTCGTCGTCGGCGACAAGGGCGCAATCGAGTCGTTCGGCGAGAGCTACCGACTCGTCCGGAACAACGTCGTCCCCTCGCTCGGCTACTCCGTCATCCGGTTCGTGGTCGGCCTCGTCATCAGCATCCCCGTCACGGGGTTCATCGTCTTTCGGACGTTCCAGAACGTCCAGCAGGTACAGGACGCGGCGACCCCCGCGGCGGCGCAGGCGGGTCTCGGCTTCTCACCGACTGAAATCGCCGCTATCGCCGCCATCTCGATGGCGACGCAGATGATTCTGGCGACGTTCCAGTACGTCTACGCGGTCGCCTTCTTCGAGGCCCACGACTCGGGGACAGACGGGCCGGCCGAGACGGCGGGCCCGGACATCGACGGCGACTCGGTGATTCCGCAGTTCGAATAATTGCCGGGATTACAGCAGGAACGTCTCTTTTCGTTCGGAGAGGTCGATGAACGTGTCCGCCGCCTCGACGAGTTCGTCCGCGGTGGACTCCTTGAACGCCATCACCTCGACGCGGACGCCCTCGTGGCGGAGGTGGGTACAGAGCCGCTCGAAGTCGCCGTCCCCCGAACAGAGGACGACCGTGTCGACGTGGTCGGCGAGGCTGACCGCGTCGAGCGCGATGCCGAGGTCCCAGTCGGCCTTCTTCGAGCCGTCACCGAACGTCTTGATGTCCTTTATTTTCGTCTCGAAACCGATGTCGACGAGTGCATCGAAAAAACTCCCCTCGTCGGGCGAGTCCGCCCGGATGACGTAGGCGATGGCGCGGGTGAGCGCGCGGCCCGCCGTCCCCTTCTTGAGGAGCGACGAGTAGTCGATGTTCCGCGAGTACAGACTCTGTGCCGTATGGTAGAGGTTCTGCGCGTCGGCGAGGATGGCGACGCGCTGGTTGGGGTGAATCTCGGTCATTCGTACGACGCTTGGGCGGCGCGGGCTAATAACCGTCCGGGGAGTCGGGGACGCGTCGGACGAGTGTCCACCTCGGAGACCGGAAACCGGACGGAGACCACCGCGAATCGCGCCTCAGCCCGCCCGTCGGGTCCGGCAGGTCCTGCAGACGACGCAAGTTATATTACGCTTCCAGCACCTGCATCCGGTGTGAACGACGCGACGCGGCTCTCGCAGGTCACCACACCCTCGACAGCGTCGCGTGCCGCTTTCTTTTCGAAAAAACGTGCGTACTGAATCGCTCGTTGCGGGAGTAGCGACCCCGTCTCGGGCGGCCTTCGGCTGACGCACGTTCCGGTCACACGACCGATATCAACCTTCCCACGACCGTTACCACACCCACCAACGACACATGACATCACTCGACTTCCGCGGCGTCTATCCCGCGATGACCACGCCGTTCCACGAGGACGGCAGTATCGACTTCGAACAGTTCCAAGCCGACGTGCGACGCCTCGAAGAAGCCGGCGTCGACGGCATCGTCCCCGTCGGTTCGACCGGCGAGTCCGCGACGCTCACCCACGACGAACACGTCGAGGTCGTCGAGGCGGCCGTCGAGGCCGTCGAGGACGTGCCCGTCATCGCCGGCTCCGGTTCGAACTCGACCCGCGAGGCGCTCGAACTCTCCCGACGCTCCGCCGACGCCGGGGCCGACGCGCTGCTTCTCATCTCGCCGTACTACAACAAGCCCGAGCAGAGCGGTCTCGTCGAGCACTACCGGACCATCGCCGACGAAATCGACCTGCCGCAAATCGTCTACAACGTCCCCGGCCGCACCGGGAGCAACATCCTGCCCGAGACGGCCGCGACGCTCGCCGAGCACCCGAACATCACCGCGTACAAGGCCGCCAGCGGCGACCTCGGCCAGATTTCGGAGGTCGTCGAGCGAACCCGAGACGAGCAGTTCGCGGTGCTGTCGGGCGACGACGCGCTCACGCTCCCGGTTCTCTCGGTCGGCGGCGTCGGGGCCATCTCGGTCACGGCGAACGTCGAACCCGCGCGCGTCGGCGCGATGGTGCACTCCGCCCTGCAGGGCGACTACGAGCGCGCCCGCGACATCCACCACGACCTCGCCCCGCTGAACCGCCACCTGTTCTCCGAGACGAACCCCATCCCGGTCAAGGAGGCCATGGAGATTCGGGGCTACGGCCCGGCGCGCCTGCGTCCGCCGCTCACCCGACTCACGGAGGAGAACACCGAGGAACTGCGCCGCCTGCTGTCCGACCTCGAAGCCGAACAGGCGATTCCGGACGGGGGTGCTGCCGAGTGACGGTCTCCATCGGTGTCACCGGCGCGACCGGCCGCATGGGCGGGGAAGTCCTCGCCGCGGCCGCCGAACGCGACGACCTGTCCGTCACCTTCGCGGTCAGCCGCTCGCCCGGCGACGAGGTCGAAGGCGTCGCCGTCGAAGATGCGGCCGACTTCGCCGACCTGCTCGCCTCGCACGCCCCCGACGCCGTGGTCGACTTCACCGGCCCGGCGTCCTGCATCGAGTACGCGTCGGCCTGCGCGGAGGCGGGTGTCGCCTTCGTCACCGGCACGACCGGCCTGAGCGAGGGCGGCTTCGACGCGCTCCGCGAGGCCGCATCGGGGGTTCCGGTGCTGTACGCCTCGAACTTCTCGCGCGGCATCGCGGCGCTCCGCCGGGCCGTCCGCGAGGCGGTCCCGGCCCTCGACGGCTACGACATCGAACTCACCGAGACGCACCACAACGCCAAGCGTGACGCCCCGAGCGGGACGGCGCTGACCATCCTCGACGATATCGACGACGTGCGTGGCGACTCCGAGCGCGTTCACGGCCGTGAGGGCGAAGCGCCCCGGTCTGAGGGCGAAGTCGGCGTCCACGCTCGCCGGGCGGGGGATATTGCCGGTGAGCACGAGGTATTACTGGCTGGAAATCACGAGTCACTATCACTCACACACCGCGCGGGGTCGCGGGGGGTCTTCGCCGCTGGCGCACTCGACGCCGCGGCGTGGCTCGCCGACCGCGACGCCGGGTGGTACGACTTCACCGAGGTACTCGAATGAATCTGGAATCCGACGTACGAGACCTGTGGCAGCGATACGACGACGGCGACGTAGACGCCGCGTCGGCGACCGTCGACGAACTCGACACGCTCGACGCGTTCCTCGACGCCCTCGAGGCGGGCGAGGTGCGCGCCGCCGAGAAGACCGGCTCCGACGTGACCTCGTGGGAGGCCAACGAGTGGGTCAAGCGGGGCATCCTGCTCAACTTCGGCCTGCGCGAGACGCTCGCCCGCGAGTACGGCGACGTCCGCTATCACGACGTGCTCCCCCTGCGCGACACCGAGGACCTCGGGGAGCGCGGCACGCGAAACACCCCGGACGGCACCGCCATCCGCCGCGGCGCGTATCTCGGCTCCGACTGCATCATGATGAGCCCCTCGTTCGTGAACGTCGGCGCGTACGTCGGCGACGGCACGCTCGTGGACTCCTGTGACACCGTCGGCTCCTGCGCGCAAATCGGCGCGAACGTCAAGCTCGGCGCGAACACGCTCATCGGCGGCGTGCTCGAACCCGTCGAAGATGCGCCAGTCGTCGTCGAAGACGGCGCGGCGCTCGGCGCGGGCTGTCGGGTCACCTCCGGCTTCGTCGTCGGCGAGAACTCCATCGTCGGCGAAAACACCCTTCTCACGCCCCGCATCCCCGTCTACGACCTCGTGGACGAGGAGATTTACTACGGCCACCTACCCGCGAACCGTCGCGCCTTCACGCGCTTCGTGGAGTCGTCGCTCGGCGACCACGACCTGTTCGCCGGCGGCGCGTACAAGCCCGCGGTCGTCGCCCTCGACATCGAGGACGACACCCTCGACGCGACCCGTCGGGAGGAGGCGCTGCGCGAATGAGCGGCGGCGGGCCGGCCGTCCGGCGGCTCTCGGACTGGGACCGCGAGCACCTGCTGTCGCTCGCCGACGAGTTCGGGTCGCCGCTGTACGTGACCGACCTCCGTCGCGTCCGCGAGAACTGCGTCCGCCTCCGCGAGGCGTTCCCCGAAGCGCACGTCAGCTACGCCGTCAAGGCCCACGCCGGTCGGGCGGTGCTCGAAACCGTCCGCGAGGCCGGCGTCGACGCCGAGTGCGCCTCCGCGGGCGAAGTCGAGCGCGCCCTCGACGCCGGCTTCCCCGGCGAGCGCGTCCGCTACACGGCGGTCAACCCGCCGGACGCCGACCTCGACCACGTCGTCTCGCGCTGGGAGTCGAATCCCGAGATGACCGTCACCGTCGGCGCGGCGGACACTATCGACCGCCTGCGCGAGCGCGGCTTCGACGGTCGGCTCTGCCTCCGGGCGAACCCCGGCGTCGGCGCGGGCCACCACGAGAAGGTCACGACCGGCGGGCACGCGAAGTTCGGCATCCCCATCGACCGCGTCCCCAACCTCGCCGACGACGTGCGCGACGAGTTCGACCTCGTCGGCGTCCACGCCCACGCGGGAAGCGGTATCTCCGGCGACGACCTCTCGGCGCACCGCGAGTTGGTCCGCCGGATGGGCGACCTCGCCCGCGAGGTCGGCGACCTCGAATTCGTGGACGTGGGCGGCGGCTTCGGCGTCCCCTACCGCGAGGACGAACCGCCGCTCGACCTCGACGCCGTCGCCGACGCGACCCGCGAGGCGCTCGGCGAGGTGGACGCACAACTCGCAATCGAACCCGGCCGCTACGTCGTCGCCGACGCCGGCGTGCTCCTCTCGCGGGTCAACACCGTGAAGAACGCCCCCGAGACGACCGTCGTCGGCATCGACGCTGGTATGACGACTCTGCTCCGACCGGCGATGTACGACGCGTACCACGCGATTTCGAACCTCTCTCGGCCCGACGCCGACCCGGTTTCGACCATCGTCGCGGGCCCCGTCTGCGAGACGAGCGACGTGTTCGCAGACGGTCGCGAACTCCCCGCCCCCGAGCGCGGCGACTGTCTCGCGCTCGGCAACGCGGGGGCGTACGGCTACGAGATGGCGAGCACCTACAACTCTCGACCACGCCCCCCGGAAGTCGTCCTCGACGCCGACGGCCACCGACTGGCCCGCCGGCGCGAGACCCTCGACGACGTCACCGCACTCGAACGAACCGTATCCGAGCACATCCCCAACTGACCAAGCACCCACACAGAACCATGAGCGTACTCAACACCGTTCCCTTCGAAAAGTTCCACGGCACTGGAAACGACTTCTTCGTCGTCGACGCCGACGACCCGGTCCCGGACCGCCCCGCCTTCGCCCGCACCCACTGCGACCGCGAGGCCGGAATTACCATGAGCGAGAGCGAGCGACGCGGCGCAGACGGCGTCCTGTTCCTCGCGCTCGAATCGCGCTACGACCCGCCGCGGGTCGTCATGACCCTCGTCCAACCCGACGGCTCCGTCGCCGCCATGTGCGGCAACGGCGCTCGCGTCGCGGCCGCGTGGGCCGCCGAGCGAACCGGCACGAACGAAGTCATGATAGACACGCCCGCCGGCACCCGCCGCGCGAGCCTCGACGGTACCGACGTGACCGTCGAGATGGGCGCGCCCTCGTTTGCGCCCCGCGACGTACCGCTCGCGTCCGACGACGAACTCGTCGAGACCGACGTCGAGGGACTGACCGTCACGGCCGTCAACACGGGCGTCCCCCACGCCGTCGCCTTCGTCGACGACGTGGACGACGTGGACCTCGAATCCGTCGCGCCGGCAGTCCGCCACGCGCCGGTCTTCCCGGAGGGCGCGAACGTCACGCTCGCCTCCCCAGACGGTGAGGGCGGCTTCCGCCAGCGCACCTTCGAGCGCGGCGTCGAAGGCGAGACGCAGTCCTGCGGCACCGGCGCGGTCGCCGTCGTCGCGGCCGCGAAGCGACTCGGACGCGTCTCCGGTGACGACCCCGTAACCGTCACCCCACCGGGCGGTGCACTCTCCGTGACCGTCCCCGACGGAGGAGCGGCGCTCCTCGGCGGCCCGGCCGTCTACGAGGGCGACGGCGAAGCCGACATCGTCTTCCGCGAGCGATGAGCGGCGACGCCGACGGGTTCGACCCCGTGGCGTTCCTCGAACGGGCCGTCCCCGTCGCGTCGAACGACGACGTGAGCGAAATGCGCGACCTGCTGGTCGAGACGCTCGAATCCGAGGGCGTCACCCCGACAGTAGACGACGCCGGCAACACCGTCGCCTCGAAGGGAGCGGCGGAGCCGACGACGCACCTCGTCCTCAACACGCACATCGACACCGTCTCGCCGCACGTCCCGTACGAACGCGACGAGGGCGTCATCCGCGGCCGCGGCTCCTGCGACGCGAAAGGGCCGCTCGCGGCGCTGTTGTCGGCGTTCTTCGCCGCCGACCCCAGCCCCGACGCGCGAGTGACGCTGGCTATCACGCCCGACGAGGAACTCCTCTCGACGGGCGCGGCCGCCCTCGACGTAGACGGCGACATGTACATCGTCGGCGAGCCGACCGGCCTCGACGTCTGTACGGCCGCGAAGGGTCGGTTCGAGGGAACGGTGTCGCTGTCGGGCGTCGCCGCGCACGCGGCCGAACCGCAGTCGGGGAGCAACGCCGTGGACGCGCTCGCGCCGGTCCTCGACGCCCTCCGGTCGTTCGACGACGACCGCGAGGCACACCCCGAACTCGGTCCGGCGACGCTGACGCCGACGATGGTCGACGGCGGGGCGAACTCGAATCAGGTGCCCGCCGACTGCCGACTCGTGGTCGACCGCCGGAGCGTCCCGCCGGAGACGGCCGACGGCTTCCGCGAGGAACTCCAATCGACGCTCCGTGCAGCGGTGCCCGACGACGTTGGCGTCGACTTCGCGCTCACGGAGCGCCCGACGCCGTTCCTCGAAGCGTTCGCGACCGACCCCGACCACGAACTCGTGACGACGCTCGCCGACGCCTCCCGAGACGCCGGCGGCCGGGCGGAGGTTCGGCCCTTTACGGCCGCGACCGAGGCCTCCTACTTCTCGCCCGCGCCCGTCGTCGTCTTCGGTCCCGGCGACCTCGCCGACGACGAGGGCGCAGTCGCGCACGCCGACAGAGAGTACGTGCGTACCGACGACGTGCGAACCGCGGCCGCCGCGCTCCGCGCCGCCGTCGCCGCGCTCACCGCCTAACTGTTAATTAATCAAAACGTACTTGTTGCCCGAACGATACGTTTCGGACGATGCGCCCTCCCCACCTCGTCGTCGTCCTCCTCGTCGTGGTCGCGCTCTCGCTTCCGGGGGCCGTCGCCGCCGACGGCACCGTTATCGACCACTCCGGCGAGGGACTCACTCTCGACGCAGCCGATGGCGAGCACATCCACGGTTCGACTCCGTTCGAGTCCGGGACGCTCATCGGCGTCCGCGTGCAGTCCGTCGGTGACACCCACTCGTTCCTCGTTTCGAGGATCGTCCGCGTCGGCGAAAACGGGACGTTCGACGTGACGTTCGACCTCTCGGGGCTGTCCCAGCTCCGCGGCGGTCCGGTTCAAGTCTCGATTCGCCACAACCAGCAGGCCATCTACCAAGAAAACGCCACGCTCGTGACGTACGACATGCCCGGTGACTCGACGCTCACGCCCGACGTCGAGACCACGGAGACGACGACCGAAACGGCCCAGCCGTCGACGACGACGACGGCGACGCCGACCGACTCGCTGTCCGGGTTCGAGGTGCCCGGCTTCGGCGCCGGTGCGGGCGTCGTCGCGCTCTGTCTCGCGTCGCTCGCCGCGTACGCCCGGTTCTAACAGCCCGTCGCCCGGCCTCGCCCCGGCCTCGCGCCGGAGTTCCGGAACGCAACGCCCTTTTCCCACCCGTTCCTGTGTCGGCGTATGTACGAGGCGGTCTACGCACACCCCGACGGCGAGAGCACGGCCAGTCGCGCCGCCGTCGCCGCCGGTCGGTACGACTACGACGGCGTCGTCGTCCGCGCGCTCGACGCCAGCCCCGACTACGACCGCCTCCGCGAGACGCTCGACGTTGACCTCGTCGACGCCGTCGAAATCGACGCGTCGAACCCGGAACGCGCCAGCGGCGCGGTCGGGAACTACCGCCCGCAGCGCGAACTACTCATCCTCCGCGGCGGCACGAACGCGCTCAACCGCTTCGCCGTCGAACAGCCGCGAGTGGACGTGCTCTCGCGCCCCATGGAGGGCAACGGCAACTTCAACCACGTCCTCGCCAAGGCCGCCCGCGACAACGGCGTCCGCGTGGAGTTCGACTTCGGGCCGGTGCTCCGAAGCGACGGTGGGACTCGCGTGCAGGCGATTTCGGCCCTTCGGAAGCTCCGCGAACTCGTCGAGTACTACGACGCCCCCTACGTCGTCTCCGCGACCCCGTCGTCGCACCTCCAACTGCGGAGCCCCCGCGAGCTGGCGGGACTCGGCGAGGTCATCGGCTTCGACCGCGAGCAGGTGCTCGACGGTCTCCGCGAGTGGGGCCGCCTCGCGGCGCGCAACCGCGAGCGCATGTCCGAGTCGTTCATAGCCCCCGGCGTCAAACGGGGACGGTATGAAGAAGACGATTGAGGAACACGCCGCCCGCTTTTCCCACATCGCCGCGGAGTACGACGATTCGCAAGACAGCGATGAGTACCGCGCGTGCGTCTCGCTCGTCGTCCACTACGCCGACCCCTCCCCCGAGGACGTGGTCCTCGACCTCGGTACCGGCACGGGCGCTATCGCTCTCGCGCTCGCCCCCGACGCGAAGCGCGTCATCGGCCGCGACATCAGCGAGGGGATGCTCGAACAGGCCCGAACCAAGGCCGCCGAAGTCGGTATCGAGAACGTCGAGTTCGGCGAAGGCCGGTTCCGAGAACCGAACGTGGACGACGACGAGCAGGTGGATATCGTGGTCACGAACTTCGCCATGCACCACCTCTCCGACGAGGAAAAACGCGAGGCTATCGGCGTCATCGCCGACCTCGAACCGCGCCGGTTCGTCCTCGGCGACGTGATGTTCTTCGGGACGCCCGACCCCGACGAGCCGTTCTACTCGCCCGAGGTTGACGACCCCGCGACCGTCGGATTCCTCGCCGACGCGCTCACTGACGCCGGGTTCGTCCTCACCGCCGTCGAGTCCGTCCACGAGCAGGTGGGCGTCCTCGTCGCCGAGCGAGCGCCGAACGCCGACGAGTGAGCTGAGCCGATGAAACACCTGCCCAAACACCTCCGGCCGCGACGGCGCTACCTCGCCGTCGAAATCGAGACGTGGCCCGATGCCGACCTCGCCCGCGGGCCGTTCCAGCGCGAACTCTGGTACGCCGCCCAGAACCTCTACGGCGACGCCGGGAGCGCCGACGCCGACCTGACCGTCCTCGGGTTCGACTACGCCGACGGCATCGCCGAGACCGTCGTCCGCGCCCGGCGCGGTCACGTCGAAGACGCCCGGGCCGCACTCGCCTGCATCGACGCCGTCGGCGGCGACCCAGTCGGGGTGAGAGTGCGAGGCGTCTCGGGGACAGTGCGTGCCTGTTCGGAAAGGTATTTACACGGCCGGGCCGGAATTTCTGAGGAGAGAACCGTCGTGTTCGAGAACGAATCCCGAACCGCTGTCGTCCGCGACTCACTCTTGGACGTCGGCGGCTCGGACGGGTTCACGGGCGCGACGCAACTCGATTTCGAGTGATATTCCATGCAGGGACAAGCGCAACAACAGGCGTACGACCGCGGGATTACGATCTTCTCGCCGGATGGTCGACTCTATCAGGTCGAATACGCTCGTGAGGCCGTCAAGCGCGGCACCGCGAGCATCGGCGTGCGAACGCCCGAGGGCGTCGTCCTCGCGGCGGACAAGCGCTCTCGCTCGCCGCTGATGGAACCGACGAGCGTCGAGAAGATTCACAAGGCGGACGACCACATCGGCATCGCGAGCGCCGGCCACGTCGCCGACGCCCGCCAGCTCATCGACTTCGCCCGCCGCCAGTCGCAGGTCAACCGCCTCCGCTACGGCGAACCCATCGGCATCGAGACGCTGACCAAGGAAGTCACCGACCACATCCAGCAGTACACGCAGGTCGGCGGCGCGCGCCCGTTCGGCGTCGCGCTCCTCATCGGCGGCGTCGAAAACGGCACGCCCCGCCTCTACGAGACCGACCCCTCGGGGACCCCCTACGAGTGGAAGGCCGTCTCCATCGGGGCCGACCGCGGCGACCACCAGGAGCACCTCGAAGAGAACTTCCGCGAGGACCTGACCCTCGACGAGGGTATCGAACTCGCGCTCGAAGCCATCGGTTCGACCAGCGAGGAGGGTACCTCGCCCGACGGCGTCGACGTGGCGACCGTCTCCGCGGAGACCGAGCGCTTCGTCGAACTGTCTAACGACGAAATCGAGAGCTACCTCGAAGCCAACGACCTGTTGGCGACCGAGGACGACGACGAACAGTCCGAAGAGTAAGCCGCGTCCCGCGGTTTCCCTTCTCGTGCGTTCTTCTCCGACCCCCGCCCGGCGAGCGACTGCGCCGTCGTCTCGGACGCGACGGGGAGCGGTCGCGTCGCTCGCGGCAGGAAACCGAGGCGGGAACGGGAAACCAAAAACCGAAACAGAATCGGGAAAGTAGTCGCCTATCGGGGCACGGAGAGAGACTGCGGGCGGCTCAGTACTCCTCGTAGGCGAGGTTCATGAGCCACTGCGAGAAGGCGTTGCTGTTGGCGTTAATCTCCTCTTCACCGATGAGCGGCGAGAGCATGTCGCCCGCCATCAGCATCGAGAAGTCGAGGTCGCGCGCGGCGGGTTCGAGGTAGTAGGTGGTGTGGCCGTTGTAGACGGTCTCGGTCCGCTTGATGAGACCGAGCGACTCCAGCACCTCGGCGATGCGGCTCCCCTTCCGGGAGGAGATATCGAGTTCTTTCCAGAAGTCGCTCTGGTGGATGCCGCCCGACTCGCGGATGAGTTCCAGTCCCGCGTGCTCGTCGGAAGAAAGGTCTTGCTCGGCTTCGCTCGCGCTCATACCACGTACACGTCGTGCGAGCGGTTTAATCCTGACGTTCGACCGGTTCGAAGGCGGTCTGACACGGCGGGCCGTCGGCGAATTCGTACGCGAATTCCGCCTCGCCGAGCGTGATGACCGACGACGAGCGCGTGCCGAACCGACCCTCCGGGTCGTGGACGCAGACGCCGAAGTCGTGGTCGCCCAGCGCCGCCTTCGCCCGCTCGCGCCACGCCATCACCGACTCGCTCGGGTCGGGCTGAAGGGCCTCCTCTAGCCGCCGGGCGTTGTCGGCCTGCCGCTCCCCCACCTCGGGGCGTCGCTCGGGGACGAACCACGAATCGGGCGTGCCGACGTTGACGACGACGCGGACGCCGGGGTCGAAGTTCCGCACCGACAGGCTCCCGTCCCACTCGAAGAACAGCGCGGCGTTCTCGTCGGCGACGACGAGGTTGAAGCCATCGTAGGTGTGGTCCTCGACCGCGCGTTCGACGAACCGGGCCGCATTCTCGGCGGCCTCGTGACGGAGCGCGTCGCGGACGAGATGGCCCCGGGAGCGCTCGCCGCCGCCCGCGACCTCGACCCACCGATTGGTGATGCCGACGAAGACACCGGCGTCGTTGTAGCCGACCCACGTTCCGCCGGCCTCGGTGTCCCGCGGAGCGACGACTCCCGGGCCGTCGCCGTTTTCCCACCGCCGGGGCGGTTCGGCGGGCCTGCCGAGTTGCTCGTCGCGGTTGGCGGCGACGACGACCGGCGCGTCTTCGAACACCTGCCACGCGAGGATGAGTGTGCACACGAGGTGAAAGTAGGCACTCGGCGCAGAAAAACACCGGTTTCACCCCGACGCGCCGGACGTCGGGTCTCAGTCCTCGCTCTCGGAGCCGTCTTCGAACCGGCTCGGGTCGCGCGAGGCAAGCGCGACGTTCACGGCCGCGACGTTCTCCGGCACGTCGTGGACGCGGACGATGTCGGCCCCGCGGTCGGCGGCGATGGCCGTGCCCGCGACGGTCGCCGCGAGGCTGTCGCCGGGCTCCTCGCCGACGAGCGAGAACATCGACTTGTGGGAGTGGCCGACGAGAATCGGACAGCCGAGCGCGGCGAACTCGTCGGTTCGACCGAGGAGTTCGAAGTTCTCGGCCTTCGACTTCCCGAAGCCGAGACCGGGGTCGACGATGATGTTCCGCCGCGGGATGCCCGCCTTCTCGGCGAGTAACACCAGTTCCGTCAGTTCGGCGATGACGTCCTCGACCACGTCGTCGTAGTCGACCTCGCGAGACGGGTCGACCGGGGCGTCGATGCTGTGCATCACGATGACCGGCGCGTCGCGCTCGGCCGCGAGGAAGCGCATCTCGGGGTCTTCGAGACCGGTCACGTCGTTGAGGATGTCCGCACCGGCGTCGAGGGCGGCCTCGCCGACGGCCGCCTTGCGTGTGTCAACGGAGACGAGCACGTCGAGGTCGGCGATGGCCTCGATGACGGGCGCGACGCGGCGAATCTCCTCGTCGACGGGGACCTCGTCCGCGCCGGGGCGGGTGCTCTCGCCGCCCACGTCGATGATGTCCACGCCGGCGTCGACCATCGTCTGCGCCTGTTCGACGGCGTCGTCGATGTCGTAGAACTCCCCGCCGTCGTGGAAGCTGTTCGGCGTCACGTTCAGGATGCCCATGACCGCCGTACCGTCGTCCCACGGGTACTCACCGGCGTCGGGGTCGTCGCGGGCGGTGCCGATGTCGCTCGTGCCGTCATCGTCGGCGTCGGCTTCAGCGGTGGTGGCCGCGTCTGAGCCGAGCGTCTCGCGAATCTCCTCGGCGACCCCTGCGAGCGCGTACGGCCGATCTTCGAGGCTCGCCGTCAGCCGTTCGAACTGGCCGAGCGTCCCGGTCAGGACCACGTCGACGAGTTCGCCGCCGAACTCGTGGCCCGAGACGGCGCAGTCGCCGCCGACGGACAGCAGTTCCTCGCGGAGCACCCGGGCCTGCCGGCGCTGGACGCGGGTGTGGACCGTTCGGTTGACCGCCCGCTTCGCGCGCGCTCGCCGGTCGGCGGCGTCCGACACGTTGGCGCGGTCGAGGGTCCGACGGGCGTCGTCGAGAGTACGGTGGGCCTTCGGGACGACCGCCCGCGTCCACGTGGTTCGCGCCTCGGCGACGACGTACAGCGAACCGACGACGAGCACGCAGTCGTCGGGGTCGGCGCGGGCACGCGCCCGGTCGAGTGCCGAGGCGACCGCGCCGCCAGTCTCGACTGCGGGGCCGTCGAGTCGCTCGAAAACGGACGACAGAATCTCGGGGTCTTCGCCGCGCGAGATGTCTGCCTTGCAGGTGACGACGGACGCGACCTCCGGGAGTGCCCCGACCATCTCGCCGTGGTCCTTGTCGTGCATCGCGCCGTAGACGAGGTGGAGGTCGTCGTAGTCGAACTCGTCGAGGACGGTGGCGACCTGCGCGCAGGCGTCGGGGTTGTGCGCGCCGTCGAGGACGACCGTCGGCTCCGTGCCCATGACCTCGAACCGACCCGGCCAGTGGGCGTTTCGGAGGCCGCGGTGAATCGCCTCCTCGCCGATGTCGGGGCGGACCTGCCGAGCGAGCGAGACGGCGATACCGGCGTTTCGTGCCTGATACGCGCCCAAAAGCGGGATTCGAACGTCCAGCGTCTCGTCGTCAGTCTCGACGGTGACGGCGGCCTCCTGGTGGTTGACGCGGCCGCCGTAGGAGGCGCGAACGTCGGCGTCGGAGTCGGCGTCGCCGACGGTCAACACGTCGCCGACCTCCTCGCGGATGACCGACAGCGCCTCGCCGGTCGTCCCGGTCACGAGCGGCGCGTCGGCGGGCGCGACGGCGGCTTTCGTCTTCGCGATTTCCGCGACGGTGTCGCCGAGGACGGCGGTGTGTTCGAGCGAGACGTTGGTGACGGCGCTGGCGACCGGGTCGACGGCGCTCGTCGCGTCGAGTTTGCCGCCCATCCCGACTTCGAGGACCGCCACGTCCACGTCCGCGCGGTCGAAATACCACAGCGAGAGCGCGGTCACAGTCTCGAAGAAGGTCAGCGGCTCGCCGTCGGCGGCCCGCTCGACGAGGTACGGCTTGGCTTCGGCCACGAACGCCGACAGCGCGGACTTCGGAATCTTCCGGCCGTCGACGCGGATTCGCTCCCGCACGTCGTCGAAGTGCGGCGAGGTGTAGAGGCCGACGTGCGCGCCCGACTCGCGCAGCATCGCGTCGACCATCCGGGCGGTGCTTCCTTTGCCGTTCGACCCCGCGACTTGCACGAACGACACGTCTTCGTGGGGGTCGCCGAGGTGAGAGAGCAACCGCTGAATCGACTCGGTCCCCGGCTTGACCTGAAACCGCCGGAGGTCGAAAAGGAAGTTCACCGCCTCGTGGTACTCCATACGCGTGAGAAACCGGACGGTGGGCTTAGGCCTAACGCTCCACGTCACTCCTGCGACACGACGCCGGCCGGGGTCACCCCCGGTGGCCGCCGCCGACGCTCCGATACCCGCTCGATAGCGCCGCGCTCAGTCGATATGAACGACGAGCACCGGTCGCTTCGCGTTCTCGATGACGCGCTCCGTGACGCTCCCGAGCGACGTGAGTTTGTCGCGGCCGGTCCGGCCGTGGGTCCCCATCACGACCACGTCGACGTCGTGTTCGTCGGCGTAGTCGAGGATGACCCGGTGGGGCACGCCGTCTCGAACCGCCGTCGTCGACGAGGCCTTCCCCTCGCACTTCTCGGCGCACCGCTCGACCGCCTGTACCGCGTCGTCGCGGAGCGACTGGATGACAGCATCCTGTTGGTCGCCGCCGGCGGCGAGGTAGACCCGCTGGTCGACGACCGACAGCACGTGGACTGTCGACTCCGCCCCGGCGAGTTCGAGCGCGTGCTCGATTGCTTGCATCGTTCCCTCGCTCCCGTCAGTCGGCACCAGGATATCTTCGTACATATCTCTGTGTTCGTCTCGCCGACACTTGAAGGGACACCGTCGGTGTTAGGACGTGGGAACGGTCTCGGGGCGTCTCAAACCGTGTCCGCGCTACGCGCGGCCACGAGTTTCCGTCACTAATCGTGACGGAAATCGCGTGAGACTCACTTCGTTCGTCTCACTGACTTCCGCAACTCCTTCGCTTCGCTCAGTCGTGGCGGAAACACCGAAGCACTCCCTCCGGTCGTGCTTCGAGCTTTAGACTCTCCTTTGCTTCGCTCAGTCGTGTCTAAAGCACCGCTGCCCAGTGAACACCATCGCAATCCCGCGCTCGTCGCAGGCCTCGATGACGTCCTCGTCGTTCACCGAGCCACCGGGCTGGATGACCGCCTCGATGCCCACGTCGGCCGCCTTCTCCACGCCGTCCGGGAACGGGAAGAACGCGTCGGAGGCCATGATTGCTCCCTGCGCGTCCTTGCCCTCAGCGTGTTCCTCGGCCTTCATCGCGGCGAGTTCGACCGCGTCGACGCGGGAGACCTGCCCCATGCCGACGCCGACCGTCTCGGTGCCCTTGACGAAGAGAATCCCGTTGGACTTCACGTGCTTCAGGACCTTCCACGCGAACAGCATCGTCTCCAACTGCTCGTCCGTGGGTTCGGTCTCGGTGACGACTTCAAGGTCGTCGAGCGTCGGCGTCCAGAGGTCGCGCTCCTGGACGAGTCGCCCGCCGACGAGCGCTTTCTCGGTGTACGTCTCGGTGCGCTCGCCGAGTTCGCCCACATCAAGGACGCGGAGGTTCTTCTTCTCGGTCAGCACGTCGAGCGCGTCGTCGGTGTAGCCGGGCGCGACGACGACTTCCTTGAACGAGTCGATAATGAGTTCGGCCGTCTCGGCGTCGCACTCGCGGTTGAGCGCGACGATGCCGCCGAAGGCGCTCATCGGATCCGTGGCGAGGGCGTCGGCGTAGGCCTCCGCGAGCGTGTCGGCGGTGGCACAGCCGGCGGGGTTCGTGTGCTTGATGACCGCCGCGGCAGGCTCATCGAACTCCTTGATGATGTTCAGCGCGCCGTCGGCGTCGTTGTAGTTGTTGTACGACAGCCCCTTCGCGCCCTCGTTGAGCTGGGGCGCGCCGACGACCGACGCCTCGTCGCACGTCTCGTCCACGTAGACGGCGGCGTCCTGATGCGGGTTCTCGCCGTACCGAAGTTCGTCGTAGCGGTCCTCGGAGGTGACGCGGCGCTCGGGGAGGCCGGCGTCAACGTCGCCCTCGACGGTGACGGAGTCGTCTTCGACCGTCACGCGACCCTCGGCGAACCAGCGGACTGCGCGCGGGTAGGCCTTGAACTCGGCGTCGTAGAGGACGCGCGATTTGAGGTCGTCGGCGTCGTCGTCGGTGTAGACCGGAACGGCCTCCTGCGTGACGATGGGGCCGGCGTCGACCTCCTCGTTGACGACGTGGACCGTACAGCCGGTCGTCTTGACGCCGGCGTCGAGCACCTGCTCGTGGGCGTCCATGCCGGGGAACGCGGGGAGCAGCGACGGGTGGACGTTGAGCGTCGTGGGCGCGGCGTCGAGGAACGTCGAAGTGAGCACGCGCATGTAGCCGTCGAGACAGACGATATCGAAGTCGTAGTCCGCGAGGGCGTCGAGGATGCGCTCCTCGTGGGACTCGCGGGACTCGTCGTCGCCGCGTTCGACGACTTCGCTGGGGATGCCATGTTCGTCCGCCCAGTCGAGGACGGGCGCGTCGGCGCTGTTCGAGACGACGACGCCGAGTTCCGCCCCGCCGGGGGCGCGGTCGGCGATGTTGCGCAGGTTTCGTCCGCGGTTGCTCGCGAGACCGGCGATGGTGACCATGTGGTGAGAGCGTCCCGCGGCCCTCAAAGTGGTTGCGGTCCTCGTCGCCGACATATACTCAATTGTGTATATGTACTCCCAGACTCGACCGGAGAACGCCGCTGAGTGCGCACAGTCGTGCCTAACTGTCGGCCTCGCGGCGGCGACGAATCCGCGGCGTTTAACCTCCCCCATCGTGACGACTCAGACATGACCGACGCCGACCGGCACGACCCGCTGTACGCGGTGTCCCCGCTCGACGGGCGATACGCCTCCCGAACCGCACCCCTCGCGCCGCACGTGAGCGAGGCCGCGCTCATGCGCGCCCGCGTAGAAGTCGAAGTGGAGTACCTCCTCGCGCTCGCCGACCTCGACGTGACGCCGCTTTCGTTCACCGAGGCCGAGCGCGCCGACCTCCGAGCGCTCTACGAGGAGTTCGACGCCGACGACGCCGACCTCGTGAAGCGGCTCGAAGTCGAGGGCGCGGAAGGCTTCTCGGCGACGAATCACGACGTGAAGGCCGTCGAGTACTTCATCCGTACCGAGACCGACGAGTCGGTCCACCCGTGGATTCACTTCGGCCTCACCTCCGAGGACGTGAACAACCTCGCCCAGCGCCTCATGGTGAAGGGCGCGGTCGAGGAAGTCATCGTCCCCGAACTCCGCGACACTCGCGACGAACTCGTCTCGCTCGCGCAGGAGTTCCGCGACGTGCCCATGCTCGCGCGGACCCACGGCCAGCCCGCGACGCCGACGACGTTCGGCAAGGAGATGGCCGTCTACGCCGCCCGCCTCGGTCGGACGCTCGCCCGCGTCGAGGCCGCGACCGACGACCTCGCCGGCAAACTCGCGGGCGCGTCGGGCGTCTACGCGGCCCACGTCGCCGCCTACCCCGACGTCGACTGGCGGGCGTTCTCCCGCGAGTTCGTCGGGTCGCTCGGCCTCGACCACACCGCGCTCGCCACGCAGGTCAACCCCTGCGACGACCTCGCGGCGCTGTTCGACGCCGTCCGCGGCGTCAACAACGTCCTCGTCGACCTCGACCGCGACGCGTGGCTGTACGTCTCCGACCGCTACCTCGGACAGGAGGCCGTCGAGGGCGAAACCGGCTCCTCGACGATGCCGCACAAGGTCAACCCCATCGACTTCGAGAACTCCGAGGGTAACCTCTCGAAGGCCAACGCGGACCTGACGTTCCTCGCCGACTACGTGACGACCTCGCGCCTCCAGCGCGACCTCTCGGACTCCACGGTCAAGCGCAACGTCGGCGCGGCGTTCGCCCACTGCCTCATCGGCTACAAGAAGACCCAGACCGGCCTCGGGAAAGTCGTCCCGAACGAGCAGGTCATGCGGGACGAACTCGACGACACGCCGGCCATCATCGGCGAGGCCGTCCAGACGATTCTCCGCCGCGAGGGCGACACGCAGGCCTACGAGCGGGTGAAGGAACTCACCCGCGGCCGCGAGGTGACCCTCGACGACTTCCACGACCTGTTTGCGGACCTCGACGTGGACGAGGAGACCCGCGAGGAACTGCTCGCGCTCACGCCCGCGACGTACGTCGGTCTCGCGGACGAACTCGTCGACGACATCGACAACTGAACCGCCTGTCGGGTCGTCGGGTCGACAGGAAGCGGCCCGACGAAGCGACGCGTCCTTTTTCTGCGGTCGGTCGAACGCGCCGCTGAGCCGAGCGAGCGTCAGGAGAAAACCGAAACCGCCTCAGAAGCCGACGGGCACGGAATATCGGCTTCGGCGCGGTTCGGGCACGGGTTCGGCGAGCGCCGGCACGGTTGGGCTGGACAGGCTGGTCCGTGCGAAATGGTTCGTCATGGGCTGGTGCGACGACGCAAGGCACTCACCGTAGCTGAATTATTTACTCATCATAGAATAAGTCTTTTGGTGGGGTGGTGCATTGGTGGGGGTATGAAAGCAATCGCCGTCAAGCGCGGGGAAGACAAGCCGGTCGTCATCGAGAAGCCGCGACCGGAACCCGACGCCGGGGAGGCGCTCGTCCGAACGCTTCGGGTCGGCGTGGACGGGACGGACCACGAGGTCATCGCCGGCGGCCACGGCGGGTTCCCCGAGGGGGAAGACCACCTCGTGCTCGGCCACGAGGCGGTCGGCGTCGTCGTCGACCCGAACGACACCGAACTGGAGGAAGGCGACATCGTCGTGCCGACGGTCCGCCGCCCGCCGGCGTCGGGGACGAATGAGTACTTCGAGAAGGACCAACCCGACATGGCCCCCGACGGGATGTACGCTGAGCGCGGCATCGTCGGCGCGCACGGCTTCATGTCCGAGTACTTCACCAGCCCGTCGGACTACCTCGTCCGCATCCCGCGCTCGCAGGCCGAACTCGGCTTCCTCATCGAGCCCATCTCCATCACCGAGAAGGCCCGAGAGCACGCCTACGCGAGCCGTTCCGCGTTCGACTGGAACCCCTCGTCGGCGCTCGTCCTCGGCAATGGGAGCCTCGGGCTCCTGACGCTCGCCATGCTGAAAGCCGACGATAAGGGCTACGAGAACCTCTACTGCCTCGGTCGGCGCGACCGCCCCGACCCGACTATCGACATCATGGAGAAACTCGGCGCGACCTACGTCGACTCCCGCGAGACCTCGGTCGAGGAGATTCCGGGTGCGCACGAGGATATGGACTTCATTTACGAGGCGACCGGGTTCCCCAAACACGCCATCCAGTCGGTGCAGGCGCTCGCGCCGAACGGCGTCGCCGCGCTCCTCGGCGTTCCGAGCGACTGGGAGTTCGAGGTCGACGCCGGCGCGTTCCACCGCGAGATGGTGCTCCACAACAAGGCGCTCGTCGGCAGCGTCAACTCCCACGTCAAGCACTTCGAGGCCGCGACCGTGACGTTCACCAAGCTTCCCCGCTGGTTCCTCCGCGACTTAGTCACCGGCGTCCACCCGCTGTCCGAGTTCGAAGCAGCATTCGAAGACGACGACACCACTATAAAAACCGCCATCGAATTCGGTACTGTATGAAGAACGTCGACGACCTCATCGCCAGCGCGGCTGAGCTCGCGGACCGTGGCCTCTCGAAAGGCGAGATTGCCGACGAGTTGAACGTCTCCCGCGAGACCGCCAGCTGGCTGGTCGAACGAAGCGGTGCGGCGACCGAACCCGAACCACAGGCGGAGCCTGAAGGCCCCGACGACATCCACGTCGATTGGAACGCCATCGGGAGCGGCGGCAAGCGCCTCACGTACGTCGGGCGCGCGCTCGCCGACCTGCTCATGGAGACGAACGGCGAAGCCGACGTGACCGTCGGTATCGAGAAGGCGGGCGTCCCCCTCGCGACCTCCGTCTCGCGCGAACTCGAAACGACCCTCGCCGCCTACTCGCCCGCGAAACACCAGTGGGACGAAGGCGACATCGAGGACCTCGGCGGCGGCTTCTCCCGGAACTTCGCGCCTGTCGAGGGACGGAACTGCTTCATCGTCGACGACACGGTGACGAGCGGCACGACTCTCCGCGAGACTATCGACGCCATCCGCTCCGAGGGCGGCGAACCCCTCGCGTGCGTGGTCATCGTCGACAAGCAGGGCGTCGAAGAGATTGACGGCGTCCCCGTCCACTCCCTCATCAACGTCGTCCGCGTCGGCGAGCAGTAAGCCGTCGTCACCGCCGGCACAGCGCGGCGGCACCGACCCGACCGCGACGCAACTCCTTTGTCCGCCCGGCCGTTACTTGGGAGCATGACTTTCCAACCGGAGAGCCTCGACCCCGAGGAAGTACAGTCCCGCGTCGACGAGGCGGTCGGGAACAACCACGTCGTCCTGTTCATGAAGGGCAACCGTCTGATGCCGCAGTGCGGCTACTCCGCGAAGGCGGTCGACCTCATCTCCCAGTACGTCGACGAGTTCGAGACGGTCGACGTGCTGCCCGCGCTCCCGCACTACCGCGAGGCGCTCAAGGAGAAAAGTGACTGGGAGACCATCCCCCAGACGTTCGTCGACGGCGAGTTCGTCGGCGGCAGCGACATCCTCGAAGAACTCGACGAGCGCGGCGACCTCGAAGCGACGCTGACCGGCGCGAACTGACCCCCGAAGCGTCCCGACAGACCGCCGGACTGCGGCCCGACGCCGACTTTGTATCTCTCGCCTAACGAGAAGGGGAGGCCATATAAGCCTCGAACTCGTACATCCACACAGGTATCGCCATCCGGGTGCGCCCGCACCGTGGCTCTCGTCGATACCGAAGCCAACAATGTCAGGCCGCGTATATCGACTCCATTCGACGTTGGAACTGCCACTCGAAGACGTGATGGACTACTTCGAAAACGACCCAGAACTACCGCCTGAGGTCGAGAACGTAGACATCACCCGCCGAAACAACACCCTCATCATCAAAGCCGTCTCCGCCGACGACAACCTCAGCAAGTACACGCCGACGGCCCAGTTGAAAGCGAGCGTAACGGAAAACCGCGTCTACGAAGAAGAGCCGCCCCGAGCGGGTGCGCCCAACTGGGGAGATGAAGAAGAAGAGGAGATTCCCTCCGAACTCGTCGAGTTCGCCTGCTTCAAGGGCGACCTCGAAACCGTGCTCCAGAACACGGCGCTCCAGTACCCGATGTTCCTCGTCCTCCGCGAGATTGCGATGCTCTCGGAGAAGGGGACGCTGACCGCCATCACCGAGGAAAGCGACGAACTGCAGGCGACGCGCATCGTCGAGGGCGAAGTCCGCGCCGCCTCCGTCGAAGTCGTCGAGAACCCCCAGCAGAACGGTTCCTCGGACAGCGGAATCAACTGGCGCGACAACAAGTTCATCTCCTAAACGCGTCGTATCTCCTCATCCCGTCACCGCCGAACCACGTGAGTCAGCGGCCCAAATCGTGTTCGGCGGTATCACGCGTCACACTAGTCCTCGGGCAAAAAGCATTTACACCGCCTAATTAGATGTAATTACACATCATGTCGGAAGCCGAATCCTTCCCGGACTACCTCGACGTCGACTACACCGACGGCGAAGGTGAGACGCCGGAGGACTACCCGAGTATCGAGGACAAGATCGAGAAGGCCATCGAGGTCACGAAGCAGGGACTCGAGCAGTACGAGAACCCCGCCGTGATGTGGACCGGTGGTAAGGACTCGACGCTCACGCTCTACTTCATCAAGGAGGTCGCAGAGCGCTACGACCTCGAAGTCCCGCCGGCAGTCTTCATCGACCACTACCAGCACTTCGACGAAATCATGGATTTCGTCAAGCACTGGGCCGACGAGTGGGACCTCGACGTCATCTGGGCGCGTAACGAGGACGTCGGCGCGTACGTCGACGAAAACGGCCTCGAACCCGGCGACGACATCCCGGTTTCCGAACTCTCGGAGCACAACCAGCACCACATCCGTAACATCCTCGAGTACGAGGAGGACACGTTCCCGTTCCTGCTCGACACCTACGTCGGCAACCACCTGCTGAAGACCGTCGCGCTCAACGACACCCTCGAAGAGTACGACATCGACGGCGTCATCTCCGGCGTCCGCTGGGACGAACAGGAAGCCCGCGCCGACGAGACGTTCTTCAGCCCCCGTCACAACCCCGACATCTACCCCCCGCACGACCGCATTCAACCCATCCTCCAGTTCGAAGAGAGCGCCGTCTGGGACGCCTTCTGGTACTTCGCGGTCCCGGACACCGTCGAGAACTACCCCGAGGACGGTTACGTCCCCACCAGCGACACCGACCTCCCCGAGGGTGTCACGCAGGAAGACGTGCCCGTCTCGCCGAAGTACTTCGCCGGCTTCCGGAGTCTCGGCAGTGAGGTCTCGACCGACAAGTCCGCCGAGGAACCGGCGTGGCTGCAGGACATGGAGAACACGACCGAGCGCGCGGGCCGCGCCCAGGACAAAGAGGACCTGATGGAGCGCCTGCGCGACCTCGGCTACATGTGAAGTCGGCCGAAATCTGACGCGAACATCGCGCCGCGACCACTTTTTCCCGGACTCGCTCCCGACAGCGACAGCGACTGTCTCACAGCGGAAACAGCGATATTCTCCGCGAGCGACACCCTCCCTATGAGCCCCGCGTTCCCCGACGACCTCGACCTCGACTACGACGACGGTCGAGACCAGACCGCCGCCGACTACCCGACGCTCGAAGACAAACTCGAAAAAGCGGTCGCAGTCACCACGACCGCGCTCGAACAGTACGAGCGCCCGGCCGTCATGTGGACCGGCGGCAAGGACTCCACGCTCGTCCTCTACGTCGTCCGTGAGGTCGCCGCCGACATGGGCGTCGACGTGCCGCCCGTCGTCTTCATCGACCACTTCGAGCATTTCGACGAGACCGAGGCGTTCGTCCGCGAGTGGGCCGACCGCTGGGACCTCGACCTCGTCGTCGCCCGCAACGAGGACTTCGCGCGCCTCGGCGCGTCGCCCGGCGACGAGATTCCCCTCTCGAACCTCGGCGACGACACCCGCCGCGAACTCGCCCGCCTCGGCTACGAGGGCGAGACCGTCGTCCTCGACGCCGACAGCTTCGAGGGTAACCACCTCTTGAAGACCGTCGCGCTCAACGACACCCTCGAAGCGCGCGGTTTCGACGGCGTCTTCTCGGGCGTCCGCTGGGACGAACAGGAGTCCCGCGCCGACGAGACGTTCTTCAGCCCCCGCCACGACTCCGAGAAGTACCCGCCGCACGACCGCGTCCACTCCATCCTCCAGTTCGAGGAGGCCGACGTGTGGGCGGCGTTCTGGAACTACATCGTCCCCGACTCGGTCGAGGGCTACCCCGCAGGCCACGTCCCCGCCGCTCTCGATGACCTCCCCGAAGGCGTCGAACCCGCCGACCTGCCCGTCTCGCCGAAGTACTTCGAGGGCTACCGCTCGCTCGGTACCGAATCCGGGTCCGCAAAGTCCGACGACCGCCCCGCGTGGGTGCAGGACCTCGGCGCGAGCGCGGAACGCGAGGGGCGCGCGCAGGACAAAGAGGACCTGATGGGTCGGCTCCGCGATTTGGGCTACATGTAAGGCAACGGGAGTCGCTCGAAACGAGTCCGCGGCGCGCACACCGTAGCGCCTAACTCCTCCAACACGCTATCGCCTCCATGACATCCGAGTGGGTCAGCCTCTTCTCCGGCGGAAAGGACTCCTCGTGGGCGCTCTACCGCGCGCTCGAAGCGGGTCTGAACGTCACCCGCCTCCTGACCGTCCACCCGAGCGACGACTCGTACATGTACCACGTGCCGGCGACCGACCTCGCCGCGCTCGCCGCCGAAAGCACCGGCATCGAACTCGTCGAGGTCCACCCCGGCGACCTCGAAGCGACCGACGCCGACGACTCGGGCGCGCAGGGCGACGCCGAACTCGAACCCCTCGAAGCGGCGCTGTCGGACCTCCAGTCGGAGATTGACCTCGCGGGCGTCACCGCCGGTGCCATCGAAAGCGAGTTCCAGACGAACCGGATTCAGGCGATGTGCGACCGTCTCGACATCGACCTGTTCGCCCCGCTGTGGCAGGAAAACCCCCGCGAACTCGGCGACGCCATGCTCGAGGCGGGCTTCGAAATCACCATCATTCAGGTCGCGGCCCACGGCCTCGACGAGTCGTGGCTCGGCCGGACGCTCGATGCCGACGCGCTCGACGAACTCGAAGCGCTCAACGAGCAGTACGGCGTCCACATTCTCGGTGAAGGCGGCGAGTTCGAGACGCTCGTCACCGACGGCCCGCACATGGACCGCCCCATCGAACTGGAGTACGAGATGGAGTGGGAGGGAACCCACGGCAGGCTCCACATCACCGACGCGTACCTCGGCTAAGAAAAAGCGCCCGCGGTTGCGGTTCGGACCGCGTTACTGGCCGTTCGTCAGCCGCGAGTGCGCCCCGATGAGGGCGTTCGAGAGGTCGAGGCTCTCGATGTGGGTCTCCTCGTCGACGATAGAGTTCTTCAGCTCAGCGTTTCGAATGACCGCGCCAGGGAAGACCACGGACTCTTCGAGCACGGAGTCTTCGACCACCGCGTTGGCCATCACGTGGACGTTAGTGCCGACCTCGGTGTTCGTGAGCGTCGCCGACTCGTGGACGAAGTTCTCGCCGTCGAGGTACCACGCCACTGCGTCGAGGTAGCTCTGGGGCGTGCCGATGTCGAACCACGCGCCGTCGAACGTGTAGGCGAACACGTCGCCGTTCTGCTGGAGCCACTGCATGAACCAGCCGGGCTCGTCGGGGTTGTTGTCACCGGAGAGATACTCGTCGAACTTGGGCAGGTCGTCCGCCGGGAAGGCGTAGCAGGCGATGGAGACGAGCGTGCTCTTGGGGTCTTCGGGCTTCTCCTGGAAGTTGATGACGCGGTCGCCGTCGAGTTCGACGAGACCGTAGGACTTCGCGCGCTCTTTGTCGCCCACGTCGTAGGCGGCGAGACACGGCTCGTTTTTCTCGTAGAAGAAGTCCACGAAGTCGCCCACGTCGAAGCTGATGAGGTTGTCACCCGCGATGACGACGAGGTCCTCGTCGACCTCCTCGCGGTCGATGAGTTGGGCGAGCGCGCCCACGACGCCGAACTTCTCGTCTTCTTCGCTGGTGTCTTCGACCGACAGCGTCGGCTTTTCGAACGGCGATTCGTCGATATACTCCTCGAATGCGCCGGCGAAGCGCTCGTTCGTGCTCACGAACACCTCCGAGACCCGGTCGTCGGCTTCCAGGTCTTCGAAGATGGTGTCGATGACCGTCTGGTCACCGACTGGCAAGAACATTTTGGGTCGGTGTTTGGTAATCGGCCACAGACGCGTCGCGTACCCACCGGCAAGGACGACTGCCTTCATATCCCCCAAATCCCGCCACGTAGACAAGGCCTTTTTGCATCCTCTCTATCTTGCTGACACTTTTTCGACCGAGGCGGCGCAAGGGATTTTCCCTTCGACTCCCAACCGAGCGATATGACAGCCCGGGAGTCCGACACGACGGCCCGCCAGCGCATCGCCGACGCCCTCCGCGACGACCCCGCGACGGCCTCCGAGCTTTCGGCGAGCGTCGGCGTCTCGGTGTCGTCGGTGTACGGCCATCTCCAACACGTCGCCCAAACAGTCCGCGGGGAGGACGGCGAGCAGTTCCTCGTCGCGCCGCCGGAGTGCAAACACTGCGGCTTCAGCGCCTTCGACGACCCCGTGAACTACCCCTCGCGGTGTCCGGAGTGTCGAAGCGAGGGCATCGAAGAGGCCGTGTTCAAAATCGAGTAGTCGGTCTAAAACGACGCCACGGTCCGATTGTGGTAGTCGAGAAAGTCGACGTCGAGGTCGTGGTCCTCGCGGACCGAAAGCGGGGTACCGTCTAACTCGCGTTCGTAGGCGTGGGCGATGGTGTGCGTCTTGGGGTCGACGGCTATCATTCCGTAGTCGAAGTCCGCGTGGTGGTCCGGACAGAGGACGAGGAGGTTCGCCTCGACGTCCGGGCCGCCGTGGGGCCGCCCGAGCGGTTTGAGATGGTGCGCCTCGGCGTAGCCGTCGTGGACTCCTCGACGGCGACGCTCTCCACAGACCTGGCACGTGTGAGAGTACCGCTCTTTCAACTCGGTCGCAAGCGCCGTGTTTCGGATGATTCGGGTTCGCGTCGTCTCGGTGCGTTCCGCGGACGCGAGGTCCGCCGCGGCTTCTTCGTCGTCGACCCGTTCTCGCCTCTCGTGACGGCGGCGGAGCACGAATCGAAAGACGTCCCTGTCGTCACCCTCGAACGGGCCGTGCGCGTAGTCGACGACTTCGACCTGGCCTTGGTACTCCCAGTCACCCCCATCCGACTCTCGATGGAAGAAAAATATCGGTAACGGATGGTGTTTGGCCCACGCGAGGAACTTGTTGCCGCCGGTGAGCGTCTGGTCGCCGGTCCGCCCCTCTCCGATGTACGTGAACTGGCCGCCGGTCACGTCGTCGCCGTACGGTCCGCTGTCGCTCGAAAAGAGGCGGAGATACCGCTGGTCGTCGTCGTCGTAGCAGATTTCGATGCCGCGGCCCGTCATCCCGCGGTCGAATCGGGACCGGAGTTCCGACCCGCTCAACCGCTCTCCGGGTTCGAGCGAGAGCCCTGCGAGTTTCACGACGAAACCGACGGACGTGTCACGAAAAAGGGTTCCCCACGATGGTTCGTTCCCTCCGACCAGTGCCGCTTATGCCGCGTCTAACTCGTCCAAGAGCGTCCGCGCCGCCGCGGCCGAGGAGCCGGGACCGCGCGCGGTGATGAGATCTCCGTCGACCGTGACGCTGGTGTCGCTGTCGAGTTCGGCGTCCCAGACGCCGCCCGCGGCTTTCACCTCGTCTTCGACCCAGTAGGGAAGCTTTCGGCCGTCGGGCATCAGGTCGTCGTCGTCGACGATGCCTTCCTCCCACTCGTTGGGGAAGCCGGTGACCTCGCGCCCCTCGACGAGGAACGAGCCGTCGGCCTCGCGGGTGAACCCGAGGATGCCGACGGCGTGGCAGACGACGAGCGCCTTCGAGTCGTCGCCGGCGACCGCCTGCAAGAGCGCCTGTCGGGCGTGTCGGTCCTGATTGATGTCCCACGCGGTGCCGTGGCCGCCGGGGAACACCACGGCGTCGTACTCGCGGGCGTCGACCTGCGCAATCGGCTCCGGATTCTGCAGGCGTTCGTCGTTCTCGTGGACTTCGACGACGCGTTCGGCGAGTTCCTCACCGACCTCCTCGGGGTCGATAGAGCGCTCGTCGACGACCGGCGGCGCGCCCGTCGGCGTCGCGACCGTCACGTCCACCCCGGCGTCGGTCAGGGTTGTGAGCGGCTCGATACATTCCTCTCCCCAGTAGCCGTCTTCGCTGACGATGAAAAGCGCCGATGTCATCGCTCCCGGGTACGGTCCGGCCACAAAAAGGCCCCGCGGAGGCGGAAATCCGCGGGAATGAGCGACGCGACGGTGAGGCGTCGCGGCCGCGTGGACGTCGACTCAGTCGTCGCCGTTCTCGTCGACGATGACGACTTCGCCGTCTTCGACGGTGACGTTGATGAGCGTCTTGACGTGGTGGTCCGAGTCGTCGAGTTCGTTCGGCCCGGCCTTCTTGATGATGGCGACGGTGTCGACGACGTCCGCGCCGATGTGGTCGAGCGCGTCGAGGACGGCCTTCATCGTGCCGCCGGTCGAGAGCACGTCGTCGAGGACGAGCACGCGGTCGCCCTCATTCACGTCGTTGATGAACATGTCACCCTCGGAGTAGCCCGTCTGCTGGTGGAGCGAGACCTCCCCGTCGAGGCCGTACTCGCGCTTGCGGATGACGACGAGCGGGATGTCCGTCATCAGCGAGACGGCCGTCGAGATGTGGATGCCCATCGCCGCGGGCGTGACGATTTTGTCGACGTCTTCGAGGTTCGCCTTGCGGATGATCTTGATGACAATCTCGCGCAGGAGCCCCGGCTTTAGCATCGGAACCCCGTCGCTGATGGGGTGGACGAAGTACTCGTAATCTCCTTTTTCGATGATCGGCGCGTCGAGGAGAGACTGCCGCAACTGGTCCATGGCGCTCGTTCCCCCGGTTAGGCATAAAATGTGGCGGTTCGATGGCTCTCGGACACGCCGACCCACGTCTCGCGGTATCGACTACCGTGGACCGACCGACGCCGAGCGCGACCGCTCTCCGACAACGGTCTCCGCACGGAGCGCGACGCTCCGAGGGCGGCTACATCCCGCCGAGAAGTTGTGACGCGGTCTTCACCAGCGGCTCGACCTCCTCGTCCGGTTCGACGAAAAGCAACATGCCGCGACCGCCGCAGTAGACCTGCAACACGCCGTAGCCGTCGCGTTCCTCGAACCGATACTCGACGCTGTTCTGTACCGGACTAAGCCCGGAAAACAGCCCGCGCTCCATGAACTCGCGCCGAGTCTCCTCGGCGAGCGAACTCAGGTGCGTCACGAGTTCGTCGCGACTCCCGAAGTCTTCGCGGACCGACTCCCCGACGTGAAACAGGTCGAAGGCCGTCGCACCGTAGACGGCGACCAGAGAGACTGCCCCCTTCGCAGTCCCCCGAAGCGCGTCCATCGCGACCTCGCTGTCGGGTCCCGGTCCGTTGACGGATGCCATCCGTGACGGGTCGATTATCATTCGTTTCCCCCCTTGCCCTGACGCTGCGCGTCTCCCTGCCCGGAGCGCGCGCCTGGACGGATCATAAATGTCCGATTGTGAGTCAGTATTATAAATTTGAGGGTCACACTGTAGGTAATAATTCGCCCCCGCCAAATCCGGACGGAAAACGCCTGAAGCCGCCGTTTACTACGAGACCTGACTCTCTGATTTGATCCGGCCTCGAGGGCAGTGGTTCGACACTCACGTGGCTGGTAGGAATCGTTAAGAAATGGGCCCGTGAGCGCGGAACCGCACAACTACATTGATTTTTAGTGAACTACGTTGCCCGTATTTTCAGTTATTTCATCCCAAAACCAACAGACCGCGTAGTGGTGCGTGTGCGGTTCCCCCTCACCCAGAATCCTAGGACGATTCGATAAATAGTACACTTCTATTTTGTCGATTGGCTACAAAACCCGATTGAAATATATGCTTCCGTCCCATAGGTAGCGTAAGTGACCGAACGCTGCGCCCAGCTTGAGTCACGACCATACCCATGATACACCAACCACTCGTACTCGGTGGAGAACACGCGGGTCGCGCGCTCGCCGAGCGACTACTGGAGGAGTACGAATCCGTCACGTTCATCGACGAGAACGAGGCAGTGGTCGCCCACGCGATCGAACGCGGCATCGACGCGCGAGTCGCGGCGTTCGACGAGCCACAGTCTCTCCGAGCCGCGTGGAACGAAAACGCGGACGCGGTCATCGTCGTGGGACGAATCGATCCGACGAACCTGCTTCTCACGCAGGCCTCGCGGACGACGTTCGACGTCGACCGGGTCACCGTACTCGTTAACGACCCGCAGAACACGGACGTGTTCGAGGACCTCGGTGTCGAAGTGATCTGCGTCACGTCGCTCGTCACCGACATGGTCGTCGGGTCGCGCGCTGAACCGGCAGAGGACGCGCGAGCGGGTGGATAAACCGTGGAAAAAACACTCGAACGAGACCTCGGTCTCTTCTCGGTGCTCGCGATCAGTATCGGGGCGATGGTCGGCAGCGGAATCTTCATTTTACCGGCACTCGCGGTCGATATCGCGGGTCCAGCGGTTATCCTGGCGTACTTGCTCGCCGGCGTTCTCGTGCTGCCCGCGGCGCTGTCGAAATCCGAGATGGCGACGGCGATGCCCGAAGCCGGCGGCACCTACTTGTTCATCGAACGGGGGATGGGTCCACTGTTGGGCACCATCGCCGGTATCGGCACGTGGTTCTCGCTCTCGTTCAAAGGTGCGCTCGCACTCGTCGGCGGCGTACCGTACCTGCTGTTGCTGTTTGACGTCCCCTCCACAGTCGTCACGCCGGTCGCGCTCGCGCTCGCGGCGCTCCTCGTCGTTGTCAACCTCGTCGGGGCGAAACAGACCGGGAGGCTACAGGTCGGAATCGTCGCCATCATGCTCGTCGCGCTCGTCTGGTTCGTCCTCGGCGGGACGCCGACCGTCGAGTCGACGAACTTCCGTCCGTTCTTCAACGGCGGAGTCGGCGGCCTGCTCACCGCGACCGGTCTCGTGTTCGTCTCCTATGCGGGCGTGACGAAAGTAGCGAGCGTCGCCGAGGAGGTCGAAGACCCCGACCGAAACATCCCACTGGGCATTCTCGGGTCGCTCGGCTTCACGACGGTCCTCTACGTCCTCATCGTCGCCGTGATGGTCGGAGTCACCGACCGCGGCGTCCTCGCCGAGAGCGCGACGCCGATGGCACTCGCCGCGGAGGCGTCGCTCGGAACCGCCGGCGTCGTCGCCGTCGTCGTGGCTGCGGTCCTCGCGCTGGTCAGTACCGCGAACGCCGGGGTTCTCTCCTCGTCGCGGTACCCGTTCGCGATGAGCCGAGACAAACTCGCCCCGCCGTCGCTGTCGACGATCAGCGACCGGTTCGGAACCCCGAGCACGTCGATTACCCTCACGGGTGTCGTGCTGTTGCTTCTCATCGCGTTCGTTCCGCTGCTCGACATCGCGAAGCTCGCGAGCGCGTTCCAACTTCTGGTGTTCGTCCTCATCAACCTCGCCGTCGTCGCGTTCCGAGAGGGACACGTCGAGTACGAACCGTCGTTCACCTCGCCGCTGTACCCGTGGATGCAGGTGTTCGGCGCGCTCAGTGGCCTCGTGCTCCTCACGCAGATGGGTACGCTCCCGCTCGTCGGTGCGGTCGTTCTCACCATCGCGGGCGCCCTCTGGTTCTTCGTCTACGCCCGGTCTCGCGTCGACCGCGAGGGCGCGGCCGCCGACGCTGTTCGCCAAGAGGTCAGCCGCAACGCGGTCGAACGAGCCGAAGCGGCCATCCAAGCGCACCGCGACGAGTACCACGCCCTCGTGGCGATTTCGCACGACATCTCGAAAGCCAGAGAGCGGGCGCTGATTCAGGTGGCTTCGAGACTCGCTCGCGCCAACGACGGACGAGTCACGGTCGCACGGTTCGAGACGGTGCCGGACCAGACGTCCTTGGCCTACGCGTCAGCGGTCGAATCGCCAGCCGACGTCGAGTTCGAACGACAGACCGACGAGCTCGACGACGAGTTCGGCGTGCCGATACGGTGTGGCACCATCGTCACCCACGACACGCGACACGCGGTCGTCAACTACGCCGCCAACCAGGACGTCGACTTCCTTCTCGTCGAGCACCCGACGGGGACAAAGCGCGTGAGTGAGCGCCTCTTCGGGACCGATACGTCGTGGATTCTCCGTCACGCACCCTGCGAAGCCGGTCTACTCAGAGGCTCCGACCTCGACGGGATTCGAACCGTCGAACTGCTCGCGAGCCAGGGGCCGTACGACCCGACGAAAGTCGCCGTCGCGGACGCGCTGGCGAGCGAGTCCGAAGGCCGAATCCACCTGAGTCACTGCGGGGACACCACCGACTCGGCGGCCCGGCGACGGTCCCTCGAACAGTACAAAGCGGACATCGCCGAGTTGTGTAGCGCTCCCGTCGAGATGGGGACGCTCTCTACGGACGGTGGCCCCCACACCCCGCCGAGCGAGAGCGACCTCCTCGTCGTGGCCGCCGACGAGTGGAACGGGCGGTCGGACGCGAAGGCGGTCATCGACGAGTGGGACGGTTCGGTGCTCGCGGTTCACGGTCAGGACGCGACTCGACGCGGGCCGCTCATGCGCGCGCTCGACCGTCAGTTGTTCTGACCTCGGCGAGCGACCCACCGCTCTCCGTGCATTTATCGGCGGTTCACGCGACCAAAACACATATTTTCGGGAGCCCCATTGGTCGGCTCATGGCGTCGACATCCATCGACGAGCTCGATAGATACATCCTTTATGCGCTGCAGAAAGACGCGCGACACACGTCGGGAAACGATATCGCCTCCGCACGTAACGTCTCTTCGAGTACGGTTCGAAACCGGATTTCGAAGCTCGAATCGAGCGGGATTATCCGGGGAAGCCACCTCGACATCGACTACGAGGCGCTCGGCTACCAGCTCCACACGATTATCTTCTGTACGGCGCCGATTTCGAAGCGAGAAGAACTCGCGAGAAACGCCCTCTCGGTCGAGGGAGTCATCTCGGTTCGCGAGATTATGTCCGGCGAGAAGAACGTCCACATCGTCGCGCTCGGTCGGAACAGCGACGACCTGAGTCGAATCGGGCGCGAACTCAGCGATATGGGGTTCGAGATTGCGGAAGAAGAGATAATCCGCAACGAGTACACCTGCCCCTACAGCCCGTTCTCGGGAGACTCGACGAACGAGGCGTAACCCCTGATGTCGACGCCGTTTCGACGGTCTCGATTGGACACCGCGACCCGCGTCTGACCGTCGGATAGCGGAAAGGGTTTTGCTTGGCTTTCGCTACAGACACGTAGTACCAATGAGCCAGTATCGAACGTCCCGACGAATCGTCCGGTCCGACTTCGGAGGTGGCTGATGCCCGATACGAGTTCCCGCATTCTCGTTCCGGTCGGAGAGTCGTCCACGTTCCGGAACACCGTCGCATACGCGGTCCGCGAGGCGCGGCGCATCGCCGCGGAGACCGGCGAAGAATCGACCGTTCACTTCGTGTATCCCGTCCGATGGCAACTGGTCGACGAGAGCGAGCGTTCAGCGGCCGACGCCGTCGCCGAAACCCTCGAACGGGCACGCGTCTGGGCGGCCGACGACCTCGACTACGACGACGACGGCGACCTCGACGCCGAGGACGTCTCGGTCTCCATCGAGACCGCCGTCGTCGGCGAGGACCGATACCTCTTTTCGCCGAACGACTTCGCCGAAGTGCTCCTCGAGTACGCTCGCGACCGCGGTCTCGACCGCATCGTTCTCGACCCGGAGTACCAACCCGGCGGGAGCGCTCCGATGCTCCAGCCCCTCGAGTTCGAACTCGCGCGGTCCGGGTTAGTGGTCGAGGAAGCGCCGGTCGACCGCGTCGTCGAGCGCGGCCGGCTTCCAAGCCGAGCGAACGTCTCGAAGGCGCTCGCCATGTTCGGCGTCTCGTTCGGATTCTACCTCCTCCTCGCGGGCGTCTTCGACACGTTCAACCTCGCTACCGGCGCGATCTCCGCCGGCGTCGTGACGGCGGTTTTCGCACGTATCTCGTTCGTGAACACGCCATCCGTGACCGGAACCGTCGCCCGAATCGCCCGCTTTCTCCTCTACGTTCCCTACCTGTTGTGGGAAATCGTGAAGGCCAACTTCTCTGTGGCCTACATCATCCTCCACCCGGACCTCCCCATCGACCCGGAGATGCAGCGGTACCGCGCGGCGATTTGGGGCGACCTCTCGGTGACGACCCTCGCGAACAGCATCACGCTCACGCCGGGGACGCTGACCGTCGATATGGACCGGGACAGCCTTATTATCCACTCGCTCACCGGCTCCGCCCGAGACGGGCTCGCGGGCGGCGCACTCGAACGCGCCGTTCGGTTCGTCTTCTACGGACGCTCGGCGGCGCGCATCCCGACGCCCGCCGAGCGCGGAACGATAGCCTCGTGGACCGACGACGACCAAACGGACGGTGATGAGTGATGGTGCTCGGACAGCTCTCGACGTTCGAGACGGTGTTACTCGGTGCCGCGGGCGCGTTCATCACGTTCGCGGTCGTCCTCCTGTACCGCGTCGTCCGCGGACCGACGATGGAAGACCGCGTCATCGCGATCAACGCCATCGGGACGAACACGGTCGTCGTGTTGGCGCTCGTCGCCGCGGCGTTCGGTCTCTCCGGGTTCCTGGACGTCGCGCTCGTGTACGCGCTCTTGAACTTCCTCGCCAGCATCGCCATCTCCAAGTTTATCGTCGAGCGCGGGGGTGTCCTCTGAGATGACGCCGCTCGAATATCTCGTCGTGGGGCTCGTCCTCGCGGGCGTCTTCTTCAGTTTCGTCGCGGTCGTCGGAATCATCCGACTGCCCGACCTCTACACCCGCGCCCACGCAACTTCGAAGAGCGATACGCTCGGAACGGTGCTCTCTCTCGGCGGTATCGCGCTCCTGTTCGGCGCGGAGGTCTCCGCCGTCAAGACGGTCTTGCTTCTGTTGTTCATGCTCATCACCAACCCGACGGCCGCTCACGCCATCGCACGGGCGGCCCACGACCAAGGTATCGAACCGTGGACCGCGAGCGATGAGGAGGGCGACTGAACGTGCAGCTACTCCTCTACGGGGTGTTGCTGACGTTCGTCGTCTTCGCCGCGCTCGCCGTGGCCTTCCTCCGAGACATCCTCAGCGCGATCATCGCGTTCGCCGGGTTCAGCTTCGGCGTCGCAATCGTCTACATCCTCCTCAGAGCGCCCGACGTCGCGCTCACGGAAGCGGCCGTCGGGGCGGGTGTCACGACGGTGTTGTTCCTCTTGGCAATCGTTCGGACGGTCCGGCCGGGAGGAGACCGTCTCTTCGAGCGCGTCGCGTGGGGCCCCGCGATAATCGCGACCGGTCTCGTGGGCGTGTTGCTCACGACGGTTCGGTCGCTCCCCACTATCGGCGATCCGAACTCGCCGGTCGCGACCTCGGAGATCACCCGGTACTACCTCGAAAACGCCTATCCGCAGACCGAGGTCGAAAACGTCGTGACGGCGATCCTCGCCGCCTACCGTGGGTTCGACACGCTCGGTGAGGCCGCGGTCGTTCTCGCGGCGGGACTCGCAGTTCTCGTCGTCCTCCGCAAGGAGGTGTACGTATGAGCGCCGCCGACGGCTCTCTCAGCGCGTACGTCGAGAGTACGATTATCATGACGACGGTTCGCGTCGTCAGCCCGTTCGTGTTCACCTTCGGGCTGTTCGTCATGTTCCACGGCGCGGAGTCCGCCGGTGGCGGGTTCCAGGGCGGCGCAATCGTCGCGTCGAGCATCATCATGCTCGCGTTCGCGTTCGGTATCGAGCCGACGCGCGAGTGGCTCGACGACAGCGTCATCCGGCTCCTCGTCGGCGTCGGCGCGACGACGTTCGTCGGTATCGGCATCGGCGCGCTCGCGTTCGACGGGGCGTTCCTGGAGTACGCCGCCTACGGAATCAGCCACGGCGTGAAGTACGGTATCGAACTCGTCGAACTCGGTATCGGTGCAATCGTCGCGGGTGTTATCGTCTCGCTGTTCATGAACCTCGCGGGTGGATTCAACCACGACTCCGGAGGTGACGACGCATGATGGACCTCCTCACGACACACTACAACTACGTCGCGAGCATCCTGCTGTTCGGCATCGGACTCTACGTCGTCATGGGCAGTCCGAACCTCGTCAAGAAGATAATCGGTATGAACATCTTCCAGGTCGGAATATTCCTGTTTTTCGTGACCACCGGATACGTCGACGGCGGGGCTCCGCCCGTGGTCGGTCACGGCGAGGAGACGTTCGTGAGCCCGCTTCCACACGTGCTTATCCTGACGGCTATTGTCGTCGGGGTGAGCCTGACGGCGGTCGCGCTCGCGCTCGTCATCCGCATCTACGACGGCTACGGTTCGCTGGACGAAGACGTCATCAAGGAGGTGCAGGTCGATGACTGACGCGCTCGTCCTCCTCGTGGTCGTCCCCATCGCCGCGTCGCTGTTCCCCGTCGCTCTCGGGGGGCGGTTCGAGCGAATCGGGTGGTTCGTCGCGGCCGCGATGGGGCTCGTCCACCTCGGACTCTCCGCGACCGTCGCGGCTCGCGTTCTCGAGGGCGGCTCCATCTCGTACGCCGTCGGTGGGTTCGAACCGCCGTTCGGTATCGAACTCGTCGCCGATGGCGTCTCCGCGCCGCTGCTCGTGCTCGTGTCGCTTTCGACGCTCGGCGTGCTCGTCTACGCCCGCCGCGCGGGGCCGCACTCGAACGCGTTCTACAGCGAACTCGCACTGCTCACGGCCGGCATCTCCGGCGTCTTCGCGACTGCTGACGTGTTCAACCTGTACGTCTTCCTGGAGATTACGGGGCTCGCGACCTACGCCCTCGTCGCCAGCGGCCGGTCGCCGAGGGCGGCGCTGGCGAGCCTCAAGTACCTGTTCGTCGGGACCATCGGCGCGTCCCTCTACCTCCTCGGCGTCGGGTACCTCTACATCATGACGGGGACGCTCAACATGGCGGACCTTACCGGAGCGGTCGCGTCCGCGTCGGTCGGCTACACCTCGCCGGCGATACTGGCTAGCTTCGGGCTCATCGTGACGGGCCTCCTGGTCAAGGTCGCCGTCTTCCCGCTGCACACGTGGCAGCCCGGTGCCTACGCCGAGTCGCCCGACACCGTCAGCGCGTACATCTCCGCGCTCGTCTCGACGGCGGCCGCGTACGCACTCGTCCGCATTATCTACGCGGTGTACACGACCGGGTTCCTCGACGAGGTCCCGCTCGCCGGCGACGCCCTCGTGGCGCTCGCGTCGGTGAGTGTCGTCGTCGGGGCGGTCCTCGCGGTCATGCAGTCCGACCTCAAACGCATGCTCGCGTACTCCTCGGTCTCGCAGTTCGGTCTGGTCGTCGCCGCAATCGGCCTCGCGAACGAGACGGCGCTCGTCGGAGCGGTCGTCCACCTCGTCGGCCACGCGGTGATGAAAGGCGGACTGTTCCTCACCGTCGGCGTCTTCGCCACCGGTCTCGGCGTGCGGACGGTCGAGGACTTCGCGGGACTCGCCGCGAAGGCACCGGTATCGAGCGCGGCGTTCGCCGTGCTCGCCTTCTCGATGGTCGGCATCCCGCCGGCCGTCGGGTTCGTCGGGAAGTGGAACATCGTCGTCGGTGCGGTCGAAGCCGGCGCGTGGCCCGTCGCGGCCGTCGTCGTGGTGAGCACGCTTCTCACCCTCGCGTACTTCGGCCGGGTTATCGAGCGAATGTACTTCACCGCGCCCGAACCCGAGGCGGACGCCGTCTCGACCGACGGCGGAAACGACGCCGTGGAAGTGTCGTTCGGCATGCGCGCGGTCGTCGTCGTCTCGGCGGTCACCGCGGTGGTGCTCGGCGTTCTCGGCTCCGACCTCATCACCGTCATCCAACCGGCACTGGAGGTGTACTTCTAAATGACAAACGTCCCATCACTGATGCCGCTCGCGGCGGTGCTAGCCGCGGCGGTCGGTGTCGTCACTATCGTTGCATCGAGACGCAGCCCCAACGTCAGAGAGGGCTTTACCGTCCTCTCTGCGGTCTCCGCGCTGGGTATCGTCGCGAGCATGGTTCCGGGGGTTCTCAACGGGACGGCGTACGTCACCGACCTCGGGACGTTCGTCCCCGGAGTTCGGTTCGTCCTCCGGGCCGACCCGCTCGGGATGATATTCGCCCTGCTCGCGAGCCTCCTGTGGCTCGTCACGAGCTTCTACAGCATCGGCTACATGCGCGGGCTGGACGAACACGCCCAGACGCGGTACTTCGCGGCGTTCGCGGGGAGCGTCAGCGCCGCCCTCGGCGTCGCGTTCGCCTCGAACCTCATCGTCCTGTACGTGTTCTACGAGCTGTTGACGGTGGCGACGTACCCGCTCGTCACGCACGACGAGACAGAGGAGGCCCGAAAGGCCGGTCGGAAGTACCTCGCGTACACCTTCGGTGGCGGGGTCGCCGCCCTCGCCGGGACGGCGCTCGTGTTCTGGGCGACCGGGACCGTCGAGTTCTCCGCTGGCGGCATCGCCGCGCTCGCGAACGCCGACCCTGTCGTCGCGCGGGCCGCGTTCGCGCTGCTCGTCGCTGGGTTCGGCGTAAAGGCGGCGCTCATGCCGGTCCACTCGTGGCTCCCCGACGCGATGGTCGCCCCGACGCCGGTCTCCGGGTTGCTCCACGCCGTCGCGGTCGTCAAAAGCGGTGTGTTCGGTATCGCACGCGTCATCCTCGACGTGTACGGTCCCGACACCGTCGGCTCGCTCGGAGTCGGCCTTCCGCTGGCCGCGGTCGCCGCGTTCACCATCGTCGTCGCGAGTATCATCGCACTCCGACAGGACAACCTCAAACGGCGGCTGGCGTACTCGACGGTCAGCCAGCTCTCGTACATCGTCCTCGGGTTGGCCTTGCTCTCCCCCGCGGCGCTCGTCGGCGGGTTGCTCCACATCCCCGCCCACGCGTTCATGAAGCTCACACTGTTCTTCTGTGCGGGCGCGATTCACGTCGAGACGCACACCGACGATATCAGCGACATGGCGGGAATCGGCCGACGGATGCCGCTGACGATGATTGCGTTCACCGTCGCGAGCCTCGGGATGGCCGGCCTGCCGCTTGTCGCCGGGTTCGTCAGCAAGTGGTACCTCCTCATCGGGAGCATCCAGGCGGAACAGACGGTCTTCGTGTTCGTGCTCTTGGCGTCCGGGCTGTTGAACATCGGCTACTTCTGGCCGGTCATCTACCAGGCGTTCTTCCAGACGCCGGAGGACTCGGACGCGAAACCGCTCATCGAGTTCCCTATCGGCGGCGTGCGGGCAGTCACCGACGGCGGGTCGAGAGACTCGGTCGCCGAGGGTGAACAGTACGCCGTCGACCGAAATCCGAGCGACCACGTCGCCGTGACCGACGGCGAATCCGACCACGTCGCCGCGGCCGACGGCGAATCTGATCACGACCACGGCCACGACCACCACGGCGGCCCGCCGGCCGGCGGGTGGGAACGCCGCCGCCTCGGCACCGAGAGCACGTGGTTCATGATGGCCCCGATTACGATTGCCGCGGCCGGTGCAATCGTCCTCGGGGTCGTTCCCCAGACGGCGGTGTTCCTCGCGCTCGTCCAGCGCGTCGTCGCCGACGTGACGGGGGTGGTGTTCTGATGTCGATAGCGACACTCCTGCCGCCGGCGTTCGTCGTGCTCGCGGTCGCGCTCGTCATGCCGTTCGTCTCGCGTCGGGTCGGACATGCGCTGGGCGTGCTCTCGACCGGGGGAGTGGCCGTCTGGTCACTTCTCGCCCCGGCCGGCGCGCACCTGCCGGTGACGTTCCTCGGCTTCGACGCCGTGTTGTTCAACGTCGACGAGTTCTCCCGGTTGATGGGGATTATCTTCGGCCTCATCGGCGCGGCGGCCGTCCTCTACTCGTACTCGTCGGGCGCGCGGAACGTCCAGACGGCCTACGCCCTCGGCTACGTGGGAACGAGCCTCGGCGCGGTCTTCGCCGGCGACTGGCTCACCATGGTGTTCTTCTGGGAACTCATGGCGGTCACCAGTACGCTTCTCGTCTGGGACTATGGCGGGAAAGCGGTGCGTGCGGGCTACCGCTACGCGATTGCCCACGGACTCGGCGGTAGCCTGCTCATGGGCGCTATCGTCTGGCACTACGTCGAGGTGGGGACGTTCCTCTTCTCGGCGACCGACGGTATCGCGGCCGGCGTTCCGGCCGCGCTCGCGGCGCTCGGTATCGGCGTCAACGTCGGATTCGTCGGACTGCACACGTGGCTCCCCGACACGTATCCGCGTCCCCACTTCGCTGCGAGCGTCTTCCTGTCGGTCTACACGACGAAGACCGGGGTGTACGGCCTCGCTCGCGCGTTCCCCGACGGGAACCTCCTAATCGCGTACATGGGGACCGCGATGGCCGTCGTCGGCGTCGGCTACGCGCTCATGCAAAACGACATGCGACGGCTCTTGGCGTACCACATCCAGTCGCAGGTCGGGTACATGGTCGCCGGCGTCGGTATCGGCACGGCGCTCGCGACCGCCGGCGCGTTCGCACACGTCTACAACCACATCCTCTACAAGGCGCTGTTGTTCATGACCGCCGGCGTCGTCCTCTCGCGAACCGGCGAAGAGAACCTCAAGTACCTGGGGAACCTCCGCGGGGCGTTGCCGGCGACCGCGCTCGCGTTCACCGTCGCCGCCCTCTCGATTAGCGGCTTCCCCGGATTCAACGGGTTCGTCAGCAAGGGTATGATAACCGCCGCCGCCCACAAGGAGCATCTGGACGGCATCTTCTATCTCCTCCTCGCCGGAGGCGTCGGAACGTTCATGTCGTTCATCAAGTTCGGCTACTACGCGTTCTTCCGCGATGCGGACCGCGACTGGTCGCTCGACCGCGCCGGGACGGGCCAGTCGGTCGCGATGCTCGGCGTCGCGGGGCTCTGTGTCGCCTTCGGGCTGTACCCAGACGCGCTGTTCGCGATACTGCCCGGAAGCACCGCCGACGCGCACCCCTTCACGCTCAGCCACCTCGGCGAAGGGTTCGCGCTCGCCGTGCTCGGGGTCGTCGGCTTCGTCGTCGTGAAGAAGCCGCTCTCGAAGGTCGGAGACGTGCCGGACGTCGACACCCTGTTGAATCCCGCTGTCTTCTACGGCACCCGCGCGCTGGTTCGCGGCTCGACCGGTCTCTTCGCCGCCGTCGACCGCGCCGTCTCGACCGCGTCCTACGACGTCGCGGGCGCGATTGCGAACCCGTACCCCGCGTTGCGTCGGGTCGCCGGCGGTCTCGGTCGATCCGAGGCGGACTCGATTACCGTCGGGAGCCTTCGCGCGACGATTGCGACGAGTATCGCACTCGTCGTGTTGATACTCGGCGGCGTGCTCGTCGGACTACTCGCGTAGTCCCGAGCCGGCCCGGGTCGTTTTTCACGAGAGTTCCGTTTTCAGTTCGACAGCGATGCGCGCGCCGAGTCCGTCTTTCGACCCGACGTACTCGCTCGTCTCGTCGGCGCGGACGACGAGCGCGCGGGTCTCGTCCGCGCCCATGACGGAGGCGTCGTTGGCGACGACGAACGCGAGGCCGACGCGGTCCATGATGCGGCGGGCCTCGCCGACCATCGCCTCGTCGTCGCCGGTCGTCTCGGCCTTGAACCCGACGATGGTGAGGTCCGGATGTGACTCGCGGACGGTGTCGATGAGCTTCGGCGCGGGTTCGAGGTCGAGCGTACGCGCCTCGCCGGAGCGAATCTTCTCGTCGGCCGCCTCGACGGTGAAATCGGAGATTGCGGCCGCGGAGACGAGCGCGTCGGCGTCGGCCTCGACGGCGGCCTCGACGGCCTCCAGCATCTCGGCGGCCGACTCGACGGCGAGCACGTCGGCGTAGTGCGCGTCGTCGCCGTCGTGGACGAGCGTCACGTCCGCGCCACGAATCGCGAGCGCGCGGGCGACGGCGCGGCCCGTGCGGCCGGAGGCGCGATTCGAGAGAGTGCGGATTGGGTCGATAGATTCGGTCGTCGCGCCGGCGGTGACGACGACGGACTTCCCGGCGAGCGTCTGTTCGGTCGTCGCTTTCGCCACGCCGGTGACGATAGCCTCCTCGGTGGCGATTTTTGCCTTCCCCTCCTCGATGCGCGGGTCGACGAACTCGACGCCCCACAACTGCACCCGCTCGATGGCGTCGAGGACGCCGGGGTGGTCGTACATGGGTTCGTGCATCGCGGGCGCGACGACGACCGGGACGCCCGCGCCGAGGGCGGTGGTCGCGGTGGTCGTCACGGGGGAGTCGTCGACGGCGGCGGCTATCTTGCCGACCGTGTTGGCTGTCGCGGGCGCGACGAGGAACACGTCGGCCCAGCCGTCGCGGCCGCAGAGTTCGACGTGTTCGACGCGGCCGGTGATCTCGGTCACCACGTCGTTGTCGGTGGCGAACTCGACCGCCCACGGGTGGATAATTCCCGTCGCGGCGTCGGTCATCACCGCGCGGACCGACGCGCCCCGGCGGCGGAGTTCGTGCGCCAACTCGACGACTTTCACGGCCGCGATACTCCCCGTCACCCCGAGCGCGACGTTCACACCTTCGAGCATTCACTCGTCTCTGCGCCCGCTATCGGTTAAAAGGATTCGCGTCCGCGCGGGGTGGTCTCGGACCGCACCCGCGGGACTCGGCGTCGGCTACTCGTCCAGTCGCCCGAGTTCGTCGTCGACGAGGCTCGGGTGGGTACGCTGGGGCTCGTCGTGGGGTTCGGCGAAGAACTCGCGCATGACCTCGCGGGATTCGCGCTCGCGGCGGGCGCGCTCGTCGGCGTCTATCTCCTCGCAGGCCGGCGGCACCTCGCGGCCGCGGTCGGTGAAGTAGCCGGTCGGCGCGACCCAGTCGTTGTAGAACGCCGTCCCCGAGTCGTGGACCAGCGTGATAGCCGTCTCCGCGGCGTCGCCGGCGGCGACGACCGCCTGGTGGTAAATCTCGGTCAGTCGGCCCGCGGCGTAGATTCCGGGGACTGCGGTCCGGCCGAGGTCGTCCACGTCGACGTAGGTCTTCGACCCGGCGGCCCGGAGGTCGACGCCCGTGTCTTCGAGATAGGACGCGTCGGACCACGAGGCCGCGACGACGCGCGACGCCTCGACGCGTTCCTCGCCGTCGTCGGTCTCGACGGTCGCGCGGAACAGCGGGTCGTCGTCGTCGCCGAGCACGACGAGGTCGGTCACGCGACCGGTCAGTCGGTCCGTGCCGTTTCGGTCGGCCTGTTCGGAGAGGAGGTCAGTAAAAAGCCGGCTGTTGACGCCCGCCGGGAAGCCGGGGACGTTTTCGAGGTGGGCGTTTCGGCGAACGATTGGCTCACCCTCGTTGACGACGAGGGTGTCGAGGCCAGCGCGCGCGAGGAACGTCGCGGCGGTGAGACCGGCGACGCCGCCGCCGATGACGAGCGCGTCTCGTGGATTCGTTTCGCTCATACCGTGCGATAGCTCAGCGGCGAGTAAAACCGTGCGGATGTCGCCGAAGTCTGCCGAATCCCGCGTCTCGCGTCGCTAGCGGGTTATTGACCCAGCGATGCGCTCGGGTCGTTGAGCCAGCGGTTCTCGACGGCCTCGACGCTGATGAGGCCCGCAGAGTCACCCTCGGGCGTCATCCGAACGCGAAGCCGCCAGCGACCGTCGGAGAGCGCCTCACCGTCGATGAAGCGCACCGCCCGCCCGGGCGTCCGGCGGAGGAGCGACACGGCGATGGGGAGCGTCGGAATCCGGCCGGTCCGCTCCGCGAGCGCGTAGTCGCCGAACGTGAGTTCCCACGTCCGAGAGCTGTCGTCGCCATCGGTTCGCGCGTCGGTTCGGGCGTCGGTTTCGGACGCCTTGTCGGCCGTGATGTCGGCCTCGGTGTCGGGAATCGGCCGCACCGAGTACCCCTCGACGAAGCCGACCGTTTCGAGGTGTCCGAGTGTCGCCTCCACGGGATTTGGGGTCGGGGTCGGACAGAACAGTCCGGCGGCCGCCTCGACGACCGCCCGCTGTTCGGCGGTCGAGAGGCGGACGTCCAGTTCGCTCATCAGGCTCCACACCAAGGTGAGACAGAAGTCGTCGCGGTCGTCGACGACCTCGGCCAGCGTGAGGTACGTCTCCATCGCGGCGGTCTCGGCCTCCCGGTGGCCGAGTTCCGACAGCGCCTCGAACAGCGCACCCGCGGTGTCGTGGCAGAACGCGCTGTAGCGGGTGTAGTCGTCGTCAGACTCCGCTGCCTCTGCGGCCGACCGAGGCGGCCCCTTCGATACCTTGTACACCTGCGGGTCGTCGTACGGGATGTTCGGGTCGTATCGCCGAAGCGCGGCCCGGTAGTCTCTCGTCAGTTCCGCGGCCTCCCCGGCCACCCGCCGGTCCGGAAACCGCTGGCCCGTCGCGGCGCCGGGCGGCGAACCCGTGCGGCCGCACACGACTGCGTAGTCGCCGTCGGAACGCGCCAGAGACCGAATCTCGGCTCTGATGTCCCGAAGCGTCCCCCCCACCATCTCGGTTCTAGGTGGTGAGACCGGCCGATTATAGGTTGCGATTGTATCGGTGGCTGACAGCCGAAACGACGCGCCCCGGCCCACAAGGCTTTGGTCCCGCCGACCCCATTCGACGCTCGTGGACGAGATAGCCGTCAGCACCGTCGTCTACCTGCCGCCCGAGGAGATATACGAATTCCTCGTGGACTTCCCGCGGTACGCCGACTACTCGAAGCACCTGCGAGACGTGCGACAGTCCGGCGACGGGTCGCCGGGGACGCGGTACGCCCTGTACTTTTCGTGGTGGAAGCTCACCTACACCGCCGAGTCGAAGGTGACGGACGTCACCCCGCCAACGCGAATCGACTGGACCATCACCAAGGACGTACACGCCGTCGGCCGCTGGCGAGTGGAAGAACTCGACGAGCTGCCGGAAGAGGCCCCATCGGACGCCGACACCGCCTGTCGCGTCTTCTTCGAGGTCGAGTACGACCCCGACAGCGTCTCCGCGGGCGACATCGACCTCCCGCGGTTCGTCTCGCTCGGCTGGGTCATCGACAAGCTCCGGCCGGTACTCCAGAAGGAGGCGGAGCGAATCGTCGAGCGAATCGTCGCCGATATCGAGGGACAGCCGCGGCGCGTGGAACTGACGATACACTCGAAACCGGGGTCGTGACCGCCGATGGACGGGGTATCCGTGAAGGGAAATGCACATACGCGCCCGCAGTCCAAACCAGACGTATGACAGGGGCTGGTCTCTGGTGCGCGTGATAATTATCGGTGCCGGACAGGTCGGGTCGTCCATCGCGGCCGACCTCGACGAGACCCACGAGGTCGTCGTCATCGACTGCGACCCGGAGCGCGTCGACGAACTGAACTACTCGCTCGACGTGCTGGCGCTCCACGGCGACGGAACCTCCGTGGACACGCTCGAAGAGGCCGACGTGGAGCGCGCCGACATGGTCATCGCCTCGACCGACGACGACGAGACGAACATCGTCGCCTGCGCGACCGCCAAGGCCATCTCGGACGCCTTCACCATCGCCCGCGTCAAGAACACGGAGTACCTCCGGACGTGGCAGCGCTCCGAGAAGGCGTTCGGCATCGACTTCATGGTCTGTACGAACCTGCTCGCCGCGGAGTCCATCGTCCGCGTCGTCGGCCTCCCCGCCGCGCGCGACGTGGACCCTTTCGCGGGCGGGCAGGTCCAGATGGCCGAGTTCGAAGTCGACGATGAGAGCCCCGTCGCCAACCAGACCGTGAGCGAGGCCGACCGCTTCGACTCGTTGACCTTCGCGGCCATCCTCCGCGACGGCGAGGTCACCATCCCCCGCGGCGACTCCGTCATCGGCCCCGGCGACCGCGTCGTCGTCATCGGCAGTCCCCAGAGCGTTCAGGGGTTCGCAAGCTCCGTCTCGCCGGGCGAATCGCCGGGCACCGCGGAGGAGGTCGTCATCGTCGGCGGGAGCGAAATCGGCTACCACGTCGCCCGCCTGCTCGAAGAGCGCGGCTTCAAGCCCAGACTCATCGAGCACGACCCCGACCGCGCCCGCGAACTCGCGGAGATGCTCCCGGGAACCATCGTCATGGAGAGCGACGCGACCGACGTGGACTTCCTCGAACGCGAGTACATCGGCGACGCCGACCTGCTCGTCTCGGCGCTCGACTCCGACGAGAAGAACCTGCTCGTGTCGCTGCTCGCCGCCCGACTCGGCGTCGAACGCACCGTCGCCGTCATCGACACGACGCCGTACGTGGACCTGTTCGAGGCCGTCGGCGTCGACGTGGGCGTCAGCCCCCGCGAGGTCGTCGCCGAGGAGATCACCCGGTTCACACGCGAGGGCGGCGCGGAGAACGTCGCGCTCATCGAGTCTGACAAGGCCGAAGTGCTCGAAATCGAGGTGGACGCCGAGAGCGTACTCGCGGGCAAGCCGATTCGAGAGTCGGTCGCGACGCTCCCCGAGGGCGTCGTCATCGGCGCGATAACCCGTCGCCGCGAGTTCATCACCCCCCGCGGTGACACCGTTATCGAACCCGGTGACCACGTCGTCGTCTTCGTCGATAGCTGCGTCATCGACGACGTGACTCCCAATCTGTAAGTCGGCCCGTCGCCGCACAGCCACCATTCTGCGCCGAAAACCCCACCACGTCACGATGTCGCGCGCCCGACCGCGAACCCGAACAGGGAAGAACCCGGCGCTCGGTACGTTAGTCCACGGATGAAATTGCGGGTCGATTACAGAGCCAGCCTGCGTCTCGTGGGGACCGTCCTGAAGTATCTCGCGGTCCCTCTTTGCTTCCCGCTCGTGGTCGCGCTGTACTACGGCGAGTCGGTGCTCCCGTTCGTCGTCACGATGGGCGTCACGGTCCTCGTCGGGACGGGGCTCGAACGGCTTACCGACGACCCCGACATCGGGTCCCGAGAAGGGTTCCTGATGGTCGCGCTGACGTGGTTAGCGGTCACGATAGTCGGCGCGATACCGTTTCTCATCGAGGCCCACGGCATCCCCTTCGTCGCGTCGCCCATCCACCCCGAATCGACCCTCGGCAACCCGGTGAACGCGCTGTTCGAGACGATGAGCGGATTCACCACGACCGGGGCGACGGTGCTCGGCGACATCTCGTTTAACTCCCACACCCGCGGCATCATGATGTGGCGACAGCTCACCCAGTGGCTCGGCGGGATGGGTATCGTCGTCCTCGCGGTCGCCATCCTTCCCGAACTCTCCGTGGGTGGCGCACAACTGATGGACGCGGAAGCGCCCGGCCCCGGCATCGAGAAACTCACTCCACGCATCGCCGAGACGGCCCGCGCGCTCTGGGGCGCGTACCTCGGCCTCACGGTCCTCGAAATCGTCCTCCTCTACGGCCTCCACGTCACCGGCAACGCCCCGAACATGGACGTGTACAACGCCATCGCCCACGGGCTGACGACGATGCCGACTGGCGGGTTCTCGCCGGAGGCCCGCAGCATCGAGGCGTTCTCCGCGGCCGCGCAGTGGGTCATCATCCCCTTCATGCTCGCCGCCGGGACCAACTTCGCGCTCTTCTGGCACGTCCTCACGGGCGACCCGAAGCGGCTGTTCCGGGACACCGAGTTCAAGTCCTACCTCGGCGTCATCGGCGTCATCTCAGCCATTCTCGCCGGGATTCTCTTCCTCGGCGACGGCCTCATGTCCGTCGCACCGGCGGGCGAGACCTACGACCAACTCTACCTCGAAGGCATCCGCACGGCCATCATCGGCAACGTCGAACCCGCGGTCCGCCAGTCGGTGTTTCAGGTCGTCTCCATCGTCACGACGACCGGCTACGCCAGCATCGACTTCAACGCGTGGAGCGCGCCGACGCAGTACGGCCTCCTGTTCGCGATGTTCATCGGCGGCTCCGGCGGGTCGACCGGCGGCGCGGTCAAAATCGTCCGCTGGTACGTCATCGTGAAATCGCTCCGCCGAGAGCTGTTCACGACGGCCCACCCCGAGGCGGTCCGCCCGGTCAGGCTCGCCGGCCGCGCGGTCGACGAGCGGGCCATCCGCGGCATCTACGCCTTCACGCTCCTGTATCTCGTGCTGTTTTTCATCTCGACCGGCCTGCTCCACCTCGATGCCGCGCGAATCGGCTTCGACGTGAGCATCCTCGAAACCATGAGCGCCGTCGCCGCGACCCTCGGGAACGTCGGGCCGGGCTTCGGCGTCGTCGGCCCGATGGGGAGCTATCTCGACTTCTCCAACGGTTCGAAACTGTACATGGTGCTTCTCATGTGGGTGGGCCGACTGGAGATTCTGCCCGTGCTGGTCATCTTTACGCCGGAGTACTGGCGGCGATAGCGCCGAAAAAACCCGTGTCCGTTTTTGCTCAGGGGTTCAGCCCGTAGATGACCGACCGGGCGAACACCAACACCGGGATGATTTCGAGGCGGCCGACCCACATGTTGAAGAGGAACATCGTCTCGGCCCACGGGTTCATCCACGGGCCGGTGATGCCCGTCGAGATGCCGACGTTCCCCTGCGCGGACGCGACTTCGAACAGCGCGTCGGCGTAGGTGAACTCCGGCCCGGCGAGGTTCACGAGCAGGACGCTCGACCCGACGAGCAACAGCAGCCAGAGCATCGAGACGATGGCCGCCTCGGAGAACTCGCGGTCCATCTCGGTCCGCGAGAGGCGACGACCGTTCATCTCGATGTTGACGATTGCGCTCTCGGGGAGGAACACGCGGGAGAACTGCCAGCGGATGCCGCGGGCGATGGTGTAGCCGCGGATGATTTTGATGCCGCCGACGGTCGACCCGGCGGCCCCGCCGAGGGTCATCGCCCCCGACAGGAGAATCTTCCCGCCGTCGGACCACTCGCCGAGCGGCGCGGCCTGAAAGCCGGTGCAGGTGAGCGCGCTCACCCAGTGGAACGCGGCGTCGCGGACGGCGTCCGACTCCGCCCCGCCGACGACGCCCGAGAGCCCGAAGTAGTCCACGGTCTCGACGAACGCCGACCCCGCGGTCGCTGGGAGGCTGACGAGGTTCTGGACGGCGAGCGCGACCGAGCCAACGGCGAAGAGGACGAGGAGCCAGCGCGTCTGGAGGTCCCCCCAGAGCCGGTCGATGTCGCGGTTCTTCAGGACGGCGTAGTGGACGGGGAAGGCGATTGCCCCCAGCGCCATGATGGGGAGCAGCACCGTCTCGATGAGCGGCGAGTCGTACGTGCCGATAGAGCCGTCGGTGACGGCGAACCCGCCGGTCGAGAGGCCGGTCATCGCGTGGTTGAGCGCCTGCCACGCGACCTCCCACAGCGAGAGCGTCGCCCCGTAGTCGCTGGCGCGGATGGCGAAAAAGAGGACGACCACCGAAAGGAGCGTGTAGCCGACGAAAATCTTCCAGACGGTCCGGACCGTCGAGACGACGCTCGGATGTATCTTCTCCTCTCTGGCCTCGCCGCGGTAGAGCGCGTAGCTCCCGCTTCCGGGCCGCGAGAGGATGGAGACGGTGAGGACGATAACGCCCACGCCGCCGACCCACTGGATGAGCGAGCGCCACCACTGAATCGTCCGCGGGAGCGACGGTTCGTGGATGCCCATGGTGAGGCCGCTTCCGGTCCACCCGCTCATGCTCTCGAACAGGGCGTGTAAGGGGTCGCGGAAGTAGACGAGACTCGACTGGGCGTAGTCGGCTCCGGCGGGCACGAGCGCCGTGAAGACGCTCTCCGGGGCGAACTGTGCCGTGAGGAAGAAGGGAAGCGACCCGAAGGCGGCCGTGGCGAACCAGCCCGCGGCGGCGATTATCATCCCGTGTTTCATCCGGGGTGCGGGAGCGTCCTTGAACGCCTTCCGCGCGCCAAGGCCAACGAACGCGGTTGCACCCCCTGCGGCGAGGAACGCGAGCGCGGCGTACCACTCGCCGAAGCCGGCCGCGACGAGGACCGAGGCGGTCATCAGGGCCGACTCCATGGCGAGGAGCGAGCCCACGTCGCGGCCGATGACCGCGAGGTCGGCGGGCCACCCGGAGACGGTTCGTCCGCGGCGGGGCATCAGTGGTCCTCGTAGTGGCCAAACACGTCGGTCACCTCGGGCGTCGCGCCCTTCGCGGAGTAGACGGTCAAAAGGTCGCCCGAACCGATGGTGGTGTTCCCGCGGGGCGTCACGGGGTCGTCGTCGCCGCCGCGCTCGATGGCGACGATGAGGGTGTCGCCGTCGAGGAGGTTCTCTTGGGCCGCCTCCTGAATCGTCATCCCGGTTATCGGCGCGTCCTCGTCGACGCGAATTTCGAACACCTCGGCCTGCTCGCCGATGCGCATGTAATCGACGATGGAGGGGCGCTTGACCGCCCGGTAGAGGTACTCCGCGATGAGCCGCTGGGGGTTCTCCATCGTGTTGACGCCGATTTGCCGATAGAGGCTCATGTGTTCGGGGTTGTGGACGACGGAGACGATGTCCGGGATGGCGAGTTCCTTCGCCAAGAGACAGACCATGATGTTTGTCGCGTCCTTGTCGGTCGTCGTGATGATGGCGTCGGCCCGGTCCGCGCCGGCCTCATCGAGCGTCTGTTTGACCGTGGCGTCGTCGTTGAGGACGAGACAGTCGAACGTCGCGGCGGCCGCCTCGGCTTTCGCCTCGTCGCGCTCGACGACGACGACCTCGTTGCCGCCCTCGGTGGCGATTTCGATGAGCGGCGTGCCGATGTTGCCCGCACCGACGACGATGATGTACATGACGTTCCGGCGTGGGCGTGGGGCGGTGGAAAAACTATCGGCATGTCGTTCTATCTCTCAAAACGGATTTTGAACCCGGTACGCTACCGGTTTCGGAATAAACGCCGCATCCATTATACATTGAGTAACGAGATTGAGTATGCGTCCAACTCGACGCTCGGTGTCGACAGTCGCGCCGATTACGGTTGGTTCCGGTTGAGGAGACTTGCCTCAATCTTTGAGAACAGCGCACCCGGCGCGAGGGTCGACCGTCCCCGGGTAGACTGGAGTTCGAATGGTTGGGCGAGGTTCACGAGTCGCCTGATTTCGCGGACACGACTGCGATGGCCCTCGTCGCGCGACTGCCACGCCTCCAGCGACACATCGCAGGCGGTTGGATCGTCGAGCGTCAGGGCATCGACGTGTCCGCGAATCTCGTCGGCCGCGCTCGCGCCGAGTTCGCCGTCTGCAACGGCTTCACCGAGGAGATCGTCGATTCGCTCTCGGACCGTCTCGCTCATGGTCGTGAGGGCGTCGCGGTCGTAGGTCTCCTTCGTCGTGATGCGCTTTCGTTCTTCGTGGAGTTCACCGAGAATCACGTCCTTCTGGGTGACAAAACCTGCTCTCGGTGGGGTCGTCCCAATGGTCGCTTTGGGGTTGAGGACGAACGCTCCGTGATGATCGCCGATCAACCGCCCCCGGAGCGACATCTCGTGGTGGTCGATGAGCCGAACACGGACGTTCTCCATGGTCGATACGAAGAATACGCCAGTCCGAATCGCTCGGAGGGCGTTGGCGAGTGCGCGGACCCGGTTGAGCGCGATACTGTCGGGATGTGGAACCCGGTTATTCTCGGGATGGCCAGCGACTGTCGTGTAGAACTGACCCCATCGAGAGTCCGAAAAGAGATGCCGGAAACTCACGAGTTCGATGTCTTCGTGGAGTTCGAGCGCCGAGGAGTCGGCGAACTGGTGGCCGACCGGGTCGGCGAAATAGAGGTAGACAGTGTCCGCTTGCGACGCGGCGTCGCGGACCGCGCGAACGAACTTGTCGTCGACTGAGCGGAAGAACACGGAAAGCAAGTGCACGTCGTCGTAGGCGGTGACGATTTCTGGGTCGCGGACCATATCGAGGCTCTCGGTCTTGAACGACTCCCAGTCAAGCCGAGAGTCGAAAAGCAGCGTCTCGACAGCGTCGATGTCGAGCGCGTTTTCCGACTCCTCGCCGGACAGCGCGTTCGGCCAAAAGTGGTCGAGGGACTCCGCGGTGCCTGCCGAGCCGAGCGCGACACCACCGGTGACCGCGATAGACTTACCGATGGTCTTCAGGAAGCCGCGACGGCTCTGGGTATGGTTTTCGACCTTCTTTTGGACGAGGTCGAACATCAACCGCGCGCGTCCCTTCCCGTCCCCGTCTTCGTCTTCGGCGAAGACCCACGCCGGCGTCTCGTCGCCCTCGTCGGCTTCGGCGTACCAGTCGGCGAAATCTGTCTGGGTGTATCCGCCGTCGGATCTGGGATCGTCACCACCACGGCTATCGCCCTCGTGGCCGCCGACTCGACCGGTGAGTTTGGAACCACCCTCCGACCCGCAAATCTCCACCCCGGGATGCCGGTTGCGGGCCGACTCGAACCAGTCAGAACCAAACCGATAGCGGCCGAGTAGGAGCGCCATAAGCAGCGTCTTGCTCGTCGCTCCCGTCACCGATTCCGGGAGGTCGCCGTCTAGTGGGGCGGGAACTGGCGCGCCCGACATGCTGAGTTCGACGAGCGCGTTGAGCGCGTCCGGTTCCATCGGAACCGTGGCGAACGAGGAGAACTCCCACGTGTCGTCGGCCTTCCGAATCGAACTGGCGACTCTGTCCGCCGCGGCGTCGACTTCGACGACCGAAAAGAGCGCGGGGTTGTAGTGAGTCGCGTCACCCACGTCCTCGAAGACACCGAGACAGCGGACGCACTCGACGTGCTCGACGAGGCCCAGTTCTTCTTCGACCTCACGGGCGACGACCTCGCGGACGGGACGAATCGAACCGTCGTCGGTCACGTCCTCTTCACCGTCGAGGTAGCCGCTCCCCGGAAACGAGACCAGCGCGCCGTGGTCGTCTTCGGGCGCGCGAACACCGAGGAGGACGCCGTCGTCGCAGACGACCGCAACGAACGACGAGAGAACGTGGACTCGCTCGCCGAGTTCTGCCCGACCGGCCGGCGTGAGGCCGGCGTCAGCAACCGCGTCGTGGCCGGTGCGGGTGAGTCGGTTGACGAAGTAGTCTCGGAAGCGCGCCGGACCAAGCGTCAGCCGACGACCGTCGTCAGACACCTTGACGAGGTTCAGGAGGTCACCGTCGAAGAGGCGGTCGCTCCCCTCGGCGACGGACTCCCAAGCACGCTCAACGGCGCGCTCGACGGCGGGCGAGAGGTCGTACGCCGACTCGCCGTCGAACGCCAGTTCGAGGGCTTCCGGAGGAACCCCACGGGCCCCGTAGTCACTCCAGCGCCGATATGCGGGCATGATAGCGTGGCTACGGCTGCAAGGGGTTTGAAACCACCCGACAAAAACCGCCAGACTGAGTCAGTTCTCGACCGCGGACGCGGCGCGGACGATGGTCTCCTCGCCGAACTTCGGTCCGATGAGTTGGAGGCCGACCGGGAGGCCGTCGGTCTCGCCCGCCGGAACCGAGATGGCCGGGAGGTTCGCGAGGTTCACCGGCACGGTGTTCGCGTCGGCGAGGTACATCTGGAGCGGGTCGTCGAGGCTCTCGCCGAGTTCGAACGGCGGGACGGGCATCGTCGGCGACGCGACGACATCCACGTCCTCGAACGTCTCGTCGAAGTCCTGTTTGACCCACGCGCGGGCGTCCTGCGCCTTCGCGTAGTACTTGTCGTGGTAGCCCGCGGAGAGGGCGTACGTGCCGAGGAGGATGCGGCGTTTGACCTCGGAGCCGAAGCCCTCCTCGCGAGCGCGGGCGAACGCCTCGTTCCAGTTGCCGTCGTAGCCGCCGGATTTGCCGTAGCGGACACCGTCGAAGCGAGCGAGGTTCGACGACGCCTCGGACATGGCGATGACGTAGTAGGCGGCGACGGCCTTCTCGACGGAGGGCATGCTGACCTCGCGGTACTCCGCGCCCTGCGCTTCGAGTTCGTCGAGCGCGGCCCAGAACGCCTCTTCGACGCCCTCGTCCGCGCCCTCGACGAACTCGGTCGGGACGCCGATGGTGAGGCCCTCCACGTCGCCGTCGGCGGCCGCGGCGTAGTTCGAGTCTGCGCCGGCGTCGCGGGTCGTGCCGTCGCGGTCGTCGGGGCCGGCGATGACGTCGAGGAGCGCGGCGGCGTCCTCGACGGTCGGTGCGATTGGGCCAATCTGTTCGAGGGAGTTCGCGTAGGCGACGAGGCCGTAGCGCGAGACGAGGCCGTAGGTCGGCTTGATGCCGACGACGCCGCAGAACGCGGCGGGACAGCGGATGGAGCCGCCGGTGTCGGTGCCGAGCGCGAGGTCGGCCTCGCCGGCGGCGACGGCGGCCGCGGAGCCACCGGAGGAGCCGCCGGGGACGCGGGACTCGTCGACGGGGTTCTTGGTCGGACCGAACGCCGAGGTCTCGGTCGTCGTACCCATGCCGAACTCGTCCATGTTGGCCTTGCCGACGATGGTCGCGCCGGCGTCCTTCAGGAGTTCGACGACGGTCGCGTCGTACGGCGGGACGTAGTCTTCGAGCATCGCGGAGCCGCAGGTCGTCCGCAGTCCCTCCGTGGAGATGTTGTCCTTGACGGCGACCGTCTTGCCCGAAAGCGGGCCGTCGTCGGAGCCGTCGAGCGTCTCTTTCGTGATGAAGGCGTTCAGCGACATCTACGACACCCGCGGGCCCTTGAAGAAGCCGTCTTCGGTCTCTGCGGCGTTCGAGAGCGCCTCCTCTTGGGTGAGGCCCTCGCGGACCTCGTCGGGGCGCATCACGTTCACCAGTTCGTCCTCGCGGTCGACTTCGGGGACCTCGTCGAGGGCGTCGAAGTAGCCGAGGATGTCCGCGAACTGCGCCGCGAACTCCTCGACCTCGTCCTCGTCGAGGTCGACCCGCGCCAACTCGGCGACGTGTCGAACCTCGTCGGCGTCGACGGGCGTATCGCTCATGTATCGGAGGTGACGGAGACCGGGAGTAAGAGTTTCGGTGTGGGTCGTTTCGTCCGGACCTCGGCGTGAGACCGCCCGGGTGGTACCTCCGACGAGGTGGGTGAGACCGACCGTGCGGGCCCGGGCTATTCCGTCCTCCCCGCGCCGTCAGATATAAGTAACTAGAGTCAATACGAATAGACGGAGAACGACCGTTCCCAGTTGCTTCTCTCGCACACAAATGACAGAAAGTGTCCGACGTTTCACGACCGGCAACGCGCGCGTGCGCAATGAGAATACGGAAGATACCGAGCAGACAGACACCGAGCGGGAGCAGACGCCCTCGTGTCCCGAGTGTGGCTCGGAGAGTCTCGTCGCCGACTCCGAACACGGCGAGACGGTCTGCGACGACTGCGGCCTCGTCGTCGAGGAAGACGAGATAGACCACGGCCCCGAGTGGCGCGCGTTCAACTCCTCTGAAAAAGACCAGAAGTCCCGCGTCGGCGCGCCCACGACGAACATGATGCACGACAAGGGGCTGTCGACCAACATCGGTTGGCAGAACAAAGACGCCTACGGGCGCTCGCTGTCGTCCCGCCAGCGCGAGAAGATGCAGCGACTTCGCACGTGGAACGAGCGGTTCCGCACCCGAGACTCCAAGGAGCGCAACCTCAAGCAGGCGCTCGGCGAAATCGACCGCATGGCCTCCGCGCTCGGCCTCCCGGACAACGTCCGCGAGACCGCCTCGGTCATCTATCGCCGCGCGCTCGACGACGACCTGCTCCCCGGCCGCTCCATCGAGGGCGTCGCCACCTCGGCGCTGTACGCCGCCGCCCGCATGGCCGACACCCCTCGCTCGCTCGACGAGATTACGAGCGTCTCGCGCGTCGAGAAGGACGAAATCGCCCGGACCTACCGCTACGTCGTCCGCGAGCTGAAGCTCGAAATCAAGCCCGCCGACCCCGAGCAGTACGTCCCGCGGTTCGCCAGCGACCTCGGCCTCTCCGACGAGTCCGAGCGGCGCGCCCGACAGCTCTTGAAGAACGCCAAAGAACAGGGTGTCCACTCCGGCAAGTCGCCGGTCGGCCTCGCCGCCGCCGCCGTCTACGCGGCCTCGCTTCTCACCAACGAGAAGGTGACGCAGAACGAGGTCTCCGAGGTCGCCAACATCTCGGAGGTCACCATCCGCAACCGCTACCACGAACTGCTCGAAGCCGAAGAACAGGTCCAACTGCCCTAACCCGGCCGGTCTGTTCGTTTCGCGCCGTCGCGTCTCGGCTCGCCTCGTTTCGTTCCGCTCCGTCTCGCCCGGCCTCACCTCGTTCCGCAACAGCCATGCCGCTCGCTCCGGAGCCACAGCCATGGAGACGACGCGACATTTCACCTCGACCGTGTACATCGTCAACGACGGCGCGGTGGCCCTCCACCGACACGAGCGCCTCGGCATCCGTATCCCGCCGGGCGGCCACGTCGACCGCGACGAACTCCCCCACGAGGCCGGCCTGCGCGAGGTCCGCGAGGAGACGGGCCTCGACCCGGAACTCGTCGATGACACGGCGTCGGTCCCCGCGCCTGACGGCCAAGCGCTCCCACAGCCCCGCCAGCAAATGCTCTACGACATCAACGTCCACGACGACGGCTCGGTCGGCCACCAGCACATCGACCACATCTTCTACGCCCGCGTGGACTCCCGCGACATCGACCCCGCGCCGGGCGAGGCCGACCCCGAGGTCTGGGCGTGGTACGACGAGTCCGACCTCCGCGAGAGCGACCTCGACCCCGACACGGTTCAGTTCGCGCTGGAGGCCATCGAGGCCGTCGGCGACGAGACCGAAAACTGAGCCGGACTGGGCGGGACCGACGAGACCGAACGGACCCGACCTACTCCACGAGCGATTCGACGTACTGCTCGACGTGGTTCTCCATCCGCCGCTTGAATCCCGCCTGTCGCGCGAGCCGGTCGAGTTCGCGCGAGGCGTAGGTCCCGTACTGGACCGCCTTCTTGTCCGCCTCGGCGACCGACTCGGGGAGCACGTCGCTCGCGGCCTCCCTGAGCGCGACCTTCCGGCGGTCGCCGTCCACGAGTAATTCCCCCGGAAGCGGGAGCGCCGCTGAGACAACCCGGTCGTGGAGGAGCGGCGCGACGGGTTCGACCCCCGCGGCGCGGAGGACAAGCAGGTCGCGTTCGAGCTGGTCGGGGAGCGTGAGAACCATCTCGCGGGCGGCCCCACGAACGGTTTCGGCCTCGACTCGCGGGTCGTCGGGGGCCTTCTGGACCTTCGCATAGCCGCCGAACAGTTCGTCCGCGCCCTGCCCGACCGCGAGGCGGTCGTAGCCATCTCCGGCGACCCGCTCGGCGAGCAGATACAGCGGGAGGACGATTTGCACGTCCATCGGGTTCGTCCGCCCGAGCGCGGCGACGATTTCCGGGACGGCGCGTTCGAGCGCCTCGTGGGTGAGTTCGACCACGGTGAGGTCGCGGCCCATCGCGGCGGCGGCCTCACGGGCGGCAGCGACGTCGTGGGAGCCCTCGAAGCCAGCGACGTAACAGGGTGCGTCGGGGACGCCGGTCGCGACGACCGCCGAATCGACGCCGCCGGAGAAGGCCACGGCGAGGCCGTCGTCATCGACCGACTGAACCGAGTCGAAGACGGCCTCGCGGACGCGTTCGAGCGCGGCGTCGCGGTCGGTCGCGGCCGGCGGGGCGGGGAGCGACCAGACGTGCTCGTCGTCACCGGCGGCCGCTCCGGTCGTCTCGCGGGCGTGACCGGCGGGGACGGCGACCGGGTCGTCGAAGTCGCGGTGGTCGAACGACCACGTCGCGGGGTCGGCGCGCTCGGAGAAGAGCGGTTGGCGACCGAGTACGTCGCGGACGAGTCGGCCGTCGAGTTCGCCCGCGAAGCCCGCGGTTCCGGGGAGCGGGTCGCGGTCGGCGAGGGCGCGCCGGACGAGGACGGGGGATGCGCCGCGCATCAGAACAGGTCCGTCAGGGCGTGTTTCAGGCGTCGGGTCGCGCCGCCCGCGGCCTGCCGGAACGAGATGCGCCACGGGGTCTTGTTGCCGACGACGCTGGTTCGCCCCTCGGCGACGGCCGAGAGGATGGCGTCGGCGCTTCGGGTGTCGGTGCCGACCTCGGTAACTGCCTGTCCGACCATCTCCGCGATGTGGGCGTCGCTTCCGGCGGTCATCGGGAGGTTCCGCCGCTTGGCGAACCGCTCGGCGCGCTGGTTGGCGATGCCGGTGAGGAGCCGCGAGTTGTAGATTTCGATGGCGTCGGCGCTGGCGAGTTGCGCGCTGGAGATATGCGGGGCGACGCCGTGGCGCGATTTCTGGAACGGGTGCGGGACGACGGCGATACCCCCGGCGTCGTGGATGCGGTCGAGCGTCTCGTCGTACGACAGCCCCGCGGGAATCAGTTCCTCGACGCCCAAGGCGAGTACGTGGCCCGCGGCGCAGGTGACTTCCATCCCGGGGATGCCGACCAGTCCGTAGTCGGCGGCGAGTTCCGCGGCTTCGAGGCTGGCGTCTATCTCGTCGTGGTCGGTCACGGCGAGGGCGTCCAAGCCGACCGCGACCGCCTGTTCGAGGAGGTACTCGATTGGGTCTCTCCCGTCGTAGGACAGAGACGAATGCGAGTGCAACTCGACCGATAACACACCGTCTCCTAACGATGGAGGCTAAAAAAGCGCCCCGGTCCCGGTGTGATTGGCGTGTGTCCCTCACGCACAGCGCTGGGGTGTATCGGAGCACTCCACCCGTTGATGACGCCGAGGCGAGAGACCGTCACTATCCGCAGACACTCCGCACGCGCCGACATACCGCCGAAACTGGTCGAAATGTAAGAATACAGAAATAATATCGCGGGCGACGAACATCGATTGGTGGCGTACCCACACCGCGTGGTTCCACCGGAGTGAGAGAGATGACCGTACGAGACATTGCACGACCGAAAGACGAACTGGTGACAGCGAGGGAAGACACGCCGATTCGAGAGTTGGCGAAGCTGATGGAGGACCGAAAGGTCGGTTCGGTCGTCGTCGCGGACGGCGACGACATCCGGGGCATCGTGACCGACCGAGACATCGCGCTCAAGTGCGTCGCCGCCGGCGGCGACACGAGCGGGATGACGGCGAAAGACGCGATGACCGAGCGACCGTTCACCGTCGACGCCGACGTGGGCGTCTTCGACCTGTTCCGGCAGATGCGGGAACACGGCGTCCGGCGCGCCCCGATAACCGACGGCGGCAGGCTGACGGGCATCGTCACGATGGACGACCTGCTCGTGTTGCTCCAAGACGAGATGCACGAGCTGACGGAGATAATCCGCGCCGAGTCGCCGCCGTACACGCCCGCGTGAGTCGGATGACGGCCGCGACGGCGACCCCGACCACATTTTACGCACGTTCGTGCACATAGAAAGGGTTTACAATGTGCGTTCTGACCATACCAGTGAATGACGCTTTCCGACGCGGACCGCGACCTCGTCGTCGCCGAGCTCGGTCGAGACCCGACGCCGGCCGAGGAGATACTCTTCGAAAACCTCTGGAGCGAACACTGCGCCTACCGGTCGTCTCGCCCGCTTCTGTCGGCGTTCGACTCGGAGGGCGACCAGGTCGTCATCGGCCCCGGTGACGACGCGGCGGTCGTCGCTCTGGACGACGACACCTACATCACGCTCGGTATCGAGAGCCACAACCACCCCTCCTACGTCGACCCCTACGACGGCGCGGCCACGGGCGTCGGCGGCATCGTCCGCGACACCCTCTCGATGGGCGCGTACCCCATCGCGCTCGCCGACTGCCTCTACTTCGGCGACTTCGACCGCGAGCACTCGCGGTACCTCCTCGACGGCGTCGTCGAGGGCATCGCCGACTACGGCAACGCCATCGGCGTCCCCACCGTGACCGGTTCGACCTCGTTCCACGAGAACTACGAGGGCAACCCCCTCGTCAACGTCGCCTGCGTCGGCCTCCTGTCGGCCGACCGCCTCGTCACGGCCGAAGCCCAGAAGGCGGGTAACAAGCTCGTCCTCGTCGGTAGTTCGACCGGCCGCGACGGCCTCGGCGGCGCGTCCTTCGCCAGCGAAGACCTCGCGGAGGACGCCGAAACCGAAGACCGCCCCGCGGTGCAGGTCGGCGACCCCTACACGGAGAAACTGCTCATCGAGTGCAACGAGGCGCTCATCGACGAGGAACTCGTCGAGTCCGCCCGCGACCTCGGGGCCGCCGGCCTCGGCGGCGCGTCCTCGGAACTCGTCGCCAAGGGCGGCTTCGGCGCGGAAATCGACCTCGAAAAGGTCCACCAGCGCGAGCCGAACATGAACGCCTTCGAGATTCTCCTCTCGGAGTCCCAAGAGCGCATGTGCTACGAGGTGACCCCCGAGAACGTCGAGCGCGTGCAGGAACTCGCCGCGCGCTTCGACCTCGGCAGCGCCGTCATCGGCGAGGTCGTCGAGGGCAACTACGTCTGCACCTTCGACGGCGAACCCGTCGTCGACGTGCCCCCGGAGTTCCTCGCCGAGGGCGCGCCGATGAACGACCTCGACTCCGTCGAACCCGTGTCGGCGGAGCGCGACCTGCCCGCGTTCGACCTCGAAGACGCGTTCGAGGCGGTCGTCTCCGACCCCAACACGGCGTCGAAGCGCTGGGTCTACCGCCAGTACGACCACGAGGTCGGCCTGCGGACCGCCCGCCGGCCCGGCGACGACGCGGCGCTCCTCGACGTGCCCGAAGCTGACACGAAACTCGCGTTCACCGGCGGCGCGGACCCCAACTGGACGACCGCCGCGCCTTACGACGGCGCGCGCGCCGTCGCCTTCGAGAACGCGACCAACCTCGCCGCGAAGGGCGCGTCGCCCCTCGCGACCGTCGACTGTCTCAACGGCGGCAACCCCGAGAAACCCGACGTGTACGGCGGCTTCAAGGGCATCGTCGACGGCCTCGCCGACATGTGCCGGGCGCTTTCGGTCCCGGTCGTCGGCGGCAACGTCTCGCTGTACAACGACTCCGTCTCCGGTCCGATTCCGCCGACGCCGACGCTGGCGATGGTGGGTAAGGCGGACGGCTCCTCGCCCGGCCTCTCGCTTTCGGGCGAGGGCGACCTGTTCCTCGTCGGCTTCGACGGCGGCGCGCTCGGCGGTTCGGCGGTCCTCGAACACGTCGGCGGCTCCGACGCCTTCCCGGCACTCCCCGAGGACGCCGACGCCGCGACGGCGGTCGAGACGATTCGGACGGTCGCGGCCGACGAGTCCACGGTCGCGGTCCACGACGTGAGCCACGGCGGCCTCGCGGTCGCGCTGGCCGAGATGGTCACCGACGAGGTCGGCGCGGACGTGTCCGTCGCCGACTACGTCTCGCTGTTCGAGGAGACGCCCGGTCGCGTCGTCGTCGAGACGACCGACGAGGCCGCGCTCCGCGACCTCGCGGGCGACGTTCCCGTGGTCGAACTCGGGGCGACGACCGACGACGCGACGCTCTCGCTCGCGGTCGACGGCGACGAGGTCGCTTACGGCGCGGCCGACATCGCCGACCTGCGCGACGTGCTCGCGCGTGAACTCGACTGAACCGAAACCTAAACTGCAAAAACGCGTCCGCGTCGCACCGCCTCGCTACGGTTCGAGGACGACTTTTCCGCTGCTCTTTCTGGCTTCGATGTACTCGTGGGCCGCCGCGGCGTCTTCGAGGTCGAACGCCTCGCCGACGACCACGTCGAGTTCGCCCGCGGCGAGCAGTTCGGACAGTTTCGGCACCGCGCCGAGGACCGACTCGGGGCGCTGTTGCATCGCGCTTCCGAGGTGGAAGCCGATGACGGACTTGTTCTCGAACAGCAGGCGCGTCGGGTCCGCTTCGGCCGCGTCGCCGGAGGCCGCGCCGTAGGTGACGAGTCGGCCGAAGTCGGCGAGGGCGTCGAGACTGCGCTCGAACGTCTCGCCGCCGACGCCGTCGAGGACGAGGTCGACACCCGCGCCGTCGGTCTCGTCGGCGACGACCTCGCGGAAGTCCTCCTCGGTGTACTGGATGCCGTGGTCGAGGCCGAGGTCGGCCGCGAGGTCGAGTTTCTCCTCGGTGCTGGCCGTGCCGAACGTCTCGACGCCGGCGTGGGAGGCGAGTTGGACCGCCGCGGTGCCGACGCCGCCGGCGGCCGCCTGAATCAGCACGCGCTCGTCGTCCGCGAGGTCGCCCCACTCGTGGAGGCAGTTGTAGGCGGTGAGGAACTGGACGGGGAAGCCGGCGGCCTCGGCGAACGACATCGACTCGGGCACGTCGAACAGCGTCGGGGCCGGCGTGGTGACGTACTCGGCGTACGCCCCGCCGCCGGTCATGGCGACGACGCGCTCGCCGACTTCGCGGTCGACGCCCTCGCCGACCGCGTCGATGGTGCCCGCGGCCTCCATCCCCGGCGTGTACGGCGGCTCCGGACCGTCTCGGTAGGTCCCGCGCCGCTGCATGATGTCGGCGAAGTTGATGCCGGCGGCCTCGACGGCGATGCGGACCTCGCCCGGGCCCGGTTCGGGCGTCTCGGTCTCCCGCAGTTCGAGGCTGTCGGAACTTCCGAACTCGGTGACGACGATAGATTTCACACTGGCCCGTAGCAGCGTCGGTCTGAAAAGGGGAGAGAACGCGGAAGTTCGTACAAATTGCCGGTTCTGGGGGTCCCGGGCGCGCTTACGCCAGCGCCAGCGGGAGGCCGAACACGACGACGAGGCCGACGACGAGAACGAGGATGCCGGTCGTGACCTGACTCATCGAGAACTCCTGCATCGGGGAGGTGACGCGGGCGTCCTCGTCCGCGTGGTGGTCGTCGTGTCCGTGGCCGCCGTGGTCGTGGTCGTCGCTCATACGCGGGGCGACGGGTTCGCGGTACAAAAACGCACCTAACCGTCGTCCGCGGGCGCTCCGCGTCGCCACCATCGACTCACCGGCGTCGCTACAACGTGTCCGCGGAGACGACTCCCGCGCCGACGACCCACACCGACTGCGCGCCGACCGACTCACGACCGATACAAGTGAAGCGTAACCAGAAATACGAGGCAGAGCGGGAGAATCGGCGCGGCCGCTTCCAGCGGGACCAAAAGCAACACGACTGCGGACAGCACCACGTACTCGGTGACGACCAACAGGCTGATGACTTCGGTGGGGTCGGCCATCGTGGAACCTGTCTCTGGGTCTCCTCCTCGCGGAACCGGTATCAAAGTGATTCTTTGGCGGAGCGCGTCTTCACGCGCGTTCCGTCGGTGCGAGCGACGCCATCTCGAAGTGCGCGTTGTCACACACTCGGCCGGCCAGCGTCGCCTCACGCACCGCCGGGTCATCGTGCGGGCCGCCCCGGACTCGGAGGGTAGCCACCTCGCCGACGACCGACCGGATTCCGGTATCGACCGCCTCGCGAATCTCGTCGGCGACGACGAGCGACACCGACTCGAAGCGGCAGTCATCGGCCGACCCAAGTTCCGAGAGGAGGTCGCTGTCCGGCGATTGGAGTTCGATTCGGAATCCCCACGGGGTGACGAGGAACGTCCGCCGCTCGTTCTCGGTCACCGGCCAATCTCGCGCTGTCGCCCGCTCGACGACCGCCGACACGTCGGCGACGACCACCCCGAGGTGGTCGAACGAAAGCCTCGGGCCGGGCGTGAGCGTCACGTCGGCCATCCCGCTGCGATTCGTCTGCAACCGCAGGCGGAAGTCGTCCGGGGCGTCGTCGTCGGCCGCCAGCGCGACCGACTCGCCGGCGGCGGTTCCGAAACGCGCGACGGGGGCGATTCCGTGCGACGAGAGAACCGACGTGGCGTGGTCGATATCGGGGACGTGGTAGTGGAGGTGGAACACAGTTGGGGAGTTCACGAGAGACGAGTCGTTCCGTCCGGAGATGTACGTCCCGGTTCTCCCGAACCCCCCTGCCGTAGTCGAAACGGTGAAACGGCTCTTTCGCCAACGATTCGGTAGCGAATGCTCACGAAGCGCATCATCCCCTGTATCGACGTTGACCTCGACGAGGACGGGAACCCGGCCGTCTACACCGGTGTCAACTTCGAGGACCTGAAGTACACGGGCGACCCGGTCGAGATGGCTAAACTGTACAACGAGGCGGGCGCGGACGAGTTCGTCTTCCTCGACATCACCGCCTCCGCCGAGGGGCGCGAAACGATGCTCGACACCGTCTCGAAGGTCGCGGACGAGGTGTTCATCCCGCTGACCGTCGGCGGCGGTATCCGCACCCGCGACGACATCAAAGAGACGCTCCGCGCCGGCGCGGACAAGGTCTCTATCAACACCGCGGCGCTCCAGAACCCCGACCTCATCGAGGAGGGCGCGCGCTCCTTCGGCAGTCAGTGCATCGTCATCTCGGTGGACGCCCGCCGACGCTACGACGAGGCGGGCGAGCACTACGCCGAGGTGGACGGCGAGTCCTGCTGGTTCGAGTGCACCGTCAAGGGCGGCCGCGAGGGCACCGGCGTCGACGTTATCGAGTGGGCCCGCGAGGCCGAGTCCCGCGGCGCGGGCGAACTATTCATCAACTCCATCGACGCCGACGGCACGAAAGACGGCTACGACATCCCGCTGACGAAGGCCGTCTGCGACAACGTCTCGACGCCCGTCATCGCCTCCTCCGGCTGTGGCGGCCCCGAGGACATGCACGAAGTGTTCACCGAGGCCGGCGCGGACGCGGGTCTCGCCGCCTCTATCTTCCACTTCGACGAGTACACGATTCAGGACGTCAAGGAGTACCTCGACGAGCGCGACGTGCCGGTACGGCTGTAAGCGTCCGCGACTCCGCGACCGGTTCCCGTCTCTCTTCGTCCTCTTCTCGCAGTATTCTCGTCCCCGCCCCGACCCGCCGGTCGTGCGACCCCCGCGCAGTCGGAACCAATCTTAACCCGCCGGCGCGCCGTATCTCGACCCGAGATGACCGACGACGCGTGGCTCGACGCCCTCCGTACGCACCGCGAAGAGAAGGACCGCTATCTCGCCGCGGACCGCAACTCCCCGATTCCGCCGGACCAGCGGGAGTTTTTCGACGGCCTCGACTACTTCGACCCCGACCCCGACCTCCGGTTCGAACTCGAACTCCGGGAGTACGACGACCCCGAGCGCATCACCATCGGTACCTCGACCGACGGCGAGCGCGAGTATCTCGCGTGGGGACGCTTCGAGTTCGAGGTCGACGGCGAATCCTACGCGCTCGACGCCTACCGGGCCGACGCCGACGAGGACCGCCTGTGGGTGCCGTTCCGCGACGAGACGAACACCGAGGAGACGTACGGAGCCGGCCGCTACCTCGACCTCGAAGCCGCGGACCGGACGGACGACGAACGGTGGGTGGTCGATTTCAACTACGCGTACAACCCGTTTTGCGCCTATTCGCCGCGCTACGAGTGCCCGCTGGTTCCGATGGAGAACTGGCTCGACGTCCGTATCGAGGCCGGCGAGAAGGACTACGAGGGACCGGGCGGCGGGGGAGCGTAACCGAGAAACGCGCCGCTCGCGGCCGAGCGGAAACGAGAGAGAACCCGCAGATTACGCGTCGATACCGGCGCGGTAGGCGTCGGTGAAGTCGTCGGCGGTGCGCTGGACGCCCCGGGCGGCCTCCGCGAGCGCGTCGAGGGGGTCGACGCCGGGTTCCGTCTTGATAGAGAGGACGGGGTCCGTCTGTCCGCCGGACTGCTCGGGGTTCACGTCGTAGGTCGCGGCCGTGACGGTGTCGGTCTGGAGGAGTTCGCCCTTCAGGACGTTCATGAAGGTGTGGTCCTCGCCGCCGATTTCGATGCGGAGTTCCTCGTCGGTCTTGTCGATGACCCGCAGTTCCATGGCTCTCCGTTCCCTCCAGCGGCGTTTTAACGTTTCGTCTCGGGGACCGCGACCAGTTCGTCGAATTCCGGGTCCGCGTCGAGGAGTTCGTACCGCCCGCCGTCGTCCGGCGGCGCGACGACGCCCTCGGCGACGAGGTGGTCCAGATGGGCGAACGCCTCGCCGGGGCCGTGGAGGATGTGGATGGCCGAGAGGTCGCCGAACAGGCGGGCGCTCACGGTCCACGCGTCGGCCGGCCCGTGGTCGTCGAGGACCGAGACGACGCGCTCGGTGCGCTCGCGGTGGTGTTGGGCGATGACGCGCGCCCGGCCGGCGGGGTCGTCGATGGGGTCGCGGTGGCCGGGCCACGCCCGCGCGAAGTCGCGGTCGGCGAGGCGCGCGAGGCTGTCGAGGTAGGTTTCGAGCGGGCGGTCGACCCGGAGGTCCGCGCCGCCGACGTTCGGCGTGTACTTCGGGAGGATGGCGTCGCCGACGAACGCCTCGCGGCCGCGCTCGCCGTCGAAGGCGAAGGCGCTCAGCCCCGCGGCGTGGCCGGGGAGGTGGACGACTTCGAGGTCGCCGTCGCCGGCGGCGATGCGGTCGCCGTCCTCGACTGGCGTCACGTCGACCCGGTCGCCCCGGAGGTCGTCGTGGCCGTCGAGGAACGCGGTCACTTCGGCGAGTGGTTCGTCGGGAATACGCCACTCCTCGAATCGGCGCTCGCGAATCTCGCGCTCGGCCGCGATGGCGTCCGGGTCACCCGCGACGATGCCCGCGTCGTCGGCGTGGACGTACACGGGTGCGCCGCTTTCGGCCTGGAGTTCGCCCGCGAGACCGGCGTGGTCGGCGTGCCAATGGGTGAGGACGATTGCTTCGAGGTCGGCGACCTCGTAGCCGGCCGCGTCGAGTCCCTCGCGGAGGTCTCGGCGGACCGAGTCGGTCGCGACGCCGGCGTCGACCAGCGTCGGCCGGTCACCGGGGAGGAGGTAGGCGTTGTTCAGGCCCTCGAAGACGGTGTTGCCGAGCCGTATCCGTTCCATGCGGCCACCTGACCGCCGAGGTTCATGATTATTCCGAATGGTCACGAGGGCGCGGCGTCCCGCGGTTTGTCGTACACTCGCCGGCGGCTGGTCCGTTGACGGCCCGGCTCGTCGGGCGAACGCCCGGTACATTCAAAAGCCGGCGTCGCATCGAATCGCACGTCGAATGCCGGTGGACTTCTACGAACTCCTCGGGGTCGAACGCGACGCCGAGACGGCGGAAATAAAGCAGGCCTTTCGTCAGCGCGCTCGGGAGTATCACCCCGACGTCAACGACGACGAGCGAGCGACCGCGCAGTTCACCGTCGTCCGGAAGGCCTACGAAGTCCTCACCGACGACGCCGAGCGCGCCGACTACGACCGGATGGGTCACGGGACGTACGTCGAGAAACGCCTCGACGGCCTGACGAAGTTCAAGTTCCCCGGGAAGGCCGGTGAGAACGGCGGTTCCGGCGGGTCGAACGCCGGCGACCGGTCGGATTCGGGGCGGTCGTCGTCCTCCACCACAACGTCGTCCTCCTCGTCTTCTTCCGCTCGGTCGTCTTCTTCGTCTTCTCGGTCGTCCTCGACCTCCCGACGGTCGGCGTCCGGACGCGCGTCGTCTTCGTCCTCGACCGCGAGTTCGTCGCGGTCGGGCCGGTCGAGTCGCTCGCGCACCTCGCAGTCGTCTTCTTCGTCCTCGTCGTCGCGGTCTACGGGTTCCTCGCGGTCGTCCTCGTCCTCGTCGTCACGAACCCGCACCGGAAAATCGCAATCCAGTCGGACGGGGACGACCGGCCGGTTCGAACGCGAGCGCGACGATTCCGAGTCGGCGGCCGCGTCAGCGTCGGCGTCCGGGGCGACGAACCCGCTTTGGTACGGATGGGGCGTCTCGCTCGCCGCACTCCTCGCGTATCTCGGCGGCTTCGCGTGGCATCTCGCGGGCGACGGGGCGGAGTTCGTGACCGCGCTCACGTCGCTCGATACTGCCGCGCCCGCCGCGGGGCTCCTCGCGTTGTCGCCTCTGTCGGTGCCGAGCCTCGCCACCCTGCAGACCGCGGCGGCGACGCCGACACCAACGGTGCTCGTCTTCCCGGTCGCGGCGGCGCTCCTCGCCGTCTCGCTCGTCGCGGTTATCGCCCGGTTCGGCCACGCGTGGACCACGTGGTTCTACGCGCTCGCGGCGGCCGTCCCGCTGGCGCTCGTGGCGGCCGGCGCGGTCGGTATCGGAAGACCCGTCGCGGTCGACCTCCTCGGCTTCGCCGTCTGCCCGCTTCTCGGGGCCGGCGGCTTCGTCGTCGACGCCGGTCGGTATCTCTTCGCCTCGCGCTGACCGGCGCGGTGAGGGCCTCCCGGTGGCGCGGTCCGCGCTCGGGAGCCGCGGCCCGCGGGTCGCCGTCGCCCACGATTTTTGTCGTTCGCGTCCGACGGTTCGGTATGGCCATCCCGACCGACTCGGTCCGGCGGTTCCGACTCCGTGCCGCGAACGCGTACCTCGTCTCCGACGGCTCGGAGACGGTGCTCGTCGACGCCGGGACGCCGCGGGACCGCGACCGACTCCTCCGCGGCCTCGCCCGCGTGGACCTCGACCCCGGCGCTATCGACCGGGTGCTCGTGACCCACTTCGACCTCGACCACGTCGGGACGCTCGCCTCGCTCAGCCTCCGCGACGACGTGCCGATTCACCTCGCCGAGCCGGACGCCTCACACCTGACAGGCGCGTCGAAGCCGTCGCTCCGGTCGGCGAAGGGCGCGGCGCAGCGCGTACTCACGTCGTTTCTCGACCGACCGACGAACACCGTGGAGGTCGTCCGCGACGGCGACGAACTCGGCGGCTTCGTCGCGTACCGGACGCCCGGGCACACCCCCGGCCACACCGCGTTCGTCCACGAGAACCACGGCGTCGCGTTCGTCGGCGACATGGTCCGCGAGTCGAACGGGAGCCTCGGGCTGTTGCCGGGCATCCTCGCGACCGACGCCGCGGAAAACAGGCGGAGCGTCCGCGAGTTCGCGGCGCGCTGCCCGCCGGTCGACGTGGTCGCCATGGGACACGGAGAACCGATCACGGAGTACGGGTACGGCGCGCTCAAGCGACTCGCGGACAAGCTCTGACCAGACAGCAGTCGCTCTCGGAGGTGTACGCGGTTACGTGACGGCGAGACGCCGAGCTATCGCTCGTGTCTGAGTTAAGAGCGGGGACCGCGGCCGAGCGCAGGTCCCCGGACTGACCAAGCCACTGTGAGGAGCACCAGTCTCACAGCTGCCTGACGCGCCCGGCGGAAGTGAATCGAACCACGCGCGTCAACACCACGTTAGACACTAGTTGTAAAAAGTCCTTTGTTATCGCCAATTAGAACCACGGCCTCCAGAACGACTGGATAAATATGCTCTTATGTGAGCCATATAGCCGTATCAACTGAACATATGATAACCTTCATGGTTGTTACTGGACGAACGGACGCCAGAATCGTGAAGAATCTATCGAATACGTGGACGACGGTCGAATACGGCCGAAAATAGGCTATCTGACCAGATACGGGTCCGCTCCGGGCATGAAGCGGCCGAGGTCTGACTCGCGGCGGAAGTCGGTCGACTGTAGCTCCAGCAGGCCGGCGACGAGTTCGTCGTGGTCGCCGTCGTCCCACTCGGCGGGGTCCTTGATGGGCAACACGAGAAAGCCGCTCCCGCGGAGTTCCTCGCCGTGGAGTTCCTCCATGTCCACGTCGGTCTTCCAGCCGACGGACGTGTAGTTGTTCAGCACGTGCTTGGTCGCCACCGCGCCGACCGGCAGGAGGACGTGCGCGGCGATGGCACGGAGTTCCGCGTCGAAAAAGCGCTCCATGTCGGTGTAGTCGGCCGCCGACGGCGTCCCGTCCGGCACGCACATGTGCAGGTACGACAAGAACGTGCTGTTGACGGTCGGTTCGTCGCCGGCCTCGGCCAGCAGTTCGCCGTCTTCGAGCGCCGCGAACAGTTTGTCGCCCGCCTCCCCCGAAAAGGGGATGCCAGTCTCGATGCCCCCGTGGACGCCGGGATGGTCGCCGATGACGTGGAAGTCGGCGTTGGCGTCGCCGTAGCCGGGGACGAACCGGTCACACGACGGTCGCATGTCGAACGGATTTCTCGTGCGGTCGGTTACGTTTCTCACGCTACTCTCTGTGGGTGCGGTCGGTAAAGAATACGTGGTTCGCCCCGATATCGTACACGAACGAGCGTGAGGAACGCATCGAGAGAGAACGTCGTCCGCGCCGTCGGCCGGCGAGCCCCCGCTCAGAGTTCGACGCCCGAGGGGATGAGGCTCTGGCTCCGCAGGAGCGTTCCGTCGCCGTCGTAGACGAGGAACGTCGATTTCTCGAAGGTCTCGAAGTGGTCGCCCTCGATGGCCACGTCGACGCGGTAGCGGCCCTCGTCGTCGCCCGCGACGCGTCCGTACTCGCGGGCCGCGCGGATGAAGTCCAGCACGTCGTCGGCGCGAGCGTTGAGTTCGAGGACGTAGTCCCCGGTGAGTCGGTCCGTCACGCTCACGACGCCGCGGGCGTCAGAGTCGTCGACGGAGTCTTGCAGCCGAAAGGAGACGTCCAGTTCCTCCGCGGCGAGCACGTCGCCGCTGGTCGAGAGGAACCGCGACCGAAGCTCCTCGGCCGGGCCGTAGAAGTCGATAGATACCGTCGGTTGGCGGGGGTCGCCGTCGTCCTCGTACCAATCGACATCGCGGACATCGAGTTCGAAGTAGTCACGCCGCATTCCGTACCGTTGGTTGTACTGCGCTGCCTATTAACGTGACGCCGCCGGAACCACGCTTCCGGCGTCGAAACCGGCTGATTACGCCGGTTCGGCGCCCGCTCGACGCCCGCTCGTCACAACCGTTATCGGCCGCCGCCGCGAGCGAACCGCATGGAACCCGTCAACCTCGACGAGAACTTCGCGTCGTTCGACGAGACGTGGGCCCCGCGAATCGCCGCAGAGCTGAACGACTACGCGGTGAAGGTCGCGAAGCTCGACGGCGAGTTCGTCTGGCACGCCCACGACGAGACCGACGAGCTGTTTCTCGTCCGCGACGGACGGCTCCGAATCGAGTTCCGCGACCGCGACGACGCGGAACTCGGGCCGGGCGACCTCCTCGTGGTCCCCCGCGGCGTCGAACACCGACCCGTGGCGCTCGAACCGACCGAAGTGCTTCTCGTCGAACCGACCGAGACGCTCAACACCGGCGACGCCGAGGAGAGCGACCTGACTCACGGCGACCCCGAACGACTCTCCTGAGGAATGACTCTCCTGAGTGCTCCCCTCGCGGGTGTCGCCCGCGACTCCGCCGTCGGCCGACGCGCCCCGGACTGTCGGTAGTTTTTACCTGTCAGCCCGTGCGATTGTCCTATGGTCTGGGTCCGCTCCGAACACGCGGGTGCGCTGGCCGTCGTCTCGACGTGGCTCTGCGCGCTCCTCCCGTGGAACGTCACGTACACGCCGAATCTCTCGGGCGTGAGCCTGCTCTTCGTTCGGTTTCCCTTCGCCGAGATTCAGTTCGCGTGGGGACTCTCCAGTCGCGTCGCGGTCAGAAGCCCGCTGTCCGCGCTCTCGCTCCAGTCGGGACAGACCGTCGCCGTCGCCTATCAGGCGTGGGTCGTCGGCGCGGCCGTCCTCGCGCTCGCGGTCCTGTTCTCCATCGTCTACTACCTGCGCGACGAGCGGGTCGAAGCCGGCCCGGTCGACCCCGTTCGGGTCCTCGGCGGCCTCCTCGGCGTCGTCGGCGTCGTCCTCGCCGCGGCGACGTACCTGCTCGTGACGCGCGGCCTCCCGGGCATTCCGCTCCCGCTCGGCGTCGTCATCTCGCTCGTTCTCGCCGGCGTGCTCCTGACGGTCGACCGGACCTGAACGCGAGCCGTGGACCGGGTCGTTCTCGCTGAGTGACAGTCTCCCGCGCGGACCTTTTAAGTTCCAACCCACCATACCTCCCGACCAACCAACCGGGTGACGATGGCACGAGATACGACGAACGAGACGAAGGCGACGCACGACCCGCCGGTGGACCGGGGGGTGTTGAGACTCCTCGCCGACGGGGAGTTCGACGCCGCGACCGCCGAGACCCGACGGCTCCTGCGCCGGACCGCGGAGATGCTGCGGGGGTCGAACCTCGACGTGCTCCCGCTTTCGCCCGACGACACGCCGCTCGGGACCTACGAGATTCCCGAGGGCCACGAGGAAGTCGAGCGTTACTGGGTGAACGCCCCCTTCGCCTACGTCGTCGTCACCTACGACACGGACGCGACCGCCCACCAGTACCACACCGTCGAACCCGACCTCGACGGGTTCGAGGCGGCCCTGCTCGAACGCGTCCGTACCGACGTGCGCGACCCGCTTTTGTACCGCCGCGAGACGGACCCACGAACCGAGTCGGCGCTCGTCGAAGAGCTCCAGTCGCTTCTCGAACAGTACGGGCTGGAACTCGACATGAACACCTTCTACACGCTGTTGTACTACCTCCGGCGCGACTTCCACGGCTACGGTCGCCTGGACCCGCTGATGAAGGACCCGCACATCGAGGACATCTCGTGTGACGGCTACGACCTGCCGCTTTTCGTCTACCACGACGAGTACACCGACATCGCCACGAACGTCTCGTTCGAGGCCGAGGAACTCGATAACTTCGTCATCCGCCTCGCTCAGCGCTCCGGCCAGCACATCAGCGTCGGCGACCCCGTCCTCGGGACGACGCTCCCGAACGGCGCGCGCGCCGAGTTGGCTCTCGGCGAGGAGGTCACGCCGCGCGGGTCCGCGTTCACCATCCGCCTCTACGCCGAAGAACCGTTCACGCCCATCGACCTCGTGCGCTACGGCACGTTCTCCATCGAGCAGATGGCCTATTTGTGGCTCTGCATCGAACACAACAAGAGCCTCATCTTCGCGGGCGGCACCGCCTCGGGGAAGACCACCTCGATGAACGCGGTGTCGATGTTCGTCCCGCCGCGGTCGAAGGTGCTGTCCATCGAGGACACCCGCGAACTCGCGCTCTACCACGACAACTGGCTGTCGTCTGTCACCCGCGAGCGACTCCACGAGGGGACCGACATCTCGATGTACGACCTGCTTCGCTCGGCGCTCCGGCATCGCCCCGAGTACATCATCGTCGGCGAGGTCCGCGGCGACGAGGCCGTGACGCTGTTTCAGGCGATGAACACGGGCCACACGACGTTCTCGACGATGCACGCAGACAGCATCGAGACGGTCATCAACCGCCTCGAAAACGAGCCCATCAACGTCCCGCGCGCGATGGTGCAGTCGCTCGACCTGCTGTGCGTCCAGACGCTCACCCGCCACGACGGCGAGCGCGTCCGCCGCTCGCAGACCATCGGCGAAATCGGCGACATCGACCAGCGGACCGGCGAACTCGACTACTCGTCGGCGTTCGCGTGGGAGCCCGAAACCGACACGTTCAGCCGGAACGACAGCTCGCTGCTCACCGAAATCCAGCGCGAGAACGGCTGGTCGCGGACCGAACTCCGACGCGAACTCCGGCGCCGCGAGACGTTCCTCCGGTACCTCCTCGACAAGGACGTCTCCGACTACCGGCGCTTTACCGCGCTCATCAACGAGTACTACGCGGACTCGGAAGACGTGATGCGGCGCGTCGAGGCCGACGAGGACATCGTCGACGCCGGCACGGAGGCCTGAGATGGCCGCCGCGCAGTACCTGTATCTGCTTCCCCTCGCCCTCGCTGTCCTCCTCGTCCTCCCCGTCGTCCTGTCGCCGGTGAGCCGCGCGGCCGACCTCCTCGTCTCGCGGGTCTCGCTCTCCGTCTTCGGCTTCTACGTCGCCAACGAGAACCCCCGTCGAAGGGAACAGCGCAACCGATTGCGGGCGGCGCACGTGAGCGTCACCCACCGGGTGTACGCCTCGCGGACGCTCCTCATGGCGGCGGTCTTCGGCGTCGCCGGGAGCGTCTTCGGCGTCTACCTCGCCGCCGTGACGCTCGAAACGCTCGCCGTTCAGTCCGAGACGATTCGCGAAGTTCTTCCGTCCGCCCTCGGCTTCCTCGGCGGCCTCACGAGCATTCAGGCGCTCCCGCTCCGCGACCTGTTCCTCGCGCTTTTGCTTTCGAGCGCGACGCTCGGGGCGCTTCTTGCGCTCGGCGTCTACTGGGGTCGGTGGTACGTCCTCACCGAGCGCGCCCGAACCCGCTCGTCGGAAATCGAGGCGACGCTCCCGCGGACGGTCGCGTTCGTCTTCGCGCTGTCGCGGTCGGGGATGCCGTTCCCGCAGGTGTTGGAGACGCTGGCCCGAAACGAGGCCATCTACGGCGAGGCGGCGCGCGAGGTCAGTATCGTCGTCCGCGACATGGACGCCTTCGGCACCGACGTGCTCACCGCCCTCCAGACGATGGCCACGCGGACCCCGAGCCCGAGCCTCGAAGAGTTCGCCGAGAACCTCGCCAGCGTCCTCGGAAGCGGCCGCAACCTCTCGTCGTTCCTCCAAGAGCAGTACGAGCGGTTTCAGGCGGAGGCGGAGGCCCAACAACAGCAGTACCTCGACCTGCTTTCGACGTTCGCCGAGGTGTACGTCACCGTCCTCGTCGCCGGGCCGCTGTTTTTCATCACCGTCCTCGTCGTCATCGGTCTCGTCCTCGCGGACACGCTGACGCTCATCCGAATCGTCGGCTACGTCGGCATCCCGCTGGCGAGTTTCGGCTTCGTCGTCTACATCGACAGCATCACCGAGTCGCTCCGGGGCGCGGCGGTCGCCGACGATGACGCGGAGACCACGGCCGAGTCGGCTCGGCGCATCGACGCGACCGGCGGCATCGGTTCGGCTCCGGCGACCGACGGCGGCGAGACCGACGCCCGAGGCGACCCGTGGCGCGCGAACCGCGAGCGGCTCGCCGTCTACGACCGGCTCCGCGCGATTCGCGGCTGGTTCGACCGCCCGCTCGAAACACTCGGCCGCCACCCGCTCGCCACGCTCGCGCTCACCGTCCCGCTGGGGCTCGTCTGGGTCGCTCTGCGGACCACGTTCCCCGCCGACCCGACGCTTCTCGGCGTCGCCGACGCGGTGGACCAACACGTCGTGGAGGCCGCAATCGGCTCGCTCGTCGTCGTCTCGGCGTTCCACGAGCTTCGGAAGCGCCGGATTCGGGCCATCGAGCGGAGCATGCCCGACTTCCTCGACCGTCTCGCCAGCGTCAACGAGGCCGGGCTGACAGTCGTCCAGAGCCTTCGCCGGGTGTCGGCGTCCGACCTCGGCCCGCTCGGCGACGAGGTCGAACGCGCCGTCCGCGACATCGACTGGGGGGCCGACGCCCAGACCGCGCTCCGGCGGATGGACCGCCGGACGACGAGTCCGATGGTGTCGCGGTCGGTGACGCTCATCACCAACGCGATGAGCGCGAGCGGCGACCTCGCGCCCGTCCTCCGCATCGCGGCCAACGAGGCCCAAGACAGCCGCCGCCTCGCCCGCGAACGGAATCAGGAGATGGTCACCTACCTCCTCGTCATCTACATCTCGTTTCTCGTCTTCCTCGGCATCGTCGCCGCGCTGACGGTGTCGTTCATCCCGGCGGTCGAGCAGGCCAGCACCGGTGCCATCGGCTCCGGCGAGGTCGCGGGCGTCACCTCCGGCGCGTTCTCCGGCCTGCGCGACGTGAACACGGCCTCCTACACGCTGTTGTTCTTCCACGTCACGGCGATTCAGGGGCTCTGCTCGGGGCTCATCGCCGGACAGCTCGGGGAAGGTCAGGTCGCCGACGGCGTCAAACACGCCGCCGTCCTGCTCGTCATCACCTACGTAACGTTCATGTTCATCTAAGCTCCGCGCCGCCCGCCGCCCGCGACCGGAGCCCCCGGCGCACCCGCGACCCGTGCGGTCTTTGTCTCACCGCCTCGACCGACCGGCATGGACGGAGACGAACCCCGAGACGGGGTCCGCGAGACGTACGACCGCATCGCGTCGCACTTCGCGTCGACCCGCGAGTACCCGTGGCCCGAAGTCGAGTCGTTCGTCGCCGACGCGACCGAGTCGGGACCGGCGACCCGCGCGCTCGACCTCGGTTGCGGCAACGGCCGGCACGTGGAACTCCTCTCCGCGCACGCCGACGGGGTCGTCGGCCTCGACGTGAGTCGCGGCCTGCTCGACGAGGCGGTCGCGCGGGCGGCGGAACGCGGCTTCGACGCCGGACTCGTGCAGGGCGACGCCTCACGGCTCCCCTTCGCCGACGACGCCTTCGACCTCGCGGTGTACGTGGCGACGATTCACCACCTCGCGCCGCGGGCGGCGCGCGTGGCGAGCCTGAACGAACTCGCGCGCGTGCTCGACGCCGACGGTCGCGCGGTCGTCAGCGCGTGGAGCACCGCCCACGACACGTTCGACCGCGAGGACGGGTTCGACACGACGGTCGATTGGACGCTCCCCGGCGGCGAGACGGTCCCCCGCTTTTACCACATTTACGCGCCCGACGAGTTCGACGCCGACCTCGACGCGAGCGACCTCGAAGTCGTCGAATCGACGGTGTCCAGCGGGAACTGCTACGCTGTCGTCGCGGGCGCTGAGCCTCACGGGCGCTGAGCGTCGCGGACGGTTTCGGGCGTCGGGCAGAAGCGTGTTAGTTGCTAACACGTTCCGGGTGGATACTGGCCGCGCACAGGTGATGTGGGCTTAAGAGCGCCGCGACGAATCTCCGTGTATGACTGAGACCGACGAACCACTGGAGTACGAGGTTGTCGTCGTGGGCGGCGGCCCCGCGGGCCTCCAGACCGCGCTCTACACGACGCGACTGGGCCACGACACCGCGCTCGTGGACCGCGGCGGCGGCCGTGCGGCCATGATGCTCGACACGCACAACGTCATCGGCGTCACCGAGGACGTCTCCGGCAACGAGTTCCTCGAAACCGCGCGCGGGCAACTCGAAGACTACGGGACCGACATCCACCGCGACTTCGTCACCGACGCGGAGCAGTTGGACGACGGCCGGTTCCGCCTCGTCGGCAACGAGGGCGAGTTCGTCGCCGACCGCGTCGTCCTCGGCGTCGGCTTCAACGACGAGCGACCCGACCCGCCGCTTCCCCGCACCGGAAAGGGCCTGCACTACTGCCTCCACTGCGACGCCTACATGTTCGTCGACGAGTCGGTGTACGTGATGGGCCACTCGGACTCCGCGGCCTACGTCGCCATGATAATGCTCAACTTCACCGACGAGGTGGACCTGCTGCTCCGCGGCGACGAGCCGACGTGGTCCGACGAGACGGACGAACTCGTCCGCGCGCACCCCGTCGACATCGTCGAAGCGGAGATTTCGGGCATGACGAAGCGCGACGACGGCTGGCTGGAGAGCTTCGAGTTCGAAGACGGCACCGTCCGCGAGTACAAAGGCGGCTTCGCGATGTACGGCTCGAACTACACCACGACGCTGTTCGAGGCGCTCGACGTGGAGCTCAACGACGATGGGACGGTCCCGGTGGACGACCACGGCCGAACCAGCGTCGACGGCGTGTTCGCGGTCGGCGACATCACCCCCGGTCACAACCAGATTCCGGTGGCGATGGGCAAGGGCGCGAAGGCCGGCATCGCCATCCACATGGAACTCCGCGAGTTCCCCAAGAGCCTCGACGAGATTCGCGCCGAGGGCGCAGTGAGCGTCGACGACGTGCCCGGCATCTCCCCCGGACTGCTCGACAAGGCGAAGCGGTTCAACGAGTCCCACGCGGACGACTGAGGCCGTAATTCGGCGAAATTCGGTGAAAACCGAGGCGTACGAACACCCTTCTAAAGTTCTCTCGGCCAGTACGGTCTCTCACGATGAAACGTACTGGACTTGCGACTGTCTTGCTCGCACTAATGGTCGTACTGGCCGGATGTGCGGGCGGGACCGGCACGATGACCGAGGCGCAGACCGACGGGACCGCCGACGCGACGACGACCGCGTCGTCCGACGGCGACACTGCCCGGACGGGGACCGTGAACTTCTACGTGAGCGACGAGCAGAACGCCATCGCCGACTTCGAACACCTCAACGTCACTATCGAACGCGTGACGCTCATCCGCGCGAGCGGCGACGCCGAGTCCGAGGCCGAAGCGGAAGCTGAAGCCGACGACGCGGAATCCGAGTCGGAAAACGACACGGACGCCGACGCGGAGGCGAACGCGAGCGTCGAGGTCGAACTCGAAGCCAACGCGACGAGCACGTCCGTCTCGACCAACGGGTCGGTCGACGCTGATGCTGACGCCGATGCCGACGCCGAAGTCGAAGAATCGGTCGACGTGAACGACACCGACGTGGCCGAAGGCGAGTCGAGAGTCGCCTACGAGGTCGACAACGTGACCGTCGACCTGACCGAACTGCAGGGCGACAACGCGAGCCTCGTCGGCGAGTACGGCGTGCCCGAAGGGAACTACACGAAGGTCTTCGTGCACGTGAGCGACGTGAACGGGACGCTGAAGACCGGCGAACAGGTCAACGTGAAGCTCCCCAGTAACAAGCTCCAGCTCAACACGGACTTCGAAGTCGGCAATGGCGAGTCCGTGGACTTCGTCTTCGACATCACGGCGTTCAAAGCGGGCAACAGCGGGAAGTACATCCTCAAGCCCGTCGTGAGCGAGTCGGGAACGGACGTGCCGATTACGAAGGTCGGCGCGGAGAAGAAAGCAGAGGCGGAAGCCGAAGCTGAGGCTGACGCGAACGCCGAAGTCGAAGCGGGCGAGAGCGAGACCGACGACGGCGAACGCGCCGAAACCGACGCCGAGAGCGACCTCACCGTGAGCTTCGACGGGAACGTCTCCGCCGGCGAGAACGTGACGGTCGTCGTCACGCGGAACGGGACGCCGGTGGAGAACGCGACGGTGATGATAAACGAGGAAGTCGCCGGCACGACTGACGCCGACGGTGAGTTAGGCGTCACCATCCCCGACGAGCGAGACGTGACGGTGGTCGTCGTCGACGGGGAGACCGAGGCCGAGACGGAGTTCGAGTTCGAGTTCCTCGGGAGCGCCCCCGACAACCCCGCCGAGGGCGGCGAATCGACCTCCCTCGTCGCCTGACCGAAAAGGTAACATCCTTATTGGGGCGTCGAGAATGAAGGGATAGACGCGACGTTCGCGCGCATCGGTGTCTCGGCCGAGCGAAGCGAGGCCGAGGCTCGGTGCGTGCGAGTGAAGCGAGCGAGCACTGGTGTTGAGACGGACGGAGTCCGTCGATACACGGTGCGAATGAAATGAGCACCGGTGGTCTAATGGTAAGACATTGGCCTTCCAAGCCAATTATCTGGGTTCGATTCCCAGCCGGTGCATCTTCTCCGAACCACTTCCCGTCGAGCCACGGCTCCGACGCTCGCCCGCGTTGTCCCGGGCGAACGCCCACGAGTCTCGAAACACGCGGACTACGGCGACTTCAGGTCGAAATCCCGGACCGTCTCTCTTATCTTCCCCCCGAACGTAACCGAACGTAATGCTGGATTCCATTCCGCTGTTCCCCGGACTCCCGGGCGGCCCAGAACTGCTCATCGTCCTGCTCATCATCGTCCTCCTGTTCGGCGCGAACAAACTCCCCCAACTGGCCCGGTCGTCGGGACAGGCCATGGGCGAGTTCCGCCGCGGCCGCGAGGAGATCGAAGACGAACTGAAGAAGGGCGCAGAGGAAGGCGAGGACGACGACGAAGAAGACGAGACCGAGGCTGAGGCCGAAGCGACCGAGACGGAAGCCGAGAACAAACAGTAAGCGTCTCCCCCGGGGAAACAGACCCCTTGTGCGGTATTTCAGTTCGCCGAGTGCTGACAGTCACCGGTCGCTCGCGCAGTAAGTGACGACAGTCAAAATACGGAGTAGACGCGTCGGAGCGTCGAATTAACGGCCGAGAGACCGGCCGGTCTGCGAGTGATTTCGATGAGGTATGAATGGGTGGACAGCGAGGTTGCCCGGCGTTCCGACGTGGGGAATCCCGGTTGCCTCCTCCACCCCGCGATCCCTCGAGCGACGCACGTCCGATGGTCCGCTGCTCGCTTCCGCGCCTGGCGGGGTACCACCGATGAACCGCGCGAACCCTTCCCTGCGGAAGGGGTACGCGGAGCCGCTGTCCCCGAAGGACGAGGTTTCTACGTTGGCTTCCGGGGCCCGCGCCGGTCTGACCGGACGCGCCCGTGTTCGGTCCCCGCTAAAGACCTATTTCGCGGGTAGAGAGCAGGGCCTAACTGCCCGACCTAGTCCACTCCCTCATTGTCCACCGACTGTTAAGGGCCTTTCGACTCGGATGCGGGAAAATCGGGGGACACCGTCGGGGTGATTCGACGCGGGGTCGGGAGCGCGGCGCGAGAAAACGAGTCAGCACGGGCATCGATACCGGCACCGCCGACGCCGGCTTACAAGACGCCGCGGGCGTACCACGCGCCGCCGACGAACGTGACGAACGCGGCGGCCACGACCGACCAGCGGTGGTACGTGAGCCACGAGTACTGCTGGTCGAAGCTAAACAGGAGCGTCGGGTCGATAGAGAACGACCACAGCGCGGCGATTCCGAGCATCGAAAGCGAGAGGACAAAGGCGAGTCCGGCGGCCGTCGCCGGGTCGGTCCGCTCCTGTCTGCCCGAGAGGAAGACAACCGTTTCGAGGAGGGCGAGCATCCCGACAAAGGAGATACCGACCGGACCCGCGGCGTAGTAGGCGGCCACCTGTCCGTCCCCACCCTCGATGGCGACGGCGGGAATCGCGACGGCGATTGCGAGGAGCAGCGCGCCGACGATTCCGACCGTTGGCGCGAGGCGTTCGGCGTCCATGGCCGGTCGTTCGGGCGACCGACTGATAAACGGTTTGAGACGTGCCGGCGAGGGATTACCCGGTTTTAAATCGCGCTGCGACGACGTGCGCGTATGGACCGCGTAGCGATTATCGGTGCATCGATGACCCAGTTCGGGCAGCGAGACGCGTGGATTCGCGAACTGCTCGCGGAGGCGGGGCAGGCCGCGCTCGCGGACGCCGACGTCTCGCCCGACGAAATCGAGCACCTCTACGTCTCGAACATGGCGAGCGGCGAGTTCGAGGGCCAGACGGGCGTCCCGAACGCCCTCGCCCACGACCTCGCGGCGATGCCCGCCTACACCGCCCGAATCGACCAGACCTCCTCGTCCGGCGGCGCGGGCGTCTACGCCGCGTGGCAGTCGGTCGCCTCCGGCGCGTCCGACATGACGATGCTCGTCGGCGGCGAGAAGATGACCCACCGCTCGACCGCCGAGTCGACGGACGTCATCGCCTCGCTGACGCACCCGGTGGAGTACAAACACGGCGTGACGCTCCCCTCCTTCGCGGGGCTGACCGCTCGGCTCTACCTCGACACCTACGACGCCCCGCGGGAGTCCCTCGGGAAGGTCGCCGTCAAGAACCACAAAAACGGCGTGGACAACCCCCACGCCCAGTTCCGCAAGGAGGTCGACCTCGACACCGTCCTCGATTCGCCGGTCGTCGCCGACCCGCTTCGCCTCTACGACTTCTGTCCCATCACCGACGGCTCGGCGGCGCTCGTCTTCTGCCCCGAGTCGGTCGCCCGCGAGTACACCGACGACTACGCCGTCGTCTCCGGTATCGGCGGCGCGACCGACACCCACGTCGTCCACGAGCGCGCCGACCCGACCACGATGGGCGGCGTCGTCAACTCTTCCGAAATCGCCTACGAGATGGCCGACCTCGAACCCGACGACATCGAGGTGGCCGAGCTCCACGACATGTTCACCATCCTCGAGTTCCTCCAGTCGGAGGACCTCGGCTTCTTCGAGAAGGGCGAGGGCTGGAAGGCGGTCGAAGAGGGCGTCACCGACCGCGACGGCGACCTCCCCATCAACACGTCCGGCGGCCTGAAGTCGAAGGGCCACCCCCTCGGGGCCTCGGGCGTCGCACAGGTGTACGAGATTTACAAACAGCTCATCGGTGACGCAGGCAAGCGGCAGGTCGACGCCGACGTGGGCCTCGCGTGCAACGTCGGCGGCTTCGGCAACTGCGTGACCACGACCATCATGGAGTCCCGATAATGTCCGACGAACAACCCGCGATGGAGGCGTACCGCTACCCCGACGGGAGCATCACCTACCCCGGCCACCCGGTCGGCCCCGGCGGCGAAGAGCCGGTCGGCACGGTCGACCTCAGCGACTACACGGCGGCGGTGCTGACGTGGACCACCTCCACGGCGACGCCACCGGGTGTTCGCCAGCCCAACACGCTCGCTATCGTCGAGTTCGACGTGGACGGCGAGCCCGTCCGCGCCATCGGGCAGGTCACCGGCGAGGACGATGTCGACATCGGCGACGAGGTCCGCCCGGTCTACTGCGAGGAACTCCGCGAACCCGGCGCAGGCATCCGCGAGCCCGCGAGTCAGGAGTGGGACGGCTACCGCTTCGAACCGCTCTGAGCGGGCGAGTGTTGATATAACTACACCTTCTATCTCGCGTATGAACCGCACCAGCGGCGTCTCCTTCGCGCGCGACGCGGCGGTCGCCACGGCGGTGTTGGCCGGGCTGTACGGCCTCGGCTACGGCATCCAGTTCCAACCGTTCCAACTGCCGACGTACCTGCTCATCGTCGGCTTCGACGCTCTCGAAGTCGCGTTCGGGTCCGCGGGCGCGTGGTACGACCTGCTTTTCACCGCCTATCTCGTCGGCCTCGGCGTCGTCGGCGCGGGCGTGGCCCGTGTCGTCCGCGGGAAGTCGAAGACGGCCGGCCTCGCGTGGTGGCGACTCGGTGCGGCGGCGGCGCTGGCGCTCCTCGGCGTCATCTCGCTGCTGTTCGCGCTTTCGGTCCTCGTGGCCGGCGTACAGTTCACGCCCGTCCTCGTGACCGGCGTCGCGGGCATCGCGCTCCTCGCGCTTGCGGCGTGGGTCGGCGACGTGGTTCGCGTGGACGTTCGACCGGCGCGGTGAGTCGAAACAAAACTCCGCGTGTACCGCCGCTCAGTAGTCGCTCGGTTCGTCGCCCGCGTCAGCGTCCGCGTCGCTTCCGTCGTCTTCGCCGTCGCCTTTCACTTCGCGCTTAATCGACTCCAGTTCGGCGTCGACGTCGACCTTCGGTTCGTCGCTCCCGTCGTCGCCGCCGTCCGGGTCGGCCTCTTCTGTCACGTCGATTCGGACCGGCCCCGTGCCGACCGGTTCGGCGTCGCTGGCGGCCCGGTTCTCGCCGCGGGAGCGCCGGCTCTCGTCGCGCCGTTGCCATTCGGATTCGAACGTGCGCTCGTCCTCGCGCCAGCGGCGCTCGCGGGTGGTTCGCTCGCGCTCGGCCTCGGTGATTCGCTCGTCGAGTTCGTCGGCGAGCGAGCGGGCGCGGTCCATCACGTCGCGTGCCTCGGGGTTCGAGGGCAGGTCGGCCTCCGACAGCGCGTTTCTGAGTTCGTCGAGGGCGCGGTCGACGCCGGAGACGGCGCTCTTCGGGACGTTCGGCATCCGTGACTCCGTCTCGCTTCTGGCGTCTTCCATCGCGCGACCGGGGTCGGAAAGCCGCATGAGGCGGCGGAGGAGTTCGAGGGAGGCGATGGTCGCGTCGAGGACGGCGATGACCGTCGGGATGGTGTACGACTCGGTGAACCGCAGGACCTCGCCGAACGTCGGCGGACGCGGGGGGCGAAAGCGGTCGTCGCCGGAGACGCGTCTGTCGCGGCCGCGACCGCGGTCGCGCTCCTCGCGGAGTTCCGCGCCGAGTTCGTCGAGCGTGTCCCCGAGTTCGTCGAGTAGGTCGAGGATGTCGTCGTCGCGTCGTCGGTCGCTCATGGCCCACGGTTGGGTCGCCGCGGGGATAAGCGTTCGAGGGGTGGCGAACCCGCGCGGGTCGAGGTCGGTCCCTACCGACGGGGGACGGCGCGCTGGTACTGCGGCGGCCACGACGCGTCGGCGTCGAGGTCCTCGGCGGCGTGGAGCGCGAAGTACGGGTCGCGGAGGTGCTCGCGCCCGACGATGGCGAGGTCGGCCCGGCCGTTGCTGACGACCTCGTCGGCGTGGCGCGCGGTTCGGATACCGCCGACTGCGCCGACCATCGCGTCGGTCTCCTCGCGGATGACTTCCGCGAAGGGGACCTGATAGCCGGGGCCGGTGTTCGGAATCCGCTGGTCGGGGTGGATGCCGCCGGCGCTCACGTCGATGAGGTCGACGCCGAGGTCGTCGAGGTCGGCCGCGAGGCGGACCGACTGCTCGATGTCCCACGACTCGCGGTCGTCCAGCCAGTCGGTCGCGGAGATGCGGACGAAGACGGGCTTGTCGTCGGGCCAGACCTCGCGGACCGCTTCCGTGACCTCGCGGAGGAGTCGCGTGCGGTTCTCGAACGAGCCGCCGTACTCGTCGTCGCGGTGGTTCGTGACCGGCGAGAGGAACTCGTGGAGGAGGTAACCGTGGGCCGCGTGGACCTCGGCGATTTCGAAGCCGGCGTCGAGGGCGCGCTCGGCCGCCGCACGGAAGTCATCGACGACGCCTTCGATTCCGTCGGCCGAGAGCTTTCGGAGCGGCGGGGCCTCGCCCTCGTAGGGCCACGGCACGTCGCTGGGGGCGACCGTCGTCCACCCGCCGTCTTCGGGCGCGACCGGTTCGCTTCCCTCCCACGGCCGGGACTTGCTCGCCTTCCGGCCTGCGTGGGCGAGTTGGATGGCGGGCGTGCTCCCCATCGAGGAGACGAACGAGGTGATCTGTCGGAGCTTCTCGACGTGGTCGTCCGACCAGATGCCGAGGTCGTTCGGCGAGATGCGTCCCTCGGGGGAGACGGCCGTCGCCTCGGACATCACGATGCCCGCACCGCCGACGGCGCGGCTCCCGAGGTGGACGAGATGCCAGTCCTCGGCGAACCCGTCGGTCGAGGAGTACTGGCACATCGGCGAGACCATGATTCGGTTCCGAACCTCGGTGTCGCGGAGCGAAAGCGGCGTAAAGAGCGAGTCCGTCATCGACCCCGATTGGGCGGGGTCGGAAAAACCCCCCTCGGTTCCGGTGATGCAGTCCGGTTTCGGCTACTCGACCGACCCGACGAACGCGCGCTGTTCGGCGAGCAGGTCGCGGTCGAGCGTCCAGACGAGGTCGCGCTCGCCGCGGTTCAGCGCCGCCGCGACGACGCCGTCGGGACGAACGACGAGCGAGCGACCCGCGTACTCCGTGCCCGCCGTCCCAGAAACCGACCCGCTTCCCGTCCGGTTCGCGCCGACGAGCCACCGCACCCCGTCGAGGGCGCGGGCGCGACAGAGCAGTCGCCAGTTCGTCGAGTGGGCGGCGGGCCACGCGCCGACGATGAACAGGGCATCGATTCGCTCGTCGGTCAACGCGGCGCTGTCGCCGACGAAGTTCAGGTCGTAGCAGGTGAGAATACCCGTCCGTCCCGCGGGCGTGTCCGCGACGACGAGTTCGTCGCCCGGCGTGACGACCTCGGACTCGCCGCCCCAGAGGTGTCGCTTGCGGTAGACGGTCGCCGAGCCGTCGGGGCGGACGTAGGCGGCCGCGTTGTAGAGCGCCTCGCCGTCGCGTTCGAGGTAGCCCGCGAGCACGTCGAACTCGTTTTCCGCGGCGACGGAGGCGAGGAAGTCAGTCGCGCGCGCCCGAGAGATTGCGCCGCTGAAGGCGCGGTTGTCGGCGACGAAGCCCGTGAGCGCGTACTCGGAGAACAGCGCGATATCGACCGACTCGGAGAGGTCGGCGGCGCGGGCGCGCACGTCTGCCTCGTTTCGCGCCGGGTCGAGGTCGAACGCCGCGCGCTGCGGCACGGCGATGGTTGGACCGGTCACGCTCGGAGGAACGGACGGGTCGCGAAAAAGTGGCCCGGATGGAATCGGTGGTCGGTCCCCGGAGACGCGAAGCGAAGGGAAACGCTCTTTTTACAGTCGAACGGAGTTCCGGCATATGAGTGACGGGGACGACGACACGACAGAACTCTCGCCCGAGAGCTTCGACGAGCGCCTGACCGAGGCCGAGGAGGCTCTCGATGCGGCCGAGACCGAAGCCGACCTCGACGAGGTCGAGGCCACGCTCGACGACATCGAGGCCGACGTGGAGGCCGCGGACCTGCCCGAACCGGACGACGAAGACGAAGAGGACCCCGCCGAGGAGCTCGAATCGCGCCTGTCCGACCTGCGCGACGACCTCGAATCCCAGCGCGGTCCCTACGCCGAAGACGCCGTCGAGACGCTCGAAGAAGCCAAGTCCACGATTACGGACACCCGGTGGACCGAGCAGGGTGAAGGCGAAATCGTCGCCGCGGTCGAGACGTTTGCCGACGAGTTCAACGGCGTGCTCGACGCGAGCGTCTCGGTCGACGGCGACGACGAAGACGCGCTCACCGCCGCCGTCGACGACGCCATCGCGGCCGTCGAAGCGGCCGACCTCGACGCCGACGAGGACGCAGAGACCATCGCGGACCTCATCGAAGTCGCCGACGGCCTCGCGGACGGCCTCGACGACGCTCAGGAGTGGGACGACCTCGAAACCCGCGAAAAGCTCCAAGTGCAGGGCTTCTACGACGTACTCGGCCACTACAAGGACTACCCGCCGGAGCTGTCGGCGCTGAAGGAACACGAGAAGCGCGGCAACGTCGAGATGATTGCCCTCGCGTTCGAGAGCTTCCAGTCCGACTTCATGCAGGAGTACTGCATCGAGGCGTTCACGCGGATGAACGACGACAGCGCCTACGAGACCATCGAGGGGCAGGCCAAGCGCCGCGACAAGGGCGTCATCAAGGCTATCGGGAAGATGGCCGCCGAGGAGGGCGTCGAGATGCTCGTCGACTACGTCGACACCGACAGCGACCCCGCGCTCCAGAAGGTCGTGTTCAAGGCGCTCGGCGAAATCGGCTCCGAGGAGGCGACCCAGCCCATCGCGAACAAGCTCGTCACCGAGAACGACAACGTCCGCTCGGCCGCCGCACGCGCGCTCGGCCTCATCGGCGACACCCGCGCCGTCGAACCGCTCTCGGACGTCGTCGCCGACGACGACGTGGACTCCGTCCGCGCCAGCGCCGCGTGGGCGCTCCGACAGATCGGCACGGAAGACGCGCTCGAAGCGGCCGCCGGCTACGTCGACGACCGCTCGTTCCTCGTCCAGCGCGAGGCCGAACTCGCCGCCGAGTTCCTCGGCGACGACGTTGAAGCCGAAGCGACCGTCTGAGGCCGCACGACGACGCGACACGCTCGTAGTTCAGTTCCGCAGTTCTCCCCTCGTTTTCTTTCTCTCGCAATCGCTCGCGTTGAGCCACCGGCCGCGAACGTTTTTGTAGGGAAACACGACCACCGCGGGGTGTGTCCCGTCGCGCTCTCGCCGCCGCGTTCGCCGTCTCGCTCGTGGTCCTCATCGCGGTCGCGGCCGTCGTTCCCGCGCCGATAGCGGCCGCGCCGGGGTCGGCGCACGCGACGAACGCGACGAACGAAACCGAGTCAGCCACCACCACTGCCACCACGGCCGGCCAGCCGGCATCGGGCGAAGCGCGCATCGTCTCCGCGCTCCCCGACCCGACGACGCCCGACGACCGCGGCGAGTTCGTCGCCGTCTCCGCGCCCGCGGGAACCGAGCTCTCGCTGTCCGACGGCGAAGACACCATCTCGTTCGCTGCACCCGGCGGCACGGTCGCCGTCGCCGCCGACCCGGACGCGGCGGCGAACCTGACCGACCACCCAGTCGTCGCGTCCGGCCTCGACCTCGCGAACGGCGGCGAGACGGTCACGCTCCGCGTCGTCGGTGATGACGACCACGCGGCCGGAAACGACGTCGTCGCGGACCGGCTCAGCTACGACCGCAGCCGCGAGGGCGCGCTCCTCGAACGGCGAGACGGCGCGTGGTCGTGGTGGTCGCGGGCGCTCCCCCGCCGGAACGTCACGACCCACGGCCCCGCGAACGCGACGCTGTTCGTCCTCCCCGACTCGCCCGACCGTCCGATTTCGGCGCTCCGGTCGGCTGACGAGCGAATTCTACTCGCCGGCTACGTCGTCTCCTCCGCACGCGTCGCCGACGAACTCGTCGCCGCTCACGAGCGCGGCGTCACCGTGTCGGTGCTGGTCGAAGACAGCCCGGTCGGCGGCTTCCCGCAGCGGTCGGCGCGCGTCCTCGACCGCCTCGTCGCCGCCGGCGTGTCGGTCCGGGTCGTCGGGGACCCGCACTCGTTTCACCACCCGAAGTACGCCGTCGTCGACGACGCGGCACTCGTGATGACGGAAAACTGGAAGCCGGCCGGGACCGGCGGGCGAAAGAGCCGCGGATGGGGCGTCGTCGCGCGCTCCCCGAGCGTCGCGGCCGACCTCGCGGCCACGTTCGGAACCGACGCGACGCTCCCGGAGACCGCCCCGTGGGAGACGTACCGAGTCGGCCGGTCGTTCGTCCGCACCGAGTCGGCGAACGGTTCGTACCCCTCGCGCATCGCCCCCGAGTCGGTTCGGGTCGACCGCGTCGCCGTCATCCGCGCGCCCGACAACGCCGAATCGGCGGTCGTCTCCCGACTCGATGCCGCCGACAGCCGAATCGACGTGTTACAGCCGACCGTCGAGGCCGACGGCCCGTTCGTCCGCGCGCTCAAGCGCGCCGCCGACCGCGGCGTCCGAGTCCGACTCCTCCTCGGGAGCGCGTGGTACGTCAAGGAGGAGAACCGCGCGCTCGCCGAGCGGTTGAACGAGTGGGCCGACAGGACCGGGAACCCGCTGTCGGCCCGCCTCGCGCGCCCCGGCAGGCGGTTCGGCGCGGTTCACGCGAAGGGCGTCGTCGCCGACGACACCGCCCTCGTCGGCAGTCTCAACTGGAATCAGCACTCGGCCCGCGAGAACCGCGAAGTCGTCCTCGCGCTGTCGGACCCGGCCGCGGCGGCGTACTTCCGCGAGGCGTTCGCGGCGGACTGGCGGGCCAGCGGGCGCGGGGCGGAGTCGAAGCCGGGACTCGTCGCTGCGGCCGCCCTCGCGGTGGTCGTCGGACTCGCGGCGCTCAGGCGACTGGAGTTCGAAGAATGAGGTTCGGTGTGAGCCGCGACTACGACCTTACGCCGTCGTCGACAGCTCTTCGTCGATGTCGGCTTCGGCCATCTTCTCGACGAGGCTGTCGATGACCTCCTCGCGCATGCCGCTGACGAACTTGATGGAGCCGACGACGAGGTGGCCGCCACCGGAGACGCCGCCGCCGACGACTTCCTCGTTCAGTTCGGCGACCATCCGCGGGATGTCAAGGCGGACGCCGTCGGAGCGGAGGACGGCGAAGTCGGGACCGTAGCCGATGGTGATGACCGGCTCGCCCGTCTCTTGGACCTTGCGGTCGTGGAGCTTGCCCGTGGTCTTGCCCGGCGCGGGGTAGGTAAAGCGGTGAGCCCACTTGTCGAGGTCGATGCGGTAGAGGTTGGCCCCGCTGTCGAGGCGCTCGTGTTCGAGGTGCGGCTCGGCCGCCTCGAGCTGGCGGTCCACGTCGCGCTCGGCGCGCGTCGAGAGGAACTCGACGAGTTCGCGGTGGCGCTCCTCGTCGTCACAGCCGACGTTGAGCACGTCGTTGACGATAGACGCGCCGTCGTTGTAGCGAAGCCAGTGGGCGGCGTAGTCGAGCGCCTCGCCAACGTCGAGGAGCTGTTCGCGGTCGTAGCCCTCGTCCTCGGCGAGCGCGATGTAGTTGTCCATGACCTCCGCCTTCGAGCGGTCCGACAGCCCGGCGACGGCGGGGACGTGACGCAGTTCGTCGGTCACGTCGGGGTGAATCATCCGCGCGAGTTCGACGCACATCATGCCGGTCGTGATGCGGTAGTCCTCGTCGTGGAGGTACGGGTTGACGTGCGCGTCGAGGAGGTGGTCGACCGCCTCGGGGTCGGGGTGGTGGTGGTCGACGACCGCGATGGGCACGTCGTAGTGCGCGAGGTTCTCGTAGGCGGGTACGTCCTCCTCGGTCGACCCGTTGTCGAGCATGAGCAGGAAGGGGAGCCGTTGGCCGTGGCGGGCGCGACCTTCGAGCGCGAAGTTCAGGTCGCGGGTCACGTCCTCCATCTCGTAGAACGGGGCCTTGCTCGGTAGGCGCTTGAACAGGTGTCGCGGCGCGTCGGGGTCGTCGTGGACCTCGGTGATGAGCCGTTCGAGGGCCAACTGGACCGGGACGGACGCACACATGCCGTCGCCGTCGGCGTGGTGGCGGACGCGAATCGGGCGGCCTTCGAGGACCGTCCGGCGGAGCAGGCGCGCCACGTCTTCGAGGTCGCCGCGGAGCTTCTCGAACGCCGGCCACTCCACGAGCGGTTCGACCGGCTCGGGCTCGGCGCGCTCGTCAAGCGCGGCGTCGATACGCTGGCGGGCGTCGGCCGCGGTCTCGTCGTCGAGGACGGTGAGGCCGTCGACTTCGAGCTGACGGGTGCCCTCGTGGTCTTCGACGGTGCCGGCCATGCGGACCACGTCGTCGAGGTCGACTTCGGGGAACGCGCGGACGCCGGCCTCTTCGAAGGCGGCGGCGGCGACGATGCCGGAGTCGTCGGCGATGCGGAAGACGGTCGGGCCGCCGGTCTGCTTGATCTGCGTGACGACGCCCTCGACCGTGACCGAGTCGCCGACTGTGAGGTTGGAGATAGGCGTGATGGTCGGTTCGTGGTCGACGGTCAGCGTGCGGTAGTCGTCGGGCGTTTCCTCGGCGAACGCGATGTCGCCGTTCTCTCGGACGGAGTCGAGGCGGACGACCAGTCGGTCGCCGACCTCGTAGTCGGTCGAGAGGTTGGACTCGTGGATGAGACCGGAGACGGAGTCGGAGACGTCGACGAAGATGCCGTACTCCACGACGCCGTTGACGACGGCGTGGTAGTACGCGTCGGTTTCGACGTCGTCAGCGGTACAGTTCGGTGCGAGATCGTAGACGATAGGTCGTGCGTCCGAATTCGGACCCGAGTCGTCGCCGGAATCCCCGGCGTGCTCGTCGCTCATGGTCCCGCTAGGTTAGGGGGTAGTGTTAAGCTTTACAAAAGCATCTCGCGTGCGCGGCCGGTTCTCACGACTCGATTCGGCCCGAAAACTGCGGGAGTCGGGGAGTCAGTAGCCCAGTTCGTCCAGCGCGTCTTCGACGGACGGGACGTGGTCTGCCCCAAAGACGCGGACGTGTTCGAGGAGCGGAAACAGCGCGTAGACGGGTGACCGCACCTCGAAGAAGCCGTCGGCGATGGGTCGAGACTCGTCGTAGGCGTCGAAGAAATCGTCGCCGGCGGCGTCGAACCAGTCGATGTAGGCGAGTTCGACCTCCGGGTTGCCGTAGTAACACGCCGGGTCGAGGAAGGCGACGATGCGGTCGTCGCGGATGCGGAGGTTCGCGCCCCACACGTCGCCATGGACGAGTCGCGGGGCGGCCGGTTCGACGAGGAGGGCGTCGAGGTCGGCCGCGACCGACTCGATTCGCTCGGCTGTCGCGTCCGGGAGCCCCGAATCGAGCGCCGCCTCGGCCCACGGCAGGAGGCGCTGGTCGCGGAAGAACTCGACCCACGAGTCGGTCCACGGGTTCGGCTGGCGGTACGGCCCCGAGAGCGTGTCGTAGGGGAAGCCGAACGCCGGCGCGGTCGTCTCGTGGAGCGCGGCGAGGTGGGCGGCGAGGTCGCGCTCGGCGGCGGGGGTCAACTCGGACGTGCCCGCGACGTAGTCGAGGACGAGTAGGTCGGCGTCGGCGTGGTGGACCGCGGGAACCGGAAGCCCGGCCGCGCCGAGCGAGTCGAGCATCGCGGCCTCCACGTCGAGTGGCGTGTCGCCCACCTTCGCGACGACGGGGTTGCGCCCGTCGAAGTCGAGGCGATAGACGCGCCCGACGTGTCCACCGTCGAGTTCGGTCGTCGCGGTCGGCGGCGCGTCGGCGGCGAGCGCGCTCGTCACGCGAGCGACGAGATCGGAATCGAGCGTCACACCCGAGTTCGGGCGACCGCCGACCTCAGTATGGCGGTTCCGTTCCGGCGACCGACTCGGCGTTCCGGAACCCTTAGATGGAGCGCCCGCGGACGGTTCGGTATGCGACTCTTCCGGTCGCGGGAGGTCGTCGGCATCGCCGCCGACGCCCTCGACTTCGCGCTCGAAGCCTCTGCGGAGACGCATCCGAACGAGTACATGGGACTCCTCCGCGGCGAGGAGGCCCGCCGAGTCGGCGTCGACCGCGACGGCTACGTCGTGACGGACGTGCTCATCATCCCGGGGACCGTCTCGGACCCCTACAGCGCGACCGTCAGAAACGACCTCGTGCCGAACGACTTCCGCGCCGTCGGGTCGATTCACTCGCACCCGAACGGCGTCCTCCGCCCGAGCGACGCCGACCTCGACACCTTCGGGAGCGGCCGGGTCCACATCATCATCGGCTCGCCCTACGGCCCAGACGACTGGGAGGCGTTCGACCAGTCCGGCGAGGTCCGCGACCTCGACGTGCTCGACGTCGACCTCCCCGACCCCGAATCGTTCTTCGACTTCACGCAGGACGACATCGACGCGGAGTTGGACCGATGAGACGGGTCATCGCACAGGGCACCTTCGACATCCTCCACCCCGGCCACGTCCACTACCTCTCGGACGCCGCGTCGCTCGGCGACGAACTCCACGTCATCATCGCCCGCGGCGAGAACGTGACCCACAAGCCGAAGCCGATACTCGACGACCGCCAGCGCCGCGACATGGTCGCCGCGCTCGACGTGGTCGACGAGGCGCACCTCGGACACGCCGAGGACATCTTCGTCCCCATCGAGCAAATCGACCCCGACGTCATCGTCCTCGGCTACGACCAGCACCACGACGAGGACGGAATCAAAGCCGCCCTCGACGCCCGCGGCATCGACTGCGAGGTCACGCGCGCGACACCGCGCGAGCAACGCCACGACGACGAACTGCTCTCGACGGGTCGCATCATCGACCGCATCGTCGAGCGACGCTGCTGAGTTTCTGTCTGCGTCCGGAACGTCACCGACTGCGGCCCGCGACGAGTTCTCCGACAATCGACCGAACGAGCGCGAGCGTCGTCACTCGGCGGGGTGCGTCGAAAGAGAAGGGAGGATGCGTTACTGCGTGGAGTTCGTCGCGGTGGAGTTCGAGGACGATGACGACTCGCTGTTGGCCGACTGCTGCTCGTCGAGCCAGTTCTGGTACTCTTCCTGCGAGACGACTTCGACGGTGAAGTACATCTGGGAGTGGGCGACGCCGCAGTACTCAGTACAGTAGCCCTGGTAGGTGCCTTCCTCGTAGGCGACCGTCTTGATGGTGTTCGTCGAACCCGGCATCGCGTCCTGCTTGAGGCCGAGTTTGGGGACGTGGAATCCATGTATCACGTCCGTTGCAGTCACCTGGAAGTAGACGGGGCGGTCCTTGGGGATGACAATCTCGTTGCCCGACGAGAAGTTACCCTCTTCGGGGTAGTACATGTTCCAACCCCACTGGTAGGCCTCGGCCGTGACGACGACCGGGTCGTCGTCCATAGCGATGTCGTTGCCCTGGTGCGTGACGTTCTCGTTGGCCAGCACGCCGTAGGAGGCGACGCCGACGAAAAGCAGGATAATCGCTGTCGCGATGGTCCACGTGATTTCGAGCCGGCGGTTCTCCTTGGTCGGCAGTGCGCGCTCGCTGTTGCGGAACTTGATGACCGTATAGAGGAGGATGACCTCCACCAGCACGGTAATCGGGATAGCGACGTACAGCAGCTTCCCGTTGAGCTGATTGATAAGTTCCGACGTGGCGGACGCCTGCGCGGCGGCGGGGGTGGCAACGAGCGCCATCACGACCGTCGCGAGCAGGGACGCGAGCGCGAAACGCGTCTTTCTCATGCTGAGCGAGACTTAGGAACAACCGCATAAATGCGTACCGACTCTCGGCCCGCTGTTTATCAACCCGCCCCCGCCATATCGCGGGGAGCGGCACCCGAACGCGAGGCGGAAAAGCGCGGGTCCTAAATACGGGACGGCCCAACACGTCCGTAGGTGAATTTCGTGGCCACGAATCGCGATTCGAACACGTTCCACGGCCTGCTCGCCGCGACCGCGATGGGCGTCTATCTCCTGCTCATCGTCGGGGCGACGACCGCGCTCACGGACGCGACCGCCGCGTGTAGCGCGTGGCCCGCGTGCGGAGACGGCTTTTCGCTCCCCGCGACGCTCGACGGCTGGGTCGCCCTCGGCCACCGCGTCGCGGCCGTTCTCGTCGGCCTCCTCACGGTCGCCACGCTCGTCTCGGCGTGGCGGACCGACACGTCTCGCCGGGTGAGAGCCACCGTCACCGCGTCGGCGGTGCTTTACCCCGCACAGGCCGGACTCGGCGCAGTCGTCGCCACCGTCGGCGTCGGCCCCGCACTCTCGACGCTCCACTTGGTTCTCGGGATGGCTATCTTCGGCGGCCTCGTCGCCGCGCTCGCGTGGACGCTCGAAGCGGACACCGGCGACCCCGACGACGCGCCGGTCGGGACTCCGTCGATGAGCCCCCCGACCGACGACGGCGAGCGACCGCCCGTCCCGACCGAGCCTGTCGCCCGCGCGAAGGCGACGGTCAACGCGTACTTCCGGCTGATGAAGCCGCGGCTGATGTGGCTCCTCTGTCTCGTCGCGTCGGCGGCGATGGCGCTCGCCGGCACCGTCTCGCCCGGCCTCACGCCCGAGGTCATCGCGGCGACTCTCGGCGGCGGCGTCCTCTCTATCGGCGCGTCCGGAACGTTCAACCACGTCCTCGAACGCGACGTGGACCGCCGGATGCAGCGGACCAGCGACCGGCCGCTCGCGGTCGACCTCGTCCCCGTCCGCAACGCCGTCGCGTTCGGCCTGCTCCTGACGGTCGCGTCGGTGGCGCTGTTCGCGTCCGTCAACTGGCTCGCCGCCGTTCTCGGCCTCGTCGCCATCGCCTTCTACAGCGTGGTCTACACGCTCATCCTGAAGCCCAACACGGTCCAGAACACCGTCATCGGCGGCGCGGCCGGCGCGCTCCCGGCGCTCATTGGCTGGGTCGCCGTCACCGGCGACGTCGGCCTCGGCGGTATCGTCCTCGCCGTGGTCATCTTCATGTGGACGCCCGCGCACTTCTACAACCTTGCGTTGGCCTACAAGGACGACTACGCCCGCGGCGGCTTCCCGATGATGCCCGTCGTCCGCGGCGAGACCGAGACGCGAAAGCACATCCTCTGGTGGCTCGGCGCGACGCTCGTCTCGGCGGCCGGCCTCGCGGTCATGGACGCCCTCGGGGCAGTCTACCTCGTGACGAGTATCCTCTTCGGCGGCGCGTTCCTCTACTTCGTCGTGCGCCTGCACTACGAGCGCGACGACACCGCCGCGTTCCGGGCGTTCCACGCGTCGAACGCCTACCTCGGCATGCTGCTCCTCGCCATCGTCGTCGACACCCTCGCGCTCTGAGACCCGACCTATCCACCCACACATGGCAACCGCATCCGCACTTCCTCGCCCCTCGCGTGCCAGTCTGCTCCGCGCCGCCTTCGCCGTGAACACGACGCTGATTCTGGCGTTCGTCTACCTGCTTTTCACCGAGGCGAGCGTCGGCGCGCCGCGCTACGCCGTCTACGGCGTCGCGTGGGTCATCGTCGGCCTCTGGGTCATGTTCGACACCGACGTCGCGCCCGCCTCCGCCGCGACGAAGCGCAAGGCGGCCGCCGTCGCAGTCGGCTACTTCGCGCTCCTCGCAGTCGCCGGCGGCCTCGTCACCTCGCCTGTGCCCGGCGGCACGAACGGCGTTCGCGTCGCCTTCCTCCCGCCCGGATGGGGGCCGGCGTTCGTCTACGGCGGCGACCTGTTCAACCTCGTCCTCATGCCGGCGCGCGTGGTCGGCTACGCGGCGCTCGCGTTCCTCGTCTACGACACGGTCGTCGAGGCGGCGGGCGCGGCCGTCTCCGGCGTCGTCGGCCTGTTCTCCTGCGTCTCGTGTTCGTGGCCCATCCTCGCGTCGGTCACTACGAGCGTCTTCGGCGGCGGGACGGCCATCGCGGCGACCGTGACGACGCTGTCGTACGACCTCTCGACGCTGGTCTTCCTCGTCACCGTCGTCCTGCTCCGGTGGCGACCCGGCTTCGGGAAGTCGAAGTAGCGTCCCGGTACCGGTCTCGGTCACTCGCCCCCTCGCTTTTACGCGCTCGGCGTGAACGTCCGGACATGACCGAGGTCGAAATCGAATACTGCGTCCCCTGCGGGTTCCTCGACCGAGCGGAGCAACTGCAGCACGCGCTGCTCGAACAGTTCGGCGACCGACTCGACCGCGTGGCGCTCGTCACGGGCGACCACGGCGTCCTCACCGTCACCGTCGACGGCGAGCGCGTCTGGGACAAGTCGGAAGACGAGTTCGATCCGGACCTCGTGCTCCGGCGGGTCCGCCCGCACGTCGGCTGAGCGGGGCGGGACGTGAAGTCACTCGAACACGCCGTCGTCGGCGCAGTTGCTGGGACGGTCGCCGCGGTCGCGGTGGACCCGCCGGGGAGCCTGCCGCTTCTCGTCGGCGGCGCGGTCCTCGTGAGCGTCTTCGTCGACCTCGACCACTTCGTCATCGCCCGCGTCCAGCGCGGCGACTGGGCGAACCTGCGACTCGCGGTGACGAACCCGCGGGTCGGTCTGCTCGACCAAGAGCGGGTGTTCGAGGAGTTCGACACCGAGTTCGACCGGAAGCGCCTCCTGAGCCACCACCTCGTCGGCGGCGTCGCGGTCGGCGCGCTCGCGTTCTCGGGGCTCGGGTCGCTCGCGGCGTTCCTCGCGGTCGTACTCTACGTGCACGTCGTCTGCGACTTCTTGCGGGACCTCGGCATCGCGTGAAAAGAGTAGAAAGCCGCGGAAGTCAGTCCAGCTGCCGGTCGCCCGCGGTCGCTTAGTGGCCCCAGCGCCGACCGTCTTCGTCGTAGCGGGCGTTCATGATGCGCTCCCACTGGTCGGTCGAGATGTCCACGTCGGCCGCACCGACGTTCTCGTCGAGTTGGTCGGTCGTCCGCGCGCCGACGATGGGAACGACGGTCGCCTCGGGGTAGTCCATCAACCAGCGGAGCGCGACCTGCGCGGGGCTGGCGTCGACTTCGTCGGCGACGGCGCGAATCTCGTCGAGCACCTTCCAGCCGCGCTCGGAGACGTAGAACCGGTCGAACCGCTCGTCGAACGACCCGCGCGCGCCGTCGGGCGCGACGTACTCGGTCGGGTCGTCGGAGTCGGCGCGCTCGTACTTCCCCGTGAGGAAGCCGCCCGCGAGCGGCGAGTACGGACAAACCGCGATGTCTTGGTCGCCGCACACGTCGAGGTAGTCTTTCACGTCCTCGTAGTAGCCAGCGTGGAACAGCGGCTGGGTCACGTCGAAGCGGGCGTAGTCGTTGACGTCGGACTTCCACAGCGACTTCGTGAGCTGCCAGGAGGCCATCGTGGACGCGCCGAGGTAGTTGACTTTCCCCTCCTCGACGAGACCGTTGAGCGCCCGGAGCGTCTCCTCGATGGGCGTCTCCTCGTCCCAGCGGTGGATGTAGTAGAGGTCGAGGTAGTCGGTGTCGAGGCGGTCGAGCGTCCCCTCGATTTGGTTGCGGATGTGGGTCCGCGAGAGGCCGCGACCGTTGGGGTTGTCCTCGTCGAACGGGAAGTACACCTTCGAGGCGAGCACGTAGTCCTCGCGGTCGCGCTCGGCCAGCCAGTTACCGATGTACTCCTCGGAGGTGCCGTTCGGATTCCCGTAGACGTTAGCGGTGTCGATGAAGTTCCCGCCGCGCTCCTCGAACGCGTCGAGGAGTTCGTGCGCTTCCTCCTCGTCGGTCTCCAGAACGCCGCTGCTCTTTCGACCGAATCGCCACGTGCCGAAGCACAGTTCCGAGACGCGGGTGCCGGTCGACCCGAGTCGTCGATAGTCGAGGCTCATGGTCGATGTCACGACGGCCGGCGACTAAAGGGTGCGAGTAGCGGCGAGAGGTTCAGGTTTGTCCGTCGGCGTCGGGCGATTCGGCGCCGGGCGGTTCGGCGCGGGTCGTCTCCCGCTCGGTTTCGGTACGGTTCGCGTCTGCCTCGAACAACTCGCGTGTGACCGGCGCACCACCGAGCGCGAGCGCGAGGAGGAGAACTCCGAACCCGATGGTGAGGAATCCCTGCGACGGGTTCTCGGCGAGGGCCGCAAGGTGGAGGGCCATACCGACCAACGCGAGCACGACGGCGAACCGCTGGAGGACTGCGTCGTCCATGGCCGGACCACACGAGCCACCCAGGAATCCCTTGCGACTCGCCCGCACGCTTTTGCGGCTTCCGCGCGACTGGTACGGCATGTTCAGAGTCGCAGGTATCGGGCTCGGAAGCCTCGGCGTGCTGGAGTGCCGCTTGCTCGACGAGCTGGAGGGCGTGCGCGTCGTCGCCGGCGTCGACCCCGCAGACGAGGTGCGTGAGAAATTCGGCGACGAGTTCGACGTGCCGACCTACGAGACGACCGAGGAACTGCTGGACGCCGAGTTCCTCGACGCGGTGACCATCGCCTCGCCGCACACGAAGCACTTCGACCAAGCGCTCGCGGCGCTCGACGCCGACCTCCACGTCCACCTCGAAAAGCCGATGGTGACCGACCTCGGCGGCGCGCGGGCGCTCATCGACCGCGCCGAGGAGCGCGGCCTCACGCTCGCGGTCGGCTACCAGCGCCACTTCGACCCGCGGTTCCACGAACTGCGGCGTGTTATCGACAGCGGCCGCATCGGCGACCCGCACATGGTGGTCTGCCACCTCGAACAGGAGTGGATTCGCTGGACGAAAGACGAGTGGCGCGGCGACCCGTCGCTGTCGGGCGGCGGCCAACTGTACGACTCGGGGTCGCACCTCCTCGACGCGATGCTCTGGGTGACGCGCTCGACGCCGGTGACAGTCGCCGCGGCGGTCGACCACCGCGGCCACGACGTGGACGTGAACTCGGCGCTCGCGGTCGTCCTCGACCGCGACGGCGACCGCCTCACCGCGAGCGTCGGCGTCTCCGGCGACGGACAGAGCGTGCCGGAACCCGGCGAGTCGCTCCGCGTCATCGGCACCGAGGGCATGGTCGCCTTCGACGGCGAGACCATCGAGGTGACGGAGGGCGGAACCACCTACACCGCGACGCCGCCGACGCCCGACTTCGAGGAGTTGACCCGGAAGAAGCTCCGGAACTTCGTGGACGCCGCGCGCGACGAGGCCGACCTCGCCATCCCGGCCGAGGACGCCCTCCACGTGACCGCGCTGACCGAGGCGGCCTACGAGTCGTCGACGACGGGCAGACGGGTCAACGTCGACGGCGACGCCTGACGCCCTTGCCCAGGCCCCGAGTCCGGGCGAGTTACGGTGCGACCCTCAGACGCCGGTCAGCCGGTTCAGCGCACCCGACGACCCGGTGACAATCGGTCGGTCGCTGGTGCAGACGTACAGTTCGCCGTCGGGGGCGCGGCCGAACGCGAGGACGTTCGCTCCGCCGTCGTCGCGGTCCGCCACGGGAATCTCCGCGATGTTCCACGGACGCGACTCGCTCGGGCGGGCGGCGAACAGTCTCCCCTCTGACTGCCAGTCGGCGAAGACGTACGCGCCCGAGAGGTCCGGAATCGACTCGCCGCGGTAGACGTGGCCGCCGATGACGGCCACGCCAGACGGTCCGTCACCGCTGTGGGGGTACTCCAGCACCGGGTCGATGAGCGGCGCGCCGTCGGGCGTCTCGGCCGGGCAGTCGTCGGCGCGGAAGCAGTGTGCGCCCTCGCGGACGTTCCAGCCGTAGTTGCCGCCGCGCTCCAAGAGGTTCACCTCCTCCCACGCGCCCTGTCCCACGTCGGCGACGTAGCAGTCCTCGCCGTCGAACGAGAGCCGCCACGGGTTTCTGAGCCCCCACGCGTACTGCTCGTTGAGGCCGTCGGTGCCGACAAGCGGGTTGTCTTCGGGAATCCCGTAGGGCCGGTCGTCGTCGTCGCCGGAGACGCCGCCGGTCGAGTCCACGTCGATTCGGAGGACGCTCCCGAGGAGGTTCTCGGTCACGTCCTGCCCGTTGCCGCCCGGAACGGCGTCGTACCAGTCGTCGGCGTGACCGCGCCCCTCGTCGTTCGCGCCGCCGCCGTCGCCCGTGGCGACGTAGAGATAGCCGTCCGGGCCGAACGCGACGGCCCCGGCGTTGTGGTTCGACTGCGGTTGGGGCAGTTCGAGCAACGTCCGCTCGGAGTCGGCCGAGACGGTCGTCGCCTCGGGGTCGACCGTCAGTTCGCTCAGGACGAACGTGTGGCTGTAGTTGGAGGGCGTCCCCGACCGCCGCGGGGCGCTGTACCGGAGGTAGAGCCGCCCGTTGTCGGCGAACTCGGGGTGGAAGGCGACGCCGAGGAAGCCGCGCTCGTCGTAGCCGTTGAGGTCGACGACGCGGTCGGTGATGTCGAGATAGGGCTCGCTCTGTAGTCCCGAGTCGTCGTGCAACCAGATTCGGCCGGGCTGGTCCACGACGAACCGTCGGCTCCCACCGAACGCCTCGGGAATGGCCACGTCGACCGGCGAGGCGAACCCGGTCGCCAGTGTCTCGTAGGCGACTTCGAGGCCCGAGAGGGAGCCGTCGCCCCCGGTGTCCGTGGTCGCGGTCGAGCCGTCGGTGTCGTCGGATGTCGCGTCGCTGTCAGTCGTTCCGCCAGCGTCGTCGTCGTCGGTCGGGGCGCTCGCACAGCCCGCGAGGCCGCCGAGGAGGGTCGCGCCGGTCGCGGCGAGGAAGTGGCGTCGGGAACCGTTCATGTCGACGTAGAACGGCGCGACCGGAGTAAGGCTTGCTACGGTCGGGCCGGCGAGGCCTCCTCGTTCGCCCCGCCCCGCGACTCGAATCGAGCGGCGATTCCGAATCTCTTACCACCCGATGGTGACGACGGGTATGACATGGACGAGGTACTCGCCGCCGACGGCCTCAGGAAGTCCTACGGCGACGTGGAGGCGCTCTCGGGCGTCTCCCTGTCGGTCGCCGAGGGGGAGGTCTTCGGCCTCATCGGTCCGAACGGCGCGGGGAAGACGACGTTAGTTCGCGCCCTCACGGGCACGACCGCGGTGGACTCGGGGTCGGCGACCATCCTCGGGCACGACCCGACCGAGGTGGACCGCCAGCGCCTCGGCGTCCTCCCGCAGGAGTTCCGGCCCGCGGGCCGGCTCTCCGCCCGCGAACTCGTGGCCTACTACGCGGGGCTCTACGACGACGCCCGCGACCCCGACGCGGTGCTCGACGAGGTCGGTCTCGCCGACGCCGCCGACACGTGGTACGAGAACCTCTCGGGCGGCCAGCAGCGCCGCGCCTGTATCGCGCTGACGCTCGTCAACGACCCCGACGTGCTGTTCTTGGACGAGCCGACCACCGGTATCGACCCGGCGGGCCGCCGGTCGCTGTGGGGGCTCGTCGAGGATCTCGCCGCCGGGGGGACGACGGTGTTTCTCACCAGCCACTCCATGGAGGAGGTAGAGCGCCTCGCCGACCGCGTGGGCCTGCTCAACGCGGGCGAACTCGTCACGGTCGGCCAGCCGGACGACCTCGTCGCCGAGTACGGCGGCGAGAGCCGTCTCGTCGTCCGGACCGACGGCGACGGCGACGCGGCCCTCGGGTCGGTGTCGCTCCCGGCCGCGCTCGACGCGACGGTGTCGGGAGACGGCATCACCGTCCACGGCGTCGGCCCGCGCGACATCGGCGACGTGGTCGCCGCCTTCGACGACGCGGGCGTCGTCTACGAGTCGCTCGTCTGGAAACAGCCCGGTCTCGAAGAGGTCTACCTCTCTTTGACCGGCGAGCAGTTCGAGGCGGCCCGGCCCGCCGCGGCCGCCGCGGTCGGGGGTGACAGATGAGCCTCGCCGCCCGCGTCCGCTCGGAGTTCGTCGCCTCGTGGCACTCGTTCCTCCGGCGGCGGACGGCGGTCTTCTTCACGTTCTTCTTCCCCGCCATCATCGTCGTCATCTTCGGGGCACTCGTGCAGACCCAACCGACCGGCGGCGGCCTGTTCGCCGAGCCGAAGGAGTACTACATCGCCGGCTACCTCGCGGTCGTCGTGCTGTTCACCCCGCTGTCGCGCGTCGGGAGCACCATCGCTCGCCACCGCGAGGGAAGCCGCTTCGAGAAGTTGGCGACGACGCCGCTGTCCCGCGCCGAGTGGCTCCTCGCGCACTCGCTCGTCAACGTGGTCGTCATCGGCCTCGCGGCGCTGTTGCTCCTCGCGCTGTCGGCGCTCGTGACTGGGGCGTCGATTCCGCTGCGGCCCGCGACGCTCGCCATCGTCCCCTTCGTCGCGCTCGGCGTGACGCTCTTCTGCGGCCTCGGGGCCGTCATCGGGAGCGTCGCGGACTCGCAGGACGGCGTCATCGCCGCGAGCAACGCCATCGCGCTTCCCCTGTTGTTCCTCTCCGAGACGTTCGTGACGCCCGACCTGCTCCCGGCGTGGTTCGTCCCGGCGCTGAACCTCTCGCCGCTCACGTACTTCGCCCGCGGCGTCCGGGCGCTCACCTACGGCGGCGGTGACTGGGTCACCAACCTCGCGGTGCTCGCGGCCCTCGCGGTCGCCTTCTTCGCGGCGGGAACGATGGCGATTCCGCGGACCGACTGAGGAGGCGCGGACGCCGCTCGCCTGCGGTGTTCGAGTGAGTTGTCGCCCCTCGACGCGCCCGCAAACTCAAGCCTTAACCCGCGGCCGACCCCACGTGGGGGCATGGTCGAAACTGAGACGTACACCATCGAGGGACCGGACGGAGACACCGAAGCGCTCGAACTTCCCGCGGGCCTCGTCGACATCTTCTCGGAGCAGGGCGAAGACCCGACCGACGTCGTCGCCGACGTCGTCGTGCAGGCGTTCGCACAGCAGGCGCACGTCGTCGCTCACCACAGCGAGGGCGGCGCGCCGGCCGACATCGCCGAAATCAACGAGAAGATGGAAGAGCTGTTCGAGGACCGCTTCGGCGTCCCGCTCTCGGACGCGCTCGGCCACTCGCACTAAGCCGCGTTCGCGGCTCGCAGTTCGCTGTTTTCTCTGCCGTTCCGAGACGAAGGCGAGAGCCGCGCGTCTGAGCCGTCGTGGCGGGTCCGCCGCGCTCAGATGAACGCCAGCGGGACCATGATAGCGAAGCCGGCGACGAGCCCCGCGAACAGTTCGACCCGGCCGCCGCGCGGGAGGCGCTCGCCGAGTTCGAGCGCTTCGGGGATGAACTCCGTGAGCACGAGAAACACCATCGCGCCCGCCGCGAAGCCGAAGCCGAACGGGAGGAACTCCCGGGCGATGCGGACGAAGTAGAAGGCGATGACCGCGCCGATGGGCTGGGGCAGGCTGGAGAAGATAGCCCACCAGACGAGCTTCCAGTTCGAGACGTTCATCGACCGGAGCGGGATGGAGATGGCGAGCCCCTCGGGGACGTTGTGAATCGAGATGGCGATAGTCATGAACACCGCGAGCAGCGGGACGACGAAGCCGAACAGCTGGAAGCCGCCGTCGAGGCCGAGGTCGGCGAAGGAGACGCCGACGGCGACGCCCTCGGGGAAGCTGTGGACGGTGAGGATACCGAGAATCAACAGCAGTTTGCGGAAGTCGGCCTCCTCGTACTGCTTTGGGTTGACCTCCGCGCCCTCGATGACGTGGTGGGCGACGAGGACGAGCGCGACGCCCGCGAGCATCCCGATGCCGAGTTGGAGCGGGGTCCCGTTTGCGAGCCCCTCGAAGACGAGCCCGAACAGCGAAGCCGACACCATGATGCCCGAGGCGATGCCCCACAGCGCCACGTTCCAGCGGTCGCTCACGTCCGAGACGAAGAAGAACGGAATCGCGCCGAGACCGGTCGCAATAGCCGTGACGAGCCCGGCGAGAAAGACGAACGCGAGCGCAGAAAACTGGTCCATACCGAACCTAGTCGGCCGGAGCCGATAAGTATTATCATATTCCAGATATTTTTGGCGGGCCTAAACAATTGAGTATCCAGTAGAAGGCCTCAGATAGTTTAGACGGGTCAAAAAGTCCGATTTAGAGTTAGAATAGATATTCTGATATATGTCGGCACAGGTGGCGGCTCAGTGGCGGTAATCAGCGAAGAAAGGTGTCGGTTCCGCGGTGCGCTCGTACCGGGCGTACTGGACGCACCGGGCGGAGCGTGTTCAGTCGTCTGCGGGCGACGCGCCCTCGGGCGAGTCGCTGTCGCCGCCCATGGGCGAGACGGGGGTTGCCGCGACGGAGCGGGCCGAACCCATCCAGCGCTCGACGTTGGCCGAGACGTAGTCGCGCGCACCGAAGGCGACCGCGCCGCCGACGCCGATGGCGAGGGCCGCAGCGATACCCCACGCGAACGCCTGTGCGATGGTGAACAGGATGGCCACGTCGATGCCCATCGTGCTCAGACCGATGACGACGGCGGTGAAGTAGAGGAACATCCGGGTGCCGACCGCGAAGATGCTCGTGTACGGCGTCTCGGTCGCCGCGCGGGTCCGCGTGATGGCGTCACCGATGAAGTCGGCGACGACGAACCCGAGGACGATGACGAGCAGCCCGGCCACGAACGACGGCGCGTACGACGCCGCGGTCGAGACCCATTCGGAGAACAGGTCGACCGCGAGGACGTCGGCGGCCGCGAGGACGGCGATGGCGTAGACGAACCACTTGCCGAGCGTTCCGAACGCGCTCGAGACCGCCTTTTCGGTCCCACCGAGAATCTTCCCGACCGGCGTCGCCAACACCGCCTTGTCGACCTCGACGCGGTCGGCGACTCGCGTGATGAGTCGGGCGGCGATACTGCCGATGAACCAGCCGACGATGAGGATTAAGAGCGCGCCCACGAGTCGCGGGACGAACGCGAGCACGGCGTTAGTTAACTCTGCGATGGACTCGGTCAACGTGACTTGTAACGGGTACATGTTCCGGGTGGAATATCGCGCGCTTGATAGTTAGTTAAGAATAGTAGAACCGTGAATAAAATAATCTCGTAATCGGAACCCTCCGATTTCTCCGATACTCGGTGAAAACGGACGAACCGACGGCTTGCGGAGTGAGACGTCCGGTTCCCGTTCGACTCGCTCGTCGCCCGGACTGTCTTCGGTTCAGTCGCGTCCGCCGCGGTTTAATCCCAGCTTGATTCGTCACCGCGGTCGGTGGAACCGGCTCGCTCGTCGGCGAGACGGCCGAGCTGTGTCGCGATTTCCTCCATGGCGACGACGAGTCTGGCGGCGTACCAGAGGACGACGACGATGACGAGGAGGAACACCCACGCGAGAATCTGCTGGGCGATGAGAAGTGCGTAGGCGAGCGTCAGCGCGAGGAAGGCCGCGACGGCGACTTTCGCGCCCGGGGTCCGGTGGAGGGGAGTGTCGTCTGATGATGGCGACATAACCCGTCGTTTTCGGGGGATGACATTATGTGTTTGGCCGCTATGGGTTGGCGGCGACATGCTCCACCTGACGAGCGTAACCCGCCCAATTCTGTGGTATAAATCACGAACCATACCGATTAATTGCGCTACTGTAGCGTGCCACCAAAGGCCGTGAGACCGCCCACACCACCGAGTTTATCAGTCAATGACCGGAATCAACAACCAATGGGAGAGCTATCCGAATTGTTCGCGCCGAACCGAATCGCGGTGGTCGGTGCGACCGAGCGCGAAGGAGCAATCGGGCGGGCAATCATGGACAACCTCATCGACGAGTTCGACGGTGAGGTCGTTCCGGTCAACCCCAAGTACGACGAACTGTTCGGCCTGCAGTGCTACGGCGACGTCGGCGAGACGGACGCCGATCTCGCGGTCATCGTCGTTCCTCCGAAGGTCGTCCTGCCGGCGATGAAGTCCGCCGGGGAAGCGGGTATCCAGAACGTGGTCGTCATCACCGCCGGCTTCGGCGAGACAGGCAGCGAAGGTGCCGCCCGCGAGCAGGAACTCCGCGACATCGCCGAGGAGTACGACCTCAACGTCGTCGGCCCGAACAGTCTGGGCATCATGAACACGGACGTGGGCATGAACGCGACGTTCGGCCCCGACATGGCCCTCGACGGCAACATGTCCTTTATGAGCCAGTCGGGCGCGTTCATCACGGCCGTCATCGACTGGGCCAACGACGAGGACATCGGCTTCAAGGACATCGTCTCGCTGGGTAACAAGGCCGTCCTCGACGAGGCCGACTTCATCGAGGCGTGGAACGACGACCCCGACACCGAGGTCATCATCGGCTATCTCGAAGGCATCTCGGCGGGCCGCGAGTTCATCGACTCCGCCCGCGACGTGACGAAGGACACGCCCATCGTCCTCGTCAAGTCGGGCAAGACCGACGCCGGCGCGCAGGCCGCCTCCTCGCACACCGGCACCATCGCCGGCTCCGACGCCGCCTACGAGGCCGGCCTCGAACAGGCGGGCGTCATCCGCGCGGACTCCGTCCAGCACCTGTTCGACACCGCCCGCGTGCTGGGCGACCAGCCGCTCCCCGAGAACAAGGACGTGGCCGTCATCACGAACGCCGGCGGCCCCGGCGTCATGACGACCGACGCCATCGGCGAGTCGGAGCTGAAGATGGCCGACTTCACCGACGAGACGCTCGAAGCCTTCTCCGAGTCGCTCCCCGCCGAGGGGAACATCTACAACCCGGTCGACATCGTCGGCGACGCCGACAACGACCGGTTCAAGGAGGCCCTCGACGTGGCGCTCGCCGACGACAACGTCGGCATGGCGCTCGTCCTGACCTGTCCGACGGCCGTCCTCGACTACAATCAGCTCGCCGCCGACACCGTCAAACTCCAACAGAAGTACGACAAGCCCATCGCCGCCTGCTTCATGGGCGGCGAGCGCGTCGACGCCGCCTCCGACGTGATGAAGGACGCCGGCATCCCGAACTACTTCGACCCCTCCCGCGCCGTCGACGGCCTCGAGGCGCTCTCGAAGTACGCCGACATCCGCCAGCGCGAGTACGACGCGCCCACCGAGTTCGACGTGGACCGCGAGCGTGCCCGCGAAATCCTCGAAACGGTCAAGGACCGCGACGAGACCCGCCTCGGCGTCGAGGCGATGGAACTGCTCGACGCCTACGGCATCGAGACGCCGACGGGTGACATCGTCGACGACCCCGCGGACGCGCTCGAAGTCGCCGAAAACATCGACGGCAACGTCGTGATGAAAATCGTCAGCCCGGACATCCTCCACAAGTCCGACATCGGCGGCGTCAAGGTCGGCGTCGAAAACGAGGACGTCTACGACGCCTACGAGGACCTCATCACCCGCGCGAAGAACTACCAGCCCGACGCCAACATCCTCGGCGTGCAGGTCCAAGAGATGGTGAACCTCGACGACGGCGTCGAGACCATCGTCGGCATGAACCGCGACCCGCAGTTCGGCCCGCTCATGATGTTCGGTCTCGGCGGCATCTTCGTGGAAATCCTCGAGGACACGACGTTCCGCGTCGCGCCCGTCTCCGAGGTGGAAGCCGAGGACATGACGAAGGAAATCGACGCCGCACCGATGCTCCGCGGCGCCCGCGGGAACGACCCGGTGGACATCGGCGGCATCACGGAGACCATCCAGCGGCTCTCCCAACTCGTCACCGACTTCCCGGCCATCCTCGAACTCGACATCAACCCGCTCGTCGCGCTGCCGGACGGCGTGAAGGCCGTCGACGTTCGACTCACCGTCGACCCGGACGAACTTTAAACACTTCACCACCCTACCATTCAACAATGAACACGGTACTCGTCACCTCGACCGGAGAAAGCACCGGGAAGACCGCAATCACGCTCGCACTCGGCGTCCTCGCCAAGGAGCGTGGACTGGAAGTGGGCTACATGAAGCCCAAAGGGACCCGCCTGCAGTCCAGCACCGGCAAGACCCTCGACGAGGACCCGATGCTCGCCCGCGAACTGCTCGACATCGACGCCGAGATGCACCAGCTCGAACCCGTCGTCTACTCCCCGACGTTCATCCAGGGCGCGGTCCGCGGCAAGGAGAACGCCGAGGAGCTTTCCGAGGTCATCTCCCACCACTTCGAGGACATCTCGGCCGGCAAGGACCTGATGCTCATCGAGGGCGGTGGCTCCTACCGCACCGGCGGCATCGTGGACCTCACCGACGGCGACGTGGCGAACCTCCTCGACGCCGAGGTCGTCCTCGTCGCCGACTACCAGCACCCGAGCGACCTCGACGACGTGGTCGCGGCGGTCGATGACATCGGCCCCGACCGCCTCGCCGGCGTCGTCTTCAACCGCGTGAGCGACGCCTCCTACGACGAACTCGAAACCGAGGTCGCGCCGTTCCTCGAAGCCCGCGGCGTCCCCGTCCTCGGCGTCGTCCCGACCGAAAAGGACCTCGCGGGCGTCACCGTCGAGGAACTCGCGAACGAACTCGGCGCAGACTTCGCGACCGACGCGCCGACCGACGCCTTCGTCGAGCGCTTCCTCGTCGGCGCGATGGGAGGCGACGCGGCGCTCCGCTACTTCCGCCGCACGAAGAACGCCGCGGTCATCACCGGCGGCGACCGCGCGAACATCCAGCGCGCCGCGCTCGAAGCCCCCGGCGTCAAATGTATCATCCTCACCGGCGGCCACCGACCCGTCGGGGCCGTCATCGGCAAGGCCGAAGAGAAGGGCGTTCCGGTGCTCCTCGTCAACGGCGACACCCTCTCCGTGACCGACCGCGCCGAAGACATCGTCAGCACGGGGCGCACCCGCGACGAGCGCACAGTCAACCGGATGCGCGACCTGCTGTACGAACACGCCGACATCGACGCCATCATCGGAAACATCGAACCGTCCGGTGACGGCGCGACCGACGGCGACGACGAGTAACGACCGACGCGTCGACACCACCGACTGCGTTGCTTTTTTCAGACTTCTGACTCAGACCCCGTTTTCGTCGCGTTCGCGCCCGTCGAGGTACTCGTTAACGAGCGACGGCGCGCCCACGCCGACCGCGAGGAGCGCGAAAAACGAGAGGACGAACTGTCCGGTGGCCGCTTCGACGAGGTACGCGGCCGGGAGGGCGGCGAGAACGAACCCGGTGACGACGAGCGTCTGTCGGGAGACCATACGCCCGCCACGGTAGTCAGCGAGTTAACAGCTTTGTGCCTAACAGCGCCAGCCGCGGTCGGTGTCGTTCAGGAGTTCCGCGCCGTCGTCGGTGACGACGACGAGGTCTTCGATTCGGACGCCGAACTCGTCGGGGAGGTAGACGCCCGGTTCGACGCTGAAGACGTTCCCGACTTCGAGTTCGCGGTCGCTCCCGGCGACGATGTAGGGTTCCTCGTGCACGTCGAGACCGACGCCGTGGCCGGTCCGGTGGATGAAGTGGTCGCCGTAGCCCGCTTCCTCGATGACCTCGCGGGCCGCACGGTCGACGTCGCCGGCGGCGACGCCCGGTTCGACAGTCTCGACGGCGGCGGTCCGGGCGGCCTGCACGACGCCGTGGACCTCGGCGAACTCCGCGGGCGGTTCGCCGGCGAAGACGACCGTCCGCGTCTGGTCGCTCGGGTAGTGGTCGACAACCGTGCCGAAGTCGAGGACGACCGGGTCGCCCGACTCGATGACGCGGTCGCCGTGGCTGTGGTGGGGCATCGCGCCGTTCGGGCCGGAGCCGACGAGCGGGCCGAAGGGAATCCCTTCGCCGCCCTCGTCGGCGAGGAGGCGCTCGATTTCCGCGGCGAGTTCGTTTTCGGTCATGCCGACGGCGTCCGCGCCCATGTCGCGGACGCGCTCGACCGCGCGGTCGACGGCCGCCCCGGCGCGGCGGAGCGCGTCGAGTTCGGCGTCGTCCTTCCGCGCGCGGAGCGGGGCGACGACCTCGCTCGCGAGGCCGAAGTCCGCGTCGGGGAGCGCCGCCCGGAGGTCCTGCGAGAAGCGCGCCCACATCGTGTCGTCGACGAGGACGCGACCGCCGGCGAGGTCGAGGTCCGAGACGATGTCCGCGAGGGCGTCCCGCGGGTCGTCTTCGTCGCTCCACGTGCGCACGTCGGCGACCCACGACTCGGCGCGAACCTGCGTCTCGTAGAGGTCGGGGACGAGGAACGCCGGCGCACCCTCGCGGGGGACGAAAAGAAGTAGGTGGCGCTCTGCGGGTTCCTCGTCGAAGCCGGAGAGGTACAGCAGGTTTCGGCTGGGGAACAACACGGTCGCGTCGGCGTCCGCGTCGGCCAGTCGCTCCTGACAGGCGCGGGTCCGTCGTTCGAAGGGCGTCATGCGAGTCGATACGGGCGGCGGGAGAAAAGCGTGGGCGGTTCTACGCTCCGAGGTCGAGCGGGTCGTAGAGCTGGCCGGTGATAGATTCGAAGGCGTCGGAGGCAGTCGATGTTCGAGAGGACTGTCGGCGCGTAGACGACGCCCCGAACGTCGTCCAGCGAGTCGCCGACGAGCGACAGCAGGCGCTTTGCCAGCCAGTCGGCGACGACGATGACCGGGTACATCAGCTTCGTCCAGCCGTACAGGACGGGTGCGGTGTACTTCGCCACCGTGCGGGAGCGCTCGACACCGAGGTACGTCGGCACCTGTTCGCCGAGGACGACGTGCGAGAGGTTGATGACGACGAGCGCCAAGCCGACCGACAGCGACGTGTGGGAACCCGCCGCTCCGCCGCCGAGAACCGCGTTGAAGGTGGCCGCGACGGCCGGTTCGGCGACGACGCCGAGGCCGACGCTGGCGATGGTAATCCCGACCTGACAGCCCGAGAGGTACACCTCCAGCCGTTCGGTCATCTCCCACGCCAGTTCGAGACCGCGGGAGCCCTCGAAGGCGGACTCGTCGAACTGCGGGACGCGCGTCATCGCGAACTCCGAGACGACGAAGAAGGCGTTCGCAAGCAACAACACGAGGCCGCCGCCGAGCCGAAGCGCGGTTTCGACACCGACCATGTGAGCCGAGCGCTCGAACCCGACCCCCTGAGCATGTCGGCTCCGGTACGACGTTGTGGTTTTTCGAGGAATTATTTTAAACTCAAAAATGTGCCGTAACAACTATGTTTTTGACGGCCGCGGTGTTTGGTATGCGTCAGCAACACAGGCGGACGTTCCTGAAGCTGAGTGGTTCCCTCCTCGGCGGCGTCGCCGCCGGGTCGACCGTCGTCGCGGCCGAGCGGACCGACCGATTCATCGTCGACCTCGGTGGCAACGACGCGTCGGCGGCGACGAGCGCCGACCTTGAGGTCGTCTACGACCTCTCGCCGGCCGGTGTGGTTGTCGTCGAGGGAAGCGAACCGGCCGTCTCCGCGCTGAACGCGGCCTACGCGCCCGACGTGGAGATAGAACTCGACGCGCCGGCGGTCGAGGACGCGGCGCCGGCCGGTGCGGTCGACGAACCCGGCTACGACGCGCAGTGGGACAAACAGAGCCAGCGGATTCCCGCGGTCCACGACGTGACCCGCGGGGAGGGCGCGCGCGTCGCCGTCATCGACACCGGCGTCGCTGCCGACCACCCGGACCTCGAACACGCGGTCAACGCGTCGCTCTCGCGGAACTTCACCGGCGACGGCTTCGGCGCGGGCGTCCCCGCCGGCGGCGACCACGGCACCCACGTCGCGGGCATCGTCGCCGCGAACGACGGAAACGAGACGGGCGTCGTCGGCTCCGCGCCGGGTGCCGAACTCGTGGACTGCCGCGTGTTCTCACCGAACTCACTCGCTTCGTTCGCCGACATCCTCGCGGCCGTCGTCTACAGCGCCGAAATCGGCTGCGACGCCGCGAACCTCAGCCTCGGTGCCTACCCGGTCCCACGACAGGGCGAAGGGAAGTTCTACGGCAAAGTGCTGAACAAGACGCTGACCCACGCCAACCGCTCGGGGACCGTCGTCGTCGCCGCCGCCGGCAACGACAGCGCCGACCTCCAGCACGACGGCGGCATCATCAGCCTCCCCAACGAGGGGGCACAGGCGCTCAGCGTCAGCGCGACCGGCCCGAAGGGAATCGCCTTCGACGCCGGCGACGAAGAAGAGGGACCGAAGACCCCGGCGTTCTACACGAACTACGGGACCAACGCTGTCAGCGTGGCCGCGCCCGGCGGTGACGCCCTCCGCTCCGCGCAGGAGAGCCACCCCGACACGTGGTTCTACGACCTCGTCTACAACACCGTCTCGACGCCCGCCTACGACGACGACGGGAACTACGTCGGTTCGACGAACGGCTACGGCTGGAAGGCCGGCACCTCGATGGCCGCGCCGCAGGTGGCCGCCGCCGTCGCGCTCGTCCGCTCGGTCGACCCGGGCCTGAACGCGAATCAGGTCGCGTCGAAACTCGGGCGCACCGCGACCGTCCCCGAAGGGTCCGACAAGGAATACTACGGAGCCGGCTACCTCGACCCGCTGGCCGCTGTCACCGAGTAACGACCCCGGCGAGACACCTCTCAGACCCCGAGAGAGTCTCCAAGCGATGTGATACCTTAGCTCTCGAACACATTTATCTCGCGCGGCGTCGCATTGTCATTCATGAGTTGGAAAGCAATCGACGCCCTCGACGACGCCCGTGACGCCACGGCGTCGCTCCTCCTTCCCTTCGATGCGGGTCGATGGGCGCGCCTCGCACTCATCGCCCTCTTCGTCGGCGGCCTCGGCGGGAGCGGCGGTGCCGGAAGCAACACCGGGACGACCACCCCCACCGGAGGCGGGTCGACCGACATCCCGGTCGATTCGCTACCCGGGTTCGTGACGCCCGAAAACGTCTTCGCCGCCGTCATCGCGATTGCGGCGGTCGCCATCGTCCTCAGCATCGTCTGGTCGTTCATCGGCTCAGTGATGCAGTTCGTCCTCGTAGACGCCGTCGTCACGAAAGACGTGCGTATCCGCAAGCCGTTCCGCGAACGCTTCTGGCTCGGCGTCAGGCTGTTCGCGTTCCAAATCGGCCTGCTCGTCGCCGTCCTCGCGGTCATCGTGGTCCCGGTCGCGGCGGTGTTCCTCGGTTCCGTCGCGTTCACGCCCGCGGTGGCCCTCTTCGCCATCCCGCTCGTACTGCTCGGGCTCCTGTTGGTGTTCGTGGTCGCCATCGTCATGCAGTTGACGACCGACTTCGTCGTCCCGACGATGATGGCCGAAGACCGCACCCTCCTCTCGTCGTGGGGGCGGGTCGTCCCGGTGTTCCGCGCCGAGTTCTCCGAGTTCGGGCTGTACGTCATCGTCCGGTTCATCCTCGGCATCCTCGCGAGCATCGGTATCGGCATCGCGGCCCTCCTCGCCCTGCTCGTCGTCGCCATCCCCTTCGCAATCGTCGGCGGCGCGGCGTTCCTCGCGCTCAACGCCGCGAACGTCGCCTTGACCTCCGCGGTCGGGTTGGTCGTCTTCGGCGCGCTCGGGGTTCTGTTCGTCCTCGCGGCCGTCGCGGTCGGCGCGCTCGTCCAGATGCCCGTCGTGACGTACTTCCGGTACTACTCGCTGTTCTTACTCGGAAGCGCCGACGACTCGCTCGACCTCGTCTCGCAGTTCCGGTCCGACGACGACTCGTCGGCCCCGGAAGGCCCGACCCCCGCGTAAGGGCCGACGACTCGCTTTCGCCGCCCTGCGTCCTTTTTTCACGCCGTCGCCGACGTGACCGCCTCGCGGTCCAGCCGCACGAGGAGGACGAGAATCGGAATCATCAGTATGCCCCCGACGACGAAGGGTGCCCAGAACGCGATGCCGGTGTAGAGCCCGCCGGCCAGCGCCGGGCCGAACGTTCGGGCGAGACTCCCCGCGCTCTGGGTGAGGCCGAACGCGCCGCCCTGCTCGTCGCCCGTCGCCGAGCGGGAGACGAGCGTGTTCAAAGAGACGTTCGTGAGGGCGTTGCCGAACGACAGCGGCGTCATCACGACGAGGAGCGCGAGCACGCCCGCCGGGAGGACGGGACCGACCGGCAAGAGCGCTCCGAGGTCGGGGACGAACGCGCCCAGTTGGGGAGAAAAGGGGACGGCCGCGAGCGTGAGCACCTGAATCGCCGCGCCGCCGACTGCGAGTCGGTACTCGCCGAAGCGGTCAGTGAGCGGGCCGACGAGGCCGCCCTGCACGACCGCGAGGACGACGCCGACGTAGGTGAGGATGATGGCGTTCTCGGTCGCGCCGTAGCCGTACTGGTCGTTGGTGAGGAAGATGAACTGGCTTTCGAGCGCCGAGAAGGCAAAGGAGACGAGGAAAAAGGAGGCGACGAGCGTGCCCAGCCCGGGCGACCGGAGCGCCGAAAGGAGCTGTTGGACGCGGGACTCGCGGTCCTCGGATGGCGTCCCACGCGCGTCCGGCGGCCGCGACTCGGGCAGGACGAAGAACGCGACGACGAGGTTCGTCCCGGTGATGAGCGCGGCGGCGAAGCTCGGAAGCGAGAACTCGGAGACGGGGACGAACGCAGGAAGGATGTCCCGGGCGGCCGCGACGACCGGTTCGCTGGCGAAGAACCCGCCGAGCGCGGGGCCGAACACGAAGCCGAGGCCGAACGCGGCCCCGAGGAGGCCGAGCCCCTTCGCCCGGTCGTCCGCCGCGGTGATGTCGGCGATGTACGCCTGTGCGGTGGCGATGTTGCCGCCCATCGCGCCCGCGAGCATCCGCGCGGCGAACAACACCGCGAGCGACCCCGCGACGCCGAACAGGAGCCACGCCAGAACGCTCCCCGTGAGCGACAGGAGAAGCACGGGTCGCCGACCGCGGGAGTCCGACAGGCGGCCTAAAAACGGTGCGGCGAGGAACTGCATCGCAGAGTAGGAGGCGATGAGGAGGCTCCCGACGAACTCCGTCGCACCGAACGAGAGCGCGTACAGGGGGATTACCGGGATGAGGATACCGAAGCCGAGGAGGTCGACGAAGACGATGAAAAAGACCACCCCGAGCGCCCGACGCGGGTTCTCGACTGTCATCGTCTCCCCGTTGGCGGGGAGTCGAATAACCGCACCGATACCCCCCGTCTCGGGGGGTAAGCGGTGATTAATTAATACGTTGACAATCCTGAGTGTCAGTATGTCCTTCGAATGGGTCTCGTACTTCACGTGCGAGGAGTGTGGGTTGGAACGCCCGTCTCCGGAGGTGCCCTACGACCGCCTCGGGTACGCCGTCTGCCCGAGTTGCGGCGCTGAGACGCGCCCGGCCGTCTCAGCGACGGCAGACGCCTCGACGCTGGCGGATGGGTAGACACTTCGGGCTCGACGGTCACCTCCGGGTATGAGCTGGACGGAGGTCCGCCGAGACGACCGCATCGTAGAGTGGGAGCGAAGCGACGGCCACGCGACCATTCGGCTCCGTCACGGGCCGAACGCGTGGCACGTCAGGGTGGACCGACTCTATCAGTCTGCCGAGGGACGCGGCTACGAGGGCGAGCGGTTCGAGTCGGAGACGGCGGCCCGAGAGGCCGTCGACGCGTGGAAAGCCGAGTACGACGTGGAGAACTGAGCTACTGGAGTCGGCGCGTCGTCTCGACCAGCGGGTGTCGCGCGTAGTCGACGATATCGATGTCCGAGATAGATTTCAGACCCTCTTTTTCGGCGGTCCGCTGCATGCCGAGTTCGACGGGGTCGTCGATGACGATGACGTAGGCGTCCATCTCCTCGATGCCGATTCGGTCGGCCGCGAGGACGCGGTGGTGACCGTCGGCGAGGAGCAGCGTCCCGTTGTTGTCGATGACGACGAGCGGCTCCGCGAGACCGCGTTCGAGTTCGTACCGTCGACCGTCGAGTTCGTCGGCGTAGACGCGGGCCTGCGTGGGAATGAGGTTCGAAAGCGAGACCGTGCGGCGCTCTTGGTGGACCGTGATACCGTGAATCTGCTCGAGCGTCCGCATGAGTTTGCCCACTTTCTCCGGCGTCGCGCGCTCGATTTGGCTCCGGATGACGTCGGTGTTCGAGATGATGCCGACGAGGTTGCCCGCGTCGTCGACGACCGGGAGCTTCTGGATGCCCGACCGGAGGATGACGCGGGCGGCGTCGTTCACGTCCATCTCGGGGTGGGCGACGACGAGGTCCGTCGCCATCACCGTCTCGATGAGGGCGTCGTCGTCGGCGAGGAGGATATCGCGCGCCGTGACGAAGCCCTCGGCCTTGCGTCCGTCACAGACGGGAAATCCGTTGTGTCCGTCGCTCTCTGCGATGCGTTGGGCGACGTCCGCGACCGTGTTGGTCGGAGAGACGGTCTGGACCTCGCGCGTCATGTACTCCTTGACGGTCGCTTTGGTAGTCATCTCCCACCCCATAGGGCCACCGTCGGCAAAAACGTGTGGGCGTTCACTCATCGAGCGGGTACTCGAAGGCCACGTCGGTATCCAGACTCGGCGTCGGCGTCGCGTGCTCCAGCGTCTCGAACATCCGCCCGGCGACGATGTCCGTGACGATGGTCGCGAGCGACTCTCGGGAGTCGTCGCCCACGTCGTCGAGGATGCCCAGTGGAATCTGTGCGCCCGCCATGTCCGCGTGGCCGCCGGCGCTCCCGATAGAGCCGAGAGCGTCGCGGAACGTCTCTCCGAGGTCGACTTTCGCCCCGCGAGCGCGACCGGAGACGTAGACGGTGCCGTCCATTAGCCCGTAGACGACCGTCACCTCGACGCCCTCCATCCCGAGGAGGTGGTCGGCGGCCTGCGCGAGGGCGTCCCGCTCGCGGATATCGCCGACGTTCGTCGTGAGGACGTTCCCCCGCACGTCGCGGTTCGAGATGGCGCGGGCGAGCGTCTCCATCGTCTCGGAGGTCAGACTCGGCGTCTCGACCCGTTCGAGCAGGTCCACGTCGACGTGGGGGATGAGAAAGGCGGCGGCCTCGAAGTCGGCGGTCGAGACCTCCCGCGTGAAGTCGTTCGTGTCGACCTGAATCCCGAACAGGAGGGCCGTCGCCACCGTCGTGTCGGGGACGATACCGAGCCGTTCGAGGTACTCCGCGAGCAGCGTGCTCGTCGCGCCGACGCCGCGTCTGAGGTCCACGTACGCCGCTTCGACCGGCGCACGCGGCGGGTGGTGGTCGATGACGATGTCGATGGTCGTCTCCGGCGGCAGGCGGTCGTTGACGCCCGGTCGAGAGTGGTCGACGAGCGCGAAGCCGGCGTACTCGTCGTCCGCCGGAACCTCGTCGAGAACCCGAAGGTCCAAATCGAGGAGGTTCACGAGCGCGCGGTTCTCCTGATGAGAAATGTCGCCGAAGTAACACACGTCTGCGTCGACGCTCGCCCGCTGGGCGATGGCCTGCAGCGCCAGCGCCGCGGCGATGGCGTCGGGGTCCGGGTTGTCGTGCATCACGACCGCGAGCCTGCCGTCGAGGTTTCGGAGGACTCGCATCAGGCGGTTCAACCGCTCCGTGTGCGACGTACCGACGGCGTCGAGGATTCGCCCGGAGACGATTCGACGCGGGTCGATGACCTCGTCGGCCAACGCGTCGATGTCGGCGCGGACCGACGGGTCGGCGTCGCCGCCGAGGTAGACGACGAGCGGCGCGTCCGGAAACCGGTCGTGGGCCGCCCGCGCCGCGTCGAGGTTCGAAGCCGAAGACTGCCCGCCGATGACGACGAGGTCGGCCGCGTCGGGGTAGTTCGACGGGTCGGCGGGGTCGCCCTCTCTCGCGGCGATGCCGTCCGAACGGAGGTCATCGGCGCGGCCCTTCCGGTCCGTGACGACCGTTACCGTCCCCCCGCGGTCGGCGAGTTGCTCGACGAGGTTCCCGCCGAGCGACCCGCAGCCGAGAACCAGGCGACGTACCATACACGGAGGGTCGGACTCCGGCCGCAAAACCCTACCGTCCTCCCACCCGGCGATGATATTATGTCATGCCAACGCATGACACATATACGATGGAACTCGAGACGCAACTGCTCCCCGAGTCGCGAGCCGAGTCGTTCGTCCGAACCTGTCGAACCGTCGTCGGCGACGACCTCAGGAGCGTGACGTACTTCACGCACGACCGGTGCGACCAGATATACCTCCGAAGCGACCTCGAAGCCGACGCCGACCTCACCGGGTTCGTCGAACACGAGACCGACGGGTTTCAGGCGCGGACCGCCTACCGCGGCTCCGAACTCGGGAACTACCGGTACACTGTCCGCGCGTTCGACCACGGCTACCTGACGCGGGTGACGGCCGACGACAAGGGCGTGTTCGTCACCACCGACGGCCTGACGCTCAGGCGCTCCGAGGAGTTGGCGTCGGCGCTCGGTGAGTTACTGCGAGAATAAAAGAAACCGAATCGAACCGAACCGCCGGGACGCTTAGAAGAGCGCCGCAGCGACGGTCTGGGCCGTCTCGATGACGGGCTGGAAGCCGGGCAGGAGCAGGACCGTCCCGACCGCGGCGAAGATGATCGCCACGTAGAGACCGACCGGCTGGCTGCCGATTTCGAGGGGCTTCGACGGCTCCTCGATCCACATCGCCTTCACGACGCGGCTGTAGTAGAACAGCGACAGCGCGCTGTTGACCGCACCGAAGGCGGCGAGCCACCAGAAGCCGGACTCGATGGCCGAGTAGAACAGCGCGTACTTCGAGACGAAGCCGCCGAACGGCGGCAGGCCGGCGAGCGAGAACATGAAGACGGTCATCGCCGTCGCGGCGATGGGCGCCTTCGACGCGATGCCGTTGTAGTCCTCGAACGTGCGGCCGAGGCCCCACTTTTCGACCATGGCGATGAACAGGAACGCGCCCGTGTTCATGAAGCCGTAGACGAGCAGGTGGGCCATGCTCGCGCCGAGCACGTCGCCGTTCGCGGCACCACCGTCGACGGTGATGGCCGCGAGTCCGATGAGCGCGTAGCCGGCGTGCCCGATAGAGGAGTACGCCAGCATGCGCTTGACGTTCTCTTGGGTCGCCGCCGCGAAGTTACCGAGCGTCATCGTGACGACGGCGAGCAGCGCGAACAGCAGCGACCAGTCGACGCTCCCGCCGCCGACCGCGGTGACGGTCTCGAGGGGGAACGCGACGGTGAAGACGCGGAAGGCGACGGCGAAGCCGGCCGCCTTCGACGCCGACGAGAGGAACGCGCTCACGGGGGCGGGCGCGCCCTCGTAAGCCTCCGGCGCCCAGAAGTGGAACGGGACGGAGGCGGTCTTGAACGCGAAACCGCCGGCGATCATCAGCACGCCGAGGCCAAGGACGCCGACGAGTTCGGTGCCCTCGGCGAGCGTCGCGGCGACTTCCGGGAGCACCAGCGAGCCGGTGACGGCGAACACGAGGCTGATACCGAACGCGAACACCGCCGACGACAGCGCGCCGATGAGGAAGTACTTCAGGCCCGCCTCGATGCTGCCGCGGTCCTTCTTGAGGAACGCGACGAGCGCGTACGAGGGGAGGGACGCCAGTTCGAGGCTGACGAAGACGGTCGCCAGCGAGTTCGACATCCCCATGAGCGTCATACCAGTCGCGGCGAATATGACGAGCGAGTAGAACTCACCCTGGTACTCCTCGTCCGCGAGGTAGTCGTAGGAGGCGACGGTCACCATCGCGGTGACGCTGGTGAAGATGAGCGTGAAGAACAGGCTCATCCCGTCGACGACGAGCGCGTCGCCGTACAGCGAAATCGCGCCGCCGGTGGACTCCATGCCGGTTCCACCGATGAGGAACCAAGCGGCGATGCCGCCGGCGGCGAGCGCGCCGAGCGTCGCCGTGCCGGCCAGCAGGCCGTTGTTCGTGGAGTCCGGGTCGATGGTGTCGATGAGCAGCAGCGCGAGTCCCGTCAGCGCGAGCACGATGGCGGGAGCCGTCGCCGCCCACTCGGGGAGCGTCTGGAGGGGCGTCATCTAGAACGCACCTCCCAGTTCGAGAATCGGATTAACCGCGTCCTGAATCATCGTGAAGAAGATGTCCGGAGAGACACCGAGCACGATGGTGAGAAGCAGCAGCACCGCGAGGGGTGCGACGTCGTGGAACGGCGCTTCCGTGACATCGTAGTCGCCGTCGAACCGGAAGGGTCCGAACAGCGTCCGCTGCATCGCGAACAGCAGGTAGCCGGCGACGATAACGATACCGAACATCGCGGCACCGGTGAACAGCGGCATGGCCTCCATCACTGTGGACTCGAACGCGCCCTTGAAGATGAAGAACTCCGCGGCGAAGCCGGCCATGAGCGGCAGGCCCATGTAGCCGAACGCGCCGGCGACGAAGATGCCCGCCGTGACGGGCATCCGGTCGGCGATGCCGGACATGTCCGACACCATGCGCGTGTGGGTCGTGTTGTAGATGACGCCGACGGCCATGAACATCAGACCGGAGATGAGGCCGTGGGCGACCATCTGGAAGGTCGCACCGCCGACGCCGTAGGTGGTGTAGGCGATGAGACCGAGGATGACGTACCCCATCGACGAGACGGAGGAGTACGCGACGATGCGCTTGAGGTCCTGCTGTGCCAGCGCGAGGAGCGCGCCGTAGATGACGCTCGCGACGGCGAGCAGGGCGATGGGCAGCGCGAAGGCGCGCGCCGTCTCCGGCAGCATCGTGAAGTTGAACCGGAGCAGGGCGTACGTACCCATCTTCAGGAGGACCCCCGCCAGCATGACCGACACCGGCGTGGGAGCCTCAACGTGTGCGTCCGGCAGCCACGTGTGAAGCGGGGCGACCGGGACCTTGACCGCGAACCCGAAGAACATCGCGATGAACGCGACCGACGCGAGCGCGCCGGCCGACAGTCCCGCGAAGCTTCCGAGCTGCCCGGCCTGCAACGCTTGGGCAATCTCGGGTAACCGCAGCGACGTAATCGAGTCGCCGAGGCCGAACACCAGCGAGATGAACCCGATGAACATCACGAGCGACGCGATGTTCGTGTAGACGAAGAACTTAATCGCCGCGTACTTGCGTCGGGGACCGCCCCAGACGCCGATGAGGAAGTACATCGGGACGAGGACGGCCTCCCAGAAGACGAACCAGACGAAGAAGTCGAGCGCCGTGAAGACGCCGAGCAGGTTCGCCTCCATCAGGAGCATCAGGCCGAAGAACTGGGACTGACGCTCCGCGATTGGCGTCCACGCGCTGACGATAGCGAGCGTGGTGAGGATGGTCGTGAGGACGACGAGCGGCATGCTGATGCCGTCGACGCCGACCATCCAGTGGAGGTCGTACTGGCCGAGTTGCAGCCAGACGACGTCTGTCTCGAACGCGATGTTCCCGCCGAGTAAGGCGTTCCCGCTCGCGTCGTACTGTTGCCACATGTAGAGGCTCCCGATGACGGGAGCCAGACTCAGCGCGAAGGCCGCCTTGCCGGCGTACCGGTCCGGCAGGACGAAGGTGACCAGCGCGGCGAGGAACGTGACTGCGATGAGCGCTTCGATTATCATGCGAACCAACCTCCGAGCAGGCCGAGACCGAGAAGCAGCGCGGTCAGACCGAGCGTGAGGAGCGCCGCGTAGTTGCTCACCACACCGGTCTGAATGCGCTTGACGCGACCGCCAGCGAACAGGCTCACGCTGGAGATACCGTTGACGACGCCGTCGACGATACCCTGGTCGAACTTATCGAGGACGCGCGAGATGGGCTGGACGACGCCGGTCGCGATCCAGACCTGGTACTCGTCCTGGTAGTAGTTGTTGTACAGTACGGTCTTGATGCTCCCGAGCTTGTCCGTGTGTTCGACGGGCTCGGGGACGTTGTACAGCACGTGCGCGAGCGCGGCACCGCCGAGCGCGAAGCCGAGCGAGACGGCCGCACCGATAGCAACCGTTCCGGCCTCGCCGCCGATGTAGCCCGAACTGTACGGGATGAGTTCGGCGTAGTGGTGCGCGTTCAGCGAACTGAAGCTCCCGTCGAGGAACTGGTGCAGGAAGTCGATTCCCTTGATACCGAAGAGCTTCTCGACCGGGACCATGTTGACGAGTCCAGTCGTCGCGGCGAGCACGCCGAGGACGGCGAGCGGACCCTTGACGTTCCAGCGAACGCCGTGGGGGTCACGCGCCGTTCCGGACCGTGGCTCGCCGTGGAAGGTGAGGAACACCATCCGGAAGGTGTAGAATCCCGTGAAGAACACGGCGAGCAGGCCCATCGCGTACGCGGCGAGCAGAATCGGGCTGCCACCGAGGCCGTGAATGAGCGTCTCGTAGAGGACCTCGTCTTTCGACCAGAAGCCTGCGAACGGGACGATGCCCGCGAGGGCGAGCGACCCGGAGAGGAACGCGTAGTAGGTCACGGGCATCTTGTCTTTCAGACCGCCCATGTCCCACATGTTCTCGTTGTGGTGCATCGCGATGATGACCGAACCGGCACCGAGGAAGAGCAGCGCCTTGAAGAAGGCGTGCGTCATGAGGTGGAACGTCGCCGCGACGTAGCCACCGGCACCGAGGCCGAGCATCATGTAGCCGTACTGGCTGATGGTCGAGTACGCGAGCACCTGCTTGATCTCTTTCTTGACGACGCCCATCGTCGCCGCAAAGAGGGCGGTGAAGCCGCCGATGAGGGCGATGATGGCGAGCGTCGTCGGCGTCAGCACGTAGAACCCGTACATCCGAGCGACGAGGTAGACGCCGGCCGCGACCATCGTCGCTGCGTGGATGAGCGCGGAGACGGGCGTCGGACCTTCCATCGCGTCCGGGAGCCACGTGTGCAGGGGGAACTGCGCGGACTTCCCGACGACGCCCCCGAGAACGAGGAGGCCGACGACGGTGAACCACGCCTGTTCGCCCATACCGAGGAACGTGTTGACCGAGTGTTCGCCGTTGAGCGCCTCCTCGGCGAGGACCGGGAAGGCGTCCGGGCCGGCGAAGGCGGCGGAGCCGAACGTCGCGAACACCGCGACGACGCCGATGAGGAAGAAGTAGTCACCGAAGCGGGTGACGAGGAACGCCTTCTTCGCGGCACTCGGCGGGCCGTCCTGCCGGAAGTGGAAGCCGATGAGCAGGTAGGAACACAGGCCCACCAGCTCGAAGAACATGAACGCCATGAGCAGGTTGTCGGCGACGACGAACCCGAGCATGGAGGCGGTGAACAGGCCGAGCCCGGCGTAGTAGCGCGGGAGACCCGTCTCGCCCTCGTCGTTCATGTATCCGAGGCTGAAGACGTGGACGAGGAGCGCGACGAGCGTCACGATGACGAGCATCATCGACGAAAGCGGGTCGATGAGTAGACCGAACGTCAGGTTGATGGCGTCGAGGCCCTCCGCCCACGTGTAAATCGTTTGGTTGTAGGTCTGTCCGCCGCTGACGGCGAAGAACGTCGCGATGGACAGGACGAACGAGCCTGCCGTCGCGCCGATACCCGCCAGCGCGCCTCCCTTCGGCATGTACCGTCCCGCCCCGAGCGCGATCAGGAACGAGAGGAACGGGAGGAGGACGATGGCCGGAGCGAAATCTAAGATACCTGCCATATATTACCACCTCATCGTGGTCGCGTTGGTCACGTCCACGCCGTCGAAGTTACGGTACAGTACGAGGATGATACCGAGACCCACTGCGACCTCCGCGGCCGCGAGCGCCAGCGTGAACAGGGTGAACGTCTGGCCCGTCACGTTGCCCCAGTAGTAGGAGAACGCGACGAGGTTGATGTTCGCGGCGTTCAGCATCAGTTCGACCGACATCAGGAACAACAGCGCGTTCCGTCGAGTCAAGAGGCCGAAGATGCCGATACAGAACACGGCTGCCGACAGCAGCAGATAGTATTGCGGGGGAACCATCAGTGGTCTCCCTCCTCATCGTCGCTGTCGAGCAACGTTCGCTTGAGCTCGCGGCCGCCGTCGGTCAGGATGGTCCGCATCTGACCGCTCTCTTCGCGCCTCGCGAGGTGGATGGCACCGTCAAGAGCGACGTCGAGCGTTACCGCGATGACGATGAACGCGACGAGGAAGCTCTCCCCGGTGACGTCCCCGAAGTCGAGGTTGAACATCGAATAGCCGATGCTCGCGGTGATGTTTGCTCCCTCTGCGAACCCCTGTGGGTTCGGGAACGACGCACCGACGAACACGACCGCCATCACGACGAACAGCGCGACGGCAGCGAGTCCGGGCACGAGGTGCGAACCGAGTTTCAGCTGCGGTTTGGTTGTCATGTACTACTCACCTCCGGATTGATACGCGTCAGCATCACGGCGAACGTGATGAGAATCAGTACCCCGCCGACGTAGACGAGGACTTGCATGGCGGCGAGGAACTCCGCCTGCAACATCACGTAATGCACCGCGACGCTCAAGAGCGCGCCCCCGAGCAGGAGTGCGGAATGCCAGATGTCCCGCACGAGGACGACGCCCAGGCTGCAGCCCACGGTGATGAGGGCGAACAGCGCGAACGCGATGGTTTCATAAACCATTGTGTATGTCTCCTTGAGATATCCCTTTGAACATTTCGAGAACGTCCTCAGCGTCCGGTAGCGGACGCGGGCTGACGGGACTCGAACGATTCACTCGCGGTCATGTTACTGGTAGTCGACCTCTCCTTCACCCTCGCCGATCCACGCGTTGCGGTCGGGGTTGCGGGAGTTGAGTGGGTCGATGTCCTTGTACCACGGGACGTTCTTGAGCTGTTCTTTGTTGTAGACGAAGTCGTTCTTCGTGTCCGCCGTGAACTCGAAGTTCTGCGTGAGTAGGATGGCGTCGACGGGACAGACCTCCTCGCACAGTCGGCAGTAGATACACTGGCCGATGTGGAGGTTGTACTGCTCGCCGTTGCGCTGGTCGTCCTGAACGATCTGAATCGTGTCGTTCGGACAAACGTTCTCACACTGACGGCACCAGATACACCGTTCTTGGCTGAACTTGTGGACGCCGCGGAAACGCGGGCTCACTTCGGGCGCGGTCTCGGGGTACTCGACCGTGAACGTCTGCCCGTCGAGCGCGTGCTTCAGCGTCACTGCCATGCCTTTGAGGATTCCGATCATGCAATCACCCCCACGATGATGGCCGTGAGAACCAGGTTGGCGAAGGAGAGCACGAGCATCCCCTTCCAACCGATTTCGAGGAACTGATCGACGCGAAGGCGCGGAACCGCGGAGCGCGCCCACTGGGTGAACAGGAAGAACGCCCAGATTTTGATGGTGAACCAGACGAATCCGGGCAGGACCGGGCCCGCCGGACCGCCGAGGAACAGGGTCGCCGCGATAGCGCCGCCGAGGAAGATGTGGATGAACTCACCGAGGTAGATGAGTACGAAGTAGACCGAGGAGTACTCGGTCTGATACCCGGCGACAATCTCGGTCGGCGCTTCGGGGATGTCGAACGGGTTGCGGCCGACCTCCGCGAGGTTCGCGATCATGAACAGCGCGAACGCGAAGGGGTTCACGAACGCGAACCACGTCGGAATCGTCACGCCCGCGACCGAAAGCAGCGGCTCGGCCTGCACGGCGACGATTTCGCTCATGCGGAGCGACCCGGTGAAGATGACGACCGAGGCCGCCGTGACGACGAGCGGAATCTCGTAGGCGATGTTCGCCGCGACGGCGCGGAGCGCGCCGATGAGCGAGAACTTGTTGTTCGATGCGTAGCCGGTCATGACGATGCCCAGCGAGGCGATAGACGCCGCAGCGAAGGCGAACGCGAGACCGGTCTCGGGGTCTGCAAGCTGGATGCCGTTGCCCATCGGGATGACGGCGAATCCGAGCAGCGCGGAGAAGGGGATGACCATCGGCGCGAGGTCCCACGCGGGACGGTCGACGCCCTCGGGAACGATGAGTTCCTTCGACAGCAGACGGACTGCGTCCGTGACGATGGTCAGGAGACCGAACGGACCGATTCGGTTGACCGCGATGCGGTCACCGAAGGCCGCCGTAATCTTCCGTTTGGCCCACGGCCCGGCGAACGCCGTCATGATGAGCATGATGTTGGCGACGAGGAACGCGCCGACGAGTCCGCCGACAACGTCCCCGAGGACGCCTTCGAGGCCGAGAAGCCCGCTGATCGTGTCCGGAAGGACCGCTTGCAGACTCATTACCGGTCCACCTCTCCGAGAACGATGTCGAGACTGCCGAGCGAGGCAATCATGTCGGGGATGTACTCACCCTCGGACATCTCGGGGAGCGTCTGCAGGTTCGAGAAACACGGACTGCGAATCTTGAAGCGGGCCGGCTTGTCGGTGCCGTCGGCGCGGATGTAGATGCCGAGTTCGCCCTTCGCGCCTTCGACGGCGCGGTAGATTTCCGTGTCCTCTTCGGGCTTCAGGGTGCGCGGAACGTTGGCCTGGATGTTCCGCTCGTCTTCGGGCCAGTCTTCGAGCAGGTCGACACACTGCTGGATGATCTTGGCCGACTCCTCGACTTCGCGCATACGCACGAGCAGGCGCGAGAAGTTGTCGCACCCGTCCTCGACGACGACGTCCCAGTCGAGTTCGTCGTAGTAGCCGTAGGAGTCGTCGCGGCGGAGGTCGTAGTCGATGCCGGAGCCGCGGGCGACCGGTCCGGTCGCGCCGTAGCTCTTTGCGACTTCCGGCGGCAGGACGCCCGTACCAACCGTACGGGCCTGCAGAATCTCGTTCGAGGTGATCATGTCGTGGTACTCCTCGAGGGCCTGCGGAAGCCCGTCGAGGAAGTCACGAATCTTCTCGAAGAACTCCTCGCGGGGTTCGGGGAGGTCCCAGACGACCCCGCCGAGCCGGAAGTAGTTGAACATCATGCGCTGACCGGTGAGGTCTTCGAGGATGTTCTGGACGATTTCACGGTCCCGCATGGCGTACATGAAGATGGCCGTGAAGTCGCCGTACACGTCCAGCGCGAACGTGCCGAGCGCGATCATGTGCGACGCGATGCGGCACAGTTCCGCGCTCATCGTCCGGATGATCTGAGCGTATTCGGGAACCTCGATATCCGCGAGGTCCTCCGCGGTGCGGGCGTAGGCCCACTCGTTCAGCAGTCCGGCCGAGATGTAGTCCCAGCGGTCGGGGTACGGCATAATCTGATGCCGGTAGGTCCCCTGCTGACACATCTGCTCCTCGCAGCGGTGGAGGTAGCCGATGTCGGATTCGAGGTCGACGACCTGTTCGCCGTCGACGACCGTCTCGACGTGCAGCACGCCGTGGGTCGCCGGGTGGTGGGGACCGATGTTGATGTACATCGTGTTGCTGTCCCCGGCGCGGTGGTCCTCTTCGAGCGGGTTCGCGTGCTCGCGGAGCGTCGCAATCTGCGGACGGTCCTGGTCGTAGTCCAGTCCGAGCGGGTGACCCTGCCACGTTTCCGGCAGGAGGATACGACGCAGGTCCGGGTGGTCCTCGTACTGGATGCCGACGAGGTCGTACGCCTCTCGCTCGTGCCAGTCGGCCGTCCGGAACACCGGTTCGGCGGACTGACTGACCGGGTTGTCCTTCGACGTAGGCACGACGACCGAGACCTCGTCGGTCCGGTCGTCGAACTTCGTCAGGTGGTAGATGGACTCGTAGCGGTCCTCGTACTCCTGTGCGGTCACACACGAGAGGTGGTCGAAGCCGGCCTCGTCGCGGAGCTTGAACAGGGCGTCTTGGACCTCGTCGGGACGGATGACGAGGCCGGGCGCGTTCATGTGCTCTTCGCGGCCGACGACGAGGTCGCCGAGCAGGTCGGCGAGTTCGTCACCGCGGCTGACGCCCGATTCGAGTTCCGCGGGCTCGTCGGACTGTTGCTCTTCGAGACTCATGGCGAATCAGCCCAGTTGTACCGCATAACGAGGTCGTCTTCGTCGATCTGCGCGGCGAGTTTGTCGACGATTTCGTCGCGCTCGAGGTCGCCGAACTGCTCCAGTTCGTACGGCTTGACCGTCACCGGACTCGACTCGCCGTTCGCGATGCGCTCTTGGAGCTTCGCGATACCGTAGATGAGCGCCTCCGGGCGCGGCGGGCAGCCGGGGATGTGGATGTCCACCGGGATGACCTCTTCTGCGCCCTTGATAACGTTGTAGCCCTCCTGGAACGGGCCGCCGGAAATCGTACACGACCCCATGCCGACGACGAACTTCGGCTCGGGCATCTGGTCGTAGACGCGCTTCATGCGCGGGGCGAACTTCGAAACGATCGTCCCCGGCACGATAATCACGTCGGCCTGTCGCGGCGACGCGCGCGGCACACCCGCCGCGAATCGGTCCAGGTCGTGCTTGATCGCGTAGGTGTGCATCATCTCGATGCTGCAGCACGCGATACCGAACTGCAGCATGAACATCGAGGACCCGCGGACCCAGTTCATGAACTTGTCGAACTTCGTGAGGATGAACGGTGACGAGCCGAACGCCTCCCGAAGCTTCGAGTTGAACCGGTCGTCCGCCCCCGCCATCCGGGCGTCGCGAGTCTCGGTCTGTACCTGTGTATCGTCCGTGACGAATGGTTTCTGTTCGCTACTCATGCATCTTTCCTCTCTGTCTTACGACGACTGGCCTGCGGGCTTTTGACCCACTTGACTGCGCCGTTGCGCCACGCCCAGACGAGGCCGACGACGAGGACACCGATGAAAACGAGCATCGGCGTCAGAACCGTCGCCAGCGACGCGCCCTGTTCGAGGGCCGAGCGGTAAATGACCGTCCACGGGAAAATCAGGACGGTCTCGATGTCGAACACGAGGAACAGCAGCGCGACCATGTAGTACTGAATGTTAAACTGGACGCGCGCCGTGCCTGTCGGCACCTCACCACTCTCGTACGTGGCACTCTTTCCTTGTTCCGGTACGCTTGGGCGAAGCAGCGCCGACACCGCCATCATCGCGAGCGGTAAGCCGACACCGACCAAACCCATCGCACCGATTGCAATCCAATCACTCATGCCGTGTCTCCCTGACGTGCGGCGGTTAGAAGCGCTCCCCTATAAACATTGATTTGTGTGTTTCGGGCGCGAGAGAGCTTCTATTTGGAAAATACGCGAGAGACGCCCGGAACCCCGTGCGGGCAGGGTTTCGACGTCGGGAGCAGCCCTCACTGGCGCAAAAATGACCCGGCGATGACGGCCGACGGACTACCGCGACTCGCGGAAGCCCGCGACCCCGAGGTCGTGGAGCGCGGCCGAGGTCTCGGCCACGTCGGAAACGAGGTCCTCGTGGTACTCGACGAGCCGGTCTTCGAGTTCGGGGTACCCCCGAGAAAGCGCCTGTACGGCCGAAAGTGCGGCGTTGAACGACTTGCCGGCGTCGACGGCGACGATGGGTGCGCCCGTCGGCATCCCGATGACCGAGTCGACCGACTTCTCCTGAACGGGGACGCCGACGACCGGAATCGGGTACGCGATGGAGGCGGTCATGTTCGGCAGGTCCGCGGACTTGCCGCCCGCGCCGGCGATGATGACCTCGACCCCGCGGTCGCGCGCGGTGTCGCCGTAGGCGTACATCAGGTCCGGCGTCCGGTGCGCGGAGACGACGTACGTCTCGTAGGTGAATCGCTCCTCGGGCGGCGCGTCGAAGTCCGTCTGTTCGCCGAACCCGAGCGTGTCCAGCGCCTCGTGCGCGCCGGACATCACGTCGAGGTCGGAGTCCGACCCCATGATGATACCCACGTCGGGCGTCGTCTCGGGGTCGCGGTCGGCGTCGGCCTGTGCGTGCAGTTCGTCGATGAGGTCCCGTTCTGTCGTCATTGTGTATCAGTCGAAGTACAGTCCGTCGCGAAGGTCGCGTGCGCGTTCGAGAAGCGTTTCGAGGTCGGCGTCGTCGTCGCCGACGGCGGTGAGGTGGCCCATCTTGCGGAGCGGGCGAACCTCGTCTTTGCCGTACCAGTGCAGCGAGACGCCAGATTCCGCAAGCGCGTCGTCGAGGCCGCCGAGGCGCGCGGGTCGGCTCTCGTCGACCGTGCCGAGGACGTTCGCCATCACGGTGGGCGACCGTCGAGTCGTCGAACCGAGCGGCCAGCCGAGGACGGCGCGAACGTGCTGTTCGAACTGCGAGGAGAGCGCGCCTTCGATGGTCCAGTGGCCGGAGTTGTGCGGCCGTGGTGCGACCTCGTTGACGAGCACGTCGCCCGCCGGGGTCTCGAACAGTTCGATGCCGAAGACGCCGCGACCGGGCAGGTGCGACAGCACCTCGCGGGCGACGCGGGCGGCCTCCTCGCGAACTTCGTCTGTCGTCCGTGCCGGGACGACGGTCTCGCGGAGAATCTCCTCCTCGTGGACGTTCTCGCCCACGGGGAAGGTGCGAATCTCGTCTTCGCCGCGGATACCGATGACAGACAGTTCGCGCTCGAAGTCGACGAACGCCTCGGCCATCGCCGGGCCGCCGACCGCCTCGATGGCGGCCTCGGCCTCGTCGGGGTCGGAGACGGGGACGTTCCCGCGGCCGTCGTAGCCGCCGGTTCGGGCTTTCAGCATGACCGAGCCGAACTCGTCGAGCGCGTCGCGGAGGTCGGCCGCGTCGTCGACGCGGTGGAACGGCGGAATCGGAATGCCCGCCTCGCCGAAGGTGTCCTTCTGGACCAGTTTGTCCTCGATGGTCCGGAGCGCGTCGGGCGAGGGGTGGACATCGATTCCTTCCTCGGCGGCCAGCTCGTCGAGCAGGTCCGGGTCGGCGAGTTCGATTTCGAACGTCAGCGCGTCGGCCCGCGCGGCGAGTTCCGCCATCGCCTCGGGGTCGTCGAAGTCGCCGACGATTTGGTCGGCGACGGCCGATGCCGGGCAGTCGGGTGTCGGGTCGAGCACGACGATGTCGACGCCGAGCGGTGCGGCGGCCTCGCCGAGCATACGCCCGAGCTGGCCCCCACCGACGACGCCGAGCGTGGGTCCGGGTACGGTGACGGTCACAGTCGCGGGTTCAGTACGTCGGTGCATAAACGTTGCCACATTATGTGTTCAAATAGGCACGTACGTGGATATAATCGGGAGAGAAGACGCAGAACGAGCCGGGCGCTCAAACGCGTCGAACGCGAGAAAATCGGGTCGTCGAACGCCGCTGGCCGGCGTCAGTCCTGCGTCTCGTTCGCGGCTTCGAGCGCGTCCTCGTCGATGAAGACGACCACGTCCTCGCTCCAGAGTTTGAAGGCGTGCTGGCGCACGACGTAGCCGTCGAGTTCGGGTTCGAGTTCGGTTCGATCCCACTCGTAGGCGATGACGACCGGCGGCGCGTCGGCGGTCACCTCGGAGACGTTCGCGTCCGGTGCGCTACTGGTGCGCTCGACGCCCGAGCCCTCGAAGTACCACGGGAACGGGAGTCGACTGTGCCACGAGGGCCCGCCGAGCGGATTCGACTCGTTGGAGACGTAGAAGTGCGTCTCGTCGCTGTCCGGCGGGTGGGTCCCGTACAGGAGCACGTCGGTTCCGGGGTTGGCGGCCGACACGCGCTCCACGTCGTCGAGCGTGGCCTTGAGGTCGTTTTCGGGTTGGGCCCACTGGAGCACCTCCTTGTCCTCGTCGGTCGAGGCGTTCCAGTAGTCGACGTTGGCGGCCGCGACGCCGCCGACCGAAGCGACGAGCACGAGCGCCGCGAGGCCGACGCCGACCGTGTCCTTGGCGTCGAGCGCCTGCACGCCGGAGCGGAAGACGAACGCCGCGCCGACGGCGGCTGGAATCGCCAGCGGGACGACCGCGTGGACGACGACCCACGGCGCTTGGATGTCGGTCGCCAGCGGGTAGCCGAAGATGCTCACGACGCCCCAGTAGGTCGCGAAGGCGACGAGCCAGCGGACCCGTCCGGCGACGACGCCGTACCGGTCCACGACGATGCCGACGAGCGCGAAGACGATGAGCACCGGCGCACCGTAGACGAACGTTTCGAGGAAGTCCTTCAGGTACGGGAGGTACTCGTGGGACTGGTGGCCGCCGCCGAGCCAACTGCCGAACATCTCGGAGACCGCGCCGACGGTCCCGGCTTCGAGGACGGGCAGAACCGCAGTTGAGCCGCCGAGGGCGTTCCAGAGGTCGGGCCGCGGCGCGTAGAAGAAGACGAAGACGGCGAGGAAGGCGGACAGCCCCCCGAGGACACCTGCGGCGTACCGAATCGCGCCGTAACCGAGACTCCCCGCCCCGCGTGCGCGAAGTCGTTCGCGGATACTTGCGGGCAGTTCCGAAAAGAGGATGTCGCGGGCGGACTCGCCGGCCGAGGTGCGGGCGAGCAGTCGGTGGTCGAAGACGAGGAACACCGCGCCGAGGAAACACGCGAGGTAGACGACGTAGTTCTCCTTGGCCGCCGAACCGGTCGCGAAGGAGACGCCCGCGGGGATGAGGTAGGCGAGGCGGCCGGTGTCGTACGCGCGGACGACGAAGCCGAGCGCGACGAACGAGAAGGCGGCCACCAGCACGTCGTTGCGCATGAACCGCGAGTAGTAGACCAAAAGCGGGTTCGCCGCGAAGAAGAGCGCGAGCGCGACCATCTCGTCGCGGCGGAGATGCTCTCGGAACAGCCAGACCGAAAGCGGGAGCAGGCCGCCGACGAGCGCCACGGGGAGTCGAGCCGTGAAGTCGGTCGCCGGAAGGACGGCGAAGAGATAGTCGTTGACGACGGGGAGAAACGGGCCGTGGATGATGGGCCGGTAGGAGAACTCGCCGGTCTCGTGATAGCGCAGAATCCAGTAGCCGACGCGGCCTTCGTCCCAGTGGAAGATGCGGCCGCCGAGGTCGACGAGGCGGACGAGGAGGGCGACGACCACCGCGCCCGAAAGCGCCAGGAGGGCACGGGACCGAGTGACCGTCTCGGTCCCACTGTCAGTACTCATGCCCACCCATCGCGACGCCGACAATACAACTTTTGTGCTTGCCCGTCGCCGGAGGCCAAATTCGGTCGGTGTCGGTAGTTCTTTTATCCGAGACGGGAAGGGTCGGCCATGGTCTCACTCGGACTCGTCGTGGCCCGATTCAACTCGTCGGTCACGGAGCAGATGGAGGATGCGGCCCGCGACGCGGCCGCCGAGCGCGACGCAGAGGTGGCCGAAACGATTCAGGTCCCCGGCGCGTACGACTCGCCCCTCGCGGCCGACCGCCTCGCCCGCCGCGACGACATCGACGCCGTCGTCGTCATCGGCGCAATCGTCACCGGCGACACCGACCACGACCGCGTCATCGCCGACGCGACCGCGAAGTCGCTGACGGAGGTCTCGCTGGACCGCGACAAACCCGTCTCGTTCGGTGTCTCCGGCCCCGGCATGAGCGGCGCTGAGGCACGCGAACGCATCAGCAAAGGTGCGGAAGCGGTTTACGCTGCGACTGATATGGTGGAGGCGTTGGCATGAACTTCGATTTCAGCGACCGAGTCGGCCGCGTCGAACCGAGCGCGACGCTCGCCATCTCGAACCTCGCGAGCGAACTGGAAGCGCAGGGCGAAGACGTGGTCGACCTCTCGGTCGGCGCACCGGACTTCCCGACCCCGGACAACATCACGCAGGCGGCGAAGGACGCCCTTGACGCGGGACACACGAGCTACACCTCGTCGAACGGAATCCCGGAACTCAAGGACGCAATCGCGGCGAAGCTCCGCGGGAACGGCGTCGACGCCGAGGCCGACGAGGTCATCGTCACGCCCGGCGGCAAGCAGGCGCTGTTCGAGACGTTCCAGACGCTCGTCGACGACGGCGACGAGGTCGTTCTCCTCGACCCCGCGTGGGTCTCCTACGAGGCGATGGTCAAACTCGCCGGCGGCACCCTCAGCCGCATCGACCTCGCGCAGCACGACTTCAGGCTCGAACCCGCGCTCGACGAACTCGCCGAGACGGTCTCCGACGAGACGAAGCTCCTCGTCGTCAACTCCCCGTCGAACCCGACGGGCGGCGTCTTCTCCGACGCGGCGCTCGAAGGCGTCCGCGACCTCGCGGTCGAACACGACTTCGCCGTCATCTCCGACGAGATTTACGAGCGCATCGTCTACGACGGCTTCGAGCACACCTCGCTGGGCTCCCTCGACGGGATGGAAGACCGCACCATCACCATCAACGGCTTCTCGAAGGCGTTCTCGATGACCGGCTGGCGGCTCGGCTACCTCCACGCCCCGTCGGACCTCATCTCGCAGGCCGGTAAGCTCCACTCGCATTCGGTCTCCTGCGCCGTGAACTTCGTCCAGCACGCCGGCGTCGAGGCGCTCTCGGAGCGCACCGACGACGACGTCGAGGAGATGCGCCAGGCGTTCGAGGCCCGCCGCGACATGCTCGTGGACCTCCTCGCCGAACACGACGTTGATGTCGCCGTCCCGAAGGGCGCGTTCTACATGATGCTCCCCGTGGACGACGACGACCAAGCGTGGTGTGAAGGTGCGATTCAGGACGCGAAGGTCGCGACCGTCCCCGGCAGCGCCTTCAACGCGCCGGGCTACGCTCGCATCTCCTACGCCGCGAGCGAAGAGCGCCTCCGCGAGGCCGTCGAGCGCCTCGCCGAGCACGACTACATCTAACCCCCCGCTGCGACCCGACTTTTCCACCGTCGTATCGAGCCACGAGACCGCGTACTGGCAACTAATCTGACAGTGTGCTAGGGCTGAACGTGATTTTTGTTGTCGTATCTCCGGTTAGATTTATCTCTACTACCATCAATGTACTACTCGTACATACCGCTCTTTGGGTGGGTTCTCCGCGGACGGGCCGCGTATGTATGGAGCATACAACTCATGAAAATAAGACAACTACTAGCAGACGATGGTGCAGTCTCGCCGGTCATCGGCGTGATTCTGATGGTCGCGATCACGGTGATTCTCGCGGCCGTTATCGGGACGTTCGTCCTCGGACTGGGTGAGCAGACCGCGACTGCTCCGCAGGCGAGTTTCAGTTTCGACTTCACGGATAACGACCAGACGTCAACCGATGACGCAGACGTCCTCTCGATTACACACGAATCTGGGACTGCAATCAGTTCGGAACGATTGACCTTTGCAGTATCTGGTGCGACTGCTGTCGACGCTGACGAGTCCACGTCAGCAACGTTCGCAATCGCGGGAACTTCGGGAGACACGTCTTGGGATGACCTGTCGCCGGGTACTGTGAGTGCAGGTAACACAGTCACGTTAGATGGCGGTGACTTCCTGTACGATCTCAACGGAGGGGGCGAAGTAGTGGCGGATGGTGCTAACGACGATACTTCCGGTGGGGACGGCGACGAGGAAGCACTCGACCTGAGCGGTGCAACGGTCCGTATCGTCTGGACCTCGGAGTCCGGTGAGAACTCTGCGACGATTCAGACGTGGACCGGCCCCGAGGCCTAACACCTCCGTAACGATTTCGTCGTAATCGGCCCCGACGCGGCCGACGACAATACCGACTTTTTATCAAAGCTGTTCTCGAACAGTCCCAACTACTTCCTGAGCGCCTCCACCGGCCGCTCGTTGGCCGCCTTCCACGCCGGGTACAGCCCCGAGAGGACGCTGGTTCCGACGCCGAACCCGACCGCGAGGACGATGTAGAGGAGGTTCGCCGCTTGGAAGGTCGCAAGCGGGTCGTTCAGGACGAACGCGTTGAGCGCGACGCCCGCGCCGACCGCGAGTATCGCGCCGATGACGCCCCCGGCGACGCCGAGCAGGCCGGCCTCGGCGAGAATCATGCGAATCACGTCGCCGCGCTGGACGCCGACGGCGCGGAGGACGCCGATTTCTTGGCGGCGCTCGATGGTGCTCATGAGCATGACGTTCAGGATGCTCACGCCGGCGACGACCAGCGAGATGGAGCCGATGCCGATGAGGAAGGCGTTGAGGATGCCGAAGAACTCGTTGATGCCCGCCGTGATGGACTGGAGTTCGAACACCGAGACGCGCTCTTCGCGCTCGTTGAGGGCCTCGCGGATGGCGACCGCTGACTCGTTCGCGGCCTGCCCGGAGTCGGCGCTGACGACGACCTGCGAGTAGCCCGTACCATTTACGTCCTCGACGGGGACGATGACGGCGTTGTTCGGGCTGACGAGCGAGATACCGCCCTGTTCGGCGAGCACGGCCGCGACGCGGTAAGTCCGGCCGTCCACGGAGATGGTGTTTCCGGGCTCGACGTCGAGCAGGCCGGCGGTGCCGGAGCCGACGAGTGCGCCCTGTCTGAGCCGGTCGGGGATGCGGCCCTCTTCGGCCTCGTAGAGCGCGCCGGGGTTCTCCATCCCGTAGACCGTGGAGACAGTCTGTCGATCACCCCGCGAGACGAGTTTCGATTCCGAGCGAACGGGGACGACCGCGCCGTCGGTGACGGCGCGCCGAATCTCGTCGACGTCGCGCTCGGTCAGTTCTTCGATTCCCTCTTGGAAGTTGGGCGAGACGCTGATCTCGTTGCCGATGTCGCCGAGTTGCTGGGTCGCGCCGGTGCGGAGCGTCGTGCCGAACATGCCGAGCGACGCGATGGCGAGGACGCCGATGATGATGCCGAGGACGGCGAGCCCCGAGCGGATGCGGTTGCGCGAGAGGTTCCGACGCGCCATCAACAGCGCGGGAACGCGCCGGAAGAGGTCGTCGAGGACGCTCACTGTATCCTCCCGTCGATGAGTTCGACCGTTCGGTCCGCGTAGTCGCCGAGTTGCGGGTCGTGGGTGACGGCGATGACCGCCACGTCGTCCTCGCGGCGAATCTCGTCGAACAGGTCGAGGACGCTCCGGCCGGTCTTCCGGTCGAGGTTCCCCGTCGGCTCGTCGGCGAGGAGGATGCGCGGCTCGTTGATGAGCGCCCGCGCGATGGCGACGCGCTGTTTCTGCCCGCCCGAAAGCTGGTCGGGTCGGTGGTCGAGTCGCTCCCCGAGGCCGACGCGTTCGAGCAGATTCGTCGCTCGGTCGCGGGCGGTCGGGTCGTCGCCGAACAGCGTCGGCATCTCCACGTTTTCCAGCGCCGACAGCGTCGGAATCAGGTGGAAGCTCTGGAAGATGAAGCCGATGAAGCGCTTTCTGTGGATCGTCATCTCCCGGTCGGAGAGGTCGGTCACGTCCTGTCCGTCGAGGAAAACGGTCCCCTCTGTCGGCGTGTCGAGGAGGCCGAGGACGTTCAGCATCGTGGACTTCCCGCTCCCGGAGGGCCCCATGACGGCGACGAACTCGCCGGGGTCGGCGTGGAAGTCCACGTCCTTGAGCGCCTCGACGACCTCGCCGCCGGTGTCGTAGCGCTTCCAGACGCGTTGGAGTTCGATGATGTGGTTCATCTCGAATCAGCGTCGTCTGTAGGCGTAGATTCCAACGCCCACCACGACGAGGAGGGCGACGAGGCCGCCGACGAGGAGGAGCGTGGTGCCGAGGTCCCCGCCGCCGCCGTCGTTCGAGTCGACGGGTTGCGAGAGGTCGCTCACGTCCACCGTCGTTTCGACGGTCCGCTCGCGGCCGTCGGCGAGGTAGCTCACCTCGACCGGGACGGCGGCCACGCCGTCGTCGACGGTGGCGTAGAGGTCGAACGAGGCGAAGTCGCTCGCGGGCACCGAGCCGACGAAGTACTCCTTGTAGGGGCGCTCGGGGGTGACGCCATCGGTCGGGACGACCCGGACGACGACGCTCTGGGCGTCGCTGAGACCGACGTTGCTCGCGCTGCCCGAGATGTGTATCTTCCCGTCTTCGTGCTCCACGTCGACGCCGGTGAGCGAAATCTGGCCGGGAGCGGCGACGTAGTCGATGGTCGTCGCCGCGGAGCCGTCGCGCCCGCCGGTCTCGTAGTCGGCGACCACGTCGAGCGTCGCGCGGTCGACCGACGAGACGTTCAGCCGGACGGTCCGGGTGGACTCGGCCGCGACGGTGCCGACCGGTGTTCCGACGACGGTCGAACCGCCGTCCCGCAGCGAGAGGACGAGGTCTTCGAGAGGCGCGTTGCCGAGGTTCGTCACGTCGACGACGACCGCGGGACGAGCCCCCTCGCCGAGGGTCGCGTCGAGGCGGACGTTCTCTCGGAGTTCGTCGGCGGCGAGCGGTGCGGTCGTCGTCGTCGTTCGGGCGTTACCGTCGGCGGTGGTGTAGCGAAGCGTCGCCGTCACCTCGGACTCGGTCGCGCCGGGCGTCACGTCGAACCGGAACGTCTGGGCCTGTCCGGAGTCGAGGCGCGGAACGACGCGGGTGTCGTTCCGCACGGTCGCGTCCTCGGCGGCCACCGATAGCCGAAGGTTGCGCGCCACCTCCTCCTCGCCGTTCGAGACGGTGACCTGAACGGGCGTCTCCGTGCCGATGACCGCGTCGCCGACCTCGACGGTCACCTGCGGGCCGCCCTCGCGGACGCGGACGACGACGGGGTACTGGAGTCGCTGGATGCTGCCGTCGCTCCGGCCGACGACGGTCACGCGGAGGTCGTAGGTTCCCGCATCGGCGAGTCTGACCGAAAGCGGGATGTCGAGGTCGCTCCCGGGCGGAATCGTCCCGAGGTCTTCGGCCCGCGCGAGGTCGCTCGACCCGCCAGCGGTGCGGACGTACACGTCAGTCACTTGGAGGTTCGACGGGCTGTTCTGTGCGTTCTGTACGATAGTCGAGAGGATGAACCGCTCGCCCGGCGTCGGCTGTGCGGGCGAGACGGAGACGTCGTCGATGTAGGCGGTCGCCTCCGCGCCGAGCGTCGGTGCCGGGAGCCCGGCGAGCACGACGACGACGAGAAGGGCGACCGAGAGGGCACGCCTGCTCATGTTTATCAAGACATATATCGAGAAGCCGACGGAAATACCTGCCGTGGCTGACGGTCGCACGGGGCCGAACGTCTCGACCCCGTTCGGGTGACCGTCGGTCGGCGACCCCCCACTCGGCGAAGGTACTTATGTGAGTCCGCCACCAGAACGGTGACAGATGCGTGTGCGTGACCTCCCGCTGTCGGCGGCCCTCGTCTCCCACTACGAGTCGGACGGTATCGAGGAACTCTACCCGCCGCAGGCCGCCGCGGTCGAGGCGGGCGTCGCGGAGGGCGGCCGCGTCGTCGCCGCTATTCCGACCGCCAGCGGCAAGACGTTCATCGCGGAACTCGCCATGCTCACCGCCGACGGGCCGGCGCTCTACATCGTCCCGCTTCGCGCGCTCGCCCGCGAGAAGTACGAGACGTTCGACCAACTCCCCGGCGTGAGCGTCGGCATCTCCACCGGCGACTTCGACGCGGACGAGGCGGAACTCGGCGACCACGACATCGTCGTCGCCACGAGCGAGAAGGTCGACTCGGCGATTCGAAACGGCGCGCCGTGGGTCGAACGCCTCGCCTGCGTCGTCGTCGACGAGGTCCACCTCCTCGGCGCGCCGGGGCGCGGACCGACGCTCGAAGTCACGCTGGCCACGCTCCAGCGCCGCGTCCCGGACCTCCAGCTCGTCGCCCTCTCGGCGACCGTCGACAACCCCGAGGTCATCGCCGACTGGCTCGACGCGGCGTTGGTCGAGAGCACGTGGCGACCCGTCTCGCTCCGTACCGGCGTCTACGCCGACGAGAGCGTCGCGTTCGACGACGGCACGGACCTCGACGTGGTCGTCCCCCCGACCGGCCCGAACGACGACGAGGCCACCGAAGCCACCGTCGCGCTCGTCGAAGACGCGGTCGAGACGGGCGGGCAGTGCCTAGCGTTCGTCCGGTCGCGCCGCGAGGCCGAGGCGCTCGCCGACCGCCTCGCCGACGAAGACCTCTCGCCCGCGCCCACCCTCGGCGACGAACTCGACGAACTCGGCGGCACCGCGACCGGCCGCCAGCTCTCGGAGTGCGCCCGGACCGGCGTCGGCTTCCACCACGCCGGCCTGCGGAGCGCCCACCGGGTCGCCGTCGAGAACGCGTTTCGGGACCGCCGGCTCGCGGTCATTTGCGCGACGCCGACGCTCGCCGCCGGGGTGAACGTCCCCGCTCGGCGGGTCGTCATCCGCGACCAGAAGCGCTACACCGGCGACGCGATGGAATGGATTCCCGTCCTCGACGTGCACCAGATGTGCGGCCGCGCCGGCCGCCCGCACCTCGACCCGTTCGGCGAGGCGGTCCTCGTCGGCGACGCGGACACGAAAGCCGAACTGTTCGACCGCTACGTCACCGCCGACGCGGAGGCCGTGGACTCGCAGTTCGACGACCCCGAGGCGCTCCGGACGCACGTCCTCTCGGTCGTCGCCTCCGGGTTCGCCGACAGCCTCGACGGCGTCGCCGACGTGTTCTCGGCGACCTACTACGCCCACCAGAACCCGAGCGTGGACCTCGCGGAACTCGTCGCCGACGTGGTCTCGGAGCTCGAAGCGATGGAGCTCCTCGACGCGACGGACGGGACGCTGTCGGCGACGACGCTGGGCGCACAGACCTCCAGACAGTACGTCTCGCCGACGACGGGGGCGCGCATCGTCTCGGGCATCCGGACCATCGGGGGGATGGCAGACGAACACGTCACCGCCCGGACCGCCCTCGAAGTCGTCTGCGACACGCCGGACATGCACGACACCTACCTCGGCAACCGAGAACGGGCGCTCATGTACCAGTACGCCCGGAGCCACGCCGCGGAGTTCACCACCGCGATGCACGACGCCGACCCCTTCGAGGAGTGGCTGACGGCGGTCAAGACCGCCCGCATCCTCCACGAGTGGACCGAGGGCTCGGACATCGAGGAACTCGTCGAGCGCTACCGAATCGGGCCGGGCGACGTTGAGTCCCGCGTGGAGCGCGCCGAGTGGTTGCTGGGCGCGGCCGACGCGCTCTGTGCCGCCCTCGACACCGACGTGCCCGAGTTCCGCGAGGTCCGGGCGCTCCTGTCGCCCTGACGCGGGAGGGCCGACCACGTGACGAACCCCTCATGACGCCGCTGCGCGCCGAACCGTGTTCCTTCGCGTCGAGGGGGCAAAGGCGCTTCGGGATGCCGTTTTAAGCTTCGCGGGGGCGTAGGCGAAGCTATGGGTATCACGTACGAAGACTTCCTCGACCTCGAGTACGAACCGACCGACGAGGACCTCGTCTGCACCTTCCGCATCGACCCCGCGACGGGGATGTCGACGGAGGCGGCAGCGAGTCGCGTGGCTTCGGAGTCCTCCAACGGCACGTGGGCGGCCCTCCAGACCGGTGCGGACTTCACCGACATGGGCGCGACGACGTTCGACATCGACGGCGACCTCATCAAGGTCGCCTACCCCGCCGGGCTGTTCGAACCCGGCAACATGCCGCAGGTGCTGTCGTGCATCGCCGGCAACATCATGGGCATGAAGGCGGTCGACACGATTCGCCTCCTCGACTGCGAATGGCCCGAGGAAATCGTCTCGTCGTACCCCGGCCCGCTGTACGGGTCGTCGGTCCGCGAGGAGATATTCGGCGTCACCGACCGCCCCATCACGGCGACGGTCCCCAAGCCGAAGGTCGGCCTCTCGACGGCGGCGCACGCGCAGGTCGGCTACGACGCGTGGGTCGGCGGCGTCGACCTCCTGAAAGACGACGAGAACCTGACCGACCAAGCGTTCAACCCCTTCTCAGACCGCCTGACTGAGTCGCTGTCGCTCCGCGACGACGCCGAGGACGAGACGGGCGAGAAGAAATCGTACCTCATCAACGTCACCGCCGACACCCAGACGATGCTCGACCGCGTCGACGAGGTGGCCGCGCAGGGCGGCGAGTACGTCATGGTGGACATCATCACCGCTGGCTGGGCGGGCCTCCAGACCGTCCGCGAGCGCACCGAGAAACACGGGCTGGCGATTCACGCCCACCGCGCCATGCACGCCGCCTTCGACCGGCTCCCGGCCCACGGCGTCTCGATGCGGGTGCTCGCGCAGATAAGTCGCCTCTGCGGCGTCGACCAACTCCACACCGGCACCGCCGGCCTCGGCAAACTCGCCAACGAGGACACCGTCGGCATCAACGACTGGCTCACGGGCGACCTCTACGGGACGACCGACGTGCTGCCGGTCGCCTCGGGCGGCCTCCACCCCGGTCTGCTCCCCGACCTGCTCGACGCCACGGGGACGAACGTCTGCGTCCAACTCGGCGGCGGCATCCACGGTCACCCCGACGGTACTCGCGCGGGTGCGGTCGCGCTTCGGTCGGCCATCGACGCCTACGCCGAGGGGCGGTCAATCACCGAGGCCGCCGAGGAGACGCCGGAACTCGCCGTCGCCCTCGACAAGTGGGGGACGGAGACGCCGCGGTAGGGTCCGACGGGCGGTGTGGCTCTCCCACCGTCGCAATTGTTGCTGTTTCGTGACAATGGTTCGAAACGTGTTGAGTGATTACTGCAATATCGAATGAGGAATCGACCCGCTATTTGACGGGGATTCGAAGTAGTTCGGCGTTCGAATACCGGCGATGATAATTGGCGAGTGAGTTTTATACGGTTGTTTTCGCAGAGCTACAGTCAGAGCAATTCGGCCACGAACCGGCTGTTCGGCGCGTATTGGGGGACGCCGGAATTCGCCGATATCAACCACACCATGAAAATACGAACGAAACTCATCGCGCTCTGTCTCGCCATCTCGCTGATACCCGTGTCAGTCGTCGGCGTTGCGGGCGTCCAAGGAATGAATAGTATTGGAGATTACGCACAAGGACAAAGCGAGGCGACGCTGGAAGGGCAGATTACGGGCGACCTGAACGGCACCGTCGCCGCCCGGCAAGAGGAGATACAGAACCTCCTCGACGCCCGCCGAATCGACGCCCTCGCGCTGGCGGACTCGGCTCCGGTGCAGAACTACGAGGCCGCCCGGGCCGGGGAGATGGAACTCGTCCAAGAGCAGAGCCAAGCGCAGTTGGGCTACATGGCGCTGCAGATGCGCGCCACCGTCGAGACCACGAAAGAGACCGTTCTTGCGAACCAGTACGGCGGACAGGACTGGGACGAACTCACACCGACGGAGCAACAGCAGGTGAAAGACCGGGTCGAAGCGCGAATCGCCGGAACCGCCGGTGACGGCGTCCAACAGAGTGGGACGCTTTCCGACGCGTTCTACCCCGGCTACGTCGGCTCGACCGGCTACGCGTTTATCCTCGACAGCGACGTCGACTTCGTCGTCCACCACAGCCTCGAAGACGGGGTCAATGCCGTCGACGACGCCGGGATACCGGCGTTCAATCAGGTGCCCGCCGAAATCGAGTCGAACGCCGCCGTCCGCAACGGCGAGGACTGGGGCATCGTCGAGTACGAATGGGAAGACACCACTCAGGAGGGCAATCCCGTCGAAGAGAAGTTCGTCGCGTACGCCTACCACGAGGATTTCGACTGGGTGCTCGCACCGAGCGTCTACTACTACGAGCTGCAGACGGCCGCGGTCACCGACGCCCGCGACCAGATTAACGACTCGTTCCGGAGCTACCTCGACACCCGCGCCGTGACCATCGACGGCGAGGAACACCCCGCCTACGACGAGATTCTGTTCACCGACGAGAACGGACAGGGCATCGTCCAAGCGACGCGCACGGACGACGGCATCACCACCGAGTCGGTGGCCGGAACCTCGTTCGCGGACGAGGATTGGTTCCAGACCGCGACCGAACTTCAGGAGGGCGAAATCCAGGTGAGTGAGGTGATGACCGTCGACGGCGAGTCCGCCGTCTACGTCACCGCGCCGGTGTACCGCGGGGGAGAACTCGCGGGGACCATCACGCTCCAGTTCAACTTCGAACTCCTCAACACGCTCATCGACGACATCCAGGTCGGTGAGACCGGTCACCTGACCATCGTGAGCGAGGACGGGAACCTCCTGACCGACTCGGCGGAGTCGCTCGGCTCCGCCGAGGCCGAAATCGCGGATAACGTGACCGCAATTGTCGGCCAGAGCGGACTGACTACCTACGAGTCGGTCGGCGACGACGGGGAGTCGGCCCGCTACTTTGTCGGCTACGCGCCGCTCCACTTCGGAAACAGTCAGTACGAACTCGTCGCCACCGTCCCCGAGTCCGACGTGACGGCACCGGTCGAACAGCTCGGTCAGGCGATGAACGACCGAGCGGACATCGCCCGGAACATCATGCTCCTGTTAATCGTCGGTATCATCGTGGTCGTCGTCGGCGTCGGCTACGTCGCCGCGCGGTACTTCTCGGAGCCGATAGAGGCGCTCCGGGACCGCGCCCAGTCGCTCGCCCGCGGCCGGTTCGACGACGACGAGGACATCGACGCCAACGACGACGAACTCGGCGAACTCGTCGAGGCGTTCGACGACATGCAGGCGAACCTCCAACGGCAGGTCTCGGCGCTTCGGGCCGCCGGGACAGAACTCGGAGACGGCAACCTCGACCAGAACCTCCGGACCGACCTCCCCGGCGAGTTCGGCGCTATCATGACCGACCTCGACGCGGGGATTCAGAAGCTCCAAGACGGCTTCGTCGAGGTGCAGTCCGTCGCCGACGAGTTCGCGGCGGTGAGCAACGAGACGGTGTCGAGCGCGAAGGAAATCGAGTCCGCGAGCCAGGAGACCGCGCGGTCGGTCGAGGAAATCGCCCACGGCGCGGAACAGCAGACCGAACGCCTCCAGACGGTCGCAAACGAGATGAACGACCTCTCGGCGACCATCGAGGAGGTCGCCGCCTCCGCCGACGGCGTCGTCCAGTCGGCGAATCAGGCCGTGTCGCTCGCCGACGAAGGGCGCGAGCACGCCGCGGAGGCGACCGACGAGATATCCACCATCGAGAGCGAGGCCGACGAGGCCGTCGAGCGGGTCGAAGCCCTCGGCGAGCAGGTGGGCGAGATCAACGAAATCGTCCAACTCATCAACGACATCGCGGAGCAGACGGACCTGCTCGCGCTCAACGCCTCCATCGAGGCCGCCCGCGCGGGCGAGGCCGGAGAGGGCTTCGCGGTCGTCGCCAACGAAATCAAGGCGCTCGCCAAGGAGGCCAGTCAGGCCACCGACGAGGTGGAAGCCCAAATCGACGAGGTGCGCGACCGCGCCGACGACACGGTCGACGACATGCAGTCCATGCAGGAAAGCGTCGAGAGCGGCTCCGAGACCATCGGCGACGCCATCGAGATGTTCGACCACATCTCCGGGGCGATTCGCGAGGCCGAACACGGCGTCGAGGAGATTTCGCAGGCGACCGAGAACCAGGCCGTTTCGACCGAGGAGGTCGTCTCGATGGTCGACGACGTGTCGAGCGTGAGCGAGGAGACGACCTCGGAGACGGCGACTGTCTCCGCGGCGACCGAAGAACAGACCGCCGCGATAAACGAGGTGACGCGGAACATCCAGCAGGTGTCGGAGTCCGCCCAGTCGCTCAACGACCTCGTCGGACGGTTCGACGTCGGTCAGGGCGGACGCGGCGGCGGACGCGACGCGGCATCAGCCGAGGCGACTTCCGCCACGCCGCCGCAGTCGGGACCGCAGGCCGTCGCCGACGGGTCGGGTGAGGGGAGCGGTCCCTCGCCGTCGGACGACTGAACCGGCGACACGCGACGCCGCGCGACGCCGGCCGTCTCGCCGCCGACTACCGGTCTACTTCTCCCATTATCGTATCGAGGCTCCCGAGCGCCGCGATGAGGTCCGGGATGTACTCGCCTTCGGCCATCTCGGGGAGCGCCTGGAGGTTCGAAAACGACCCGCCGCGAATCTTGAAGCGGGCCGGGGTGTCGGTGCCGTCGGCGCGGATGTAGATACCGAGTTCCCCCTTCGCGGCTTCGACCGCGCGGTAGACCTCGGTGTCGTCGTCCGGTTTGATGGTGCGCGGGACGTTCGACTGGATGGTCCGCTCGTCGTCGGGCCAGTCTTCGAGCAGGTCGACGCACTGCGCGACGATTTTGGCCGACTCCTCGACCTCGCGGAGGCGAACGAGCAGGCGCGCGAAGTTGTCGCAGTCGTCCTCGACGGCGACCGCCCAGTCGAGTTCGTCGTAGTAGCCGTAGGGGTCGTCGCGGCGGAGGTCGTAGTCGATGCCGGATCCGCGGGCGACCGGCCCCGTCACGCCGTAGTCCTTCGCCACCTCGGGCGGGAGAATACCGGTCTCGAGCGTGCGAGCCTGCAGAATCTCGTTCGCCGTCAGGAGGTCGTGGTACTCCCGCAGTTTCCCGGGGAGGCCGTCGACGAACGTCCGAATCTTCTCGAAGAACTCCTCGCGGGGTTCGGGGAGGTCCCAGACGACCCCGCCGAGCCGGAAGTAGTTGAACATCAGCCGCTGGCCCGTGAGGTCTTCGAGGATGTTCTGGACGAGTTCGCGGTCCCGGAGCGCGTACTGAAACGTCGCGGTGAAGTCGCCGATGACGTCGAGGGCGTACGCGCCGACCGCGAGCATGTGCGAGAGGATGCGGCTCAGTTCGGCCGCCAGCGTCCGGAGCACCTGCGCGTACTCGGGCACGTCGATGTCCGCCAGCGCCTCGGCGGTGCGGGCGTAGGCCCACTCGTTCAGGAGGCCGCCACCGCCCCAGTCCCAGCGGTCGGGGTACGGCATAATCTGGTGTCGGTAGGTTCCCCGCTGGCACATCTGCTCCTCGCAGCGGTGGATGTAGCCGATGTCGGGTTCCACGTCCGCGACCTGCTCGCCGTCCAGCGTGACCTGCAGGTGCATCACGCCGTGGGTCGCCGGGTGGTGCGGCCCGATGTTGAGAAGCATCGTGTTCGAGTCAGCGCGGCCGTCCTCGGCAAGCGGGTTCGCGTTCTCGTCGTACCGGACGACCTGCGGGCGCGTCTGGTCGTAGTCCAGCCCGAGCGGGTGACCCTGCCACGTCTCCGGCAAGAGGATGCGACGTAAGTCCGGGTGTCCCTCGTATTCGATGCCGACGAGGTCGTACGCCTCTCGCTCGTGCCAGTCGGCCGTCCGGAACACCGGCGCGGCGGACTCGCTGACGGGGTCGGAGCGGGGCGTCGGGACGACGACGCTCGCCTCTCGGGTCGGGTCGTCGTACGACTTCAGGTGATAGATGGACTCGTAGCGGTCCTCGTACTCCTGGGCGGTCACACACGAGAGGTGGTCGAGGCCGAGGTCGTCGCGGAGCGTCGAGAGCGACGACTGCACCGCGTCGGGGCGAATCTGCACCGCGGGCGCGTGGACGTGTTCCTCGGTGGCGAGGACGGCGTCGCCCAGCGCCCGCCGGAGCGCGTCGGCGTCGAGGGAACCGGAGGCGTCGTCGGAGAGCGCGGCAGGGTCGTCGTGGGACTCGGGGGTCTGTCGCGGGCGTTCGAGTGACATGGCGACTGATACCCGTTCGTTCGTCCGGTCGCCGGTTCGTCGTTCTGCCTCACGAGTGCGGCTGGTTTTTATGCCGCAGTCGAATCAATTCGCCGGCATGAAATCGGTCAGGCTTCGCTTCACGCCCGACGACGAACAGCTGCATCCGATGCACGAGTTCGTCGTCGAACACGAGGCGTTCGAGCGGACCGAACTCCACCACTGGAACCCGACGGTGACCGACAGGAACACCATCGTCTTCGAGGTCTTCGGGACCGACGTCGAGGCCTACGAGGCGGCGCTCGCGGAGACGGAGCGCATCCTGTCGTACGAACTCTCCCAGCTCCCCGGCGACTCCTTTTTCATCGTGGTCGACGAGCGGCTCGACGCGGCGGGGACGAAGCAGACGGCCGCCGTCACGCGGGGCGGGCTCATCGTCGTCCCGCCGGTCGTCTTCGACGGCGACGGGACGGTCTCGATGACGCTCGTCGGCACCGACGACGCGCTCCAGTCGGCGGTCGAACAGCTCCCCGAGGGCCGCGGCCTCGAAGTCGTTCGGGTGCGGGAGTACACGGGTCCGGGAAGCGTCTCGGCCGGGTCGCTGTCGCCCCGCCAGCGCGAGGCCGTCGAGATCGCCGTCGACTGCGGCTACTACCGCGAGCCGCGGACCGGGTCGGTCGCCGACGTGGCCGCTCGGCTCGACTGTTCGACGAGCACCGCGGCGGAGCACCTGCGAAAAGCGGAGATGAAAGTCATGGCCGACCTCGTCGGCAGGTCGTGACTAGGGTTCGGCCCACGGTTCGCTGGTGCCCTCGCCGAACAGCTCCCGCATCAGGATGACGATGCTCTCCGGTGGGAACTGCCCGCGCTCGGTGACGATGGCGTCCACGTAACGCGGCGGCGTCACGTCGAACGCGGGGTTCTTCACGACCGGATTGCCGAGCTCCGCGAGCGTCTCGTCGTCGATGACCTCCGCGGTGTCGCGCATCTCGATATCGACGGTGTGGCCGGTCATCGTCCCCGGGTGGAGCTTGAGCGTCTGGGCGGCGACCATGATTGGCGTCCCCCGGTCGCGGGCGTTGACCGCGAGGCCGCTCGTCCCGATTTTGTTGATGACGCTCCCGTCGGCCGCGACGGCGTCCGCGCCGACGAGCACGTGGTCCACGTCGTTGAGGTAGCGGCGGGCCGCCGAGTCGACGATGAGCGTGACGGGCACGCCCAGTTCGTCGAGCCGCTTCGCGGTGATGTGTCCCTGATTTCTGGGTCGCGTCTCCTTGACGACGGCCTCGATGTGCTTTCCCTGTTCGACCGCCGCCTCGACGCACGCCAGCGCGTCCGTCGAGTGGCAGTGGGTCATGATGGTGTCGCCGTCGCGGAGGCGGTTCGCGCCGACCTCGCCGAGGTCGGCTTGGGCCCGTTCGAGGCGGGCGCAGAACTCGTCGGCAGAGTCGACGACGTTCTGTCGGAGCCCCTCGACGGTCGTACTCGACATGCCGCGGAGGACGTACCGGAGGGCGTTGGGGAGGCTCACGGCGGTCGGCCGCGTCTCGTAGAGCGCCCGTGCGGCCGCGCGGAGTTCGGCCCGGAACGCCTCGGCGTCGGCGGCGTCGCTCTCCGTCGCCTGCGTCCGGAGCGCCCGAGCGGCCGCGTCGGCGATGGTCGCCGCGCCGCGAATCTCCATCGTGTCGATTTCCGTCGCGGTGCGCCGGACCTCGGGATGTACGCGGTCGTCCATGCGAGAACTACGGGCGTCGGACGCAAAAAGGTCGCCGCGGAGACGGCGTTCAGACCCGGTCGACGAGCGCCTCGTCGGGGTGTCGCACTCGAACGGTCTCGACCCGGTCGGTGAGCGCCTTCGCGTCGGCGAGTTTGTCTTCGGATTCGGCGTGGACCGTGAACAGCGTCTCGCCGCTGGCGGCCATCTCGCCGACGCGGCGGTGGAGTTCGAGGCCCGCGCCGGGGTCTCTCGGCGCGCCGGCCCGGCGAGCGACCTCGTTGACGAGACGGTTGTTGACGTGCGTGACCACGCCGTCGCGGTCGGCTCTGACTGCGACGGTGTGCCGCCCCGGCGAGAGGTCCGCGGCCTCAACGTCGGGGTCGCCGTTCTGCGCGGCGAGTATCTCGCGGAAGGTCTCTTCGGCCCGCCCGGAGTCGAGAATCTCGGCGGCGTCGGCGTCGACGCCGGTGGACTCGAACAGCAGGTCGGCGAGTCGAATCGCCTTCACCCGCAGGTCGTTCGGGCCGCCGCCGGAGAGCGTGGCGAGGACCTCGCGGGCTTCGAGCACGGGACCGACGCCGCGGCCGACCGGCGCTGCCCCGGTCGTGATGGCGCACTCGATGGCCATCCCGAGATGGTCGCCGACGCGGTTGAAGTCCTCCGCGAGTTCGCGCGCCTCGGCGAGGCTCTCGACTTTCGCGCCCTCGCCGTAGGGGATGTCGACGACGACGTTGGTCGAGCCGGCGCTCTGTTTCTTCGAGAGGACGGAGGCGATGAGTTGGCCCTTCGGGTCGATAGAAAGCGGCGTCTCGGCGCGGATGATTTGGTCGTCGACCGGCGAGAGGTTCACCGCGCCGCCCCAGACGAGACAGCCGCCGGTCTTCCCGACGATATCGCGTATCTCCGCGACAGAGAACTCCACGTCGCAGAGAACCTCCATCGTGTCGGCGGTGCCCGCGGCCGAGGTGACGGCCCGCGAGGAGGTCTTCGGAATCTTCAGCCCCGCCGCGGCGACGATGGGGACGAGAATCGGCGTGACGCGGTTGCCCGCGACGCCCCCGATGGAGTGCTTGTCGGCGATGACCGGCTCCTCCCACGCGATGGTCTCACCCACGTCCGCCATCGACTCCGTGAGGTGCATCGTCTCCTCCATCGACAGCCCGTTCGTGTAGGTCGCGGAGACGTACGCCCCGAGTTCCACGTCGGCGAGGCGCTCCTCGTAGATGTCGCGGACGATTTGGGACAGTTCGTCGGCTTCGAGTTCGATGTCGTCGAGCTTCTTGCGGATGTAGTACACCGAGTCGGGTTGCGGCGCGACCGAGACCTCCACGTCGCCCTCGATGTGGCCGAGCCGGCGCGTCACGCCGAGCGTCCCCTCAGAGACGAGTTCGTCCGTCAGCTCCACGATGCCGATGGTCGTCCGCCCGTCTCGGCGCAGTTGGACGCGTTCGAGCGCGTGGACCCCGAGTTCGGCCGCGTCGCTCTCGTTCAGGAGGACCGTCGGCGACCGGGTGCCGATGTCGATGGGTTCGGCGACGAGTTGCATACCCGAAGGTCGGACGAGAACGCCAATAAACCGGCCCCGAATCTCGGGGAGGGAGAACGCTTACGCGAGGTGGGCTTCGACGAGGTTCTTCAGGTCGTCGTAGCCGCGGACGCCGACGAGCTGTTCGACCGCCTCGCCGTCGGCGAACAGCACCATGGTCGGGACGCCCCGAACCTGGTACTGGGCGGCGAGTTCCTGGTTCGCGTCCACGTCGACCTTGGCGACCGCGGCGTCGGTGTTCTCCGCGAGCTTCTTCACCGTGGGTTCGAGCATCTTGCACGGCCCACACCAGTCCGCGTAGAAGTCCACGAGCACCACGTCGTTGGAGGAGACGGCGTCTTCCAGTTCCCCAACGCCGCCGACGTGAATCGGCTCTGCCGGGGATGAGGCGGCCTCTTTCGCCGAACTTCCGCCGTCACTGCGGAGCTTTGATTCGAGTTGTTCGCGTTTCTGCGTCCGGATGTCGTTCAGTTCTTCGTCGGACATACCTACCGATACCGGCCGCGACCTAATAACGGTTTTGCACGATTCGAGCAATAATATCTGCAATCTATGAGTCGTAATAACAGTGCACATCGAGCGGCGCGACGCTGTGACTCACGGTGAGTGTCTGGCGGGGAACGACGGAAAACGGCGGTGGAGAAACGTGGCGGGCACGACCGCGGTCGGGATGATTCGAAAGCGACTCCGAGCGTCGAGGCGGGTCGGAGCGCGCGGTCAGTCGACGTACAGCGAGTAGGTGATGACCGCGAAACCGACGAGCGTCAGCACCGAGTCGAAGAGCAGTCCGGTGGCGAGGTCGACGTTGAGAATCACGTCGAGCGCGCCGCCGAGCATCGCGCCGAGCGTGACGATACCGAAGCCGAGCGCGAGCGCCCGGAGCGACGCCGCCCCGGTGTTCCGGTACGCCTTGTAGCTGAAGTAGGTGATGAGCCCGCCGAGGACGAGGATGCCCGTCTTGATGACGATAATCATCGTCGTAATCGTCGGCGAGGCGCTGAGGTGCCCCATCAGGTCTCCCTCCGGACCCGCGACCAGATGTCCGCGAGGCGTTCGTCGGGCGTCTGCTCCGGGCGGCCGACCGCGACGTCGAAGTCGCGGTCCTCGTTGAGGGCGATTCGAACCTCGTCGAAGGCGACCTCGTAGGTCGTCGCGTGGTGACCGTCCGCGCGAATCTGAGTCCCCTCGGCGAGGAGCGCCGCGTCAGTGAGCAGGTCCAACTTCCTGTACGTCGTCGAAAGCGGGATGTCACACGTGTCTGAAATTTCACTTGCCGTCATGGGTTCTTCGAGTCCTCTGATGATGGCTCGTGCGTCCGCGTCGTCGAGCGCGTCGAGCACCGCCGTCAGTTCGGCCGACTCCATCGCGGACCGGTCGCGCGCCATTACTCAGATTGACCGACGAGAGCCTTATTAACCCACCGGGTCGGGCTCATCGTCGTCCGCCGTCTCGGAGGCTGTATCGTACGCGCCCTCCATTCTGAGGGTTCCAGCCCGGGCTAACACCTCGGGCGTTCGACAGACGCCCGGCGCGCCCGTCGCCTGCGGCACCGCGCAGTTGTTGCAGTTCTCGCAGACGACCCGCGTGTCGACCGAGACCTCGCGACCGAGCAGTCGCGCTGGGAGTCCCGGTTCGGCGTAGAACGGCCGGGCCATCCCGACGGCGTCGCAGGCGTCGCCGAGCAGTCGGTCGATTTCGCCGCGCTCGCGGATGCCGCCCTCGCAGAGCACGGGCACCGAGACGGCGTCGCGGACGCGGCGGCACAGGTCCGCGTTCCACGCCGGGTCGAAGTCGTACCACGCCGCCTCGATTCGGTTGCCGAGTTCGACGAGTCGCGCCCGGAGCGGGCCGCCGAAGGCCGCGGCGTAGCCGTCGCGGTAGCGGTCGTCGCGCCACGCGCGGGCCGGGAACGACCCCCGGACGATGCTCGCGTCCCAGAACACCGACCCCGAAACGGGGACGAGCGCGTCGTAGCCGGCGTCGTCGAGGCGGCGGCAGATGTCGACCGCATCGTCCTCGGTCAGACGTTTGCGGATGCCGGGCGGCGCGGCCGTCTCGGCCGGCACTTTGGTCATGAGCGGCACGTCACCGGCCCGTGCGCGGACCTCGTCGGCGACGACTTCCAGAAACCGGACGCCGTCGCCGAACTCGTCGTCCCGGCGGTTGTAGAACGGCGAGAGGAACTGGTGGACGATGCCCATGTTCGCGCCGGCGACGTGGACCACGTCGTAGCCGGCGTCGACGGCCATCGCCGCGGACCGGCCGAAGTCGGCCGCGAGGTCGTACACCTCGTCGGTCGTCATGACGTGCGCATCGTAGTCGAGAAAGCCGAGGCCGTCGAGGAGCCTGAGGAGTCGCGGCGGCCGGGAGACGGCGAGTTGGCGCAGGTCGGGGTGGTCGCGCCGGTACGCGGCGTGCCACGTCTCCATGCTCCGCAGACCGCCGTACTCCAACTGGACCGCGACGGCCGAGCCGTGGTCGTGGATTCGCTCCGTCACCGTCGACAGCGACGCCGCGAACTCGGGGTCCGCGATTCGGGTCATCCCCGGCGCGGCACAGCCGCCCGTCTCGCGGACGATGGTCGCGCCCTGACAGATGAGCCCCGCACCGGCCCGCGCCGCGGGTTCGAGTTCGGCCGTGAGGCGCTCGGGCGCGTCGGCCCCGGTGCCCGCGCATTCGAGCACCGGCGCGCGGTAGAGCCGGTTTCGGAGCGTGAGCCCGCCGATGTCGAGCGGGTCGTCGAGCCGAGGAGTCGCCATGAGGACGACATGGCGCGCGAGCGACGTAAATCGAATCGACGCGACGCTCGGTCGCCGGGTCAGTTCACCAACTGGTCCCGCCGCCGATATCGATAATCGCGCCGCAGCGCCCGCACTCCGAGACCTGCAGGGGGTCCGAACTGGCGTGTCTGACGACCACGTCGCCAAGACCCGCGGGGGAGCCGCACCGCTTGCAGACCGGGCGTTTCGCCGTCATCTGTGGATACACATCTCTCGGAGAGACAGACGACTGCGGCGGAGATAGCCGTATTGTCCCGATTCTGTCCGGACGGGCCCCGAAGCCGGTCAACCTTCTTACCCGTCGGCTCCGATGACCGTTCCATGGACCCCGAACCGTTCAGGTACGACTCGGAGGTGCCGCCGGGCGAGGTGCGACACCTCAGGTACGAAATCAGCGAGACGTACCTCGGCGACCCCGTCGAGATTCCCGTCACCGTCATCAACGGCGAGCAGGGCGGGCCGTCGGTCTTCATGACCGCGGCGCTCCACGGCGACGAACTCAACGGCGTGAAGGTGATGCAGGAGGTCGCAAGCCGGTACAACCCAGCCGATATCCACGGCACCATCGTCTGCATCCACGTGGCGAACGTCCCGGGCTACCTCGCCCAACAGCGCTACATCCCCATCTACGACCTCGATCTGAACCGGTCGTTCCCCGGTCGCGACGGCGCGAACACGGCCGAGCGCATGGCGAACCAGATTTACCGCCGGTTCGTCGAGCCCTGTGACCTCGGCATCGACTTCCACACCTCGACGCGCAACCGGACGACGATGTACCACGTCCGCGCCGACATGAGCCGCCCCGAGGTCGCCCGCCTCGCGCGGTCGTTCGGCGCGAACCTCATCCTCTCGGGCGAGGCCGAGGCGAGCTCGCTCCGCACCGTCGCCACCAACGACGGGATTCCGACCATCACCGTCGAGATGGGCCGCGCCCACCGCTTCCAGCCGGCGATGGTCGACCGCGCGCTCGAAGGCGTCGAGAGCGTCCTCGCCGAGTACGGCGTCCTCCCGGACGAGGCGGTCAGCTGGCCGGGCTGGACGCGCGTCATCGACTCCGCGACGGACAAGACGTGGCTCCGCGCCGACGTGGGCGGCCTCGTCGAGATGCAGTACGGCGACGTGCCCCTCGTCCACGAGGGCGACACCATCTGCACCATCTCGGACCACTTCAAGACGAGAGAAAAGCGCGTCTCGGCCCCCTTCACCGGCCTCGTCGCCGGCGTCCTCCAGAACCCGGTCGCCGCGCCCGGCCACCCGCTGTGTCACCTCGTCAGCGTCGACGACGCGACGCTCCGCGAGATAGAGCGCGAAATCGAGGCGGGCGAGTTCACGGAACGCCCGTGGAGTTAGGGCGAACGTGGTGAACGCGTCGCCGACGACGCCGCTCGGTCAGGCGTCCGCGCCGACCTGCTCGTGAGTGTGGTGGAAAAACCGGACGTGCGGCCGCCCGTCGCGTTCGACCGGTTCGAAGCAGACGCGCCGGTACCGCTCGTTGTCGAGGAGGTTGACCAACAGGCCGCGGTCGTGGAGCGAGACGGAGTCGTAAGGGGTCGAACAGACCGGACACAGTTCCGGGTCGGCCGCGTCGCCCACTACTATTCCTCCGTCTCCGTCCCGACCGCATCGGCGACCCGCAAAATCGTCTCGAACTCGTCGTCAGCGTAGGCGATGAACCGAACGTCGCGGAGCGCGGTCGGCTCGAACGACCGGAGTTCCTCGCAGATGAGTCGCGCGCCGTCGGCGAGGTCGAACCCGGCGACGCCACAGCCGAGCGCCGGAATCACGAGCGACTCGCAGCCGTGGTCGTCCGCGGCTCGCAGGGCGTTTCGCGTGGCGTCGCGGATGCTCTCGGCGGTCGCCTGCCCGTCCCCGTAGTGGGGCATCGCCGCGGCGTGAATCACGACCTCGGCATCGAGGTCGAAGGCGTCGGTGACGGCGACCGCGCCGAGGTCTATCGGCCCCTTCGCCATCGCGGCGTCGTTGAGTTCGGGACCGCCGCCGCGACGGAGCGCGCCCGCAACGCCCGAGCCCATCCGAAGGCTCGTCCCGGCAGCGTTCACCAGCGCGTCGGCCGACTGGGCGGCGATGTCGCCCTGTACGACGGTGAAGTCCATGTCAGGCGAGTCGGTCCATGTCCTCGTCGTCGAGGTCGATGTGCGAGGCCGCCACGTTGTCGCGGAGGTGCGAAACGCTGGACGTGCCGGGGATGGGGAGCATCACGTCGGCGCGGTGCAGAAGCCACGCGAGGGCGATTTGCTGTGTCGTTGCATCGTGTTTCGCCGCGACCGCGGAGACGGCGTCGGCCCGGTCGCCGAGGTCACCCGCGCCGAGCGGGTACCACGGGATGAAGCCGACGCCGTACTTCTCGCAGGCGTCGAGGCTGGCCTCGAACTCGCGGTCGCCGACGTTGAAGCGGTTCTGGACCGTGGCGATATCGACGATGTCGCGCGCCTCGTCGAGCTGTTCGACCGAGACGTTCGAGAGGCCGACGTGTCGAATCAGCCCCTCGTCTTTCATCTCGGCGAGCGCGTGGACCGAGTCCTCGAAGGCGACGTGCGGGTCGGGGCGGTGGAGCTGATAGAGATCGATGGTGTCCACCCGAAGGCGGTCGAGGCTCCCGAGGACGGCGTTCCGGAGGTAGTCGGGGTCGCCGTTTGGCATCCAGTCGCCGTCGGTGTTGCGGAGTAGTCCGCCCTTGGTGGCGACCACGAGGTCGTCCGGATAGGGCGCGAGCGCCTCACCGATGAGGCGCTCGGAGACGGCGGGGCCGTAGGAGTCCGCCGTGTCGATGAGGTCGATGCCGTGGACGAGCGACTCGTGAAGGACCTTCCGCGCGTTCTCCACGTCGTCCGGCTCGCCGATGATGTCGTCGCCGGTGATACGCATCGCGCCGAAGCCGAGTCGGTGAACCGTAAGGTCGCCGCCGATGTCGAACGTGCCGCTGGCGTTTTCGAGTCCCATGGGCGGAGATTGGTCGCCAGACAGGTGTTCGTTTCGGCGGGGCGAACGGGAGACGGCGGCGAGCGCATGGCCCCTGCAATCGCCGAAACCCACACCCGTCGTCGGTCCTAACGGCCGCCATGGACCTCCTGTCGATGCGCTGGCGGCACACGCTGTTCGCCCACTGGCCGGTCGACCCCGAACTCGTGGAGCCCCGACTCCCCGACCGACTCTCGGTGGCCACCTACGACGGGCGGGCGTGGCTCGGCGTCGTCTCGTTCGACATGACGGACATCCGCCCGCGCGGGTCGCCCATCGGACTGGGGTTCCCCGAGGTGAACCTCCGGACGTACGTCGAACCCGCCGACGGCGGCCCCCGCGGCGTCTACTTCTTCACCCTCGACGCCGCGGACCGCCTCGGCGTGGCGATGGCCCGACTGGGCTACCGGCTCCCGTACCACTACGCGAACATCTCGGTCGAGGAGCGAGACGGCGCGGTCGACTACGAGAGCTACCGGCCCGCGACGGCCGAGACGCCGGAAGCGCGGTTCGAGGCGACCTACCGGCCGACCGGCGAGGTCCGAACCCTCGACCCCGGGTCGCTCGACGCGTTCCTCGTCGAGAACTACCGCTTTTACACGGACGACTGGCCCGTCGTCATCGGCGATATCGACCACGACCCGTGGCCGATACAGGACGTGGAAGCGGAGATTCGCGCGAACACGATGTTCGAGGCCTGCGGCTTCGACCACCCCGGTGGCAACCCGATACTCCACTACGCGGCCGACCTCGACGTGACGGCGAAGCCGCCCGCCGTGCTTCGCTGACGCCGCGAACGCTCGCGCCGCTTATTGGCCGTCGTCTTATTCGCCGCCGTCCGTATCCTCTGCCGTGTCGTCTGTCTCGACCGCCGGGTCGTGACGCTCGTACCAGTCGAGAATCTGTTCCAGTCGGTGGGTCGCCCGCTCGGGCGTCGAAATCGAGTGCTGTTCCTCCGGGTAGACGACGAGCTTGGCGTCGACTCCCTGCGCCTTCGCGGAGACGTAGAGCTGTTCGGACTGGCTCGGCGGACACCGCCAGTCTTGGCCGCCCGCCATCACCAGAAGCGGCGTGTCGATGTTCCCGGCGTCGGTGATGGCCGACGAGGCGTCGAGCGCCTCCGAGTTCTCCCACGGGAGGCCGAACTCGTATCTCGTCCACAGGTGGTTGTCGTCGGTGCCGTACGACGACCGGAGGTCGTAGATGCCGTGTTCGGGGGCGGCCGCCGTCAGGAGGTCGGTCTGGGTCACGAGGTAGCCCTGCGCGATGCCGCCGTAGGAGATGCCGTAGCCGAAGACGCGCTCCGGGTCGGTCCAGCCGCGGTCGACGAGGTCCTCGACGCCAGCGACGATGTCGTCCACCTCGACCGACCCCCACTGTCCTCGGAGCTGTTCCGCGAAGTCGCGGCCGTAGGAGGTGCTCCCGCGGTAGTTCACCCGAACGACGAGATAGCCGCGGGAGGTGAACACCGGGTGGTCGAACCGGAACGCCGGTTCGTCGTAGGCGATGGGGCCGCCGTGGATGGCGACGACCGTCGGGTGCGGGTCGGGGTCGTCGAAGTCGAAGTCGGCGGGCGCGTAGACGACGCCCTCGACCTCCCAGCCGTCGCTCTCGAAGCTGACCCGTCGAACCTGCGGCATCTCGTACTCGTCGGTGACGGTCTCGTTGAGCGCCGACAGCCGGGTGAACGACTCGGCGTGGGCCGCGTCGACCGCGTCGATGTCGGCCAGCGAGACGGCGTAGGCGTCCCACCCGTCGGCCGGGTCGGAGACGAGCAGGCCGGCCGTGTCGCCGGCGACGTGCAGTCCCTGTATCGCCCTGTGCTCTCCCTGCGCGTCGAACACGCGCTTGGGGGCGTCGCTGTCGGGGTCGAGTCGCGCGATTCGAGACTTCCCCTCGTCGGCGACGAGCGCGTAGAGTTCGTCGTCGCCCGCCCACGACGGTGAGGTCCCCAACGCGAGCGTCCGGTCGAGCGACGCGGAGACGGACCGGACCTCACCGGAATCGAGGTCGGCGACGCGGATTTCGCGCGGGATGTACCAGTTCTCGTAGTCGCCCGCCTGAAACGCGATTCGGGAGCCGTCGGGGCTCCACCGCGGCGTCCCGGTCGTGTGGCCGCCGCTCGTCAGCTTCCGGTCGTTCGAGCCGTCGGCGTCGATGACGAACAGGTCCTGTTCGAGCGTGTCGTCCGGACGGGCGGCGTCGCAGGAGACGTAGGCGATTCGGTCGTCGGGACCCCACGCGGGCTGGAGGCCACTGGCGTCGGCGAACGCGCCCGCGGCGGTCGCGTCGTCGAGGCGCTCCGTCTCGCCCGTGTCGAGGTCCACGACGAACAGGTAGGCTGTCACCGTGTCGGTCCAGCCGACGCCGTTGATTTTGTGTTGGAGCCGCTCGGTCACGACCGGGCCGCCGTCCTTTCGCTCGTCGAGGTACTCGCGCTCTTCGTCGGTCGGGTCGCGCGCGGAGACGACGAGGCGGCCGCCGTCCGGCGACCAGTCGAACTCCGAGACGCCCTCGTCGAGGTCGGTGAGTTGGGTCGCATCACCGCCGAGTTCGAGGTCGAAACACCAGACCTGCGGCTTCGGGCCGTCCTCCCCACCGGCTGGTGGTTCGTCGTCGGAGTCATCCGAATCGTCGCCATCGGCGTCGTCGGCGTCGCCAGCGTCGTCAACGTCGGCGTCGCCAGCGTCATCAGCGTCACCTTCACTTTCTCTCTCGTCGTCCGCGCGACCGACCCGCCGAGAGAGGTCCTCGTCGCGGGCGGCGACGAACGCGAGTCGACTTCCGTCGGGCGACCACGACGGGGACGACGCGCCGGGGTGACGGGTGAGTCGGTGCGGCTTGCGGGAGCCGTCCGCGGGGACCACGAACAGGGAGGCGACGCGTTCGTCCTCGTCGGGGTCGCACTCGGTCGCGGTAAAGGCGACCGTCGACCCCTCCGGCGAGACGGCGACCTCGCCGGTGACCGAGAGGTCGCTGAACGCTTCGGGAGGGAGTTCTCCTGACATGGCTCGAAACGTTCGACCGAGTGACAAATAGATTTGTGTCGGCGAACCGGGTGGCCGCGTGCGTCCGGTCTCCCGGTCCCGACCGAGCGAAGGTGAAACCTTCAAGCATCGCTGAACTAACCCGACGGACATGGCACTCATCGACACCGTGATGGCAACGCTCCACCTCGTCGTCGGCGGTCTCTGGACGGGGAGCGTCCTCTTTTTCGCGCTTGCCGTGCTGCCGACCGCCCGCGCCGGGAACATCCGCGCCGCCGCGTTCGAATCGGTCGTCTCGCGCCTGACGATGTGGTCCCGCGGGGCCTCGCTCGTGATGTTCGCGACCGGCGGCCATCTCGCCGGCACGCGCTACACCGCCGAGAGCCTGCTCGGCACCGGCCGCGGCCACCTCGTCCTCGGGATGCTCGCGCTCTGGTTCGTCCTGACCGGCCTCGTCGAAGTCGGCCGGTCCCGCGCGAAAGACGGCCTCGCGGAGAAGAAGGTTCGAACGCCCGCCGAGAAGGCCGCACCGTTCTACCTCGGTGCCGCGCTCGTCGCCGTTCTCCTCCTCGTCGACGCCAGCCTGCTCCTCAACTGACGCCGCCCCCGACTCCCGAGGACTCCGTAGAGTATCTATATCTACATTCTAAAATATATATTCTGTACGACATGTTTATCATCTCGGTCTGGGTGAGTCCACGTGTATGCACGGGGACGAGACGCGCGCCACCGAGTCGCCGCTTCGAATCGAGTTGTGTCCCGACACCGGGCGGATACGCGTCCACCGGGAGACCGCGCTGGGGACGTTCACGCGGACCATCGACCGATGAGCCCGGACGCCCCGCCGACCATCGGGGAGACGCCGGTCGGAAAGTCGGTCGAGCGAGGTCCCGGCCCGATGCTCGCGCGCCTCGCACGGCCGGTCTCGGAGACGCCGACCCGGCTCGCGGTCGTCGCCGATCCGCACGTCACCCCGACAGGGTCCGGCACGTGGAAAGTCTACCACCGGAGCGAGACGCGGCTTCGGACCGCCGTCTCGACCATCGCCGACCTCGACGTCGACGCGACGGTCCTCCTCGGCGACCTGACCCGCGACGGCCGGCCCGAGGAGTACGACGTAGTGGACGAAATCCTCCGCGACCTGCCGGGGCCGCGGGTCGCGGTACCCGGCAACCACGACGTGCCGAAGCGCTGGGACGACTACGACGCTCCGACGCCGGCCGAGTTCGCGGCGCGCTACGCCGACGACGCCCTCCCGTTCGTCCGCCGGGTCAGCGGCGTCGATATCATCGGTCTCGACTCCGCCAGCGGCGGCGCAGACCTCGCCCTCACCGACACCCACGAGGGGGCCGTTCCCGACTCCCAACTCCGCTGGCTCGACACCGTCCTCGCTGACGCGACGACCCCGGTCGTCGTCCTCCACCACAACGTCTTCCACCCCCGCCGCCACACCGGCCAGTTCCCCGACGCCGACTTCTACCAACTCCGCAACGCCGACGAACTCGCCGCAGTCCTCGCGCGCAACGACGTGCCGCTCGTGCTCTCCGGGCACATCCACTGGCCCGCGACGGCCGTGAGAGCCGGCGTCCGCGAACTCATCGCCCCGGCGACCTGCTCGTTCCCGCAGTCGTTCGTCGTGGTCGATATCGACCGCCGCGGGACGACCATCCGACTCGTCCCGCTCGCGGGACCGAAAGGCATGGCCGAGTCCTACACTCTCGCCGCCAGCGGGGCCGCCCACGGACAGGGTATCGCCGCACACGCCGACCGAGGACAGCTGTCGGCGCTCCCGCTCGTCGACGAGCGGACGCCGCCGCGCCGGGTCGTCGGCTCGGACGTTCCGGGGGCGGTTCGATGGCGGTGAGTCTCGACCGCCTCGCCGACGCCCACAGCGCCCTCCGTGCCGAACGCCGCCGCTGCGTGGACGAACGCGAGGCGTTCCGGGCGTTCCGCCGCGAGGTCGCCGCGTCGCAGGCGACGGCATCGACTCCGAACCAAGCCCCAGCGGCCGCGACGCTCGTCGGCCAGCGGAGCGGGCGGGGCGGAACCGACGCCGCGCTCTCCGGCCTGCGCCGGAGCTACGAGCGGACCGTGATGTCCGTCCCGCACTACGACGAGGAGTACGGCGACTCCTTCGAAGCGAGCCTCGCCGCCGAGTTCGGCCCGGACGTGGCGACCGCGTTCCGGTCGGCGAGCGTCCTCTCGCCGCCGCTCCGGCGGACCGTCGCCGCGGCGGCCGCGTCGTCGCGAGACGAGCGCGAAAAGTTCATCGAGGTCGTCGACGAGGAGGCCGAGTCGGTGGCGTCGATGCGCGGCGAGGTGGAAGACCTCCTCGGGCGACTCGACGACCTCGACCGGACGCCGCTTTCCGAACGCGGTTTCGACGCGCTGTTGGCGCTCTACGAGGACCTCTCGTCGCTCCGCGAGCGGCTCTCGGAGCTCGTCGCGGCGCGACAGAAGACGATTTCCCACCACCGGCGGGCGCTCTCCGGGCTGGTGCCGGACGTGACGGAGTTCCTCTACGCCGACCTGTCGGTCCGGTACCCGGTGCTCGCGACGCTCGCGGAGGTCGGCGCGACACTCGACACCGCGACCCGTCGGGTCGAACGCCGACTCGCCGCCACACCGTAGGCCGATTCCCGCGGCCACAGTTATTTACCCGTTCGAAGAGACGCCGGAGTATACGATGTTCACGCGCTCGGAGGGATTCCCGTGAATCGCCTCCACCCCCGTATCCGTCTTCTCTGGGTCGCCCGAGCGGTCGTGTTCGCACTCGTCGTCGGCGGCGTAGCGACCGCGGCGACGCTGTTCGCGCCCGTCTCGATACCCACGTACGTCCCCGTCGCGGTCGGCGGCGTCTTCCTCGTCGTCGGCGTCGCCTTGGCCCTGCTCCGGTACCGGGCGTGGGGTTACGAGGTCCGCGACGACTCGCTGTATCTCCAGCGCGGCGTTCTCACCAAGGTCAACACCGTCGTCCCGTTCGTCCGGGTCCAGCACGTCGATTCGACCCGCGGCCCGCTCGAACGGCTCGTCGGCCTCGCGTCGACCGTCGTCTACACCGCCGGCTCCCGCGGCGCTGACGTGTCGGTTCCCGGGCTGACGCCGGAGGGCGCAGAAGACCTCCAAGACCGACTGAAGCGCCTCGCAATCGCGTCCGAGGGCGACGACGCGGTATGACCCGGCTGTCGCCGCTCTCGGTGCCCTACCGGGCGGTCCAGCGCAGCGCCAGCATCGTCTTCGCGCTCGCCTTCTTCGCGTTCACCGGCGGGACCGCCTTCGGCGGCTTCCTCGGCGGCCTCGGCTCCGTCGCGCTCGTCGGCGTCGCTGTGGTCGCAATCGCCGGCTACGAACTCGCATACTTCCGTCGGTTCGAGTACGAACTGACGCCGGACACGCTGGACATCCGCTCGGGCGTGTTCTCCCGGCGTAACCGCGAGATTCCCTACCGTCGCATCCAGAACGTCGACATCTCTCGCAACGTCGCCCAGCGGCTGGTCGGCATCGCCGCCGTGAACCTCGAAACCGCCGGCGGCGGCGAGACCGAGGGCAGTCTCCGCTTCGTCAGCTACGAGGAAGCCCGCCGCATCCAGTCGGAGGTCGCCCGCCTGAAACGCGGCGGCACCGACGGCGACGCGCCCGAACCGGAACAGGAACTACTGTTCGAACTGACGCCCCGAGAGTTGGCCATCGTCGGCGCGCTGTCGTTCGACCTGCGGCTGCCCGGACTCGTCTTCGTGTTCGGGTCGACCGCCTTCCCCATCGTCGCCTCGTACGTGGACGTGCCGGTCCCCGCGGGGAGCGTCGCGGCCGCGGGTGTCGGCGTCGTCGCGCTGGGACTCCTCGTCGCGCTCGTCTCGTGGGCCGCCGGCTTCGCCTCCGCGGTGGTGAACTACTACGGCTTCCGGCTGACCCGCGTCGGCGACGAACTCCAGTACGAGCGCGGCCTCCTCCAGCGCTACAACGGGTCGATTCCGCTCGACAAGCTCCAGACGCTCACCGTCGAGGACAACCCGCTGAAGCGCCGGTTCGGCTACGCGACGCTCCTCGTGGAGACGGCGGGCTACGCCCCGAGTTCCGACGGGTCGAACGGGTCGGGCGGCGGCGGTCGCGGCTCCGAGGCGGCCATCCCGCTTGCGACCCGCGACCGCGTGCTCGGCCTCGTCGCCGACCTCGAAGGCATCGAGGAGCCGACGTTCGAGAGACCGCCGACGCGCATCCGCCGGCGCTACGCCGTCCGGTACTCACTCGTCCTCGGCGTGGCGACCCTCGCGCTCTACGGGGCGAACCGGTTCCTCCCGCAGGAGATCCCGTGGTTCGTGCCGCTGGCGCTCGTCCCGGTGGCCGTCGTCGCCGGCGCGCTCCAGTGGCGGCACCGCGGCTACGCGCTCGATGAGAACCACTTCGTCACTCGAAACGGCTTCTGGAAGCGCGAGATGCGCTTTGTCCCCTACTACCGGGTGCAGACGGTCATCGAGCGCCGGACGATTTTCCAGCGCCGCTGGCGCGTCTCGACGGTCACGGCGGACACGGCCGGGAGCATCTCCCTCGTCGGCGGCGACGCGACCGCCGTGGACATCGAAGTCGCCGACGCGGCGGAGCTTCGGGAGACGCTGAACGACCGCCTCCGCGAGGCGCTTTCGGCGCGCCGCGAGGCCAGACAACAGTCCCGACAGGCCGCGCTCGACATCCGCGCCGCGGAACCGGACCGCGACCCCGACGAATCGGATTCGGGCTCGGACCCCGACACCAGGGACGACGTGAGCGAGACGCCCGAGTTCGTCGAGGAGGCCGAGCCGACGGCCACGGAAAACGAAGATGAAGGCGAGAGTGAGGACGAGGGTGAGGACGAACAAGAGCCGGACGACCCCTTCATCTGGGGCGCGTCGGCTGAGTCCGGAGACGACGAAGCCGAGTCGGACGCCGCGTCGGCCGATACCGAGTCGGAGAGCGACGGAGACGCCACCACGTCGGCCGATTCGGCGTCTGACGACGAGTCGAGTGATGACAGCCGCTAGCCGGCGTCGACCGGCGGCGGTGAAAATCGCGACGAGCGGGGAGCTATATTGACGCGCGGGTGCAACGTAATCCAATGACGCGAACAGTGCTGGAATCGCTCTTGGCCGGAAACGCGCGACACGTCGAGAGCCTCGGTGTCGACCACTTCGAGGGCGTCCGCGAGGCGCAGTCGCCGGCGGTCGTCTCGGTCAGCTGTTCGGACTCCCGCGTCCCCGCCGACGCGGTCTGGAGCGCCGACAAAGCCGGCGAGCTGTTCACGTCGGTCAACGTCGGCAACCAAGTGTGGACCGAAGTCGATGGAAGACTCGTCGTCAACGACGCCGTCGGCTACGCCGTCTCGGCGCTCAGGACGACCGACGTGGTCGTCCTCGGTCACACGGGCTGTGGCGCAGTGACGGCCGCCTACGAGACCGTCACAGGCGGGAGCGTCGGGGACCTACCTCCGGGGGTCGAAGCCGCCGTCTCGCGGCTCGTCCCGCTCGCCGAGGAGGCCCGCGAACTCGGCGTGTTCGACGCGGACACGCCGGGCGGCGAGGCGGTCAACCGACTCGTCGAGTACGCGGTCGTCCGGCAGGTCGAGTACCTCACCGAGAGCGACGAGGTACCCGAATCGACCGACTGCTGGGGCTTCGTCTACGACTTCCAGCGCGTCTACGGCGACGACGACGGCGCGGCCTACCTCGTCGCGGCCAACGGGGAGTCAGACCCCGAGGCGCTCGCCGACGTGGTTCCAGAAGAGTTTGAGGAACGCGTGCGGTCGATTCGGTAAGAGTAGGGTGCTACGAATCGTTCGAAGCGAGGTGGCTGTTTGTTAAGCTATGTCCAGTCAGATGCGCCACCCAGCACGGAAACAGCAAGTAGCACCGAATATCAAGGCAAGAAGACGAATGAACTCTTCTGCCCCTTCATTCGTTCCTCGATACGAGTAGAGGCTTCGGTCATAGTAATTGCCATTATACGAGATAACAGCGTGAGTTTTGTCCCAGAGGGCAAACCCTGCTAGTTGGTCGGTAGTGCGAACTCTTCTTTCCGAGATAAGGTGTCGAACGTCAGATGGGTACTGATACGCAGGGGTGGACGTAAGCTCAAGTGCCGTTTCATTTGAAACAGGGGTCAGTTCGACTTTGGTACTATCATTCTCGTAGCGCGTGACGTTTAGCTCATAGAACTCGTGTGAGGCATCCGGAAAGATTACAAGCTTTGTTTTTGGGCTAAATCCACGAGTAGCACGGTACGTGGTGTCAGAAACGACCTGTGGACCTTCGTCTCTAACACGGTATGTAAGCGCACACTCCTCACTAGAACTGTAGCACGTTTCGGTTGAAGCCACCCATGAGAGCCTCCCATCGAGTTCTGGTTCGTTTGGGCTGACTTCTTCAACAGTATACTGGTAGGTCCAAACACCCGGTATAGAGCCGAAGGGAAAGAAGACTGCTGAGATAAGTAGGATGATTCCGATAACGGCGAGAAGGGCACGACGGATTCGAGGGCCATGGAAGCGCATACTAGTGATTAGTTTGACATTTTCTCCTCATATTATTCTTTCCCAAAAGAATGAACCGCCGGAAAGCCGGGTTTCAGATCACATACTTACCGAACGGCTGGTTCAGAAGTGAGTTCCTCAATCAAACAGAAATACCGTGCTGAATACGCCCTCGATATTCAGCACACCGCCGCTTTCAGGACCGGGGAATTTCAACTGAGCCGAACAACAAAAAGAACCGACTGATTTGACCCGCTTCGATTCCGGGCGACCCGCCGCTCTCCCTCAGTTATCCCGAGCGTCGTCGATGACGGTCGAGAACTCGCGGGCCGTCTCGGTGATGGCCTCGAAATCACCGTTTTCGATGGCTTCGCCATCCATGAGCGCGCCGCCCGCGCCGACGACGACCGCCCCGGCGTCGATGTAGTCCGCGGCGTTGTCGAGGCCGACGCCGCCGGTCGGCATCATCGGAATCTGCGGGAGCGGCCCCTTCATGCTCTTGAGGTGGCCGGGGCCGAGCGAGGAGGCAGGGAAGACCTTCACGAGGTCCGCGCCCGCGGAGTACGCGTCGGTCGCCTCGGTCGGGGTCATGATGCCCGGTGCGACGAGCGTCCCGTAGCGGTTGCAGGTCTCGACGACGCCCTCGTCGAAGTTCGGCCCGACGACGAACTCCGCGCCGGCCTGGATGGCCGCGTTGGCGGTCGGCGCGTCGAGGACGGTCCCGGCGCCGACGATGGCCTCACGGTCCGAGAAGGACGCCGATACCTCGCGGATGAGGTCCATCGCGTCGGGGTTGTCGGCCGTGATCTCGTAGGCGGTGACGCCGCCCTCGTGGAGCGCGTCGGCCACGTCGATGATGGTGTCCGCATCCGCGCCGCGCATCACCGCGACGACGCCGCTGTCGGCGAGTCGTTGCATGTCCTCGTGTACGTCGAGTGCGACCATTGCTGTCTCGACGTTTACTACAGATAGTATTAAATTGGGGGCCTCGCGGCATCGTTTCGCTCGCGACCCGCGACCGCCGCCACCGACCGGGTCGCCACACGGGACAGTCGTGTTGGCTGTCACCACGCGACACGCTCAAATCCGCTGGGCGCTAACCCGAGGTAAGCGACGCCCCGGCGGTATGTGCCGCCTCGTCGCACCACCATGCCAACGTATCCCGATTTCGAAGCGCTGTACCGCGACGTCATCCCCTCGGTCGTCTCCGTCTACGTCGGCGGCCGCCGTCGACCCGGCGGGGCGGGGAGCGCCTTCGTCTACGACGACCGGCATCTCGTCACCAACGAGCACGTCTCGCGGCTCGCCGACGCCAGCGACGCCGGCCGGGTCGAACTCCGGTTCGCAGACGGGTCGTGGCGCGTCGGCGAGGTCGTCGGTTCCGACGCCTACACCGACCTCGCCGTCGTCGCCGTCGACGACCTGCCCGACGACGCCGTGGCGCTCCCATTGGCGGCCGAGAACCCCGCGCCGGGGCGGTCGGTCGCCGCGCTCGGCAACCCGTTGGGACTCGACGGCTCTATCTCGGCGGGTATCGTCTCCGGGTCGAATCGGTCGCTTCCCACCTCGAACGGCTTTGCCATCCCGGACGTGGTCCAGACGGACGCACCCATCAACCCCGGCAACTCGGGCGGGCCACTCGTCGGATTCGCCGCCGAAGAACCCGACAGCGACGACGCCGAGTTCGCCTACGAGGTCGTCGGCGTCAACCGCGCCAAACAGGGCGACAACATCGGCTTCGCCGTCTCGCCCGTCATCGCCAACCGCATCCTTCCGGCGCTCGTCGCCGACGGCCGCTATCGCCACTCGTACCTCCGGGCGCGCACCCTCGACGTGACGCCGACCGTCGCCGAGGTGAACGGCCTCGACGCGCCCCACGGCGTCCTCGTCGTCGACGCCGCCGGTGCCGACGGTGACGAGGGATTCCTCCACGGCTGTCACGAATCTGCCGACTACCGCGGCACTGCGATTCCCGTCGGCGGCGACGTGCTCGTCGCTATCGAGGGCAACCCGGTCCGGACTCACGAGGAACTGATGCGCTATCTCATCACCGAAACGCGTCCCGGCGAACCGGTCGCCGTCGGCATCGTCCGCGAGGGCGACCCGCTGACGCTCGTCGTCGAACTCGACGAGCGCCCCGCCGTCGACCGCGACGACCGGACTGGCGGGGACGGCGGCAGTCGCATCCCCGTGGAGTAAGCGGACCGCGGCCGGACCAGAGAATAGAATTTTGACAGTTCCGGACGAACGTACGACTGTGCCTCCGACATCTACGACGCCGGCGGACGGCGGTTCGAACGTCGTCCCGCCGGACAAATCGCTGTTCGCCGAAATCGCGCCGCTACGGCTCGCCGTCGGCGTCGTCTTCTGCGCCTTCGCCGTCGGCGCGGTCGCGCTCGGCTGGCTCCCGCCGATGAGTGCCGACGTGGTCGGCATCGCGCTCCTCTGTGTCGTCTTCCTCGCCGGGGGGTTCGTCCCGTTCAACGAGACGCTCGCGTTCTACGTCGCGCAGGCCGCCGCGTTCCTCGTCTGGGGCGCACTCCGATTGGCGGTCGACGGCTTCGACGTGATTCCGCTCCTCTTGGGCGCGGCCGGGGCCGTTGGCCTCGCGGTCTACGGCCGGCGGGCGCTCCGCGACGGACTCAGGGCGCTGGTCTGAATTGGGTCGGGTCGGGTCGGGCCGAGTCCGCGCCTCACTCCCTGACCGTCAATACCGGCACGTCGGCGAGCCTGACGACCCGTTCCGTCGTGCTCCCGAGAACCGCGTGTTCGAGCCCGGTCCGGCCGTGCGTCGCCATCACCACGAGGTCGGCGTCGCTCTCGCCGACCGCGTCGAGAATCTCCCGGTACGGCACGCCGATTCGGACCGTTGTCTCGCAGGGGACGCCCGCGTCCGTGGCGAGCGACGCGACCTCTTCGACCGCCATCTCGGCGGCGTCGCGGAGGCTCGCGCGCACTCGCTCGACTGGTACGTCGGCGGCCGTCCACAGTCCGAGGTCGCCGACGTCGATGACCGAGAGGGCGCGAATCGACGCGTCGTAGGCGCTCGCGAGGTCGATAGCACGACGGGCCGCCGCACGGGAGCGGGCGCTGCCGTCGGTGGGGACGAGAACGGTGCCGTACATGTCATTCTATTGGTGTTCCAGACGTATCGCCTTTCGCCCCGGTGGCGCGGCCGGCGGGCCAACGCCGTCGCTCAGCGTGTTGGGAAACGGAGAATGGAGGTCAGCGGAGCCGGTCGGAGCCGTCGGTGACGAACCCCTCAGACGCGGGTGCGCGGCTTGGGGACGACCCGCCGGACGCCCGCGGCGGCCGCGACGAGCAGGCCGCCGAAGAGGACGGAGACGAGGAGTTCCGGCGCGACGGTCAGGCCTTCGATGCCGCCGAACGTTGCGAACAGCGCGTAGCCGGCGACCGCCGTGAGGGCGATGCCGATGACGACCGCGAGGCCGATGCCGGCCTTCATCAAGTCGAGGTTGCTCATGGTCGCTTGAGCCTACGCGAGACGACCGAATATAAACGGAGACTGCTTCCCAGCGACCGGGAAACTGACCGAGTGTCTCCCACGCTATCGTGGGGGTTTTATATCGGTTCGGCGGCCGTCGAATGGCGAGAGTCGCGGCGACGATGCGGAAAATCAGGCGTCGAAACGGCGTCCGGGTCGTCGGCTATGCGGCCGACTCCGACCCCTCGCCGTAGAGCCCGTACAGCACGAACAGCAGGGCGAGAAAGAGGAACTCGATGACCGCCACGGCGATGAGCGGGAGCTCCACGTTGAAGAAGCCCGCCACCGTGCGCAGTTCGATGGCGACGGGGACGCTGAACGCGATGAGGATGAGCGCCCGCGCCTTCGTGAGCTTCACGCGACGACCCCCCAGAGGGTGTTGAACGCGCTCGTGACCGTCGTCATCACGAGGTCGAAGCCGGCGGAGACGGTCGCCGGGACGGGGAGGCCACCGCCGAACAGCCCGCCGCCGTTCTGGATGATGCCGGCCAGCGGGAGCGTGTACGCGAGCACGACGAGGACCGCCGCGATACCGGTCCACATCGCGAGGTTGTCGAGGATGCGCGGACTTCCCTCAGGCCCCGAAAGCGGCTCGGGGAGGTAGGAGTCGACCGGCCGGTCGGACTCCTCGCCGAGTGAGGTCAGGAGGATGTTGAACAGGAACAGCACCACCGACAGGAACAGGAGCGTCCCGCCGAGGGCAATCTGCACCCGAAGCTCGAAGATGCTCCCGATGGGCGTCAGGAACTCGAAGTTCTGGTACTGCGGTTCGGCGGTGCGCCGCGGGATGCCGGCGAGGCCGGCGCGGTGCATCGCGTTCGACATGAACACCATGCCGACGAACCACATGATGACCTGCAGGAGGCCGATTGGGCGGCTGTAGAGCTTCGTGCCCGTGACCTGCGGGACGAGCCAGTACGACCCGGCCATCATCGTCAGCGCGACGGCCGTGCCGACGGTGAGGTGGAAGTGGCCCGGCACCCACAGTGTGTTGTGGATGAGGTAGTTGATGTTCATCCCGGCGTTGATCATGCCGGAGAAGCCGCCGGCGGCGAACATCGCACCCGCGAGCGCCATGCCGGTGAAGGCGGGGTCACGCCACGGGAGCGCTCCGAGCCAGCGGAGGTAGCCCTCACCGCCGCGCTGGCGCGCGCCGTGTTCGACGCTGGCGACGACGGTGAACGCCGTGAGCAGCGACGGGAGGAGCAGGAACATCGTGTTCGTCATGGCGATGAACTTGAAGCCCTCTGCGATGCCCGGGTCGAGGTACTGGTGGTGAATCCCGACCGGGGTCGAAAGCAGAAGGAACAGGAGGAACACCACGCGAGCGAGCGGGTCGCTGAACAGTCGCCCGCCCGCGAGCTTGGGGAGCACGGTGTACCAAAGCAGGTACGCCGGCATCAGCCAGAAGTAGACGATGGGGTGGCCGAAGTACCAAAAGAGCGTCCGCGTCAGAAGCGGGTTGACGCTCTCGATGAGGCCGAGCGACCACGGGATGAGGAAGAACACCACCGAGACGGCGACGCCGAGGGTGGAGATGTACCACATAATCATGGTCGTGAGGACCATGAACGTCTGCAGCGGGATGCGCTCGTCCGGGTGGTCCTGCCGCCACGCGCGGTAGGAGAGGAACCAGTCCGCGCCGGAGAGCCACGTCCCGACGATGAACATCGCGAGCCCGATGTAGAATATCGGGTGAGCCTGCAGGGGCGCGTAGAAGGTGAACAGCACGTCCGCGCTCATGCCGAGGTTCGGGACGAGGCCGCCGAGGATGGCGACGGTGGCCAGAACCGTTCCCGTCGTCATCAGGCCGACCCATGCCCACGAGAACAGCGCGCTCTCGGCGGGCCGGTCGAGGCTTCTGGCGACCGCCCAGTGGAACACCCCGCAGAGGAAGAAGATGGTGAAGACGATGGCGAGCAGCACGCCGTGGCCCGTCAGCAACGTGTAGTAGTCCGCGGAGTCGATGACGCGGAGGACGTTCGTCCGGTGGAGCGCCTGAATGAGGCCGAAGAAGGCGCCGATGCCGAGCGAGACGAACGCGATGAGGAAACTCGCCTTGATGATTGCCGCCTCGTCGGGGAACTTATCGACGAACTCGCTGCCGCCGGATGCGGTCGCCATCAGTTCTCAGCCTCCCCTTGCGCCTGCTGTTGTTCGTACCAACTGTCGAATTCGTCTTGTTCCATAACCACAATCTTGCCTTCCATCACGTGGTGGCCGGAGCCACAGTACTCGTTGCAGAGCATCCCGTACTCGCCCGGTTCGCCGAACTCGACGGTGAACTCCGCGACCTGCCCGGGGATAGCCATCGTGTTCGCGTTCGTGCCGACGACCTCGAAGCCGTGGATGACGTCGGCGGCAGTCACGTGGAACGTGACCGTGCTACCGGCGGGAACGCGGAGCGGTTCGGTCGTGCCGGGTTCGAAGACGAACTGGCGAGCGACGACGTACACGTCGTAGCTGTTCTCACCGTTCCGTTCGATTCCGGGGTCGCCGAACTTCGGGTGCTGGTCGAGCGTCGCCGGGTCGACCGTGCCGCCCTTGTCGTCTATCATGTCGATACCCGCGCCGGCGGCCCCGTAGGTAATCGTCCCGATGAACCCGACGATGAGGACGAGCGCCAGCGCCAACCAGAGTTTCTCGTAGGCGTGAATCTCCATCTATCCCACCACCGTGAGACCCCGTCCGAGGAACTCGACGAAGTACATGAACACCCACATGCCGATGAGAATCGCCATGTAGATGAGAACGAGCACGAGCGTCCCGACCGGGTCGAAGTCGTCGTGTCCGAGTTCGCGAACGATACCGTCGTCGGCCGTCCCGACGATGGAGTCGACCGGGGAGTCTGCCTGCCCGGAATCACCTTGGGAATCCGCGTTTGCTGGCACGCCGCCGTCGGTGGACGTGCGCGCCGCAGAGGACGCGGCTCCCTCTGCTGTCGAATCAACGGCCATACCCGGTCATGAGGAATAACGGGACTTTAACGCAACACCCCATTCCAACGCGGTGGGAATAGGCGAAATCAGAAACACCGTGGTCGCGAATGGACCGATATGGAACTCACGCCACGACGCGCCGGAACCGTCGCACTGCTCGCGCTCCTGCCAGCGGTCATCTTCGGCGTGACGAAAAACCCCCTCGCGGGCGTCGTCACGGCCGTCAACGTGCTTCTCATCTCCGCAGTCATCTACTTCCTCATGAGCCCGACCGAGGGCGGCCACGACCACGACGGCGACGCCGACTCCGAGACCGACGGCGAACACGCCGCGTGAGATGGACGGCGGCATCTCGCTCGGACTGCCGGCCGCGACGCCCGAAGCGGTCGCGTTCCTCCTCGTCGGCCTCTTCGGCGGGGCACACTGCCTCGGGATGTGCGGCCCGCTCGTCAGCGTCTACGCCGACCGCCTCGCCGACCGCGAGGGCGTCGATAGCCGGTCGCTCACGCTCCGACAGGTCCGCCAACACGCCCTGTTCAACGTCGGGCGGGCGCTGAGTTACGCGGCCATCGGCGCGGCCTTCGCCCTCGTCGGCGGCTTGTTTTTCGACGCCTTCGACTCGGTGGCCGCCGTCGGGAGCGGCATCCGCGCGACGACCGGCCTGCTTGTCGGGACCGCCATTATTCTCACCGGCGTCGGCTACCTCGTCGGCCAGTCGGCCGCCATCGACCGGTTCACCCCGACCGCGGTCACGCGCCTGTTCGGCCGCGTCAGCGGGTGGGCGACCGCCCGCGTCGATAGGCTCGTCGGCGGGCCGCGAATCCTCGGCCTCGGAGCGATTCACGGCCTGCTCCCGTGTCCCATCATCTACCCGGCGTACCTCTACGCCTTCTCGACGGGCGAACCGCTCCGGGCCGCCGCCCTGCTCGGCCTGCTCGGCCTCGGGACGATACCGACGCTGTTCCTCTACGGGACGCTGCTGGGCCGCGTCTCGGCGCGCCGGCGGGCGATGCTTCACCGGGCGCTCGGGGCGGCGTTTCTCGTCCTCGGCTACATCCCGCTGTCCCACGGGCTGATGCTTCTGGGCGTGTCGGTCCCGCACCTTCACGTGCCCTTCTACCAACCGTTGTGACGATGTCGACTTCGACGCGGTCCCGCGGGTCGGCCGGCGGCGGAAGCGACGGCGGTGACGCCGAGGGCTGTGACCTCTGTGGCCTGCCGACGCCGACCCCACCCGTCACCGGTGACGAGGTCGACGGCGAGTTCTGCTGTCGCGGCTGTCTCGAAATCACCCGCGCGCTCGGCGACGCCGCGAGCGCCGACCCCGAGACGGTCGAGCGCGAACTCGCCGGCGAGGCCGACGAGGTGCCCGAGGACGCCGAACGGACCTACATGGCCGTCGAGGGGATGCACTGCGCCACCTGCGAGGCGTTCGTCTCGGGGACCGCGCGGACCTGCGAGGGCATCTACGCCGCGGAAGCCAGCTACGCCAACGACATGGTCCGCGTCACTTACGACCCGGAGACCGCCGACTTAGACGGACTGTCGGGGACGCTGGCCCGCTACGGCTACGGCACGCGCGACCCCGAGGAACGCGAGGCGGCCGAGCGGTCCGACAATCAGGTCGTCCGGTTCGTCATCGGCGGCGGCGTCTTCGGCATGATGGTGATGCTGTGGTACGTCCTGTTTCTGTACCCGACCTACGTCGGCTTCCAGTCGGTCGTCGAACTCGGCGTGTTCGACGGCATCTACATCCTCGGCAACATCTGGGTGATGACCTCCATCGTCCTGTTTTACACCGGCTTTCCCATCCTCCGCGGGGCGCTCGTCAGCCTCCGGGCCGGCCAGCCGAACATGGACCTGCTCGTCTCGCTGGCGGCGACCAGCGCCTACGTCTACTCGACGGCGGCCGTCCTCGTCGGCGAGACCCACGTCTACTTCGACGTGACCGTCGCCATCATCCTCGTCGTCACGCTCGGCAACTACTACGAGGACCGCATCAAGCGGAAGGCCGCCGGGATGCTCTCGGACCTCGCGGCCTCCCGCGTCTCGGAAGCGCGCCGGAGGGTCGCCGACGACGCTGACGGCTCCGGCGACACCGCAGTCGAGATGGTCGCGCTCGACGCGCTCGAACCGGGCGACCTCGTCGAGGTTCGGCCGGGCGAACGCGTCCCGGTCGACGGCACCGTCCGCGAGGGGACCGCCGCGGTCGACGAGGCGCTCGTGACCGGCGAGTCGATGCCGCGGACGAAGCGTCCCGGCGACGACGTGCTCGGCGGGACTGTCGTCACCGACCGCCCGCTCGTCGTCGCGGTCGGCGAGGACGCGACGAGCACGCTCGACCGACTGGTCGAACTCCTCTGGGACATCCAGAGCGCCCGCTCGGGCGTCCAGCGCCTCGCCGACAAACTGGCGACCATCTTCGTCCCGACGGTGCTCGTCCTCGCCGCCGTCGCCTTCGGCTGGACGCTCGTCCGCGGCGGCACGCCGACCGACGCGCTCCTCATCGGCCTCACCGTCCTCATCGTCTCGTGTCCCTGTGCGCTCGGCCTCGCCACGCCGCTGGCGGTCGCCTCGGGCATCAAGGAGGCCGCGAATCGGGGCATCGTCGTCGCCTCCGAGGCCGTCTTCGAGGCCGTCCCTGACGTGGACGTGGTCGTCTTCGACAAGACCGGGACGCTCACCGACGGCGACATGGCGGTCCTCCGGATCGTCGGCGACAGCGGGTCCGCCGCCCTCGCCGCGGCCGCCGCGCTGGAACGCTTCTCCGCGCACCCGCTCGCGACCGCCGTCGTGGAGGCGGCCGAAGACCGAACCGAGGCGGCGGACGCGAACGCGTCGATTCCCGACGTTTCGGCCGACGACGTGACCGTCCACGACCGCGGCGTCTCCGGCCGAGTCGACGGCGACCATGTCGTCGTCGGCCATCCCTCGCTCCTCCGCGACGAGGGCGTGACGCTCGCGCCGGCCCACGAGGACGCCGTCGAGGCCGCCCGCGACGAGGGCGCGGTGCCGGTCGTCGTCGGGTGGGCCGGGCGCTCTCGGGCGGTGCTCGTCGTCGGCGACGAACCGCGGGCCGCGTGGGACGACGTGGTCGCCGCCGTCGCCGACGACGGCCGGCGCGAGGTCGTGGTTCTCACGGGCGACTCCGAGCGCGCCGCGCGGCGTTTCCGCGACCACCCGGACGTGACAGACGTGTTCGCGGGCGTCCCGCCGGGGGCGAAAGCCGAGACGGTCGAACGCCTCCGCGCCCGGGGCACCGTGGCGATGGTCGGCGACGGGAGCAACGACGCGCCCGCGCTCGCCGCCGCCGACATCGGCATCGCGCTCGGCACGGGGACGGACATCGCGGGCGACGCCGCCGACGCGGTGCTGGTCGGCCGCGACATCGACGCGATTCCCGAGGTGTTCTCGCTTTCGACCGGCGTGAACCGTCGCATCCGCGGCAACCTCACGTGGGCGTTCGGCTACAACGCGGTCGCCATCCCGCTGGCCGCCCTCGGCGTGCTCAACCCGCTTTTCGCCGCCGTCGCCATGGGTACGTCGAGCCTGCTCGTCGTCGCCAACTCGGCGCGGTCGCTCGACTGAGTTGCCTTCCCGAGACAGTCGCCGAAAGCGGACCAATCAAGTCGCTCCGCCCCGTCGGGAACGATAATGACAGACGACCCCTTCTCGCTCGCCGTTCCGGAGGGGTGGACCGTCGAGACCGACGTGGACACCGACGAGGCGAGCGCTAAGACCGTCTACGAGTCGCCCGACTCGGACCGACGCGTCACCATCACCGAGTTCGCGCGGGGACTGACGCTCTACTGGTGGGTCGACATCTTCGCGTTCGCCGACGGGGAGTGGCACCGCCGCGAGGTGGGCCTCGGCGACTCCTACCGAGACGCGGACGCCGTGGGCGACGCCGCACAGGACGCGCTCGACCGACTCGCGTCGTCCAGCGAGCGAATCGAGTCGGTAGCTGACGACTGATTTATCACGGCCACTACACGACTGTATACATGTACCTCGTCGCCTACGACGGCTCTCGACTGGCGAACGCGGCGCTCGACAGAGCCGCGAAGTTCGCGTCGGCCACCGGCCACGACGTGCTCGCGGTCGCCGTCGTCCCCGACGATTCGAAATACGCCGTCGAGGCGGGGTGGGTCCCCTCACGAGAGGTTTTCGACCGGCAGACGGTCGTCGGAGAACTCCACGAGACCGCGGTCGACATCGCGCCGTCGGCGTCGTTTCAGGCGGTCTCAGTCGGCAAGAACCCTGCGCCGGGAAACATCGTTTCGAAGCTCAGGACGGTCGCGTCTGAGATGGACGCGAGCGTCATCTTCGTCGGGAGCGAGAACGCGGGTCGCGTCGTCGTCCCACTGGTTAGCGTCGGCGGGAACGTCGCGAGCGACGACGCCCACGACGTACACATCGTCCGCCACGCACCCCCGGAGATTCACAGGCGATTCCCGAAGTCGCACTTCTACCTTCCCTGACGCCGCTCGGGGTCGGCGGACGCCGTCGTCGAGCCACCGTTTCATGTGTCGCGGCCGCGAACGTCAGGTATGCGAGATATCAGGTACGTCTACACCGTCGGAACCGACCCGGAGACCGTCTCCGAACGGCTGTCGAACGCCTCGTCGGGCGTGCTGTCGTTGGCCGACTGCGGACGCTCCTACGCGATTCCCGCCCACGTCAGCTACGACGCCGACGGCGGTCGGCTCTTGTTCCGCCTCACCGACGACGGGCGAAGCGAGAAGTTCGCGTTCATCGAGGAGACCGAGGAGGCGACGTTCGTCTGCTACGAGGACGCGGGCAAAGACTCGTGGAGTATCATGGCCCGCGGGCCGATTCGCGTCCTCCCGGACGACGAGCGCCCCGACGCGACGACCATCAACGAACTGTTCGGCGGCGTCCGCGTGTTCGACGAGGAGGTCGACGACCTCGAGTTCCACCTCGTCGAACTCGAACTCGACGAGCTGACGGGCCGCGAAACCGCCAGATGAGCCGCCTCGCGGGCGTCGTCCTCGCAGGGAATCAGTAAAACCCGACGACCGGCTCGTCGGCGGCGAGGGAGGTCGCCACGACCCGGTCGACGCGCGGATGTTCACAGAGCCATCTGGCGATTTCCTCGGCCGTCTCGGCCAGTCGCTCGTCGTCGACCATGTTGAGCACCGGGACGACCCGCGCCGTCTCGGGCACGTCTTTCATCCCGCCGCAATCGTTCGACAGCACGGCGGCCACGTCCCACTCGGATATCGGGTCGCCGACGGCCGTCCCCGACACGTCGGAGACGAGTTCCGGCCGGTGGACGCGCTCGTCGGTGAGCGGTTCGCCGACGACCCGGACACTGGCGACCGGGCAGACGAGGTCGGCCGTGTCGGGGAGTTGCGGTTCGTCCTCGCCGGGGGCTTTCAGCCAGCGCGACCGCGCCCCGTCGGCCTTGACGAGCACCACGTCGTCGGTGGCGCGCGCGACTCGGTCGACCGTCGTCGGGCCGTAGCCGCGGTAGCGGTCGGGGCGCTCGCGCTCGGCGACGACGCCGAGCGGGCGGGTCGGCGTCTCCACGACGGCGGTCTCGGGGTCGTCGGTGACGACGACTTCGGCCACCTCGTCGTCGAAGATGGGGATACGGACGGTGCTCGTAACCACGCCGTCGAGGTCGCGGGCGAGTCGGTAGAGAAGCGACTTCTTGCCCCCCGCGCCGACGGCACAGACGAGGTCGTCGGGGCCGATGCCGAGGGCGTCGGCGAGCGTCGGCAGCGACGCCGGTTGCTCAGTCATCGGCCGCCACCCCCGACTCGACCGTCACGCGGACGGCGCTGTGTTTGTACTCCGGTATCTTCGCGGTCGGGTCCAGCGCGTCGCCGGTCAATCGGTTCACGAGCGGCTCCGCGTAGTGGAACGTGGCGAAGACGGTCCCGCGGCGGACGGCGGGCGTCACCTCGGCCGCGACCGCGATTTCGCCGCGGTCGTTTTCCACGCGGACGGTCGCACCGTCTTCGATGCCGCGGGCAGCGGCGTCGTCCGGGTGAATTTGCAGGCTGTCCTCGCCGCGCATCCGCATCAGCACGCCCGACCGACGGGTGAGCGCGCCGCTGTTGAAGTGCTGGAGGACCCGCCCCGTCACGAGGACGAGTTCGCCGTCGGCGACGTGGTCAGCCGGGTCGACGTGTTCGACAACCCGGAACGGAGCGGTCTTCGACCCCGATGCGAACGTGTCGGCGTGAAGAATTGCCGTCTCCTCGGTCGCGCCCTCCGGGAAGGGCCAGCGCTGGCTCTCCGTGCCGATGCCGTCGTACGACATGCCGGCGTAGATAGGCGTCACCCGCCGGAGTTCGTCGAAGACGCCCTCGGGTGTCGCGGGCGCGTCGAGGCCGGCCACGCGGGCGGCGAACTCCCGGAGGATGTCGAGGTCGGCGCGGGCGTCGCCCGGCGGCGCGACGTTCCGGTTCATGCGGATGACCTGTCGGTCGGTGTTCGTCACCGTCCCCGACTTCTCGGCCCAGACGCTCCCGGGAAGCACCACGTCCGCGAATTCGACCGTCTCGGTCGGGAACACGTCGTGGACGACACAGAAGTCGAGCGCCTCGAACGCCTCGCGGACGCGGTTCGCGTTCGGCTCCGTCACGGCGGGGTTCTCGCCGAAGACGTAGGCCGCCCGCACCTCGTCGCCGAAGCGGTGGGTCGCTTCGACCTCCGTGAGCCCCGGGAGAGCGGGCGGTTCGAACCCCCACACGTCGGAAACGGCGGCGCGGGCCTCGTCGTCGGTGACGGGTCGATACCCCGGTAAGACGTTCGGGAGCGCGCCCACGTCGCCCGCGCCCTGCACGTTGTTCTGCCCGCGGAGCGGGTTGACGCCGGTCCCCGCCTTCCCGACGTTGCCGGTCAGGAGCGGGAGGTTGATGAGCGCCTGCACGTTGTCGGTGCCGTAGTGGTGTTGGCTCATCCCCATCCCGGTGAAGATGGCCGCGCGGCCGGCCTCGCCGTAGGCTCTCGCGGCGGCGCGGAGGTCAGCGGGGTCGACGCCGGCGCGCTCGGCTTCCGCGTCGATGTCGAGCCCCGAGAGGTGCTCGCGGAGCGCCTCGAACCCCGTGGTCCGCTCGGCGACGAACACCTCGTCGACCAGTCCCTCCTCGACGACGACGGCGGCCATCGCGTTGAGAAGCGGGATGTCGAAGCCCGGTTCGACCGGGAGGTGGATGTCCGCCGCCTTCGTCGTCTGGTTCTCGCGGGGGTCGACGTGAATCATCGTCGTCCCCGACTTGAGCGCCGGGAGCAGATACGACCGGAAGATGACCGGATGCTGTTCGGCGGGGTTCGCGCCGGTCACGAGGAACACGTCGGCCTCCCCGAGGTCCGAAAGCGAGTTCGTCATCGCCCCCGCGCCGAAGCGGTCGCCCATCGCCGCCACCGTCGAGGCGTGACAGAGCCGCGCGCAGTTGTCGACGTTGTTCGTCCCGAGCGCCCGCGCCGTCTTCTGGAGCAGGTAGTTCTCCTCGTTCGTGCAGTTCGACGACGAGAAGAAGAACGCGGCGTCCGGCCCGTGGTCGGCGACGATTCGGGAGAACTCGCGTTCGATGCGGTCGAACGCCTCGTCCCACGTCGCCTCGACGAGCCGACCGTTCACTCGCACCAGCGGGGTGGTCAGTCGCTCGTCGTGTTCGACCACGTCCCACGCCGCGGCCCCCTTGGGACAGAGTTCGCCCCGCGTGTTGACCGGGCCGTTCCACCCGACTGCGCTCCCGCGGTCGGCGTCGTAGCGGATGCCACAGCCGACGCCGCAGTACGGACAGACGCTCTCGCTCGATGCCGCTACCCGCTCAGGCACGCTGACACACCACACACATAGTCGAACGTGTGACCCGAACGATATTCATCGTACCGCCGGCTGCGGCGGCGTGAAAATCGCCGGTGGACATACGTCCGCTCGTGTCGTTCAGTCGAACTGTGCACGAGCAGGTAACCGCCCATCGAGAGGTCGAGGACGCGAGCGGACGCGAGGACGTCCCGTGGCACGCGCTCGACTCCGACGCGGCGCTGGAGCGACTCGGGTCGAGCCGCGACGGCCTCGACGGCGACGATGCGGCCCGCCGGCTCGCCGAGGTGGGGCCGAACGAACTCGCCGACGAAGACGGCGTCTCGCCGCTTTCGCTCCTCGTCTCGCAGTTCACCGGGCCGCTCATCCTGCTGCTTTTCTTCGCCGCCGGCCTCTCGCTCGCCGTCGGCCTCCTGCCCGGCCGCGACCCGGGCTACACCGACGCCGCGCTCATCCTGCTCATCCTACTCGGAAACGGCCTGTTCGGCTTCGTGCAGGACTACCGGGCCGAGCAGGCGCTCGCGGCGCTCCGGGAGATGGCGACGCCGGACGCGACGGTTCGCCGCGGCGGCTCGATTCGGGCCGTCCCCGCGACCGAGGTCGTCCCGGGCGACGTGGTCGTCCTCGAAGCGGGCGACGCCGTCCCCGCCGACGCCCGTATTCTCACGGCGGCCGACTGCCGCGCCGACGAGTCGACGCTGACCGGCGAGAGCGCCCCGGTGGACAAGGCGGCCGACCCCGTCGAGGCCGACGCGGCGCTGGCCGACCGGGAGAGCGTCCTCCACGCCGGGACCACGGTCGTCAGAGGTCGCGCGGAGGCCGTCGTCGTCGCCACCGCGATGGACACCGAACTCGGAGCCATCGCCGACCAACTCGGGCAGGCCCGCCAGCGTGAGACGCCGTTCGAAATCGAGGTGGACCGCCTCGGCCGCCGAATCGGCGTCGGCATCGTCGCGCTCATCCTGCTCATCGCGGCGGTTCAGTTGTTCCTCACCGCGACCGACCCGGTCGTCGTCCTCCTCGTCGCCGTCACGCTCGCCGTCGCGGCCGTCCCCGAGGGACTCCCGGCGGTCGTCACGCTCACCCTCGCGCTCGGGTCGCGGACGCTCATGGAGCGCAACGCGCTCGTCCGCAACCTCGCGGTCGTCGAGAGCCTCGGCGCGGTCGACTACATCGTCACCGACAAGACGGGGACGCTGACCGAAAACCGTATGACCGTCACCCACGCGTGGCTCCCCGACGACCGGACGGTCGAACTGGACGGTGGTTCGGCGTCGTCTGGGACGGCCGCCGAAGACGGCGGCGCGTCGGCCGCGACCGACGCAGCGGCTGCGGCCGACTCGGCATCCGCGGCCGTCCCGGGTCCGAACCCCGAGTTGGACCCATCGCTCGCGGCGCTCCTGTCCTGCGGGGCTCGCTGTAACGACACCAAGGAACTCGACGACGGGGCCCACCGCGGCGACCCCACCGAAGTCGCGCTCGTGAACGCCGCCGCCGGCGCGGGCCTCGACGGCTCGCGCGACCCCGACGACAGGCTCCGCGAAGTCCCCTTCACCTCCGAGCGAAAGCGCATGTCGGTCGTCGTGGACGCGTTCGACGCGCCCGGCGACGGCCCCGTCGCGCTCGTGAAGGGCGCGCCCGAGGAAATCGTCGCGCGGTGCGACCGCGTCCTCGTCGACGGGGAAATCGAGTCCCTCACCGACGAGCGCCGCGAGCGCGTCGAAGCGACCGTGACCGCCTTCGCCGACGACGCGCTCCGCGTGCTCGGATTCGCGTACGCCTCCGAGGCGGACCCCGACGCCGACGACGAGACGCTCGAATCGGGACTGGTCTTCCTTGGATTACAGGGCATGACCGACCCGGCGCGCGAGGGCGTCGCCGAGGCGGTCGCCGACTGCCGCGACGCCGGCGTACAGGTGACGATGGCGACCGGAGACACCCCGCGGACGGCCCGCGCCATCGCCCGTGAGGTCGGCATCGACGCCGACTCGGTCGTTACGGGCACCGAGGTGGCCGCCATGGACGACGAGGAACTCGGCCAGGTCGTCAAGGAGACCAACGTCTTCGCCCGTGTCGCGCCCGAGCACAAGGTCCGCATCCTCCGGGCGCTCCAGGACGCGGGCTACACGGTGGCGATGACCGGCGACGGCGTCAACGACGCGCCGGCGCTCGGTAATGCCGACGTGGGCATCGCCATGGGCGACCGCGGGACGCAGGTCGCACAGGGCGCGTCGGACGTGGTGCTCCGCGACGACAACTTCGTCACCATCCGCGACGCCATCGCGGAGGGCCGCGGCATCTTCGACAACATCCGCAAGTTCGTCAACTACCTGCTGTCGGCGAACGCCGGCGAGGTGTTCGTCGTCTTCCTCGGGACGCTCCTCGGCGCGGCGCTGTTCCCCGCGGTGTTCGCGTCCGAGTCGGCGCTCGTCATCACGCCCGTCGCGCTCCTGTGGCTCAACCTCGTCACCGACGGCTTCCCCGCGCTCGCGCTCGGCGCGGACCCCAAGTCGAACGACGTGATGCGCAGGCCGCCGCGACCCCGCGACGAGGGTGTCCTCGACCGCCGGACCGTCGCTTCGATTCTCGGTATCGGCGTCGCGCTCACGGGGGCCGGACTCGGCGTGTTCTTCTACGCGCTGTCTCGCTCCGGCGACCTCGTCGTCGCCCAGACGGTGCTGTTTACCTTCCTCGTCACCGCCGAGTTGGTCCGCACGCAGTCGGTTCGGCTCCGCTACCGGCTGTCGCCGCTTTCGAACCCGTGGCTCCTCGGCGCGGTCGGCCTGTCGCTCGCGCTCCACCTCGTGTTGCTCTACACGCCGGTCGCGGACCTCTTCGGCGTCGTCCCGCTGGGCCTCACGGAGTGGGGCTGGGTCGCGGGCGCGTTCGTCCCGTTCCTCGCCGCGAACCTGTGTCTGGTGTGGCTCAACGACCGGCTGTTCGACTCGTGAGCGACCCGAGCGCGCCCATGAGTCGGTCGCGGTAGAGGTAGCCGAGGACCGACGCCGCGAGCAACGCGCCGACGAAGACCGCGGTGAGTTCGGCGTTTCCGTCGGCGGCGGCCGCGCCCGCGAGGTTCACGAGCAGGAAGCCGGGGAGCCGACCCACCGCCGCGACGAGAACGACCCTGCGAACCGGGATATCGGTGAGGCCGGCGGCGAAGCAGATGGCGTCGTCCGGGAGGCCCGGAACCAGAAACACGAGAAAGAGGACGGCCAAACCGTGGGTCTCCATCGCGTCGTCGAACACCGAGAGTGCGTCGGCGGTGACGACGCGCTCGACGTACGGACGGCCGAGCGCCCGCGCGAGACCCACCGCGAGCGCCGTGCCGAGGACGATGCCGACCATGCTGTAGACCGTTCCCCAGAGCGCGCCGAACAGGTAGCCGCTCGCGAACCCGAGCGCCTGTCCGGGGATGGGTGCGACGAGGACCTGCGCGATTTGCACGCCGACGAACGCGAGGGGTGCGAGCGCGCCGAACCCGAGGAGCCACGTCCGCAGCGCCGTCGGATTGGCGAGAAACGGGAAGTGGTCGACGAGCGTCGTGCCGGCGAGCGCGACGACGGCGACGACGACGACGGCGAGTGCGAGCGTCCGCCACCGGTCGCGCGGCGATTCGAAGAGTTCGGGGACGGATAACACGGGTGACAACTCACACGCCGCGGGGAAAAGCCCGGCGCGGGAGCGTTTTTGTGCCGAGACGACGTACTAATAATCATGATGGATGCGATTCTCGTCGCCGTCGACGGCTCGCCGCTGTCGAAGCGAGCGTTCGAACAGGCCCTCGCGCACGCCGACTCGACGGTCGTAGCCCTACACGTCATCGACCCGACGGACCCCGGCTACAGCGCACCGCTCGACGTGGACATCAGCACGGAACCACTCCACGGCTCCGAGGAGTGGTACGAACGCGCCGACGAACTCGCAGAGGATATCTTCGACGAACTCGCGGCGCTGGCCGACGGGAGCGGCGTGGAACTCCGAACCGAGACCCACCGTGGAGACCCCGCGCGGACCATCGTCGAATTCGCGCGCCGGGAGGGCGTCGACGCCGTCTACCTCGGCGGTCACGGCCGCACCGGCGAGACGGACCTGCTGTTCGGGAGCGTCGCCGAGTTGGTCGCCGGACGCGCGCCGATGAGCGTGATGGTCGTCCGCTGAGAGCGTGATGGCGGCTCGCTAGTCGGTCGTCCCCGCGTCGGTCACTCGTCGTCGTCAGCCGGCGGCACGCACAGCACCGGCACATCCGAGAGTCTGACGACTCGCTCAGCGACGCTTCCGAGCAGGTATCGCTCCAGTCCGCTCGTCCCGTGGGTGCCCATCACCACGAGGTCGATGTCGCGTTCCTCGCCGTAGTCGATGATAGTCTCGTGCGGTAGGCCGACCCGAATCTCCGTCTCGACGGGGACGTCGCGGTCGGCCGCGCGGTCAGCGACGACACCGACCGCTGCCTCCCCGCGCGTCTGGGAATCGCCGTCATCGACGGGTGCGTCAGCGTGGCCGGTTCGAACGTCGACGACGTAGAGGACGTGGAGCGAGGCCCCGTAGGTCGCCGCGAGGTCGACCGCGTAGTCGGCGGCGCGGACCGCGTGGTCACTGCCGTCGGTGGGGACGAGGATGTGGTCGAACATGCCCTCACAGACGCGCGCCGAGCGAATAAAACCGAACCCGGCCGCGTCGTCCGGACGCCCCCGACCGCGCCGTCCAGACTCCCACGCCCTCGGAGTCGACCGCCCCACGCGTCGCCCGCGCGTTTCCGATTCCCGGTCGGCGGGAAGGATGAGTTCGGCTTATTCTCCCCCCGAGCGTATCTGTTACCGGTGGTGAGGAGTATGCAGACCGACGGTGAACGGCGGGTAGAACTGTGGATTCGCCCGATTCGGGACGGCCTCGGGGAAGAACACCAGACGCTAGTCGTTCGACTCGAACGACTCGCTGACGAGGGGCTCGTCGACGACGTGTGCGTCCGGACGTGGGGTCGCGAGGTTGACGTGGAGTCCGACACCGCACCGACGAAACGAGACGCAATCGTCCGCGAGCGACTCGCCGAGTGTCGACTGTGGGCGCGAACGGAAGGGGTCGCGCTCCCGACGCTCGACGAGCACGCGACGGTCGGGTCGGGACGGATGGGTCCCGAACACGACGCGGTCGTCCTTCCGCCGACGCTGGGCATCGTCTTCCGCGACGACGAAATCGAGGACGTCTATCCGCACGAGCGAGACGATGGGACTCGAACGCTCGCCGACTGGGTCGAGACCGCCGAGTCGTTCCTCGGTATCGACCGCGACCACGTCGAGGTGTAAGCGGAGACGAGTCGCCGACTCGTGGCTGCGAAAAGAACGCCACCCGGTCGAAACCACCCGGTCGAAACGGTCAATTTTCGAACGATGAGTTCCGCGAGAAACGTCGCCACCGACAGACGCGGTTTCGGCGGCATAGGCGCGAGTTACTCGTCCCGAGACTGGGGTCAGAAAGTGGGCCCCGGGCAAGGCCCAACTGTGTCAGAGGCACCCCACTCGAACGACGGCTATCGTCGAGAGTGTGGGCGAATTATCGTTTCCTCGCCAGACATCTATACGTGGTCCCTGATGTATCAGGGTCGTATATACGTTCGCGGCGAAGCGTCACCCTTACTCGGAGCCGTGTAGTGGTGGAGATATGAACGTCCCCTGCGTCCGCGTGCCCCGCGAGTCCGGCGAGGCGGCGCGCCGGCGCCTCGCCGACGCCGGCCTGCTCGACCACGACCACGAGATTACCGTCGCCGAGGGGACCCTCTACATCCCCGTCATCGATGCCGACGCCGTCCCCGACGACTTGGCTGTCGTCGACTTCGAACCCCCTACCCGCGAGACGCAGACCACGCCCGCCGACCTACTCGGCTTCGAACCCTCCTACGAGCGCCTCGGCGACATCGTCATCCTCGACGAGGACGACCCCGACCGCGCCCGCGACATCGCCGACGCCATCGTCGCCTCGGACCTCAAGGCCGAGACGGTCGTCAACCGCGCCTCGAAGGTCAAAGGCGAACTCCGCATCCGCGACTGGGACGTGCTCGTCGGCGACTCGACCGAGACGGTCCACCGCGAGTACGGCCACGAGTTCCGCCTCGACATCGGCGCGGTCTACTTCTCCCCACGCCTCGCGACCGAGCGCCACCGCGTCGTCGAGGCGGTTCGCGAGGGCGAGCACGTGTTCGACATGTTCGCCGGCGTGGGCCCCTTCGCCGTCCCGGCCGCCGCCGCGGGCGCGGAGGTCGTCGCCTGCGACCTCAACGAGGCGGCCGTCGAGTACCTCCGCGAGAACGCCGAGCGGAACGACGTGACCGACCGAATCACCGCGATTCACGGCGACGTGCGCGAGGTCGCCGCCGACTACGAAGGCTGGGCCGACCGGCTCATCATGAATCTCCCGCACAGCGCCAGCGACTTCCTCGATACGGCGGTCCGCCTCGCGAGCGACGAGTGCGTGATTCACCTCTACGATATCCAACACGAGGACGACCCGTTCGGACCGGGACTCGCCGCCGTCCGCGCCGCCGCCGAACCGACCTACGAGGTCGAAGTCGTGAACGAGCACGTCGTCCGGTCGTACGCCCCCCACGAGTACAACGTCTGTCTCGACGTTCGCCTGACGAAGCGGGCGTGATAGGGCTGGTGCCGAACGGCAGACACCGGGTTGATTCGCAAGTCTTAATTACGTAACCGGGGTACGGAAGAATGCGTTCGAAAGCCCACCGCGCCGGTGTAGCTCAGCTGGCAGAGCGATTCCTTCGTAAGGAATAGGCCGAGGGTTCAAATCCCTCCACCGGCTTCTACTGATTCCTTCACCATCCCACAACTCAACCCCGGAGACGAAGGTCTCCGGTTCGGGGGTGGTCTCGCGTGACCGTCGACTGTCCCGCGTGCGGTCACGAGAGCGAGGTCCGATTTCGCTGTGAGCGCTGTGGATACGATCTCGTCGAGGAGGACCCCTGATGACCGAGGACGGCGGCAAGGTCATCGCGGAATTCTCTGCCCTCGACGACGCGGACCTCGTCACTTCGAACGAGGAGGACACAGTCGAGTCCGCAGTTGACAACGGATACGAGCCCGGCTCGACAGTCGACGACGAGTCGACCGATGTCGAGTTCGAGATGCCGGAGTTTGTCGCTGCCTGTCGCTACTGCCAGACGAGTTTCGGGACCGAGGAAGCCGCGCTCGAACACGAGTGGAACTGCGACCTGGAGCCGACCGGCGAATGTCGCTTCTGTGGCGGCACCCACATCCGGAAGGACGTTCGTGAGGACCACTTCTACGCCTGTTCGGAAGCGGAAGCACACGAGCGCCGACAGAAGCGCGGTGTCCGCGCGCGGACGATGCGCGGTCAGGACTCGAAGACTGCGGTCTCGGGCCTACGAAAGTTCCTCCTCCCGCAGCCGCACGAGTTCTCGGCGTACCTGAAGTGGGACGACGCGCTGTCGACTTACTTTGGGCTAGTCTCGCTGTACAAGATGCACGACTTCGAGGAGTACGGTAATCTCCGCGCCGGCTTCGAGTTCGACGATGAGGAGTGGAACGTCGAGTTCGGCTACGCCGACAACCCCGGCCTCGCGACGCCCGACGAGGGAACCGACCTCGGTCGATGGGACTGGCGACTGGAGGATGTTCCTGAGTTCCTCATCCGCGTCTATCCAGCGGCCTACCAGTCATTCAACGACGCGAAGGACGAGAACCGAAAGCGCGCGTACTTCCGCGTCCGACCGCGCTGGCCCGGAATTACCTCGAAGAGCGGGACGAACATCCCGAACCCGCACAACATCCTCGGCGTCGACGTCGAGACGCGCGGGAGCTACTTCGATTTCGACCAGTACCCGAGCGTACTGTTCGAGGCGCTCCGCAAGCTTCGCGAGCGCCAAGACGAGTTCGGCTGGAACTCGTTCACGGGGATCGACTACCGGGCGCTCGATCCCGACGAAGTACACGAATCGTCGAACATCACCGACGCCGAGCTGTACGTGCGCGGCAAGAAGGGTGAGACCGGCAAGGTGTTCGCGCTGGACGGGACGCTTCACCGGATTTCGATGATTCTGGGTCGCGAGCGAAGCGGCTACTCGAAGAGCGTTCGCGACGACCGCGAATGCGCCGGCTACTACCACACGGCGACGATCTGCGCGATGCGTGCGTCCGAAGTCGTCGGTGGTCACCGACTTCCGAAGGAGTTCAAGCACTACCACATGCGGAACCCCGAGGCAGTCGCTGGGACCGAACTCGAAAACCCGAAGATTGGTGTCTCCTACCAGAACTCGCTGTACGACGACACCCTCCGGTTCGACGATGTCGACCGACTCCACAACGAACTCGAAGAGGGACTGCTGAACGTCCTGAACTGGTCGGACTTGCCGGTGACGCCGGACCACCAGATGTACGTCGCGGACGACTACTTCAGCGTCGACGGCGAGGCGCGGATGGTCAAAGTCATCGACAACCCGCTGCCGCGTATTGCGCAGCAGCAAGACGACGAAGTCCGACTGTTCGCCGCCGCGAACAACCTCTACGAGACTGACGTCTCGATCGCCGACGAGTTGGTGACCGACGGCGGTCACATCTCGCCGGCCGACCTCGCCGAGCGAATTGGCGTCCACATCGACACCGTCTATCGAGCGCTGAAGCGCCTCGGTGATCTGGTCATCCACGAGTACGGTCACGTCGAACTCGCTTCGAAGCACATCGCTGAGGGGATCGTCGAACACATCGAGTCCGCTCGACGCTCGGTCTCAGCGACGCTCGAGGAAGCGACGGACGACATCATCCGCGCCGATACGTACGGAGATGGGAACGGTCCATGGGAGCGCTGGCTTCGTAACTACGTCCGTGGCCGGCAGGACGGCCGTGACGACGATCGTGAACTACTCGAGCTTGCACCGCAGGCGACGCGTAAGGAGGTCAAGCGGATCCTCCGAACCGGCGCTGCGAAGTGGGCAGAGGTGACCGGCAACGAGATGAAGCAGTTCTCTGGTCGCTTCGCGGTCGTCGCCGACGCGTACGATTCCACCGGAAGAGTCACCTACAGTCTGGGTAAACTGCGTCAGCTCGTCGGCTGACGCGCTGTCTTCCGAGTGGCGACGCTGTTTTTTCGGTGAGCATGCGGAGCATTTTGCAGTATTTTCAGGAGATTATTGTTCGAAAAATTCTGGCGCTGTCTCGAGCCCGCAGCGACCGCGACCGCAGTCACTTCGAATCAGGGGGGTCCCCCCTGATTCTGCGTTAGCTGTGTGGCTAAAGAGCCACACACCAAGATTACTTCAGCCACCTTCGGTGGCTTCAGATGAAACACTTGCAACGGAGGTCGCCGCGCCTACTCGGCGCGGCTTGTTGTTCCCAAGCAATCTCAAGAAATCTGTGGAGTGACTGGGCGCTATCTTTATGTTGAGATCGAGGTAGAAATCTTGACAGGCAAAATTTATTCTTCGTACCAGTTGAACTATCTCACACCATGTTGAAGACTCGGCCAGCCCTCTACGAAGTCGTTGGGCAACAAAACAATCACCTCTGGTTAGAGGTATTGGTGGGCAAAGATGCCGGGATTCGGGTCTCCGTTCCACGCCGAAGTCGGAGATATGAGAAGAAGGGCATACAGGAGCAAGTCCTCAAGTTGCAGGTTGACGAAGTACATGAGTTTGTGCTTGAAAGCGATGATACCAAAAGCCCAAACTGGCGAATCGCTGCAATTGACCCTGAAACCGATTCTGACGAGCAGACTCACGCTACGACTTAGTCAGTCGGTGTTCCGTTTGTGGTATTGTCGTCTTTCTGTCTAGCTTCGCCAGTGCCACCCTGCTGTTTAGGTTGTTGGTCTCGACCCTAATACTTAGGAGCAAACTCGAAAATCGCAGTTACGCTAACTCGTGATCTGTGAGAGCTTTTCCAACGAGTTCTGTAGACCAAGCACCTCGTACTCGTCGATCCAGAACGTGTGAATCCCGTCCTCTGAGAGCGATTTGAGGAAGGGAAGATAGGATTCAGAGGGCCGTTTGGTGAATACCAGACACTTGACCAGCTCCATTCCACGCCGCTCTGGGTCGTTTTGGACATCGAAGTACCCGTACTCGTGGAGCTGTCCGATAGCCGTCCGAATCTGACTTCGCTCGTTTCCGTCGTGGATGAACTTCGCCTCGGCGAGTACGAGGTACCCATCTCGACTCGCGAGGATGTCGCTGTGTTTCGTCTCTCCCGAGTCAAACCCGGCATTTAGCAGGTGGTCCTCGAAGACGTCGAGTGCGTGCTCGTGTTCTACCCAGCCACTCATCGTTTGGTCGACCGACGAGGAATAGCTCACCGTCTCTGATGCCGACTGCTCTGGGTCGAGATTTCTGTCACGGGAGCGTTCTCGAATCGACGACGAGTCTCGCGCCGATGTATCACCAGTTGCGTCTTGAGACTGAGGGCTCACTAGATCTTTTTGACTGTCACCCCGGAGTCGCTCAACGAGTAGTGGGAACAGCTTTTCTGGGTACTTGACGTTCCCGGGCGACCCCTGAGCGGGGATTCGATAGCCCGCTCGTTCGTCCATCTCTGCGAACGTAATCTTGTTCTGGTCGAGACGGTGTACATCGGCCACCATCTCGTCAGTCGATTTGTCTGCGACAGGGACATCTCGGATCGAGTCGGTGTCACCGAACCAGTGAATCTCGGAGAAGTGAATGAGGAACGGGTAGTTCCCATCTTGATGGACTTCCTCCCACCATGCTGGCTCACTTTTCGTACTTTTCGCGCCGACCCGACCGAGCCCAATTACGGCTTTTCCAGCATCCTTCACCTCTCTTCTGGGGACATCGAGAAACTTGGATGCTGACGCATGGAACAGGAATATCTCTCCCTCTTCGATTGCTTCCCATGCACCTTCCTTGTCCGGCCTGAAACCCCAGTAACCAGTATGATATGTCGTCAACCAGTGTTCGATCGGGCCCGTGAGTTTCCGAAAGCCATCTGTGAAAAAGTCCTCCTCCATGGAATCGAGAATAGCTGTCAGGCAACTATAAGTGTTGCACACAATCGCCGGACGTGACAGGATGAACTAAACGAGTTCTTTAGGCACTAATCTAAACGACTGACCTCCTGACCCGGTTGGAATACGTATAGCGACTAACGCACACCCATTAGAATAATCTGAACTGTCCCAATATATTTCTACACTCGGGCTGTAGTTTCGGCTATGAGCGACGAGCCGAACCGACGATGGACAGACGGGTTGTCGGCGGCCGAGCGTGTTGAAGCGGTTGCACTTACTGTGAGTGAGCCGCAGACGGCGAACTGGATCGCGTCTGAGGCCGAGGTTGCTCACGAAACGGCGAGTAAGTATCTCTCTCGGCTCGCAGACGATGGCAAACTAATCGCTGATACGCGCGGCCAACAGACCACCTACGAGCCCGACCCGATCAGCCAGTACCTCAGCGAAATGCGCGAGCTCTACGAGGCGCACTCGCCCGACCAGCTCGCCGCGAGCCTCGAAGAGATGAACGACCAAATTCGTTCGTGGAAGACAGAGTACGACGTCGAGACACCCAACGAATTGCGAGCGAGCCTACGCCAGGCAACAGACGAAGAAGACCAGCGCGAACGCCGCCAGGCCGCTCGCGACTGGGAGCACCTCGAGACGCGGTCTCGACTCGTCGAGGACGCGCTCCGTCTCTATGATCGATTCCCGGGACAGGGACGTTCCGCCTCGGCATGAGAGGGTCCGGTATCGGCTCGTCGAGCCGTGATTCTCACAGACTACGGCGCGGCGGTCCCGACGTTGTTGTTCGAGTTGTTGAACGGAAGGTCGATTTCGAGACCGTCGTAGACTAGCACGGGTTTCTTCGGGAGTCCGGGGCCACCGCCTTCGAAGTCGATGACGCCGATATCAGCCAGTTCAGTCAGGTTCCGGTGAACCTGCTTGTAATCACGGTCAACCAACTCTGCGGCTTCGCGGATGCTGTCCGGTTCAGCCTCAGAGATTGCCTCTAACAGTTCGAGGTTCTTCGGACTGAGCAGCCGACTGAGTTCGGCGAACGAGTCGAAGTTCAGCACCGGCTGAGCGTCATCGAGTTCCTCGCCTGCCTGTGCCGCCTTGAGCCGCTGTCTCGTGCGTTCGTCGAGGTCGTTCCCCTCACCAACCGTCACTTTGAGCTTCGTCATGTCGTGGTCACCTGTCGCGATTTCTCACGTTTCCCAGTCCCAGGAGACGGATGACATCTCCTCGGCCTCTTCTTTGAATCGGTCATAGAGCGTCAGCATCCCAGGGAAGTCGATGATCTCGACTTCAGACCCGGTGTGTCGCTCGTGACCCTTCGTCCGTTCGTGGGCGTTGTCGTACCGGAGGATGGTGTCCCCACCGAGGCTGCCGAAATGGAGGCTGTAGTCCCACCCACTAGGATACTTATCATCCTCCGTCTGGCGGATGGTTACATTGACGACGTACTCGTCTTTGACAGCCTTCCAATCTGCAATCGTGATGTAGGACGCCATCCGTCACCCTATGTTATTACCTCCATAGGAATAAGCCTATGGACCGAAATACATACCCTGCGCAGACAGCTCTGTCAGAATTCTCAGTTACTGATAGGTTGTTGAGACCGTGTTGAATACGGGTTTTTGTTATAACTCCAACAAGGGCGATCACTCCATAGAATGCAAGCACTAATCATAGCTGGTGAGTAGAATCAAGAGTGGACTCTCTAATCGATTTAGAGCCGTACGCTAGCGGAGACAAATCTGAAATCGAATTCCAGATTCGCCGGAATGTCGAAGATGAAGAAAACTCGTTCTGGGAGGCGAAGGTCTTGGAAGTTGCACCCATTCGATCGGCTGACTACCAAGATGTTCGCGGACTACAGAACGAAGGTTGGGAATACTTCGCAGTTGTTGAGTTCACGACTGGTCTAGGGGATGGGAGATCAGAGTTGTTCGAAAACGGAGATGGAGAGATTTACTGGGGCGAATTGCGAGGTGACGAACTCGAGACAATTCATCAAGTAGCGATTGTAGGTGAAGTTGAGTAAACAACATACTCTTCCTATCGGTCTGTTCAACCCCCCTAGTGTGAAACAAAGAGTGATGTCGTACTGAATGCAGTCCTCTATTCAGGACGGCTTCGACAAACAAGCAGTCGCTGCTGATTTCAACAGAGTCTCACCACCCCAAAGAGACTCTCAAATCCCAACTTCTGCAGCGTCAGTCGTCGCCGTCTCGAACGAAGAATTATCCCCCGGTGCAATCCCGATATCAGCTAACGACCGTTCGATGAGCGGTTTCGCGCGCTCAACGTCGACCATCTCGACCGTCTCGGACAGTCGCATCCGCGCCGACGCCTCCGAAAGCCGCTGCAGCGCGTCGAGCTTCCGCGCCGTAATTGGCAACGGTGGCCCGTCGTATTCCTTTTCGCCCATCGCGGTCGCGTAGCGTTCCGGCAGCGATGTCTTCGTCTCGACGAACCACTCGCGCATCTCCCGGGCGACTACCGGGTCACGAACGACTGGCTGGACCTGCTTCGCGGCCGTGACGTAGGCGGTGAACTCGTCGCGGTCGAGTCGGACCGATTGACCCGAGTCGTCTTCGTCGACGTCTTCTCCGAGCGCACGCCGACCAGCACGATTCCGAGAGCGGACCATCTTTTCGGAAATGTCCCGAATCTTCGCTTCGTCTTCCTCCGAGCGAATCGTGAAGATGAGGTCGAACCGAGAGAGGAGCGGCGACTTCAGTTCGACCTGGTCGGCGATATCCTTCGACGGGTCGAAATGTCCACCCATCGGGTTCCCCGCCGCGAGGAGCGACGTTTCGGCAGGGAGCATCGCGTTCTTCCCCGCCTTCGAGACGTGCACCTGCTGGGATTCGAGGGCAGTATGAAGCGCATCGAGGTCGCTCGTCTCGCCCTTGTCGAGTTCGTCGACGACGGCGATTCCCTTGTTCGCTCGAACCAGCGTTCCCGCCTCGATGCTGAACTGCTCGGACGAGAACGAGTCTTTCACGATCGAGGCCGTGAGGCCAGCGCTCGACGAACCGGTCCCGTCGGTGAGCGCGCCGCGCGGTGCGACCTCGTAGGCCGCCTCGAGGAGCAACGTCTTCCCGGTCCCCGGGTCACCGAGGAGAAACATGTGCGAGTCGCCGCGGTGGTGGGTGCCGTCCCGTCCCGTTCGTGCCCAACCACCGAACTGCTGGAGCACCAGCGCCTCCTTGACGTGCCGGTGGCCTTGATGTGACGGCGCGAACGAATCGACGAGGAGTTCGAACGTGTTCGGCGCTGCTGCAACCTCGTCGATTATCGCTTCGTACTCGGAGAGGTCGGCGTCCTCGAAGCCACCCTGTTCGACCGTGTAGCCCGTCCCGACGAGGTCCTTCTCGAACACCACGTCACCGGTGTACACCGGGTTCAAGCGGCCGAAGAACGTCGTCCGCGTCCCACCTTCGACTCGCGGGTCTCCCGCCAAGGTACCGGTGAGATGGATATCGATGTGCTCGGTCTCACCACGGGCGTTCTCGGGCGGCTCCTGCAGGCGAATCTTCTGGTAGTTTGTCCATTCGGACTGCGTCTCGTTCAGTCGGAATGGGCCCTGCATTTCACACCCCTGACAGCGGTGCGGTTCTTGGAGCGACCCGAAGCTGTGTTGCGGAATATAGGTCATCGTCCCGCACCGGAAGCACTCGAACGCCGCCTCCTCGACCATCGGATTGACCGCGGTCCGCTTCGTAATCTGGCCTTCGAGTGCCAGCAGTCGCCCAATCCAGTCTTCGGGGGAGAACCCTCCGACGTCGAACGTCGCGTCGTCCGGGAGGTTCACGACCGAGACCGAGGCTCGCGCCATCGGTTTCTCACGTCCGGGAATATCGAACTCTCTGACGACGTCTTCGAGTCGTTCTAGCGTCGTCTCCGGACGGGCGACGATATCGCTCGCGACGCCCGACACGGCCGCCAGCGAAAGCTCCGAATCGTCGTGTTCGGCCTCGTACCGCGCGATAGCTTGCCAATCGAGTTCGAGGCGCGTTTCCTCCGGATAGTCATTGGCCAACTCGTAGATGTCGTCGATCGCGACCGCGTTGAGGACCTCCTCGAGTCGCGCTTCGTAGTTCATCCGACCACCCCGAGTAGCGATGTCCAGTCGAACGACAGCGCCCGCTCGATCGCCATCGAGACGAGCTCACGGCCGCGGCCGACGTTGAGCGAGACGACCCCGACGACCAGCAGGCCGGCGAGCGTGAGAGCGACCACTTTCGCGTCGTGAGCGGCCGTCGACGCGACGCCGGCGACGAGCGACCCCGCTTTCGAGGCCTTGTGGACGTAGCTCACAGTAACCAGCAGGGCGAGCAGTCCCATCACCGAGACGCCCTCGATACCGAAGGCCGTGAACGCCGTTTCCAGCGTCGCTCGGATGGGGTCGGTCACTTGTCGTCACCACCGATTCGGAAGACGTTCTCCGGGGTCTTCGCCTCGACAATCCGCGCTTGCCGCCGCGTGTACCACCAGTAGCCGAGGCCACCGACGACGAGTAGTACGCCGAGGACCGACGCGAGCGGAAGCGCGGTGTCGAGCGCCGATTGAACCGGAGCCGTGATGGACTCCGGCGAGATGAGCAACACACCGACGAAGCCGGCGACGACGAGCGCCAAGCGGACGAGCGGCCGTTCGTACACCGGCGTCGACCGCGTCGAGGACATCCGTCGCTCCGTGTACGCGATGGCTCCGGCGATGATGACCAACACGAGTGCGGCCACCAGTCCGGGGTTCAGTACCGGCATCGCGGGGATGTAGTCCTCGGCAGTACTCGTGACGGCTCCGCCACCACCGGCGAAGAACCCACTTCCCCCCGACGCATTGGACGACTCCGACGACTTCCGGATGTGGAGAATCTCACCCGAGTCGTCGTCGGCCAAGACGACTGTCTCACCCGCAACTGCGGAATCACGTTGCGTCCCGGCGGTCGTCGAGTAGAGGAGATACGTGTCACCGGCCGACGGCGACAGGAACTCGTATGTCACGCCGTCGCCGGTGTGCGCTCCCGGTCGGACTGAGAGCTTGGGTTCCGTCGTCGACGGATTCGTGATTCGGAAGCGAGCTTCACCGGTCGCCACGTCTACTCGAACGGGAATCGTCGAGACGCGGAACGTCGACGCATCCGACGCCTCCGGGAGGTAGAGACGGTGGTAACCCGTCGCGGTCACCTCGTCGTACTCGGTGTCGTCGAACGACTCGTTGTAGGTGTAGTGGAGTCGGTGTTCGTCCGGCGACCCGCCGAGCGAGATATACGAGTCGTTCGACCACGAGTCGAGTTGAATCTCGGAGTCGAGTCGCTCACCGAGCGGTGTCGGGTCTGTCACCGTGAGAGAGCCGTTCGAGACCACTAACCTCTGTCCCCTGGCACGGAGCGAGACTGAATCACCACCAGAAACCGAGCCCATATCAACGACCAGTGCTGTTCCGTCGAAGTCGTAATCCTTCGGTGCCACGGTGGACCAACTTCCGCCGTTGTACCGCTTCTCGATGGACCTGATTTGCGCGACGTTTCCGGCAAACGGAATCGAGAGGGTCACACCGGTTTGGTCACCGGTGAACGTCTTGGTGACGTTGTACGACTCTCGCCACTTCGAGGACTCGTAACTAACCGATTGCTGGTCGTGTGCTGTATGAGAGAGTGAGAGATTTACGCTCGGAGTCGGAGCGTCATCTGATACGGAACCGGCACCAACTCTGAAGCCAATATTGTTCTCCCCCGACTGGACCCACGATTCGTTTACCGACAGGTTCGCAGTCTGACCTTCAGACAGCGTCCCGGTGAATCCAGTCGAATGGTTGTTGATGATAACCGTCGGGTTCCTCGTCAAGGACACCTCCGTATAGTTGATTGTCACGTCGAGCTTCCCGGATCCTGACGCCGAAATCGTCGAAGTCGACGGAGAGAGCTCTATCGAACCACTCTGTTGAATTGTCGTTGATCCGACCGAGAACGAACCACCATCACCGTCAGCGGTGATAGTCATGGAGTCAGTAGACGTTCCAGTATAGACTCTAATATTGTCGCCGTCTGCGGTTTCACCGCTTTGGTAGTCGTTGAAGTCGAAAACGATGTTCACAGAGTCATACGCCGACACATCCGTGTCGAAATATCGGGTCTGTGTAGAGCCAGAATATCCTGCGCTAAGTGACGTTCCAGTTGTTGTGATCACCGTTCCGTCAGCTTCCTCTAAGCGAACCTCAACACCGGAACCGATATCTGAACCCGTGTCCTGAACGTCAACCCTCACTTTGTCCAGGTACGACACCTCAGACACGTCAAGCGTTTTAGTGGTCGTCTCGCCTCCCGAGAGGTGGTAACCGCCTTTGTTGAACACTCTTGCAACAGGAGTCGCGGTTATCGATGCCGAATCAGCGAGATCAGACGCGAAGGAGATTGCCGCTGACGAACCACCTTCGACCGAGAATGTTTCCGACTCTGTCTCAGTCGACCGACTTCCCTCGACCATTGCGGTGAAATTGCTGACCGCATCGACTGAGTTAACGGAGTAGGAAATTGTGGTCCCGTTCGTTGCGCCAAACGCGTTGACTCTGGTATCTCCCGAGAACGTCACCACGTTCGACGAGAAGTGCGCAACGTCGAACAACAACAGGCCGGCGTCGTACCGAACTGGCGACGACCACTCAGAACCGTCGTCGTGCGTCCCATAGATTCGCTCGGGAGTGTATCCGAGTGCGTCACGAACCGCACCGGCGTCTATCGCGACCGTCCGTCCAGTCGAGTGCACGTCGTCGCGCAGCACCAGTACGACCTCGCCACCACCGACAGTTGTACCGTTCACGTACCCCGACGCGCGACCGGGCGTCGTCGCGATGACTTCGAGCGACTCGGCGTGGTCCGATGCCATCACCGACCCTTCCAAGTCTGCAGCTCGGAGTGGTGGATTCGTACCGACTGGGAAGTCCTCTGAAACGTTCGCGTCAGGAACACCGACGAGACCACTCGGCACGGCCGCCGAGACGCCGACAAACGGAACCAGTATCGATGCCACAATCATCGCGACCAGCAGGGCCGAGACCACCCGGTGGGGGCCCCCGAAAACCGGCCCCCGGGGGGGTTTATCCCAATCATGATCATAATACGCGCGCGGGAGGCGTGTCAGAAAACCCGACAGTTTCCGGCGAATCCACCTCACGCGGTCTCACCCCCGGAACCGGAAGCCGACTTAAATGACCGCGACGTCGACGGCAGCCGAGCGACGACGACTGATTCGTCGTCGTTTCGGCGCATCCTGACCACGACTTCCCCGTCTTCGACGACCGGTTCGTCGAAGGTCATGCCCTCGACCGGGGAGACGAGCTCGTCGCCGACCGCGCCGGTCGCGACCGAAATCCATCCCGAACCCGGATCGCGGACGTAGAGACGGTGGTCAACCTGGTTCTGCCACGACGCGAACACCGAGTCGTCGAACTCCGGTTCAGCTGGCGCGTCGGCCTCGGCCGCCATCGCCGTCGACGGGAGCTGTGTGGGTGCGCCGAGTCGGACGCGAAGCCACCGAGTCTCGTCTTCCGGCGCTTCGGCGACGTCTTTCCAGCCGAAGTAGCTGAACTTCGCCGTGTTGTAGCACAGGCCGGTTCCGATGGGAAGCCCCGACGTGAGGTCGCTCGTCATGGGGATGTTGTCGAAGCCGAGCGGCCACGTTCCGCGGACGTTCTTGACAGGGTTCGGCGAACCGTCAGGCATCTGAATCCGCCACTTGAACTCGCGGCGAATCTTCTCGTGGACGTTCTCCTCGTAGTGGCCGAAGTAGAACTGCGAGAAGCGTGCCCGCCGCGACTCGGCCCACAGCGACCGCAGGAGTTCGATCTTGTCCCAGAGGCGTCTCCCCGGCGAGTTCCGCGCCGACTGCGGGACGAAGTCGCCGACCTCGTCGAAGATGAGCGCGGTCCAGCCGATGTGCGTGCCGTGTTCCGTGCGGGCGAGGATGAACGCGAACCACCAGTCGGTCAGCGGCGTCGCGTGGCGGCCTTCGGACGGGTCGGCCTCCCACGTCGGGACGAACGGAAGCGGCTCACCGACGCGTTGGGTCTCCTCTGTGAGTTCGCGGCAGCCGCTGAAACTCGGGTCCGGGTAGACGACGTTGAACGTCCCCGGCTGCTGCTCAGCGAGTTGGTCAACGAGATCGAGTACGTCCTCGTAGTATCGAACGTCGCGAGCGACGGCGTCGATGTCGGCATCGTAGCGACCCGCATCCTCGTCTTCCCACGTCGCCTCAACCGTCGCGTGCTCGGGGAGCCAAACCGTCGCCCAGTCCTTGAGCCGAAGCCACTCGGAGCGCGCGGGCGACCCGCGCCAGATGACTTTGTTCGCGTTCATCTCGTCGACGAACGGGAAGTCCTCCAACAGCCGAATCGCGAGCGACGCGGCCTTCGTCGACTTCCCCGACCCGCGGTCGCCCTTGATGAAGGCGTCAGTTCCGCGCGGCGTCGTCGTGACGGTCGGGTCCCGCTCGTGGACGACGAGGTCGGGATACACGCCCGACTTCACCTGTCCCGGCTCAGGGACGTAGTCGTCCGGCTTGAACGGCGGGATGCCGAACTTCTGCCGCATCTCGTAGGCGTCCGTCTTCCAATGCTTCGGTGCGGAGTGAGCGACCGCTTGTCGGGTTCGCTCACCCCAATCGTGCCCCGCAGGCGGGGTGGCGTTGTTCGTGACCATGTTATCCATTCGGAACGAATCGCTCCGTATTCGGCTGACTCGGGACCTCTGCGGCGCGGCCCGACACCTGTCGGACGCTCGCGTTGAACCCGGCGAGGAAGAACTCCGCTGCCCACGACTCGCGGAAGAACAGGCCGCGAGGGTCGTCCGAGAGCAGGAGCCGACGCACCGGGAGTTCGAAGTACGCGGCCTCGATGACCCCGGCGTCGACTTCGGCGTAACTCGCCTGGACGACTTCCTGTCCCCACTCGACGAACGCGTCCTCGTCGCGGAAGCCCCGGAGCAGTTCGTCGAGGAGCCCCGACATCCGCGACTGGAGCGTGCCGAGTTCGGGCCGCATCGCCGGGTGGAGCTGTGCCTGTGCGTCCGGGATATCGCCGACCTCGTCGGTTCCGAGGTAGTCCTTCGCCGACCACCGGAACTCGCGGTGAGCGCGGCGAATGGCCGGCAAGAGGTCCATCACGGCCATCGACCGCCGTATCTCGTCGGCGGTCGCGGATGAGAAGGGCTCGTCCGCGTCTCGAAGCGGCCCCCACGGCTCATCGAGGAGCGCCGACATCGACCCCGGCGAGGAAATGACGGCCGCGAACCAGTCGTCCTCGAGCGCACCGAGCGTGTGGACGGTGACTTCGGACATCCATCGGAGTACACCCGACCGCGACTCGAACCCGTCGAGCAGTCGCTGGAAGGCGTCGCGCTGGTCCGCCGAGAGCTTCGCCAGCGCGCGACGTGGCACGTCTTCGGTGTCGGCCGAGTCGGCCCGGCGGTAGGTGCTACTCATCGGGCCGTCCTCCGTCCGTGCTCGCCTGCGCGCCATGGTCGTCGCCGAGGTAGCGACGAGCAACGGTGTCCATCTGCGACGCCTCTGCGCGGTCAGAGAGGGCTTTGTTTTCCGCCTTGTTCTCGGCGCGCTCGGAGTGGTAGCGGTCGAACAGCGTCTCCCACGACTTCACGTTCCCAATCTGGTCGGCGTGCTGCAGCATCGCCGCAAGCGCGTTGCCGTAGTGGACTGGCGCGAGGTCGACGCCGAAACGACCGGAGACCGGGCGCATCACCTTCGTCGCGAAGAGGACGCCCCCGCCGATGAGGAGTCCGAGCGACGGCGAATCGAGGAGAACGCTTCCGAGGAGCCACGACGCACCGAGCGCGGCCACACCGCCGAGAATCGCCGTCGCGTTTACGTCGAGGCGACCCTCCTCGTCGCGGGAGATGAGTTCCGGGAAGCGAATCTCGTGGCGTTCGGGTTCGTACTCGACCGGACTCTGGGACTCGGGGTCGAGGAAGAACAGTTCCTCGTAGGGGCCGCCGTTCACCTCGATAGACGTTTGCGGCCGGCCGTTCGTTGCCATGTCCGCTCGAGCGCCACGAGCGCGGGCGTAGAACCGCGCCAGTCCGCGTTTCACCGCCGACCGGATGCCGTCCGGGCCGCGGACCATCCGCTGTGGGTAGACGTCGGCGATGAGTCGGCCGGGAACAGCGTCCATGTCGACCGTCTGTCGGCCCTGCGACCCGCCGTCCGTCGCGATGTCGTCCGCGAGTGGGTCGGGACGGTTGTTTCCGTCCTGCGGCGCGGCCTGACGGACCATCGAGTCCATCCCGTCTTTCGCCCGGAGACGGACGAAGAGCGCGAGATAGCTGTCGTCACCGAACCACTCGGTCGCGAGGATGCCGAGGAAGATGCCCCCGATGACGCCGAGCATCCACGGCGCACGGATGAGCGACGACGAGACCTGCCGCCAGAACACGACCATCGCGGTGCCGATGCCGATGAGCGCCAGTATCCACGCTAGAAGCGAGATGCCGGGATTCCCGCGGGCCTTCTCGACCGCGCGGCGACCAACGAACAGCGTCACCGACGTGAAGCCGGCAAAGGGGAACGCGATGAGGCCGATCGACCACGCCAGCCGCGATCCTTCCGAGTTCGTCTCGATGGGCTTCGCCGCCTTCGACGAGGCGTGGTAGAACATCCAGCGCTTTGCGCCGGGGTTGGCGAGACAGTTCGGTTCACCGGGCTCTTCGACACACATCGTCGTCCGAACCCGGTCGTCGTAGTGCGGCAGCAGGTCGATGCGAATCGGCTTCGAGTAGCCCGCCGAGACGGTGACCTTCTGGGAGTGTGTGGTGACGTTCTTCGCGACTTCCTCCTCGACGACGGTCCCGTCCGACAACTCCTTCGAGACGGTGCCCGCCTTCCAGTAGGCGATGCGAACGGTCACGTTCTGGGGTTCGACGCCGAAGGCGCGGCGGGACTCGAGTCGGACGTAGTTGCGGCGGACCGTCTCGCCGGGACTCATGAACGACCACATCGGCGAGTCCTCACCCTCGATGACCAGCAGTCCCGTCGGGAGCGACTTCACGCCGTACTGCCCGAAGCTTCCGCTCGCTCGGACCGAGTCGGGCGCGTTCGCCGGCTTCTGCCCGCGCTCGTTCAACTGTTCGAGGGTGAGCCCCGAGTCCGTCTCAGTCGCCGTTTCGTTGGACTGTGCGACCGCACCGACCGGAACCAACAGTGTGACCAGCACCAGCGCCAGCAGCGCGAGCCTCACGGGTTGTCTCATTCGAGACGCACCTCAGAACGTCCCCCGCCGGAGGCCCACGATGCCGCCGATGCCGAGCGCGACGATGGCGATGCCGACGAACTGAATCGTCGACAGCGGGACGACGCCGGAGAGGCCGGCTGTCCCGACCACGCCGACGATGATGCCCGAGATGAGTTCCGGCGCGTTGACGAAGAGATCGCCCAGCGCGGCACCGAGGTCTCCCAGCGACATCCCGGCCTCGTAGAGACCGCCAAGGACGCCCACGGTGAGCGCCGAGAGGAATCCGACCCCGCCGCCGATGGCACGCTTGGAACGCGCTCCGACGCCAGCACCGACTTCTGAGGCGGTCTTCTCGTCTTCGTACTCCGCCCACGCGAAGCCGATGAGCACCAGCGCCGCGAAGCCGCCGAGCACGGCCAGCCAGTTCGATGTCAGCAGTTCGAGGACGTTCATCGACCCGCCTCCGTCGACGTCGGTTCTGTTTCCGTTCGATTCGTCGTCTGCGTGTTACTTCGTTGCATTTCGTGAACTCCTAAGTTTGAACAGCGAAACCGCGAGCATCCCGAGCGCCGCCGCGAAGAACAGCGCGTTCCACGGCAGCGCCGGGAGCAGTTGGGGACCGATGAATCGCGTGAACAGCGACGCGATGCCGTACCAGTCGCCCGAGAGCAGGAACGCCGGGTCGAGCGTCACGAACGACTTGAGGTAGAGCACCGCACCGGCGAGGACGCTCCCGAGAACCGCCGCGCCTCGTTCGAGCGGGTTCTGTTGGTCGTCGCTCACGGGAGCAACCCTCCGAGACCGGGGACCGCATCGACGATGATCCGGACGACCAGATAGACGACGAGCGTCGCGACCGCCGCCAACAGCGCCGACGCGAACCCACCGGCAATCGGGGCGGCGAGGCCGGCGTCCATCAACGGACCTGCGAGGAGGTCGCGGAACATCGTCGGCAGCTCCAGAACCGGCGTGAGCCCCTCCCACGCACTCTCACCGGCCGTTCCGAAAGCTGACTCCATCACGGTGGTCGTCGTCGCGACCGCCCAGTCGACGGTCTCGAACGCGAACTCCGCGGGCCGGAAAAAGACGTTCGTCACGACCCACGTCCCGATGGTCGTCACGATGAACGTCGCCGGGGCTTTCAGGAACGACTCGAGTTGGTCCGGGTTGTCGGAGAACGACGTGAGCGTGCCCAAGACGCTGAGGCCGCCGTCGTCGCTCTCGCTGTCAGTACCGGTCCTCTGGTCGGGACCGGAAGGCGCACCGGAGTTGTTGTAGGTCTCGCCGCCGGTGTCCGGCGCGTTCACGAGACGACCCTCCGAAGGTCCCAGATGGTCGCGACGATGACGAGCACGGCGACCGCTTCAAGGGCCAACAGCACCGGCGCAAACGGGCCGAACTCGACCGCCGCGATTGCCGCTGCTCGCCAACTATCGGCCACCACTCCCGCACTCTCGCCGAGCGCGTTCGAGACGAACGCCGTCAGAAACCGCCCGACGAAGTTGATGAGCGCGACCTGCGCGCTCACCAGTACCGACAGCAGTTCGATTTGGACCGAACCGAAGAGCGTCACAGCCGCCGCGAGAAGCGTTCCGACGAGTTGCTTGACTCGGATAGAGCCGTCGTCCGCGACGTACTGCTCGGCATCAGTTCCCGACATGAGTCACCCCCAGGTGTCGCCGGGAGCCGACCGCGCCGCGGTCGCGTTGCTGACCCACCGTCATCACTCCTCGTCGGTGAAGTCGCCGTCTTCGTCGTTTCCGATGACCGGCAGGTCGATGCCCAGGCCCGGCACGTCCGAGTCGCGGCGGTCGAGATACCACGTCAGGATCATGACCACACCGATGGCGACGACGGCCGCAATCCACGGGAGGAACGGCCCGAGTTCGGCGAACGGCCCGGTCAGGAGCGAATCCGCCGCCGATTGGAACGACGCCGAGACGAACTCCGCCGGGTCACGAGTCAGCGCGAACACCCACGCCTCGCCACCGATGCCGAAGGCGTCCAACAGCGTGACGGGGAGGTTGACGACCGACTCTCCGAGTGCGATGACCGCCGACCCGGCGAAGACGGCGATGCCGCTCACGGTCGCGATGAACGCCTGACCGAAGTTGTCGAATCGGTCGGCGAAGTCGATGTAACTCCGCGCGCCGTCCAGACGCGGCCCGCTCGACCCGCTCGACGACGAACTGCCCCCAGAGGCGTCAGGCGCGTTCACCACCGTTCAGGCCCCCGAGCGCTTCGATGCGATGCCGACGGTCGCAGCGATAGTCGCGAGGCCGGCGGCGATCCAGTTCGTAAAGCCGGAGAGGAACGAGAACCAGCCGCCGTCGCCCGACGAGAAGCCCGCGCCGCCGAGCGCCGACGGCTGCATCGCGTCGTACTGGTCCTCGGTCACCTTGTACTCGTACTTGATGACCGTGTCCTGTCCGGGCTGGACGGTGTCGTCGAGCGTGACCGACGCATTCAGCGACGTGTACAGCGCCGTCTTGTCCGTCCACGACTCGATATCCTCGAACGCGGTCGACTCCGAGACGCCCTCGGCAAGTTCGACCGAGAGGACGCGGTCACGCGTCACCGACTGCTCGTCGGTGAGCGCCGGGAACTGGTAGTCGAGGTCGTACACGTCCGGCAGCGCCATCCGGTACTGGACCGTGACGGTCCCGAAGTAGCCGGGGTACTTGTTGCCGGTTTCTTTGAACTTGACGTCGACGTCCTCGGCGTCGAGTCGCTCGGCCGTGAAGTTCGCGTCGAAGGTCAGCCCCTTGATGGCCGCCGAACTCGCCCACGACCCGAGCGAAGAGAGTTCGTTCACCGCGAGCGTTCCCGAGGCGTTCTTCTCGTACACGTCGACTGTCTCGAGTTCGTCGTCGTTGTCCGTATTCTCAAGGCGCGTGCCGAGCTTGTACTTCGAGAGCTTCTCGAGGTTCAGCATCGACATCGTCACGTCCGCGTCGCCGTCGCGGACGACGACCTGCACCGATTCGAGCGTCCCGACGGAGCCGTCTCCCGCAGTAATGAGGTCCATCTGGCCCATCTGCTCTTGGAAGACGTAGCCCGAGCCGGTCGCGTTCGCGATGAGGTTCGAGCCGGACGTGCGAGACGTGTTGATTTCGGCCGCGTAGTAGTCACCGTCGTCGTCGACCGCGCGAAGTTCGACGACCGCGCCGGCGTCGAGTTCGGCGACGTCGACGGCGGTCGCGAGATGCTTCTTCTGGATGTCGCTGTCGATAGAGAAGTTCGAGAACTCGAAGACTGCCACATCGCCGCTCGTCTGCGAGGTCGTCGAGAACCGCACGCCGTCGACGCCGGACGCCGGCGAGTCGGACATGAGCGTCGTCGTGCCCACCGTGTCGGACTCGTTGACGGTCCACTCGTTCGCGTCGAGTGCGGAGACGTTCTCCTTGTCGACCGGGAACGCACCGAAGTCCGCGGCGTCGACGTGCGTCGGGTAGAACGAGTACGGGTTGTCGATCGAGTCGTTCACCTCGGCGTCCGCGAGGACGAGCTCACCGTCGTTGTTCTCGTAGCGGAGCGGTGAGTCCCACGAGGCGTTGTGCGTCGCCTTCGTGAGTTGGACGCCGTACTGCGGGTTCGGCGTCGCGTCCGCCGAGAAGTCGATCTCAGAGGATGCGTCGGTGGCCGCGGCCGGCGTGGTCAACAGGAGGACGGCCATCGCGACCGACAGGAGCGAGAACAGGCGACTACTCCCCGACATGGTTCACCCCCGCTGCGGCGGACCGGTAGGCGATGACGCCGAGTCCGGCGGCGGCACTCGCGGTGACGAGCGCGGCGAACTGCATGCCGCCGCCCGCCGATGCCCAGAGCCACCCCGCAACCGACGCGAGCAGCATCGCTCCCGCCATCGCGTAGTCTCGGGTCTTGCCGGCGAGTCCGTAGCCGTCGACGCGACTCCGGGTGTGTGCGCGCACCCCGCCGTCGGCTTCGAGGTCGTCTTCGACGTAGGACACGCACACGTCGGTCGGGAGTCGGACACGGGGGTCGGTGGCCGCGTCCACGTCGACTTCGATGTCTCCCTCGAGGTCGGAGACGGCCATTGCGTGGGTGTGCCCGTTCGCGGTGACTGCCACGTCACCCATCGAGCGGGTCCTCCGTCGACTCGATAGTTGCTTCGTCGGACGCGAAAAGCGACTCCCACTCTTCGACCTCCGAGCGTCGGTACTCGACGATTTCTCCGTGAACTCCAGTTGGAGTTCGGTCAGCTCCCTCAGTCATGGTTCGCCGGCGACCTCGTTCGGCGTCGCCGACGATTCAAGAAACGCTAGAAGACACGATAAGACGCTGAAAATCCGGACTTGTCGGGAATCGTTGGGGCCCGTCTTGCGTCGTCAAGACGGGTCATCTCACCAAGATTGTTATCTAGATTGGTACAGCAGGTTCGTCCATGGCAGTCACCGAAACAGACGCCGAGCGAATCGAAGTCCTGCAAGCGCTGTTGAACGCCGACAAACGGTCGGCGTATCGGTCAGGGAACGGTATTGTGATTTCGCCGCCGCAGATCGAAGCCGGCGTCGAGTACGCTGTGTTTGGTGGCGACGTGGACGTTCCTGATGTGTTGGAGGAGCAGTGTGTCGCGAAAATCTATCGAGTGGACGGTGCGGGTTCATCGCGGTAGCTGTATACTGTGAGTTCAGCACGGAGTCGACATTCATTCAGCGGACTCTGTTAACATCCGGAGTTGACAGAACATTCGTGCAACAGGGGCCGAATCAGCACACGCTATCTGAGCGAATTTTCGCCATCTCGTCGGTTGTAGTCCGGATATAGGCTCAAACGAAACTACCGTGTTGCCTCATCGATGGCCTTGACGAACTCTTCAGCGTGTTGCGACCCGAGGAGGACTGAACGCCCATCCTTTCGTTCGATCCAGATACCCTGACTGCCACTCACGTTGTATGCCATCTTCCCAGGTGCCCACCGGATCCCCCAGCCCCCAAACTCACGTAGTGGTTTGTACTCCTTGGACTCGTAGTGCTCAATCTCCATCCACGTGATTCGACGGAATGACCGGTGAAGAGGCCACATTTTGAAATAGACACCGTCAACTCTCACCTCTGTCTGGAGGCGAAGACTATAGACGAGTCCAGCAACCGGTACGATGACAATTAGTCCGGCCCAGGAGATGGGTCCAGAAACGACCATGAGAAGTGCAATCCCTCCAAGAAGTGCCCAGAGCCATAGCTGGCGAAACCGTTGCACTTCACGAAATACCGGGTCATCGTCCATGAGTAGGTCGTACAGAATAGTCGCTACTCGGTAATGTGGATTCGGGCCCCGAGGTGAAATCCACCGGAATGAACGCTCTATTCAGTATCGATGCGACAGCTCACCTCGCCTCGCGTCGGTCCGCGGAGTACGCATACAGATAGGTACACACGAGAATCGCCGCGCCAAGGCCAACCATATTCTGTAGGAGATCCGTGACCGTCACGACGAACATGAGCGAAAACACGCCGTAACACCCTAGGCCTGCAAAGAGACACATCGTGAATCGCTTTCGAACCCAGTACAGCTCGTGTTCGCGTTTCTGTGGGAGACCATCAACCACCGGCCAGTACGAGCCTGCGATGAAGCCGACCGCAATTGCACACACGAACAGCAACAACAGGGCTTGCGCATTCCCACCCAGTAGCTCACTCGGCGTCCAGTGGGTGACGGCACTCACGGCGAGGATCGACGCGCTCCCGACCGTTGGAGACGCGATGGCGGCGATACCAGCGCCCTGGCAGGCGGCCATAAATCGAGTCAGCGGGTCGGGACGAGTGGGACCGTACGATTCGACCGACATCGTGACCGAGTCCACTCGCGGCTCGTAGTTGGCTATTTCGGCAGGTAGTACTTCCCTCGGGACATGCCCGTGGATAACCCACTTCGCTACTGCAAAAACACCAGATACTGTTCTTCAGCAATACTGACTGCCTCGTGATAGTTTTCCTGAGGGCTTTCGGTGTCCATCGCAGTCGATTATCGACGCACAAGCGACTCCGCTACGACATCGTCAAGCGCTACGGTGAGGTCTCGTCTACCTCATCACGCAGCGTACGAGGCACATATCTCCGTACCAAAATCGAAGGCGACCCGCCGTCGGTATCTCGGTGCGCTCGAACGGGACCGACTCATCAAACAAGAGAGGGCGACGCGGGGGACTCGGTATCGACTCGTTGAGCCGTAGTCTTACGACGCTGCTGCGGCTGTGTCGTTGTTCTCCATGTCGAATGGAAGGTTAATGACTAACTCATCAAACCAGACGACTGGTCGCTTACTCTGGCCCTCTTGCTCGAAGAAGATGACACCCAATCGAGCGAGACGGTTGAGTTCTTCGTGGACGTTCTTCACGTCACGGTTGACTACGCGGGCCGTCTCGTTGATGCTGGATGGTTCTTCCCGACGGATAGCTTTGATGAGGTCAAGCGTTCGCGGGGTTAGCGTAGCCATCAGGTCATCATAGCTTGTGAATGTAATCGTCGGTGTGGAGTCTACAGAGTCGCCATCTGTGAGAGCGGTGAGACTCTCGGTAACGTCCTCTTCGAACTCTCGCTCCGATTTTACCGTAACGACGAGTGTCGATTCGGCTTCGAGTAGTTCGCGTTCCATCGGGTGCAGCGGTGGCACAGTATCTGACATTGGGACATCCCTCAGATGGCCTCACTTAAGTTCGAACTCCGATTTCGGTATCTCGCTCCAGAACCGCTCCCAGAGTTCGACGATTCCGGGGAACTCAATGATCTCTGGGTCAGGGTTCGGCGCGACGTGGAGTTCGTGGCCTTTTGTGTCTTCGTGTGAGTTATCGTACCGACGGATCGTTCCATCCTTGAGAGTGCGTTCAGAGTCTGGTTGTATCGCACCGTAGTGGAGCTTGTAGGCCCACCCAGATGGGTACGCATCATCTGAGGTTCGCATGCAGAACACTCGAACCACAGTTCCGTCGGGGTATTTCTCCCCTCTGCTCACACCATCAAGGTCGTCGTCGGCCAGCGAGGCCATCCTCAGCTATTGGTACGTGGACCAATGGCATAACTCTAGCCATTGGTCTGGGTGCCAAGGGCACATCTCCGTGCCGAGATCGAAGGCGACCCGCCGTCGGTATCTCGGTGCGCTCGAACGGTATCGACTCGTCGAGTCGTGAGTGACAAAACGGTTAATACTGTCAAGGCGATACGTCCTTACAACGCATGTCCGCTGACAAACGAATCCCGGTGACCGAAGAGACTCGGGAAGAACTTCACGAACTAAAAAAGCCGGGGCAGACATACGACGATCTCCTCAAGGAGCTTGCCCAAAGTCGTCGTCGTGAAGACCTCGAAAAGCGCTTCCAAGAGCTGGAGGACGCAGACAGTGCTGATCTAACCTCCCTCGAGGATGTCTGAGGACGACTACGCTGTTCTTCTTGCTGATCAACCACGCGAGTTCTTGAGTGTCGCCGATGAGAAGACGACACGAATTTGCAAGGAGAAGCTGGGATACCTGAGCGAGAACCCATATCCAGGGCGAGGACGCGGGGATAAAGAGAAGTTGCCCATCGACGGGCGACGTGATCGGTTCCGTATGCACGTCTCACGGACCTACACAGCGATTTACACCGTCTTGGAAGACGAAAAAGAGGTTCGCGTCGTCGAAATACTACCAATCGACGATGCCCACAAGCGATACGGTTTCTGACAATCTATTAAGTATCTCAATCCAGCGGTATCCTCGCGACTCAACGCGGGAGGAGATCAATCTCAGAGGCTACGGTGCAGCAGCACCGATGTTGTTGTTCGAGTTGTTGAATGGAAGGTCGATCGTCTCCCTACGCTGGCCACCAGTGGAACTGATTCATAGCTCTCGTTAGACACAGTATCTATCATCGGTGCTCATGATCTTGGAGTCGGATTTTCTACACCCTTTTCAAACACTGATTTCGGGTTGAGGGATGCTACACCCCCGGAATTCACGGGTGTACATGGACGCCAAGTTCCCGCAAGGGTGTACCCGATAATTCCCGACCAAGGGTGTAGAAATTCGCCGGCAAAAACGAGGTCCCCACATTCGAAACGAATCCCAATCCCTCGATTTGTGGGTTAGTGCGCCCTCTCTCGGCTTTGTAGCTTCACCAACACGTGTCTTGACGCCGCTCACACGGGCACCTGAGCAGGTCGAATCGACCCCCTCAAACACCCGAATCGCCGGTACACCCCAACAAAAGTGGGGTGTACCGGGAGATTTCGGAACGCGATTGCGTCCCAATTTCGGGTGTGACGAAGCATCTGTGTGCGCTGGTTCGACGCGTTCTGAACACCCTCGCTTCCGTCGCTACTGCCAGTTGTGGAGCCTCTCGACTCGAACTGTGGGTTCGTTCGATTGCGTCGTGAAACGACTGTGCTTCGGTTCGACCCCATGCATCCGCGATTCGATTGCGATTCGAGCGTGTTGTTCCGGGAGAAATTGTGGGTGTACAAACACTTGATTCGGCCAATTCGGACAGCCCTCATTACCGATTAAGTACCCCCCACATCGATATCTCCAGCAAAATGATCGCCCGAGAGGAAGTATTCGACGTTGACGCCTTCGTACCCGCCGATCTCGTCCACCGGAACCACGAGTTGAACCTCCTCTCGACGGCTCTCTCACCCATTCTCAACGGTAAGTCGGGATCGAACACCATCGTCACCGGTCCCTCGGGAGTGGGGAAGACGACAACCGCGCGGTTCGGACTCGCGCAGCTCCAAACCGAGGCGGACGTCGTCACGAAGTACGTCAACTGCTGGGACGACCACCGGCCGTGGGTCGTCCTCTACGACATTCTCTCGGAGGTCGGGAAAGTGTGGGACCTCCACCGACGGTCGACGGCCCACGACATGCTCCTGACCCGGCTTCGGGAGTCCATCGACAAACCGTACGTCGTCATCCTCGACGAAGTCGACCGCTTGGACGAAACAGACCTACTGTATAGTCTGGATGCGATTCCAGAACTGACGCTCGTGTTGATCACGAACCGCGAAGAAGAACTGTTCGCCTCGATGGACGAGCGGGTTCACTCGCGGTTCCGGTCGGGCGTACGGATTTACTGCGAACCCTACCGCGTCTCGGAGCTGGTCGAGATTCTCGATGCGCGAGTTCGGGAGGGACTGCAGTACGACGTGCCGACGGAGATTCTCGAACGAATCGCCGACCACGCCGCCGGCGATGCTCGCGTGTCGATTCGGTCGCTCTATCGAGCCGCGAAGTTGGCCGGCGATGATGTGATAACGTCGGCCGTCGTCGACGAGGCAGTTCCGTTGGCGCGTGGGGAGTTACGCCAGAAGACGACGAGTCAATTGAAGGTCCACGAAGCGACGCTGCTGGAACTCGTTCGCGAGCACGGCCCGCTGAAGATGGGTGAGTTGCGGCCGCTGTATATCGAGGAATCCGGAGAGGAACGGGCGGCACGGTCGCTTCGGCGTGACCTGCAGAAGTTGGCCGACTACAACTTGGTAGAAGCGCGAGGGGAGACGAATGGGCGGCGGTATGTGGGGTTGTGAGCTGACCTATGAGATGACAAAGATAGCTTTTGAGATGATTCACACTAACGGATGAACTGAAATAGTGGCAGACCCACCGAAATTTGACAGGTTGTCTTCAGCTTAGCACAGACAGTACTTACTTCCCTTACTGTGTCACTTCTATTAGTGAATGACTGAGTATAACGAGGGATTGATTCCATCAGATACTCTTGAGTCAATGACTCGTGAGTGGTCATATGAAAAAGTCGACTCACGGACCCACCAGTGGTCTCGTCCATTAGACAGAGATGAGATAGACTGGGATATTTCGAATGTTGACCTCGTTGGTACTGATGTTCCTGTCCGTATTGTTAGTCTCGAATACCATGAGCAATGGTCTATACATGGGTTGGAAACTGCAGGACCCGATAATCACCGTCCCGGGTTCATCGAAACAATTTCATCTGAATACGTCACTTCCGCGGACAGCCTAGAAGAGGCAGTCAAGATTGTCAGAGAATTTGTTGAACAGCTCTCTTAGGTCTAATTACAGCGGCCGTCAGGGAATATTAGTGATACACCGTGAGGACCAATAGTTACTTTCCGCTTTCGAGTGTCCACGTGAGCACCGCCCCTCGGTGATGAACCTCGTGTTGAAGCCCAGAGAACGGAACAACATTGTCGACCTCAATTGAATGGTCTGTCCAATGGGTGACATCAGCCGCGAACTTGTCAGCTATCTCTTCCCCTGTGATCTCTGTTCCAGCACCCTCGACTGGCCGATAATACATCCCCAAGAATGATTTCGTAGATTGAATTTCAGCCGCGGCCAGCTTATTCACATCGTGAATGAACGAACGCGGATTCCGATCCTGAAACGGGTTGAAAACCTTACTAAACTCCCGGGCGTACGGATTTCCATTGGCCTTCTGGAAGCGGAACAACTTCGCCTCACAATACTCTGATTTCTCGTCCGCTTCGAGATAGAGATCAGCTGCTTGCCCGCCTGGATAACGAACCGTGGATACGTCGCTTTTTGCCGTTGAAATCAGTCCGTCAAACAGGTCCCGCTGGGTGACGGCCTGCACGAGTGAATCGATTTGGTCGTCCTCATCGTGAGGGCCAATTCCCGGACCATACGTCCGGTTTTCTCCAATCTCGGCGTCTACCTTCTGAATCACGTCTACAAACGAATCAGCGAGTTGGCCAACGAGACTTCGCGTACTGCTCATACAACAATCCATAGGATAGAACCCATGTTTGTAATTCCTCTTTCAAGTCGAGAACGTACTGTGAGTAGACTCGGTACGAGAACGACTAGTCTATGTGCATAATGTGTATTAGGTGCACGAACGTTCAGGATCCACCTTCGACTGTCATGATACAGACAAGTACTGATGTCGAAGGAGATCGATTACGAGACGGCGGAGGAACTACTCCGGGAGACGTGGCGCGAGGTGACTGAGAGTAGTCAGTCAGAGTACGTGGATAAAGACGAACTCAGAGATGAGATACGCCAAATTGTCTCCGCAGACAAGTATGGAACGAGAACGTTCAAGTATATCTTCGTGACGAACGTACTCTCGAAGGCGGTCAATCCTGAGGTACACACGTTAGCGCTGAAAGACAGTAGTACACTCGATGGCTCGTTTAACTCTGGAGGGTTAGCGACAGACGTCGTCACCGATTGGGAGAAGGACAATGGTGAGCGATTAGGAGGATCGAACGAACCACGGACAAATAGCGTCTACTATCGTCAGGCAGAACTCAACCGAGACTACGAGGTTCGGAATAACGAGCTATATCAGACGCTGATCGATGTACTGCTGGAGCTCCAAGAGGGCGTCGAGAACGGGTCGATAGCACCAATCGACATGCTCCGTCAGACACTCTACGAGGTATCGAGACTCGATCCGACGACAGTCAGTTACACGAACCCACCTGATGTTCCGTATCTCGACCTCGAAGCGGTCGTTCGCGAGTACTTGACTGAATCAAGTACTGGTGAACGACTCGCGGCCGTCACCGCTGGCGTACTCGATGCCCAGTACTTCGTCGCCGATAAAGATGATGCGTATATCAAAGTTGACCACGTGAACGTTGCCGACGAGAACTCGAACGCCGCTGGCGACATCGAAGTGTTCGCATCGGATGACGAAGCTGAGCTGCTACAAGCAGTTGAGGTGAAAGACAAACCAGCGACGAAAGCTGACATTCAACACTCGATCACTACCGGCCGTGAACACGAGTTGGGTGAGTATCTCTTCGTGCTCGGTCAGGGGTTCAGATCGGAAGCCGAACGTAAGCGGGCCATGGCCGCAATCGAAGATGCGGAAATCGAACTCATTCTCCTCACACACGACGATCTCCTCAGTAGTCTGAAATTCCAGCGGAGAGCAGGCCGACGTCGCTTCCGAGAGTCCGTCGGAGAGTTCCTCAACGATATGCGAGCACAGGAGGATAGCAAAGCCAACTGGAAAGCAGGAATCGAATCGTTAGCCCAATAAACGCAGTCTACAGTGACACTTCCGCGTTCAGAACGGAGAGACGATCACTCTTGCTGCCGCTTGGATCTTCTTGCACGTCTTCAGTCAGCCTGATTTCGGGATCGCTATCGAGCCGTCGCCGAAGTAACTCGAGTACGTCGACAGCCTGTGCGATGCGCTTTCCACGGCCGACGATTGACACAGATTCTCCTCGTTCGAGCTTCGGGAGAATAGATTCGACGTAGTGCCACGGGGAGTATTCAGGTGAAACAGTCACGGTCGCATCGATGTCGACCGAGGCGTTCCCACCGTCTGCACGGACGGAGGCCGATCTCTCCGTATCGCTGACAGCTGGTGTTTCGATGCCCAACTGTTCCAGCATCGCTCGAACAATCGACTCTGCAAGTCCAGGAGGGACCGAGTTTCCGATCTGTCGTTGAACCTCACGGCATGGGCCACAGATTTCGTAGTCGACCGGAATGTCCATCAAGCGCATCTCCTCCAAGAAGGAGTAGCGACGAGACCGCCAGTGGAAAGGTCCGACGTACGTTCCCGGCGAGGCTTGGAGCGTCCATGTCGGGCGGTCTGGGTCTTGTTTGAGGAGGTAGTTGTAGTGTCGCGAACGCCAGTCAAACACCTTCTCATCGAGTTCGTCATCGTCTCGCTCCACGTACTCGCCCTTCTCGGGGACGTACTTCCGCTCAGAGAAATGCTGGTAGTTGCCACCTGGCGGAACATCCTTGAGAAGGTAGCCGTACTTGCCGCCGACAGCGTTCACGTACCCACTATCAGCCGTCAACTCGGCATCGACATCGAAGTCAGTCAGTGCTTCCTCAGCAGTCACCCACGAGGGCTTTCCAGTAATCGGGTTCTTCGCTTCGACGTGCGTCGGATCGGGGAAGTATGGCTTCTCGTCGTCGCGAAAGCCGACGATGAAGAGTCGCTCGCGCGTTTGTGGCACCCCGTAGTCAGCGGCGTTCAGTACAGAGTGGTTGAGCGTGTACCCCGCGTCGGCAAACGCCCGCGTGATAATCTCGAAGTCATCGCCGTCGTTTGCGGACGCCAGTCCACGGACGTTCTCGAAGACGAACGCCTTCGGCTGTATCTCCTCGAGCAGTCGAACGTACTCCTCGAACAGCAACCCACGTTCAGCGTCAGTCCCCTGTCGCATCCCCTCGTTCGATCGAGAAAACGTCTGGCATGGTGGTCCACCGACGATGAAATCGATCTCGTCGGTCCCAGCGGCTTCGAGCAATTCCTCAGCGGAGATATCGTGGATATCACCCTCAACGACCGACCAGTCGTACTTCGCATCCGTTCCAGCAAGTCCGGCTTCGTACTCCGAACTGTTCGCTCGGAGCGACGCCGCAGCGTGTTCATCCGCATCGAGCGTTACTAATGTCTCTACCCCAGCGCGGTGGAGGCCGATATCAATCCCGCCCAGCCCAGAGAAGAGGCTAATCGCAGTAGGGCCGCTCATCGTTGTTATCTGTATTTTGGCGAACGGCTACAAGAGTGTTCTTACTGGAGATATCTGGGTTCCATGGCATCGTGTTTGAGCTGCTTGATTGGTGGCTGGATCTGATTCTTCGAGTTCTATGTACATTATGTGCAGTAGCGCTCTTATGTACAGCTCAAGCAGACACGTCTGTCAATGCCAGAGCCGCATACTGTGAAGGCCCGTGTCCACCACGGATCCGAATCTCTCGATTTGACTATTCCTGCTGAAATGAAGCGTGAACACGGGATTTCTGCGGGAGATGTCTTTCTTGTCGGCGTCGACGAAGACGGTGATCGCCTGACCCTCGAGTACGAACGAATACACGAGGTGGAGTGAGTCGAATATTCATCGGTCAGTCAACATCAAAATGAGACGTCATAGTCACTCGTGTAGCGGGGTCGCTGAACAGACATCAAGGTACTCGCAACGATGGCACTTGGCAGGGTTTGTCGTCGGTTCCGTAGGGCGCTCATCTCGCCAGTACCCGAGTGCCCAGTTGAGTTCGTTTAGGTACTCGATTCGGGAATAATCGAAGACGTGGTAGAACACGTTATCATCGAGTTTGTGGTCGCCGACGCCAAACGAAGGATAGTCGCTAAGAAGTTCCTGTTGGAGGACTTTAGCACGTTCGAGACCAAGGTCGCGAGAGTGGCTTAGAATCCCGATTCGGAGGTCTTCGGTGTCGAACCCAAGTCGATCAAGTATGAACCCGTACAACCAGACCTGAATCCGCTGGTTATCGTACACTTGGCTGGGTCGAGAGGAAGTTTTTCGGTCGAAAACAACCTGTGGTTTTTGATTCTCGAAGACGATGGCGTCTGGTTTCCCGCCTAGATAGAACTCAGCGGCGTCGCCAACGAAACCAGACTCGACGATTATTTGGAGGTCACCACTCTCAATCCCCTCCCAGAGTTCATCGTCAGACACTTCCACAGCATCCTCGGCAGCTTTCTTGTGGACTTCTGTTCCTTTCGTCTTTTCTTCCGTCTCAACGTCGCCATGCTTCTCACGAAGGTCGAGGGTCTGCTCGCAGTAGAACTGTTGGCCGATTTGACTCGGATAGAGTTGCTTGTTTTTGTGTTCGACGTACTCTGTGGCAAGTTGGTCGCGTCGAGCCCGGATCTCGTTGAGTGTCATTGCTCAGTTAGTACTTTCTCTGTACGACCATCACCTTCCCTCTTATAAGATTGCTAACTGCTTTGAGCAAATGCAAGACGATAGTACTCACCAGAAATGTCTAATTACAGTACTTATTAGACGCCCGAGAGCAACGAAATACGCCGTCTTGGATGGAGTCCCCCCTGCAAAGACTTCCAGATCCTACGATAGTTGTATATTTACGCATGATTTTACAAAATTCTAGATATACTCCCAAAACCTTCGGAGTACCATTATTACATTGATATTGTATCAATATACAAACTATCAATGCCTTCAGAGTATGAGTCGTAATTGTACTCTCCAGGAACTGAATAACTCATCTGCACCTCAAAAAGACTCCTTGACGCCTCCCATGCACCAATTGTGGACAGTTTAGTACTTTGAGGAGCGACGACGACATTTCGTTTAGATATTCGGTCTTGGATGATGTCACTTACAATCTCTCTAGTGCCATCAATTGATGCTGCTGGGAATTGAAACGTATCTACCTCTGGCTGTGCTAAAATCATGTCCTGTTCATTTTCATTTCTATCTAGGAAATCTGGATTGGTTGGTGGGTCGCCTATTCCAAGCATCACCTCGGATGCCTCAAACTCTTCAATTATCTTTTCAGCCCGATTACTCTCAAACCCAGATAAAAGAACTAACGTCGTGGGACGTGTTGATTGATGTATTCCTGCCTGGCCAAGGATATTCCTAATATTTCTATGCCCCCTACTCAGCCATTCACCATGGCTCTTTGGTGACACATAAAATACATTTGGATCTTGGGGCTCAAATCGATAATAGAGCAGATTTAGGAGAATTAGAAGAGTCTCTTTACTGAAACACGTTGAGTCAATACTAACTCGGAGAGAGTTGTCTGACTCAAAACCGAGATCTGCCATTTCATTCTCAAATGCCTGAAGCTGTTTGCCAGAATTCAACCAACTTCCTTTAGCTACTCGAACCTCATCACAGTAGTCTTCAAGCTCATTTTTTAATGACTTTAGGTTGTCTTTTGTCGACTCTACACCGTAATCAGATAGCAACTCCTCATTCACATACACAATACCGACTTTAGCGCGGTACCCGGTTGAAAGAGCATCCACTACTGCTGTTGCACGCGGTTCGAAACCAGCGCTCACAATGAAGAGGTCGTCCTTTTCAGTATCTTGAAGTAACCCTCCTTTGGACCTGAACTCTCTATAGCTGAATTTCTTGGTCATTAGTTGAAATCCTCCAGCCCACTTTGTCTTTCATCATCACCTAGGACCCTGCGAACAAATTCCTGTGGGTCATTGCAACCCTCTTCTAGTTGGCGTTGTGTGAGTCTGATCCTCCCTTGGAACCCTGTTGGGTCAATTTTAAATTGTGGGGCAAGCCTCCGATTCAAGATATACCAGTCTTCTCTTCCCCCTCCATCTTTACTACTGTATGTATCCTTTTGGAAATATTGCATAGCCCGACCAAGCTCAAGTACTGATTTCACTTCGGAGTCCTCATCAATCTCTTCTCGGATAGTAAACGAAAATATCCGTGGCTCGCGTGAATCTTTGTCATGGAGGCGGTTATAGAATAGTTGACCGAGAGATTTAACTAACGTAATTAATTTGTCAAGGTGACTCCGTCGCTCTGGTTTCAGGTCTTTCTTCATCTTCTCAGGCTCACCAATCAACAAGTCTCGGGAATACTCTCGCAATATTTTATCTTGAATTCTGGGAGGTATCTCTTCCATCTCATCTACATCCACTCCATCGCTTTTCAGTTCTTCAACCATTAGGAAGCATGGATCGAGGAAATACCGTATTCTCCCAGAAGAGATATGGACTAAATTTTCGAAGCCTGCGTAACTTTTTCTATTTTTTCTATCTGCTAATTCCTGGAACAGTCTTGCATTTGCATATCTGTTAATAAAGTCGGAGCGTTCTCCCGGTTCATCTTCTTCAACCCATTCTTCTGCTACTTGTTCTTTAATTTCTTCAAGTAATTCTTGCTCAAACTCGTTTTTAGGGAGAAATTCCTCGATGTTGTTTGCTGGAATTTCTGATAACTCTAGTCTTTTGTTCGCAATTTCGCGGACTTTTTGAGCGTAGTTGCTATCATTCCTAGTATAAATCTCATCAATCGAAACCTCTGTGTAGTCGTGCGGTATCTCAATTCTTCCGCGACCTACCGTGCTGAATGTTTCATATCTTTCCTTACTAGATGAAACCTTGACGCAAACTGTTCCCTGATCCCGGTTCGCAATCCACGTGTTAACAACTTGTTGTTGGCGCTTCGTCAAATGGAATGCATCATCAAGCAGGATATATATCGGCACATTTGGCTGCTGTAGCAGATTTTGGACATTTGAAATTAGTGGCAAGAGGAAATCGTGGTAACCGCTTGTTGCTCCTTGATAGCGAGCGTCTTCTGAGAATGGGACTTTGTTCAGGTAATGAGTGACTCTCCGCTTTTCTTCTTCAAACAACTTGTTTAGCCATTTAAGTGGAGAATCGGACTTGTTGTGGTAATTATCTGCTTGGTTTTTTGACGCTGCAATTGAGGCGGTATCAAACAAGTTTGCAGCACGTTCTGCAAATTCTACCTTGTCATCTATATTGAAATAATCCTCAGGAAACTGTGATGAAAGTACAGATGTAACCTCTTCTGCTATTGATAAGTTTAGGAGGTGCTCAGTAATTACACGTGCTTCCGCGTTGCTCAGTAGGTTCAACTCTTCTTTATCAATTTCACCTTTACTACAAGGTGTATAAACACCGACATATGGGTCGTTCTTGGAGAAGAATTCTTCAACTCCTCCAGCTTCGATAAACTGACATTGTGGTTCCATATACCGAAGAATGAAACTCTTCCCTGATCCTCTTGAGCCCCATAAGAAGGAGTGCTTCTGCTGGTTAATTGCTGAGAAGCGTGTGTGTTTCTTAACAAATAGATCGACAATTGTTTCTGGTGAGACTTGATCTAAGGCATCAGGACTGTGGACAGTAAACGGGTTTTCTGAGATGTTAATCATTATTTCTCGACCGCCTCAAGTTTTTCCGGGTTAAGATTTTGATTCTTTTCAAAGAACTTGTCATAGATCTCTACGTTAGGATATCCATCTGCCCCCGCGAGACCTGACACACCGAGTGTTTCATTTATTTCTTCTTCAATTTCACCCACTTCACCCATTAAACTCAGCCTCACGTGCATATCTCTTATATCAACGAACTCCCTGAACTCGGAAGCGCAGTACACTTTCTCGTTGTTCATTTTCTCAAGCCGACATATTATGTATTCTATGAGGGTGATCTCCCCATCTGTGGCTCGAGATTGGTACTCGTCCGGAACAGGGAACCGTTTCATTGCACTTTCCTCTGTCAATTCAATATTGACACTAACTGTGTTCCGTCTCGGCTTGGGGACAATACCCGTGATCGAGTCTGCAAATCGCCAATATATTTCACTTTCTTCGGGTACGTTCTCCCAAATAGCCCTACCCGCACTTACCCTCTCTTGGTTCTCAGAGATTTCGTCAGCAAATCTCAACAATGCAGACAATGATCTGGATTTTACAGTAAACGACTCATGTCCGATCGTGACTTCGGTCTTCGTTCGTGGTATCTCTAGCCCATTCTTTCCGTCCCCGGTATGTGCTTTGACGATTCGGCTGACGACACTTTGTATACCTGTATTTGGGAAGGCGAGATCTTGGATCTCCTTGGCGATTCTCGCGGTTTCATCTTCATGCCCTGCCCGTTGGCTTACCATTCCCACGTCATGCCAAATGGTGGCAGTAAGTAGAAGATACATATCCATATAGCTAAGAGATCCGTACTCATCTGATTCCATTTCCTCACTTAGGAGGCAATTCAATTGGTTGATTACGGATTTAACATGCTTCTCCCCATGGTCTGTAAACCACTGACAATTATTGAGCACCCACGGGTAGTACTGTCGCTCTAGATATTTCTTCACATTTCTGTAATTGTGCAGTAGTGTGTCAGCAGACTCGCTGCCGTCATCAGCAATTGATTCCAATGCTTCCTCAAGTGTTGGCATATTTATACTTAATGGGCGTCAAATCCATTCGTTGTCCGGACAAGGTGATGGATATTACTATACCCTTCGATTGAATAGAAAGTAGTACAGTTGGATCACGATAAAGAGTCATCAAACTAAAGTACAGCGATGCAGTTCTTTTGACCAGATGAATTCGGGTTGCAAACTGACTGCTTTAGATCTATTTTGCGGTGCAGGGGGACTCAGCTTTGGTCTGGAGCAAGCAGGTATCGAGGTTGTTGCTGGTGTTGATGCTGACCACCACTCCATCTCAACCTACTCTTACAATCATGATGGCAGAGGCGTCTGTCTTGACCTCACCAGCTCCAACATACATGAAAAAATATCAGAAGAAATTCGAGGAAACGGATTTGACCCAGAAGATATTGATATAGTGGCTGGTGGGCCTCCCTGTAAGGGCTTCTCGAAAGCGAATTCGATCACACAAAACCGGGATAATCCTTTGAATGTTCTCCCAGAACTGTTTCTTGAGATTGCTGAAGAGTTCAGTCCTCGCGGAATCATATTAGAAAACGTCCCTCCACTTCTGACTATGGAAGAGGGACAATATAAGGATAGTATCCTGGACACTCTCCAAGACTGGGGATTCCATCACCGCTTTGGGGTTCTCCATGCTGATGAATATGGTGTACCACAATTACGACGTCGAGTTTTCTTCATAGCCTCTTCAGAAGGACGCCCTAATTTTCCTCAGACTACACACAACCCCGGGGCTAGAGAGTATGAAGAGTTCGAACATGATCCACACTTAGATGATCCAGTCACGGTTCGGGATGCTATATACGATCTTCCACGACTCCCTAAAGGTGGAGGCGGTAGCGAAGTAATGGAATATGACCCACCTGTTGAGTATCTCACAGAGTATGTTAGAAGCATGCGGTCCCAGATAGAAGACTCCGTGGTCTACAATCACCGAACAACAGTAAATAGAGAGTCAACATATCGCCGATTCAAGTATATTAGTCAAGGTGGGAATTGGGAGGATATCCCCGCAGAGTTGATGTCAAATTATAAGAATAGAAGTCAAACGCATGACCACATATATCGCAGATTGAAGCCAGACATGCCGGCATATACCGTTGCAAACTTTCGAAAGCAGATGATGGTTCATCCACTAAAGGAATCCCCCGGTGAAGAAAATACTGGTGACCAAGACCGGCTACTGTCTGTCCGTGAGGCTGCACGGCTTCAGTCTTTCCCAGACCATTACCGATTCGTCGGTGAATCGTTCAATGCCCGTCAACAAATGGTTGGCAACGCGGTTCCAGTCAGGTTAGCAAAAGCTGTTGGTGGAGCTATGGTTGATGTTTTAAATGACAGCTCTAGCTCTTCACCCATCTCTTCAGGTGCAATGTCGGGCGAGGCCCAAGACGACTAGTTCTTCAGAAACCGAATAGACCCGGTGGGAATCGACGGAATAAGACTCAAATAATAGAGTCCGGCCAATCCGGACACCACCCAATCATCCCTTTCTAACTAACCACCCTCGGCTAACTTGCCGTGGCCACGAACAGCGAGACACCACAAAAACAGTTACTCGTCGTCGACGGACTTCAACGTCGATGCGTCCAGTTCTTCGTCCAAGTACGCGAGTCCGTCGTCCGAGATCGCGTAGAGGCCGCGCGAAAGCCGCGTGGCCAGTCCATACTTAGTCAGCAGCGGAAGACGGTCTTGCGCATGACCCATCGAGGGGCCGCCAAAGTCTTCGACAGCACGAGGAGTGAGATTACCGTACTCTCGAAGCAACTCAAGAATCCGGTCATCAGAGGGCGTCATCCACTCCGCGCTCTGTCGCATATCGTTTCACCATCCGTCTGAGTTCAAATCACCACGCTTCTGCCGAAACCTCGTTCTTCATCCTCACCAACTGCTCTCGTGTCTCACCACTTGTCGACCCGATTAGTTCCCGATCGGGCCACGTGTGAATAGTCGGCCCACCGAGTTCCGCAGCTACATCGCGAACCATCTGAATCTGTTCAAGCGCGTACTCAACCCAGGTCTCTCGGTCGAGTAGTTCCTCAAACGCTGACGCTGCTGCTTCGAAGCCGGCGCCACGCAATGCGTCGACGCACAGCTCGAAGTTCATCCCTCGGGGATTGATGGGTTCGTGGAAGACGACCTCGGGATCAATGGCACGGAACCAATTGAGCGCTTCGCGGATGTCGTCGCGGTCCATCGTCGGATACGTGGGAGAGAACGAAGCGGTACTATGAGATCTCATGAATAGTGGCACCTGTGTTTCGCTCAGGCAGAAGGTGTTTTGAGGAGGGATTAGTCAGGCTACATGTCTTTTTCACTTTCACCCAAGATGGGGAACTAATATACGGACGGGAGTCACATATCCAAGAAGTAGACGATAGTCAGAGGTACTCCAATGCATATTCCCGAAGGTGAATACAATCTCAAGGATTTCTGCCGAGTCATTATAGACTCGCCTGAGTCTGTTCTATCGGGGTACCACGGACAGCGAGTGAAGTCTTTCCTCTACCTCTCAGATGACGGCTGGAGGGAGTATCTCGACGAACATTACGAAACCGAAGATCTCGGTGAGATAACGAAATTTGTCGGAGAGTACCGGAATCGAAAGGGCGCTGAACAGCCAGCGAAGTTCTACGTCGGAGAGTACAAAGACGATCTCCAGATGGTAGTTACGGCTGAGACAGAGGAGGCAATTCGACAAGCGCTGCGCCCCGTTTCAGAACATAGCGATTGCCTCTCACCGATGCCGATTATGACTGAGGACTTCCAGACAATGAACGAGATCGTCCTCAGTAGTTACGAGGACATGCGCATTTCTGAGTTTAAATCAAAGCGTGTCCCTAGTCTTGCAGATGCTCGCACCCGCCCAGATGTCGACCGTGAAATCGAGTACAAGGGAATCGATGGTCGTGACCGACTCGATGAGTTTCGCAACGAGTACGGCGTCGTCCCTACTCGAATCCAGTATGAACACGAAAACGTCTCCATCAGAATCGACACGTCCGGCAAGTTCACTCTAGAGACGGTCAATCAGGAGAGCTTCAATATCTTGTTCGAACTCCTGAATGAAGTCGTGGTCAATGTTCTTGAGTTACTTGACGTAGCAAACCAGATCAAGTTTGAGAAGCGGGAGGTGGAGCCGGGAAACTTGAAACTCCAAGTCGCGGAGGTGAGTTCTGGTGAGATAGATTTTGATCAGCCAGTTACGTTGATGCAAGCCGAGAGTTTTATCAGAGGCACGAAGAACAGCCAAGACCTGAATTTCAGCTTTACAGACGTTACGAAGCAAGCGGGCTCTCTCGACTTCTCTGCGCAAGTAACGGACGAGAATAGAGGTTCCCTGTTCAACGTGAGTGCCACTGAGAACTCAATGCGGATCATCCCGAAGCACAACTGTTCGTTCCCATCGCTGATTGAGTTCTACCTCGCCGTGATTCAGATGTTAGATGGTGGGGCGAGAATGAAGCTCTACGAATCTCAGACTGCTGCATAACATGACGAACGTTGACCCTCCAGACTCGGTGCCCGAGGGTCAAAAAACAGAATATCGTGGACGCTACGGGAAGTGTATCCATCAGAAGCTCCGCCGGTTTCAAGAACAGTCCAAGCGCGAGAGCTTCCGCGAAGAAATCGACATTCAACGTCAACACCGCAAGCTGATCAGTTACTCAATTTTTCCGTTCGTACAGAGTGCACCAGCGGGATATAAGTTCATTACCGCCGAACCGCTCGAGGATTTGGGAGTTCCCAACTTCGATTTCCTGTTGTGGAACCTCGATGGAAGTGTGATTTTCGGAGAGGCGAAGTCATCTATCCCCTCAAGCGCCAGTAAAATCGTTGAACAACTTCAGACGCGGAAAGAAGTAGCTAAAGAGTACAAAGAGCACATCGAAGAAGAGATTCTGGGAAGCGAAATCAACCACATGGAGTTCGTGGTTGCAACGTACGTCAACCACGGCGATAAGATTGCAAAAGAGATCATCGAACAAGGAGCAGAGTTTATCACATGGGTGGTAGACGCCCACCACGATACGTTGTGGATTCGGCATGCAAGGCCAACCGTATTCCCGGATAATTTAGAGGCGGATGAGCCAAATGCGATGCTCCAAGAACTTGAGCGACGTCACACACACGACGTGTCGTCGTTGAACGGTGAACTAGACCGAGTAACCACAGCGTTTGGTCAAGCAGACGTTCTCCCGACATCGATTATTGTCGACCAACTGCGTGTCGTGGTGCAAGCTCGCCGTGTTGAGGGGCGACACCCATGTGTTGACCGCGCAGATATCAGAAAATACGTCGCAAATAGCTCATTGAACTTCAGCGAAGGTCGTATCGATGAGATTGTTGATGACCTCATCGAGTCTGGTATACACATCAATTTCTTATCTGAGTGGGAAGACGAACGCGCCGACCTCAAAATCGTCTCGAACTACACGGCTAAAGATGACCTCGAGCAGGTCCTCGAAGATAAATGGGTAAACTGGCGAATAGAGGGCATGAAAGACGAACTGCGTAAGGAATGTGAGCAGCTGGTTGCTAGCGAGATCGGCAAGCAGAGTCGGCTTGACGAGTATGGGACAGGTATTTCCAGTAAGTTTACGGAGACACAAGAACGCTAGGCTAGTGTTCGTTTGTTTGTATATTCATCAGATATTCGTTGTGCAGGCAGACAATATCGATTGATACACCGATACACTTCAGGCATCAAGTAAAAACCAGACCAGGTATACATCAATCAGTAGCTATTCTAAACCATATCTCTGTTCACGCCGTTGGAATGCCTCCGTACCGCCTTCGAGAATTGTTGTGACTTTTTCTCTGATTTCTGAATTTTCAAGGCCTCCAGATTCAAAATTAATTGTATTATCATCATAGTCTGCGACAACAACCTGCTCAGCATCCGTATTAACAACTAGATTTGCATTGTGGGTCGCAATTATTACTTGTCTCTTTAGCTTTGCGTCTCTAAAAGCACCAACTAATGTTTCATAAATAAACTGATTGTCGAGATTTTCTTCTGGTTGGTCGATTATTAGTGGTGTTTCTTCTTCTGCAAGTAGTATCTTTAGAAGAACAGTTCCTTTTTGTCCTAGGGATAGACTCTGCATCGGAGAACTTCTGAAATATATCTCTTCAACTAAGTCCAGGTGTGTGTCATAGACTGCACTTTCAAAATCAATGTCCTGTACTCTACTCAATTTATCTTTCTGCAACTCTTCAACTGAATTTAAAAACTTTTCAACATCTTCTGCCTGTTGTTGTGGTACTTCTCTCTCTAGAGCATTCTGGAGGTGTTCAATGGCGGCATCAATATCTGAATCATTTATGCTACGGCCATCAAGAAGTCGGCTCAATTGTTGTTTGAGGTCGTCACTAATGTTGACCGAGGGTTCGAATGATATCTCTTCAAGAATACTCGTTTGCGTCGAGGAAAATTGATCAATTACCGTTTGATACTGATTCCTAATCTCAATATATTTCTGTAGGTATTCTATGAATGAGGTACGGCGGTACTTTCGAAATTCCTCCAACCTGTCGAGTCTATCGTTTACCGCAGAGAGTTCTGACTCTAATTCTGAAATTTCGTTATTAATATTTTCTAATTCATCCAACAATTTGGAGTAGTCTTGTTCAAGGTCAGTTAGTTCAGTGATTCTCTTCTCTACTTTGGCCTTTTCATCTTTTTTACTCGATAAATTCTCATCTAACTCTTCAGATATGGTATCAAGTGTTTGGGGAATATTTCCGATTGGTATTCTTTCAATAGATCGTCCAATGCCGAAATCAGATAACTGTGACTCGATGTCTTCAAGTCTCGAATTTAGTTTTTGAACCCGAGACAACTCCTCAGCAGAACCCTGAACGTCTGAGATTGTGTTTGTTATTTGTTCAATCCCGCTCTCTAGTTCCTTTTTTTGCTCCTTTAGCCTCGTTGCGGAGTTATTTTTAAGTTCATCCGAGTGGCGTTGTTCGAATGAATTAATCTCCGCTTTTTTAGACTTCAGCCGACCCTCCGCCCTAGATATCTCTTTCTGTAACTCTTCTTTATTCCCAGTTATCTTGTCTGGGTCTAGTTCATATATCTTAGAAGTTTTTGATCTAAATTCGTCCGCATGTTCTTCGGCCTCTTTATGTAACTGATCAAACCGGTTTATCATCTCAGGATTACTTTGGTTGACATTCCGCTTGATCACTTGTAGAATATGCTTATGCAATCGTTCCTCATTCCGACAATATTCTTCAATTTGCCCCTGTGGTAGATACACAAATTCTGCAGATTCAAAGAATCTCTCTTCAGTAAGCTCTTTTGAAAAGTCCTCTACATCATTCCCATTAAATTCTATTTTTGTTTGGATACTCGGTCTTTTTGACTGTATTCTCTGAACAAAAGAGTTCTGATCATCTGGTTCATCGTAATCCTCAATCGGCCGGGCACAACGATCTTCAAAACAATTCGAGATCAGGTCCAGTAGGGCAGTTTTGCCGGCACCCTTGCCGCCGATGACAGTCACTAGGTTATTATTTAGAGGAATATCATTATCTGCAATTTCGAGATTGTCAGAAATATTCCCGTTGGAGATACTAACACCGCTCAGCGAATGGATAGGTGTAAAGCCATCAGGTTTGTCAGATTGAATCTTGACGCGCCTTTCAGGCTCGTACATAGTCTGTTTTAAGCCTTCGAAGGTTGGGTCTGCTTTTATCCAACAGTACTTATCATCATCCGGTCTACAAAGTCGTTCATACCGGTGAGCATCTGAGCCATGAAGACAGGGTTTAACATCACCAAATGCTCTGTTGAATGCTTCTTTACTTTCATCAGCCTTTCCTAAAGCCCAGTCAATTTGATTGCTGTTAGCAGAAAAGAGGGCATCGGTCTTTCTAAAGAGACGTTCCTTGGCACCATGTCCCTGAGATGTCCACTCGATGTCTCCCCAAACACCTGTTGCCAGTATGAGCATGAACTCCCCTTTGAACTCCGGTTTATCTAATGCATCAGTTATTTCATTAAAATTGACTGTTGCAATTTTGCAACCAGCTTCATAATTAGAAAGGTGGTTCTCTTCTTGATTTGAATCTATGTAATCCTTTCCTGCATACTGGAGGTTTTCTCTAGATAGAGAGTATTGAGTCCCTCTCGCATCGAACTTTATCCCATTCAAGAACTTCCGTTCAATCTCGTCTGGATGAATATCTTGACTAAAGATAACATGCAGATTGACCCGCTTTGTGTCTCCACTATCTTTTCGACTCGTAACGATATCTGATAGTCGAAATTCGATATTTGGAAGAACCGTGTCGAAGTTTTTGACCCTGCCTTGTTCTCGCTCCTTTAAGATTCGTTTGTACCCATCAATGCTGAAATAATCGGTGATACCTAGAACTGAAATGTCAGAAACATTCTCAAGTTCAGATAAGTATTTGTTCCACTGATCAGAATCATACTTTTGAACCTCCTCATCGCCATTGAACTGATACTGGTGTTCAAATGAAGCAGGAGTATGAACATGAAGGTCCCACTTTCTCCATTCAGATCCACGACGGGAATTCATATCAAAATTACATGTCAAAATGATATATAAGTCCTATTACTATCTTTAGTCAGGATTAAGCTATGTCCTGAACACAAGGTTAAGAAGAGACCGCAGCAGATCCGGCCAATCCGGACACCACCCAATCATCCCTTTCTAACCAACCGGCCTCAGTTAGCATGCCGTGCTCACAGCTACACCAACAGAATCAGTCGTCGCCGAGCGCCTCAACCTCGTCGGCGTCAACCCTTCCAGCGAGGAAGTCGCGACCGAAGTCTGTGAGTTCGTAGATTCCGTTCGTGTTGGTGAAGAAGCCGGCGTCCTCGAGTACGCGAACGCGCTGGTTGACGTACTTTCGGTTGTAGTCGATGTTGTAGGCAAGCGATTTCGCCGTCACTCCGACGTCGTGCTCGTCGTAGAACATCAGTATCTCGTAGTCAACGGGAGAGAACCACGAAATTCGCTCAACCATTTCTCTTGTATTGTCGACGGACATGAGCCAAAAATCACACCTATCGGTAACAAGTGTATTGACGATAGGTTTGTCTAATTTTGTACTATCGTCAATAGGATTTATATCCAATGCGTCTCAAGGTGGATACAGACGACCCTCGTCGGTGCTTACAGGTCTGGTAGAAACTCCGGACCCCTGCTGAGACAGGAGCCCGGTAAGGGTCGTCGCGACAGCCAATGACGACCGAACTAACCCACTCGCGGGGGCGAGATAAACCCCGCGACCCGAAAGAGGAATCACCGTCCAACTGCCCCGTCTGCACCACGCCCATCGAGGGCTTCACCACCTCGGCTCCCGGCAGCCACACCGTCGTCCCGTGCGGGTGCGAACTCGGATTCGTTCGCGCGAGCGACCTCACCGGAGGCAACCGATGAGCGACTGGGAGTCCCCGGTCCCCGACGCGCAAGCGAACGCCGGCGCGAACGAACTCGCCGTCACGCTCGACATCGAATCGACGACTGTCAGGGGAAGCATCTCCGCGGAGGTCGAAGACCGCGTCAACCACCTCTACGTCGAGGTCGCTCACGGCTCGGTCATCTTCGAGGTCGGCGAGGAGTTCCGAAGCCTCAGTACGGCGACGACGTTCACGCCCGAACAGGCCCGGGCGCTCGCGACCGCGCTGGAAGCCGCCGCCGAACGCGCCAGCGAGTTCCGCGACGGACTCATCGTCCGCAAGTACAACCTCGCCGGAGGCGACGAATGATTCCCACCGAGGCCGTCCCGCCGCGGGGGAACTGCGGACGCTTCGAGGCCGAAATCGACGAGGACGCCGATACCGACCTCCCGGATCACCTCGTCCCGGTCACGAACCCGAACCACACCGCCTACTGCACGGTCTGCGGCTTCTGGATCACCGTCGGCCCGGACCGCACGGAGTACGGCCACGGCCGGGCGGCCAACCGCGGTCCCGACGAGGACGGTGAACGCCGCGACTGTCCCCACCGCCCCAACCGGAGGGTCGACCCATGAGCCGCGCCGAGTCGCCGCCGCGCGACACCCTGACCGAAGAGGAACGCGAGCTATTCGAACGACTCTACGAGCAGTTCAAAGACGACGACATCGGGCGCGTGTTCGAAATCGCGCTTCAGGCCTCGTCGGAAAGAGAGAATCGCGAGGCCAACTCGTGAAGCTCCTCGGTGTCCATCATCGCCGGGCGCTCGTCGAGCGTCCGCCGAGCGCGCAGCAGGTCCCGACGCGTGTCGGCGTCGTCCGCCTCGACCACCTTGTCGTCGATGGCGGTGCCGATGCGGTCGAGGAGTTCCTTCGACTCGATGTCGAGCGACTGGTTGCAATGGATACAGAAGCCGCGCTCCCGCGGCGTCTCCTTCTCACAGCGCGGGCAGGTGACGGGCGCGAGTTCCTTCGTCTCCGTCTCGACGGCTTCGAGGCCGTGCATCGCCGCGTACTGAATCTCTTGGGTCTCGCCGGAGAACTTCGCGACGTACCGGGAGATGACGGGCGACCCGCGGGCGCGACCCTGTCGGTCCTCGATGAACGCTTGGGACTTCTCGCGCGTCGAGAGCCAGTAGGCGTTCGACTTCCGGAAGTTCGTCGGCGTGACGGGCTTTCGAATCTCGGCGCGCTTGCCCGCGGCCTTGAAGCATTGGAGGAAGCGCGTGTAGCTGAACCGCTCGGGTTCGGTGAGCTTCGTCCAGAGGTAGTCCTCGTGGTCGCCGGGGTGTTCGGCCAGCCAGCGCTTGACGTACGGGACGGCCACGATGAGGTGGACGTCGTGTTCGCCGCGCTTCCCGTCGACGCGGACCTTCAGCGAGTGCTTGCCGTCCGTGATGTCCTCGACGCGCATGTCGTACAGTTCGCCGCCGCGGAAGCCGCCCTCGAACTGCAGCGCGATGAGCGCCTTGTCACGGGGGTTCCGTGCCGCCTCGATCATCGGCTCGACGTCGCGTTCGAGGTCGAGCATGTCGGCCTCGTCGGGTTCAGGCTGGTAGTCCCGGCTGGTCTTCGTCGAAATCCACGAGTGCGTGTCCGGGATGTCGTCCCCGCGGGTGACGTGCTTCGCGAAGAGCCGGAAGGCGACGCGGTAGTCGCGGTTCGTCTCTTGGGAGCCGTCTTCGATGTCGTAGGTGCTGTGTATCCAGCGGACGACGACCTTCGCGGCGTCCTTGGCGTCGTAGAACGTCTCCTCGTCGTCTGCGTCGCCGTCGCGTTCCCGCACGAGCGTCTCATGGAGACACGTGTCTGCGTTCTCGCTGATTCGGACGTTGTGCCTGAGGAGTTTCTCGTGTCGGTAGTGGCCGTAGTCTTCGCGCAGCAGGCGAAGTTCGTCCGAGAAATCGAGCAGGAGTTCACGGTCGCGGTCGCAGCCGCCGCGGGTTCCGTTCCGGAGTTTCTTCCGGAGGGTGGCGACCGACTGCTTCGGGTCGGAAGGCATGTGAGAATCGACAGTCGATGGGCTGGTAAAGGTTCAGTTGAGAGCCCTCCACCGGCTCTTTCTACCGAACACAGTACGATTGAAGAGCCTCGCGTGGAAGGATTTAAGCCAGCGAGCAACGCGGAGCGTTGCGAGTGAGGTTCACAATCCCCTCCACCGGCTTCTACTGATTCCTTCATCATCCCACAACTCAATCCCGGAGACGAAGGTCTTCGGTTCAGGGATAGTCGCGCGTGACCAGTCCGTACTCAGTCAGCAGCGGAATGACGGTCTTGCGCGTGGCCCCATTAATCGACCAACCGAATTCCTCGACACCACGATGTGAACTCACCGTACTCACGAAATTCCGCTAAATTCACACATCCTCGCAAGATCGAGCGACAATACTGACAACTAATTACTGCTTCTAACGATCTCAGGGCACGGATTAAGCATAAACAATTATGTTAGAATCGCGCGTTTCCCTAGGTAGCTCGCGACGTCCACAGTAGCCAGACATACACTAGTGGTGGGCGCCTCTGACAATGGCTGCTGTCGCGAGCTCCCATCGCTGTGGCTTGACGGCGATTAATCGTTTTCTCAAATCGTCATCGAACATGACAATTGAACAAATATTCATGGCGGATATGATCATAGATGGACATGACTCGCGACGTGGAGGGTGTCCCGACAACTCAGAGTGGTGGTGGTGGGGTTCCCATGGATGAGCCACCGTCGCAGAGGTTCCCTTTGTCACCCCTTTTGCAGCGTGTTCGACGGGATGCTCATTGACGTCTGGAGTACCACGCTTCCGCCGAAACCCCGCTCTTCATCCTCACCAACCACTCTCGTGTCTCACCACGCGTCGACGCACAGCTCATCCGTGACGAGTTCGTTTGCCCGTATCACGGGGTTCTCGACGAGGACGGCGCTGACCAGTAGGCGACCAGTATACCGCCGTTCGTGATGGTTCGGCGGCGACCGGACCGTCTCGGGAGCGGCTCAAAACCCGATGTGCGACGTCGAACTCGGAATATCGTCGTCTTCGGCGTTGTCCTCGTCGTCGCGCGCCGCGCCCTCGTAGAGATAGGTGTACTCGTCGTCGGTCAGGAAAACGTCGCCGTCGGCGACCGCGATATCCACGTCCGGGAGAGCGGTACCTACCGCTTCGCCGTTTTCGCACGCGCCGGAACAGGCGTCGAACATCGACCCGTGTTTCGGACAGATGATCTCGCCGTCACGTATCGCCGCGCCGGACCCCCGGTCAAACCGCTGGTTCTCGTGGGTGCACGTGTTCGGCCACGCTTCGATGCCCGGCCCGTCGTCGCACCGGACGAGGATGAGCTCTTTCGTCCGCGAATACGCGTCCTCCGCGGTGAACAGGTACGACCCGTTTTCGGGGACGTCGTCCACGGCCGCGACTCGTGTTCCATCGACCATCGGACACAGCTATCGACCGTGTCGAAAAGTAGCTATCGGCGACGACGCCGGGGACATCGGGCACGGCCCACCGATTACGCCGACGTGAATCGGTCCCACACCACGCGACAGTCGCTACAGAGGAATCCCGTGAACTCGTCTACCGCGTGTCTCCGGACCGTCGTATCTCGTCCGCAGCGTTCGCACCACATACCCACTCGTTCGAGGGAACGTCGTATTGTTATGAATCTCATATCTGCTGACTTGACGCTCGGCGGAGTCGGAACGGAACACGGGTCGGCGGTCCACCGACTCAGCGGTCCGCGTCGGGGTTCACACCGCACACGCCCGCGTCGTCGCCCATCTTCTCCACGCCGGGTGCGAACCGACCTAACTTCCAAACCGGGTCGTGCCCGGTCTCCACGCGGTGTTCTTCGATTCGGAGACGCGCGTCCGCGAGCTTCGAGAAGCGCTCTTCGAGGCCGCACGTCGGACAGGAAACCGTCGCACGAGGAGTCGACATCAGTCGAACGAAACGCGGCAGTCGAGAAAGTTCCGTCGGGTCCGACGACGGGACCCCAAAAAATGGTCGCTGGCGCGCAGTCGTTAGCCCATGACGAGACTCATCCACCGGTTACGCCGCACGAACTCCATGTTTTCGAGGTAGGCATCGACGCCGAGGATGCGTCCCGCGCCGAACGCGCCGAGGCCGAACAGCAACACCGCGTAGACGATGTGGTCATCGACGACCCAGCCGTGAGCCAGCGGGAGCCCGGCGAGGATGCCGCCTTCGAGTGCCGCCGCCCAGTAGAACAGCATCATGACCGCGCCCCAGAAGGCGCTGAATCGGACGAACGCGCCGAGGATGAGGGCTAATCCCGCGAGTGTCAAGCCCCACATATTCAGCATGTCGATGAGCGGGCTCCCCGCCATCGAACTCCACAGCCCCATCAGGGGGTTCCCCTCGGGAATCGCGTTGGCGAGGTAGCCCGCCGCAGTCCAGTTGTTCGAGGGGTCCGAATCGAGGTAGGTTACGAGCTTCGTGATACCACCTTGGAACAGCGTCCACCCCATCACCACTCTGAGGAGGAAAAGCGAGTAGCCCACCCACCGCTCCGAGTAGTCGAATCGTACCGCGCGTCCGAACATCTCCGTCTCTAGTGTACGACTATCGGTTGACATACGGAGGTAATATTTTCCTCAACTACAATAAAGTGTGCTGGGTAATCTCACGCAATGGGTATCGGCCATCTCACCGGAGGTCACGCCGCTTATCATCGCCCGCGACAGAACACGGACATGCTCACCTTCATCGGTCTCGGTCTGTACGACGAGCGCTCCATCACCGTCGAAGGGCGAGAGGCGCTCGCGGACGCCGACCGCGCCTTCGCGGAGTTCTACACGAGTCACCTCGTCGGCGCGACCGTCGAGGAACTCGAAGCCTACCACGACATCGACATTGAGGTCCGCGACCGCGCCGGCGTCGAACAGGACCCCGAGCCGATACTCGACGCCGCGGAGGACGAACACGTCGCGTTCCTCACCGCCGGCGACACGATGATTTCGACCACGCATGTCGACTTGCGCCTCCGAGCCGAAGAACGCGGTATCGAGACGCGACTCGTCCACGGCGTGACCGCCCAGTCCGCCGCCAGCGGCCTGACTGGACTCCAGAACTACCGCTTCGGGAAGGCCGTGACGCTCCCGTTCCCGTACGTTCACGGCGGCGACCCGGTTCCGAAGAGCGTCGTCGACTCGCTCGAAGCGAACCGCGAACTCGGCTTGCACACGCTGGTCTACCTCGACATCAAGGTCGACTGGGAGGGTCGTCGCGGTGTCGAGGTCGATGGCGACCAGTACATGACCGCCGACTACGCCGCCGAACTCTTCGCCGAACACTGGGACGGCGACGCCCTCGGCGTGGCCGTCTGCCGGGCCGGGAGTCCGGTCCCGGTCGTCGCCTCGGACCGGTTGTCGGCGCTCGCCGAGCGCGACTTCGGCGAACCGCTGCACATGCTCATTATCCCCGGTGAGGTCCATCACGTCGAAGCCGACGCGCTCTCGGCGCTCGGCGGCGCGCCCGAGGAACTGTTCGACGACGAAAACTGAAGAGAAAACGGGGCGGACCGACTACGCTCGCCCGTCGAGCCCTAACTCGCTTCTGAGGTCGTACTCCTCGCCGGTCACCATGTAGAGCACGTCTTCGATGACGGTGAGGAGTTCCGGCACCTCTTGCACGACGAGATACGTGATGCCGACGAGTGCGACGACCGCGAGCGCCTGGCTGATGATGCGGTCGGAAATGAAGAACGACACCATGTAGGGGTCGGACGAGCCGAAGAGGAACAGCACTTCGTCAACGAACAGTTGGAAGTACTGCTTGCCGACCGAGATGGTGATGAACGTCGTCCGAAGCAGGTTCAGCGCGTAGATGATGGGGACGGCGATGGCGAGTCCGCGGAGCTTCCGGCGCATCGGGGCGTCAACGGCGGCGATGAGGCCGGCGAAGATGGCGATGCTGCCAAGACCGGTGCAGGCGAGGACGACCGAGATCTCGATTCGGTGAGAGCCCTGCATCCACAGGAACGTGTTCAGGTAGCCCTCGTCGCCGCGGATCATCTGCGGCGTGTAGCCGAGCGATTCGATGAGGAAACGCGTCTGCGCTGCGACGGACTCCATGAGAATGCCGCGGGGAGCAGGGATAGTCGTCCCGAACAGCGTCAGCGCGGGAATCGTCTCGAAGGGGAGGTAGACCACACCCATGGCGGCGACGGCCCGTGAGAGGACGAACAGCGTGTCGCGGCCGTTGTAGAGGAGCCACCCGGCGTAGAGCGATGCCGGGACAGCGGCGATGGTCAACAGACCCTCGATGTAGCTCTTGTGAACGAGCGTGAAATGCGGGATGAGTTGGAGCCAAAAGACCGCAAACAACACCCACGCTGCGGACATCACCCGCCGCCCGAGGTCGCGGTTCCGCCCGTTGACGACCGCGCCGGCGACGAAGGTTCCGATGACCACCCACGCGAGGATGTCGGAGAGGAGACCGGGCATACGTGTTCGATGCAGTGGAGCGAATAAATCCCTTGTCGTTCCGGGTATCGAACTCGTCCGACCATCCGGGTAAGCCGACCGTACAGCGCTGCCGCTGTGCGGGCAGTCGATAAAGAAGTGTTGAGGGGACCGGGGGAACCCCGGTAGTGGATTAGCGGTCGTTAGTTGTCGCGGCGGACTGCGAGGAGCGCAGCGGCGACGAGCGCGACGAGGGCGACAACGACACCGAAGCCAGGCGTGCTGGACTCGGTGGTCTCCTCGGTCGGCTCCTCAGTCGGCTCTTCGGTCGCGGTTGCCGTTTCCGTGGTCTCCTCGGTCGACGCTTCCGTGGTGGTCGTTTCCGTGGATTCCTCGGTCGTGGTCGTTTCCGCGGCCGTGGTCGTCTCCATGGCTTCGCCGACGGTACCGTCAGCGGTCGCATCGTCAGCCGTGCCGGAGTCGACGGAGGCCGTCACTTCGAACGTGTCGTTGAGGTTCTGCTCCGAGAAGTCGAACGCGGAGGAGAACGTGCCGTCAGCCTGCACGTACACCGAGGCCGTCTTCAGGAAGCGCGGCTGGGTGTCGCCGTCGGAGGTCACGCGGATGGTGAGCTCCGTACCGGGGGCGACGGTGGCCGTGCCCGAGATGGACTGCTCGGCAGCGTTGGAGACCGCGAACTCGTCCTCGTCGAGGCTGAGTTCGGGGGTGACAACTTCGAACTCGTCGGAGGCCGACTCGTCGTCTTCGGCGAGCTCACCGTCTTCGAGGACGGTGAACGTCGCGTTGAACGCGTCGTCGTCCTCGACTTCGTAGAGCGTCGAGGTGTTGTCGTAGTAGTCCGTGCGCGAGGCAGAGACGTCGTCGAGGTCGTAGACGATGAAGTACGTGTCGTTGTCACCGTCCGCGATGATCGTGGCGCTCGAGCTGTTGATGCCCAGGACCTTCGCGTCGCGGTTCGGTCCGGGGTTCGTCTGCTCGACCGTGAGGTTGAACTGCGTGCCCGAGAGGGCGTCGAAGTTCGACGCGTCGAACGCGCCTTCGAGACCCGTCGCGGAGACCTGCGTGACGACGACGTCGCCGTTAGCCAGCGAGTCCGTCTGCGTCAGGTTTTCGTTCTCGATTGCGTCGTAGACGTCCTCGGTCTCGGTGATGTCAGCGCCCGTGGGTGCCGTCCAGGTGGTGACACTCTCGGTGCTGCGGTCTTCGAGGACGAGCGTCGCGACGTTGTCGGCCTCGCCACCGGTCGCGACTTCGAGGTCGTAGTCGCCGGCGTCGAGGGTCTCACCGCTCGGGATTTCCGTGGTGATGTCGTCAACCGTGTACTCGTCGTCGCTGTCGTCAACGTCGAACGAGGAGGTCTTCTTCGGTGCGTAGCTGTTGAACAGGAGCGTCACTTCACCGTCGTCGTTACCGTCTTCGACGGTGACGTTCGCGCTGTAACCGAGACTGTAGTCACCGATGGTGACCGTTCCGGTGTCCGTGCCGTCGAGCGTGACGGTGATTTCGGCAACGTCGCCGACCTGTTCGTTGATGACGGACGACGTGAAGTCACCCGTGGAGTCCTTGGCCTTCGAGACCGTGACCGTGTCGGACTCGAGCGTGACGCCCGAGAACGCGTCGGTCGCCTCAATCGTGTACTCGCCAGCGTCGACCGAGCTCAGGTTGAAGTCGGCTTCACCCTGGCCGTCGAGCGTGACGGTGGTCTCGGTGCCGTCGACCTCGTCGCCGTCGTCGTCAAGTGCGACGACGTCGATGGTGCGGTCGCCCGCGTTGGCCGAGACAGAGCCTTCGAGACCGTCCTTGGTCGTGATGTTCAGGTCGTCAACGGTGAGCTCGAAGCCGAGGTCACGAACGTCGACCTGGGCCTTCTGGACGCCACCGACCGTGAACTTGTACGTGTCGAGGGTCTTGCCGTCCGTGTCGAAGACGAAGACCTGACTGTTGGGGCCAGTAGAACCGGAGAACTGGTAGTTGTTGTCGTCGTCAACACCCTCGACTTCGACGTCGGTGTCCGTCGCGCTAGCGACGACCGCAACGTTCGAGCCCTGGTAGGCCGTGTTGTTGGACTCGTTCGCAACGTAGATGGGTGCGAAGGTGACGTCTTCAGTCGCGGAGGCCGTGTTACCGGAGGAGTCGGTCACGTTGTACGTGACTTCGAGGTCCTCGGTGTAGACCTGGCTGAGGGTGACGTTGACCTGCCCGCCGGAGACGGACGCGGACTGCGAGAGGTTCGTCTCGCCGTCGGTGACGTTCATCTCGTTGACGGTGACGTCCTCGTCGAAGGCGACTTCGACCTTCGGCGTGCCGTCATCGTAGTGGATGGCGGAGCTGAAGTCAGCAGGGTTGGCGGCAACGACATCGAGTGTGTCGTAAGCCTCCTGCTGGGTGGTACCTGCGGTCAGGCTAGCGCTCTCTGCGGCAGAGACGTTGTACTCGCCGGTGGAGACGTTCTCCGGGACCGAAAGCGAGAGTGTTGCCGTAGAGGACGGGTTATCCGTGCTGGATGGTTCTGAGGCGTTGTAATAGCCGTCGTCGTTCAGGTCGAGCCATACGTGAACATCGTTCGTTCCGCCGGAATTAACCGTAACATCGACGGTCGCAGACGGGCCTTTGTCGACGGTATCAGAAGACACCGTTGCCGACGTAGCCGCTGCGGCGGCAGTGCCCGTGAACGCGATGGACCCGGCAAAGACCGAGAAAACCATCAGCGCAGCGAGCAGAACCGCACGAACTTGTTTGTTTGCTGTCATTGTTGTAGATGTGTCTATAAGCGGCGAAGCAGCTTTCTGCCCCGAACGCCCGTGGGTAGTCGGGCGAGGGATTACTCGCTGATTTTCACCTTGGGTAGGGGTACGAAAGCGACTCTCCGGAGATTGGGTAAATACTTTGTGGAATATCTCTCCGAGGAGAGCGTCGTAACGGGCGTATTGTTCAGTAAAGAAACAGGAAAGACGACGTGTTAGAACGCCTACTTGTTATTCCGGTGACTCGAAATCGGCCGGGATGACCTCGATTTCGTGTCCGTCGGGGTCCTTCGTGAACGCGAACATGTCGTCACAGGACTCGGGGTCGCGGTAGTCTTCGGCCTCGCGCTCCATGAGCGTCTCCCAGTACTCGTGGAGGTCGTCGGCGCTGACCGCGAGGTGGCCCCACGCGTCGCCCATCTCGTAGCTCCGACCGTCGTAGTTGTAGGTGAGTTCGACGGCCATCGCCTCTTCGGCCGCGTCCTCGGGCTTCATGAAGTAGTTCGCGAAGGTGTCGGACTCCCAGCGGCCGGTGTGCTCGTAGCCGAACTTTCGGGTCCAGAAGCCGAGCGCCTCGTCGGCGTCCTCGACGCGAATCATCGTGTGGTCGAGGCTCCACTTCGCGCCGTGGTCGCGCTTGACGATTTCGACCTCGTGGCCGTCGGGGTCCTTGACGAACGCGTAGCGGCCGCCGCAGGACTCGGGGTCGCGGTAGTCTTCGACGCCCTCGTCCATGAGCTGCTGATAGGAGGATTCGAGTTCGTCCTCGGGGACGCGGACCGCGATGTGGCCCCACGCGTCGCCCATCTCGTAGGTGTTGTCGCCGTGGTTGTAGGTGAGTTCGAGGACCGCGCCCTCCTCGTGGAGGTCCTCGGGGCCGAGGTAGACGTTGGTGAACGTATCGGCCTCCCAGCGACCCTTCTCTTCGTAGCCGAGATGGGTCGTGTACCAGTCGAGCGACTCCTCGAGGTCTTCGACGCGAATCATCACGTGGTCGAGGGTTCCGGACATACCCGATTGATGTGTCGCGCTGGCGAAAAACGTACCGAACGCGGAACCCACCGTGGATGGTTGTCACACGCCGTCTACGGGAGTTTTCCGCCCGTTACGTGGTACATAAGTACCCCCCGAAGTTACGATTCAGCAGTGTCCCCGGTCCCCAACCCCGTTCGCCTCCTCATCCTCGGCATCGGGCTGGCGCTCGCTCGAATCGGTCTCCTCGACCGCGAGCGTGCCGTCCGCATCGCCGACCTCTCGTGGCCCCGCGTCGTCACCGGCATCGCCCGGATGTCGAAGAACGCCGTCGACGTGGCGATGGTGGGAATCGCCTCCGGGACTGTCGCCATCACCGGCGTCGGGTTCGCCGGGCCGTACTGGGGACTCGCCTTCGCACTCGGCGGCGGTATCGCTGGGGGGACCATCGCGCTCGTCTCTCAGCGCTTCGGCGCGGACGCGATAGACGAGTTAGGACTCGCGGTGCGGTCGAGCGCGCTCTTGACCGTCATCGCCACGCTCCCGGTCACGGCCGTCTTCTGGCTGTTCCCCACCGAACTCATCTCCGTGCTGAGCAGCAACCAAGGTGCCATCGAACTCGGAGCGGCGTACCTCCGAATCGTCGGGCTCGGCGTCCCCTTCGCCGGCCTGAACCTCATCGGGAGCCGCGTCCTCGTCGGCAGCGACGACGCCTACACCGCGATGACACTCCGTGCGAGCGGTGCGGTCATCAACATCGTCCTCAACGCGGTGCTCATCTTCGGCCTCGACCTCGGCGTCGAGGGCGCGGCGCTCGGGACCGTCCTCTCGAACGTCGTCGTCGCCAGCGCATTCGCGGTCGGTCTGTCGCGAGGGTCGCTCCCCGGTGTCGGCGCGTTCCCCGTCACCATCGACCCGTTCGGGTCGTTCGTCGACCCCAGGACGCTCGTCGACCTCGTGAAAATCGGCCTGCCCGTGATGGGTCGCGGACTCGTCTGGACCGTCGCCGAGTTCCCGATGCTCGCCATCCTCGACAGCTTCGGGCCCGACGTGGTCGCGGCGTTCGTCATCGCCCGCCGCATCTGGGGCCTGATGAACACCCCCGGCTGGGGCTTCGGGCTGGCGTCGTCGAGCCTCGTCGGGCAGGCGCTCGGCAAGGACGACGAACAGACCGCAGAGGCCTACGGCAACGAAGTCATTCGGTTCGCCGTCGCCACGTATCTCGTGTCGGCGGCGCTCGTGGCGATATTCGCCCGGCCGATCGTCCTCGGGTTCGTGGATAACCCGGCGGACCCGGCGGTCCCCATCGCCGTCGACCTCGTCTACGTCGCCTGTCTCGCCGTCATCTTACAGGGCGTCTCCGGCGGCTCCGCGGGCCCCCTCGACGCCAGCGGCGACACCCGCTGGACGTTCGGCAGCCAGTTCGTCGGGATGTTCCTCGGGTCGATTCCGCTCACCTACATCGGCTCTGTCACCTCGCTCGGCCTCACCGGACTCTATCTGGCGTTCCTCGCCGAGACGACGATTCCGGCGGCGCTGAACTACTACCGCTTCAAGACCGGGACGTGGAAGGCCGTCAGCCGAAACTACCGCCCCAAGACGGCCGCGGACGACTGAGAAGAGGAACGCATCGGTTCGGGCTGGCTCGTCGCCGGCAGCGGGAATCCTGATTACTCTCAGCGCGAGGAGCCGTCGGCTTCGCGCCCGCCCGCGCGTGACCAATACACGAACCCAGCCACGGCCCACAGGAGAACGGTCCCGACCGGCCACGCGGTTCGACCCGGTTGGACCGAAAACCCGCGGGCGACCTCTAACTGAGTCACGCCGGCGAGCACGAGCCCGGCCGCGGTGAGTCGAACGTCCTCGCGGCCGAACAGCGCGCCCGAGAGCGCGACGAGGTAACAGGCGACGCCGACTGGCCACACGAGGATGTAGTCCGGAAGCCCCATCGTAAAGCGCAGGAAGAAGTCGGTAATGGTCGTCACGCTCCCGGTCGAGGGGCCGACGAGCCCCCACGGGAACAGGAGCGTGGTGCTCCCGGTCGTGAACGTCTGGACGGACCACGGAACGAGACCGAGGACGAAGACGAAGAATAGCTGGAGGCGGCGGCGCGCGGACGACTGTGAATCCGACCGGGCCGCCGGGTCGGTCGTCACCGCTGGGCGATGATGCGGAGCACGTCCTCGTCGGCGAGGACGTGGTCGCGGCCGACCTGCTGGTCGTCGTGTTTCGCGCTCGGGCCGGAGACGCGGGCGAACCGGAACCGCTCGTCGAGTTTGGCACCGAGTTCGTGGATGGCGTCGTCGATGGTGTCGCCCTCGCGGAGGACGAGCGGTTCGTCGTAGTCGACGCCGCGGCCGGGTTTGTCCATGTAGATGCGGATGAGCCCGAGAGCGTCCCAGATTTCCTCTTTGAGCGCGTCGAGGCCCTTCTCGGCCTCGGCGCTGATGAACGTGACCTCGTCGGGGTCGAGACCGACCTCGCGGAGGTTCTCCTCGACGGTCGGAAGGTAGTCCTTGTCGATGAGGTCGGCCTTGTTGACGGCGACGATGGACGGCAGGTAGACGCGGTTTTTCATGATGCCGTCGACGAGTTCGTCGATGGTCGTCTCGCCGCGGAGCGTCACCTCGGCGTTGACGAAGCCGTGCTCGCGGAGGATGCCCTTGATAGTCTCCTCTTCGAGGTCGACGCTGTCGCTTTTGGTCACGTTGATGCCGCCTTTGCCCTTCTTGTTGATAGAGAGGTTCGGCGGCGACGTGTCGAGCCGAATCTTGTTGTTGTAGAGTTCGTGTTGCAGCCGCTCGTAGCGCTCTATCTCGAACACCGAGAGCATGAACACGACGAGGTCGGCGGTGCGGACGACCGAAAGGACCTCCTTACCGCCGCCGCGACCGCCCGCGGCTCCTTCGATGAGCCCCGGCACGTCGAGTATCTGGATGTTCGCACCCCTGTATTTCAGCATCCCCGGGTTCACGTTGAGCGTCGTGAACTCGTACTCGCCCGTCTCGCTGTCGGCGTTGGTGAGGGCGTTGATGAGCGTCGATTTGCCGACGCTGGGGAAGCCGACGAGCGCGACCGTCGCGTCGCCGGTCTTCTCGACGGCGTACCCTTGGCCGCCACCGGCCGAACTCTGGTTTTCGAGTTTCTCTTTCAGTTCCGCGAGTTTCGCCTTCAGCCGACCGATATGCGCCTCGGTCGACTTGTTGTACGGCGTGTTAGATATCTCCTCGCGGATATCTTCGATCTCCTCCTCCAGTCCCATCGTCAACAGTTCCGCCGCGTCCGTCGAAAAACCCTTTCCTTCCGCGCGGCAGATTCCGCCTCGCCGACGCGTCGGATATCGCGGCAGTCTCGCGTGCGCGGGGAGACGAGTTTCGGCACGGTTATACACGACCCCTTCGACCGCCCGATGAACACCGATGCCCGACCCCCGAACGCTCCGCGACAGCACGCAAATCGTGCTCCCCTGCGACCTCTTGGAGAGCGTGCGCGACGACCTCGAAGCGGAGTTCATCGTCTCCGTCCACCGAAAGGACGGCGGCACGTGCCGAATCATCGGGAGTCCGGTCGAGATTCGTGCGGTCAGCGACTTCCTCGCTCGGCAGGGTATCTCCCTCCGCTAGTCTCGGTTCCGAAGGGCTTGTTACCACACAGTCCAACGGGCGGGTATGGACGAAGCGCCGGGACTCTCCGACCAGTACCGCACGGCCAGTCCGTGGCCCGTGTTCATCGCGCTCGGGATACCGATCTCCGAGTTGGGTCTGTTGTTTGGCCTGTTTCCACTCGCCGTCGGCGGACTGCTCCTGTTCGGTGGGAGCGTCGTCGGCATCCTCAAGGAGTCCGGCTACGTCACCTCGACGATTCGCGCAGTCACCGCGCTTGCGGTCATCTTACTCGCGTTCGGCGGGGGACTCGCGTTCACCAACATCGCCCTCGTCACCCGCGGCTACGCGGTCATCGCGGCCGCGATTCTGCTGGTGGTCGGCGGCGTCGTCTTCGAACTGTTCGTCCGCGAGCAGCGACAGACCTTCTGACTGCCGCGAGCGATCCCACGGGAGACCCCGCGGCCGCCGCCACCCACCCCGACCGAACGAGAAACCAACAATCTATTTGAACGGCGTCCCCGAGTGTCTCGATATGGCAACCAAGACGTTCGACAAGGAGACCATCCTCGACCTCACGGTCAACATGGTTCCGCTGGCCATCATCCTGTTTTTCGTGGTGGCTTTCACCTTCGTCAATCCGTTTGGGTTCGAATCGCTCACGTCGGGGCTCCAGTACGCGCTCCTTATCGCGCCGTTCGTGCTCCTCGCCGCGCTCACCTACCTCTCTGGGAAGGCCATCGCGGGCTCCGAGAAGGAAGGCACCGTCTACGCGCCCGGACAGGCGACCGTCCCCGGCGCGAAGCCGCTTCACGAAGAAGAGAGCGAGGAGGCGGCCGAACTCGAAGAATCGCCGGATGACGACGCCGTCGAAGCCGCGGACGAGACGGCTTAAAGCACCTCGAATCGCAGGGCAGTCCCGAATCTTTCATTACCCTGCACTACTCAGGCACTTCCATGGAGGTTAACGGACAGTTAGCACTGACGGTGCTTATGGGGGTCTTCCTCATCGCCGTCGCCGCGTGGCTCGCGCGGGTCGAAGACTGGCGGTCGTACACTCCGCTCGCGGGCGGAGGCACGGTCGGTGGTACCGCAGAGCAGTACGTCTCGGAGGAGAAACCATCCGGGGTCATCCGTTGGTTGACGACGGTCGACCACAAGGACATCGGGATGCTCTACGGCGCGTACGCGCTCGTCGCGTTCGCCGTGGGCGGACTCATGGTCGTCCTGATGCGGATTGAACTGGCGGACCCGTCGATGACGCTTATCTCGAACACGTTCTACAACTCGTTGCTCACAAGCCACGGGATTACGATGCTGTTCCTGTTCGGGACGCCCATCATCGCCGCGTTCTCGAACTACTTTATCCCGCTTCTCATCGGCGCGGACGACATGGCGTTCCCGCGTATCAACGCCATCGCGTTCTGGCTCCTGCCGCCGGCGGCGCTGCTCATCTGGGCCGGGTTCTTCCCCATCCCGGATGTCATCCCGGCGCAGACGGCCTGGACGATGTACACGCCGCTTTCAGCCGGTGTCGGCTCCGGCAACCAGATGAACGCCGGCGTCGACCTGATGCTTCTCGGCCTGCACCTCTCCGGTGTCTCGGCCACGATGGGTGCGATCAACTTCATCGCGACCATCTTCACGGAGCGTAACGAGAAGGTCTCGTGGGCGAACCTCGACATCTTCTCGTGGACGATTCTGACCCAGTCGGGTCTCATCCTCTTCGCGTTCCCGCTTCTCGGCAGCGCCATCGTGATGCTGCTTCTCGACCGGAACTTCGGCACGATGTTCTTCTCGGTCGACGGCGGTGCGATTCTCTGGCAGCACCTGTTTTGGTTCTTCGGCCACCCCGAAGTGTACATCCTCGTGTTGCCCCCGATGGGCATCGTGAGCCTCGTGCTCCCGCGCTTCGCGGGCCGTCGGCTCTTCGGGTTCAAGTTCGTCGTCTACTCCACGCTCGCCATCGGCGTCCTCTCGTTCGGCGTCTGGGCGCACCACATGTTCGCGACGGGGATCGACCCCCGGCTTCGCGCCTCGTTCATGGCCGTCTCGCTGGCCATCGCGATACCGAGCGCGGTCAAGACGTTCAACTGGATTACGACGATGTGGAACGGGAAGATTCGCCTCACGACGCCGATGCTGTTCTGCATCGGCTTCGTCTCGAACTTCATCATCGGCGGCGTGACGGGCGTCTTCCTCGCGTCGATTCCGGTGGACCTCGTGCTCCACGACACCTACTACGTCGTCGGACACTTCCACTACATCGTCATGGGAGCCATCGCCTTCGCCGGCTTCGCCGGACTCTACTACTGGTTCCCCATCTACACCGGCCGGATGTACCAAGTCACGCTCGGTAAGTGGCACTTCTGGCTCTCGATGGTCGGGACGAACCTGACGTTCTTCGCGATGATTCTGCTCGGCTACGGCGGTATGCCGCGTCGCTACGCGACCTACCTGCCGCAGTTCGCAACGCTCCACCAGGTCGCCACGGTCGGCGCCCTCATCCTGCTCGTCGGCCAGATCATCTTCGTCTGGAACTTCGTCCAGTCGTGGCTCGAAGGCCGCGAAGTCCAGGACGGCGACCCGTGGGACCTCGCCGACGACGACCTCGTCACGGCCGAGTGGACCTGGTTCGAGCGCAAACTGGAGACGGCCGTCACCGACGGCGGCGAAGACGAGACCGAACTCGCCACCGACGGCGGGCAGACGGTCGACGACGCGGACGCGGAATCCGCGGACGACGCGTAGTCGACGCCGCTCGCCGGCGTTTCGGTTTCATTTTTCGGACGCTGTTTTTCGAGAGCGAACGCGCCCGGCGACGCTGACTGTCCGTGTGCCCGCGAGCCCGCACGTGCGTTATCGGAGCGGTCGCTCGCTCGCGTGCGCTGAAATAGCACGGTATCGCCAGCGCCACCTCTCTGAGCGACGGCGGTCACGGTGGAGAAACGCGACTGCTCTCGATACGGCGACGCGGAAAAGCGGCGGGACCTCAGACGACGAGGAGGACGCCCGTCGCGAACATCAGTATCGCGATGGCCCCGAGCACGAGTCCGAGGATATCGGTATCCGACATAGCTCACTCTTGGCGCGTGCGGCAAAAGGTGCATCGGTACGAGGCGGGAACCAACCCCCATCGAGGCGAACGGAAACCCCTAACAGCGTCCGACACCGAGCGTGGACCGTGAGTTCGAACGTCGGCGGTCACCGCTTCGTCCTCGGATTGTACGCCGCCCTCGTCGCCGTCGCCGGGGTCGCGGGCTACCTCACGGGCACGTTCGTCTCGGGCCTCAGCGCGCCTCGGTTCCTCTTTTTGGTGCCGTTCCCGCCGACGCCTCTCGGCTTTGCGGCCTACGGTGCGCTAACTATCGCGCTCGTCCTCGGCGTCCCGCTCGTGCTCGTGGTCTACGTCTCGGCCGGACTTGACGAC